>NZ_CP113432.1:0-600000 GCF_026686735.1 Pseudomonas triclosanedens | reverse complement strand
CAGCGCCTTCGTCACACCGATACGGCGTAATGGCAAGGTGGTGGAATATCAATCGGTGCGCACACGCGCCAGCGCCGCGCAGATACAAGCTGCCGAAGAACTGTATGCGCACCTGCGCGAAGGTGCGCGGCTGGCTCGGCCGCGCCTGCCATTGCAGGCACGACTGCTGATCGGCATGGGGGTGGCACAGGGTGTCGGCGCCTCGCTGGCGTTTGCAGCGCCGGGCCTGGCTCTATTCGGCTTCCTGCTCTCGCTGGGCCTGGCCGGAGGTTGGCTGACACTGCGTCTGCGACCATTCGGAGCATTGCTGGCGCGAGCCAGGCGTATCGCCGACAACCCACTGAGCCAGCGTCTGTACTCGGGGCGCGACGATGAGTTCGGCGAAGTGGACTTCGCCCTGCGCATGCTGGAGGCGGAAACCGCCGCGGTGGTCGGGCGCATGGCCGACGCCTCGCAACAACTGGCCGAACACTCCTCCGCGCTGGCGGACGCGATGGCCGGTGGTAGCGCCGCCACGCAGTTGCAGCAACGCGAAACCGAGCAGGTGGCCAATGCCATGCACGAACTGGCGCAGAGCGTCCAGGAAGTGGCGCGTCACGCACAGCACAGTGCGGTAGCCGCACAGTGCAGCGACCGCATCACGCAGTCCGGCCACGATGATGTGCGCAACACCCGTGGCCAGCTCGCCAAGCTGGAGTCCGGCGTCCGCCAGGCCTGTGCCGCCGTGGAACAGCAGCAGGAGCACAGCGAGGCGATCTCACGAATGCTGGAGGTGATTCGCGACGTCGCCGGGCAGACCAACCTGCTGGCGCTCAACGCGGCTATCGAAGCCGCCCGTGCTGGCGAGAGTGGACGCGGCTTCGCCGTGGTTGCCGACGAGGTACGTGCCCTCGCGTCGCGAACCGAAGACTCGGCCCGGGATATCCAGGGGCTGATCGGCAACCTGCAACGGGGCGCCGAGGACTCCGTGCGAGCCCTCTGGCTCTGCTGCGAGCAGGCGCTGGCCAGCCTGGATCAGGCTGGCCACGCCGCCGGGACACTGGAGCGCATCAGCGAACAGATGTCGTCGATCCAACGCATGAGCCTGGAAATCGCCACTGCCATCGAGCAGCAGGGTGTAGCCAGCGAGGAAGTTCAGCGCAGCCTGCAGGCCATTCGCGGCTCCGCCGACAGCAATGCGGAGAACGCCGACACCTGCCAGCGCAGCGCAGCACGCATGGCGGAGCTGGCCGCCGAACTGCGCCTGCTGGCTGAGCACTTCTGGGAGGGCAGCCGCACTCTCTAACGCTTGGCGATGATGTACACCGCGTGGACGATGCCGGGGATATAGCCCAGCAGGGTTAACAGGATGTTGAGCCAGAACGCGCCGCCGAAGCCAACCTGGAGGAACACTCCCAGCGGCGGAAGAAGGATGGCGATGAGGATGCGGATGAGGTCCATGCGGTGGCTCCTTGAGAGATTGCCTTGTGCATGGATGGACCACTGGCGCGAAGGCCAGGTTCAGAGAATCTGCCCCGCCAGCGCGGGAGCGACTGTTTCGGCGGGATCGCAGGATGGGTGCGCTTCGATACCTATCCTGCGGCTTGCTTCGGTTCCGACATCCGAACAGTCGCCCACGGATGGAGCGCAAACCGCTCGACGGCATGTCGCCGGCAGACTCTTCGCAGGAGCGAGCCGGCCCCGAGCGAATCCCACAGTGGGGACCGTTCGCGAGCCGACCCGCACCACCCGGTCGGCCTCAAAGGAACCAGCGGTATTCCCGCGCGCTGACTTCGTTCATGAAGTCCAGATGGTCATGGCGCTTGTTCTCGCAGTAGACGAAGACGAACTCGCTGCCCAGGCCATCCTTCACCACCGGATGGTCCTCCATCTCGGCAACGGCACCGAGCATGTCGCGGGGGAAATCGATACCGCTGGCACGGTCCTCGTTGAGCGGCGCGATGGGCTCGCGCTTCGCCTCCAGGCCATGCTCCATGCCGGTGAGGATGGCCGCCAGGACCAGATAGGGGTTGGCGTCGGCGCCGGCGAGACGGTGCTCGATGCGCAAGTTCTTGCCATCGGACTCAGGGATACGGATGCACGCATCGCGATCCTCGAAGCCCCAACTGGCCTTGCTCGCTGCGTTCACCCGCGAGCCATAGCGACGGTACGCGTTGTGGTTGGCGGCGAAGATCGGCATGCAGTGCGGCAGCAGCTCAAGACAGCCGGCCACGGCGTGACGCAGGGCCTGCTGGTTATCGCGATCGAGCAGGTTGTTGCCATCGCGGTCGTACAGGCTGACATGGACGTGCATGCCGCTGCCTGGCGCATGCAGGTAGGGCTTGCTCATGAAGCTGGCCCGATAGCCATGCTTGAGCGCCACACCACGAGTGGCGCGAGTGAACAACGCGGCCTGATCGGCGGCATGCAGGCCGTCGTCGCAGTGGGCGAAGTTGATCTCGAACTGGCCGGGGCCGATTTCCGCGGTGATGACATTGGCGTCCACGCCTTGCTCGCGGGAGGCTTCGACAATCTCGTGGAGCACGTCGGAGAAGCGCGACAGGCGCTCGATGTGCATGTTCGGCTGGTCGTCCTCATCATCGCACAGCGGGTCGCGCGGGTACTGCGGCAGGCCGCCGGCGAGCTTCTTGTCGAACAGGTAGAACTCCAGTTCGAAAGCCACCACAGGGCGAATGCCCTTGGACTCCAGACGCTGCATGACGCGAGCGAGTACTTCGCGGGGCTCGAACTCGATGGGCGCCTCGGTGCCATCCGAGCTGATCAGCATCTGGCCCAGCGGCTGGTTCTCCCAGCGCACCGGCTTGAGCGAGCCGGGGATCAGACGGCGCGGCGCATCCGGGTCGCCGTCGTTGAAGCAGTAGTCGCCGATAGGATGCAGGCCTCCCTGCACGCCGAGCAGCACACAGTTCTGCGGTAGTTTCAGCGGGCTGCCCGCGGCGACCTTTTCCAGCATGTCCACGGGATAGCGCTTGCCGTAGAAGTGGCCGGGAATGTCCAGGCAGATCAGATCGACGTAACGGATGTCCGGGTATTGCTGACGGAAGGCGCGGACTTCGCTGAGCAGGTCGGGATACATCGGGCGGTTCATGATTTCTCTAGGGCCTTTGTGCGGGGGCGGCCGGATCGTTTTCCCAAGCCACCCCTCGCGGGCTGGCTTGGGAAATCACGTGAAGATCCACAGCACCCTTGTCGGTTGGTCGGTGAGGTTGCCGTAACGGAACTGGCTGTGCGGCGGCAGCTGGAAACTGTCATTGGCCCGGAGCGTGACGGTCTGCTCCTGGTACCAGATGGTGAGCTCGCCTTCGAGCACGAAGCCGCCCTGCTCCGAGCTGTCATCCAGGTGGCCTTCGCCACTGGTGGCGCCGGGAGCGAGGATGCTGTCGAGCATGGAGAAGCCGCCGGACATGTTCGGCGAGGCGAGGATGTCGGTGACGCCGCCGGCGTAGTACAACGTGCGCCGGTCGGCCGGGCGGGTCACCCAGTCGAGTTCACGCCGGGTTTCGCCTGAATAGAAATAGGTGGTAGGTACGCCCAGCGCTTCGCTGATGGCGGTGAGATCGGCGACGGTAGGCTGCGACAGGCCGCGCTCGACCTGCGACAGGAAACCCACCGAGCGGCCGATCTGCTCGGCGAGAGCGCCCAAGGTGAGGTTCTTGTGCTTGCGCAGGTCACGGATCAACGTGGCGAGGTGTTCGTTTGCGGCCGTCTGGGTCATGGCGAAGTCCGGTGCTTGAGTCGGTTCAGGGTCTCGTAGAGCGCAGCTCATACAAGGCGAAAGTATCCGCAAACGCGTAGCTGACCCTTGGGCAGGCGAGCCACTTGCGGAGGTTCCCGACGCAGTATGAGCGAGCGCACACAGACATTGACCGAATCTCAGAAGAAGTCCCGCATTCGATACCAGGCCTTGCCAACGGCTTCCAGCGGCGCGGCGAAGCGCTGGCCACCAGGGAACCCGGGATTGCGGATCTGTTGATAAAGATCAAGCTCCTCGCTGCGCCCCTGCATCGCCTCGCTCACCGCGTGAGCGGCGGCCAGGCTCGGCAGCACTCCGTGGCCGGAATATCCCTGCAGCCAGTACAGATCGCCCCGCCGGCCGATGTCCGGGGTGCGGCGCATGCTGCAATCGATATGGCCGCCCCAGGCATATTCGAATTCCACCCCCTTGAGCTGCGGGAACACCCGTTCGACATAGGGGCGCGTAGCGGCGCGGATGTCGCTGGGCATGCCGCCCAGGTACGTACAGCCACCGCCGAACAGCAGGCGGTGGTCAGGAGTCAGGCGGAAGTAGTCGAGGACGAACTGGTTGTCGGTGACGCAGCAGTTCTTCGGCAGCAGCGAACGGGCGAGTTCCTCGCCCAGGGACACGGTGGCGACCTGGTAGGTGCCCACCGGCAGGATGCGCTCGGAGACATCGCGGTCCAGCCCGTCGATATAGGCGTTGCAGGCCAGCACCAGCGAGGCGCAACGCACGCTGCCATGCTCGGTGGCGACCTCGTAACCGCTGCCGCTCTCACGGAAGCTCAGCGCACGCGTCTGCTCGAAGATGCGACCGCCCGCGCGTTCGATGGCGCCAGCGAGCCCGTAGGCGAGCTTGAGCGGGTTGAGATGTGCGGAGTTGGGGTCGTACAGACCAGCCTGGTAGCGCTCGCTGGCGATCCACTCCGGCAGTTCCTCGCGGGGAACGAAACGCAGCCCTTCGTAGCCCCAGCGCCGATTGGCCTCGGCCTGCCAGTCGTAAAGCATGCCGACCCGGCGCGGCAGCACGGCGGTCCAGAGGTGGCCGGCGCGGTAGTCGCAATCGAAGCCGTGGCGTTGCGGGAGGTCGCGCAGTTCGGCGGCGGCCCAGAGCATCCCCTGCCAGAGACGCAGCGCGCCTTCATGGCCCAGGTCGTCCTCGATCGGCTCCAGGTCGCTGGACCAGCCCGGCAGGGCCTGCCCGCCATTGCGCCCGGAAGCGGCCCAGGCAATCCGGCTGGCTTCGATCATGCAGACCTGGCGCCCGCTCTCGGCCAGTTGCAGCGCCGTGTGCAGGCCGCTGAAACCGGCGCCGATCACCAGGACCTCGCACTCCAGCGGTTCGCGCAGGGCGTCGCGCGGCTGGATCAGCTCAGGGTTGGCGCCAGCGTAGTAGGTGCCGACTGGCTCGGTCGAACGCAGGAACATAGCCACCTCGTGAAATTGTTCTGATTATTTTTCATGAAAAATATCAGAACAAATTTCACAAGGCTAGCCCGCCGCATCCTGTTCGACAGGATGCGACGTCATCGGTCAGGACGAAAGTACCGCCGCTCCGGTTCCGGACTTGCGCTTCTGCCGCACGCTGACGGCCACCACCAGTACCAGCAGGATGCCGGCCAGGATCGCCGAGGAGCCGATGGTTCCGAAGTCCAGACCGCCCTTCTCATGGGACTTGGTCAGTACGTCGCCCAGGGTCGCACCGAACGGGCGAGTAAGAACGAAGGCGATCCAGAACAGCAGCACCGACGAGAGACGGGTGAAGTAGTGCAGCAGGACGACCACAGCGATCAGGCTGCCAATCAGCAACGCGCCACCGGCGAAGCCCAGGCCGGAGTCATCGGCAAGGAAATCGCCCAGCGCGGTGCCGAGGGTGTTGGAGAAGAGAATCGCCATCCAGTAGAACATCTCGCCCTTAAAGCTGCGGATGCGGTCTACCGACAGCGAGGTGCCACTCAAGCGCCACAACGCGAAGATCGCGATCAGAATGCTCACCAGTATCGCCGAACCGGTGGCGTAGCCCAGGCCGAGGGTACGATCCATGAAGTCCGACATGGTGGTGCCGGCGGTACTGGTGGACAGAATCACCAGCCAATACAGCCAGGGGTTGTATCGCTTGCTGGCGAGCTGGCCGAGCAGCGTTACGAGGAACAGGGAGATGAGGATCATCGAGCTGACCGCATAACCCACGTCGAGAGTCATCGACAACAGGTCGCCAGCGGTTTCCCCCAGGGTGGTAGCGCAGATTTTCATCACCCAGAAGGCCAGGGTGATCTGTGGAAGCTTATTCACGTTGCATTCTCCGGTGCGTGACTGATGCGCACCGGCTCCCCCGGAACGCGCGGCGCAGATTGCGGCGCAAGCGGTGAAGAAAGGGTCAAGGAAGGATGAAATTTGCATCCGCCATGAGCCGGCGCCGCATTCGGCGCAGTGACATATCGCTGCCAGTTGCTATGGTTTCATGGGGGCCATGCGCCCGATGATCCGCTTTGCAGCGCGCACGATTTGCCGGCGCATGGGGATATGGATGAATCAGATGATCAAACCGCAACCGTACTGCAAGAACTGCCGGCTGGCGCCACCAACGCTGAGCGACGAGAAGGTCGAGGAGCTGGAGGCGATCATCCGGCCGGGCCACCTGCTGCACAAGGGTGACTTCGTGTTCCGCCAGGGCGACCCGTTCCAGAGTGTCTTTCTGGTCCGCTCCGGTTCGATCAAGACCTTCACCACCAACGAACAGGGGCTCGAAAAGATCACCGGCTTCTACTTCGCAACCGAAATCTTCGGCTTCTCCGGCATGGGCGAAGGCAACTACCCGGTCTCGGCCCAGGCACTGGAAAGCACGCTGTGCAGCGAGATCCCCTTCAATCAGCTGGAAGAACTTTCGATCCAGATTCCCGGCCTGTCGCACCAGATCATGCTGATGATGAGCCGCAAGATCCGTGAGGATCAGCAGATGAAGCTGCTGCTCTCGCGCCTGAACTCGGACTCGCGCATCGCTGCCTTCCTGCTGAACATCTCCGCACACTTCCGCGAGCGCGGCTTCTCCGCGACGCGCTTTCGCCTGAGCATGTCGCGCAACGAAATCGGCGACTACCTGGGCCTGGCGGTGGAAACCGTCTCGCGCAGCTTCACCCGTCTGCAGAAGCACGGCCTGCTGCGAGTGGATGGACGGGAGACGGAGATTCTCGACTTCACCGAACTGTGCGCGCTGGCGGGCGGGGAAGTCGAGCTCTAGCCGCACAGTTGGCCCGCATCGCCGGCAACACTGCACGCTGCAATCGACACCGCCGCAGGATGGGTGACGCGAAGCGCATTACTGCAGCCTGCCGGGCGGGCCTGCGCAGGAGCGAATCACCTGCGTAATCCCGGCGCAGCGCTGCAGCCCGCGAACTCCAGACCACCGGGCGGGGGCCCGTCCATCCGGTCCCACCCCAGACCCGCTGGAACCATTACGTTCCGATCACGCCGCCATCGTCCTTGGTGATCACCAGCGTGGTCGATCGCGGAATGCTCTTGCCGTCGCTGGCGGGGAAACTGATGCCCGGATGCTGGATATTCACCCACAGGGTCCTGCCGTCCGGCGTCTGGGTGATGCCGGTCAGCTCGCAGCCACGCGGGCCCACCAGGAAGCGACGAACCTCGCGGCTGTGCGGGTCGGCACAGAGCAACTGGTTACAACCCATCGCGTGCATGGGTTGCTCGGCATCGTCGTAGTCGGTTTCGATCCACAGGCGGCCTGCGGTGTCGAAGTACAGGCCATCCGGCGAGGAGAAGATGTCGCCGTTGATGGTGCCAACCAGATTTTCCGGCGCACCGGAACCCTTCGGCTCACCGGCCAGCAGGAAGATCTCCCACTGGAAGCTGGTGGCCGCCGGATCGCCACCGGCCTCGTCCCAGCGCAGGATCTGTCCGTGGAGATTTTCCTTGCGCGGGTTGGCGGCGTTCACTGGCTGCTTCTTGCCGCGGGCATCGTTGTTGGTAAGGCTGACGTACACGGTACGGCTACCCGGCTGGACGGCCACCCATTCGGGACGATCCATCGGGGTCGCACCCAGCTTGTCGGCGGCGGCGCGGGCATTGACCAGCACCTCGGCCTGGCTGGCGAAACCGTTCTCCGCAGTCAAACCATCCTGGCCGTGCACCAGCGGCAGCCAGCGGCCGCTGCCGTCGTCGCTGAACTGCGCGACGTACAGCGTGCCTTCGTCGAGCAGGTCGCGGTTGGCGGCGCGGTCATCCGGGTCGTACTTGCCGGCCGGGACGAACTTGTAGATGTACTCGCCCTTGGTGTCATCGCCGTAGTAGAAGGCCATGCGGTTGTCCGCGGCCAGCGAGAGAGTCGAGCATTCGCGGCAGAAGCGGCCGACGGCGGTACGTTTCTTCGGTGTGGAGCTGGGATCGTACGGGTCGATTTCCACTATCCAGCCGAAGCGGTTCGGCTCGTTGACGTGGCCGCCGTGGGGCTGGTCCGCCTTTGGCGTAGCGTCGAAGCGAGCGTCCACCGCTTCCCAGGCGTAGTAGTTGCTGAACTTGCCGTTGGACAAGCCATACCGCTTGTGCGAGGTGCGCCTGGCGAAGTCTTCCTTGTCGCGGTTGACGAAGTACTGGTGCCAGTTCTCTTCACAGGCGAGATAGGTGCCCCAGGGCGTGACGCCCATCGAGCAGTTGTTCAGGGTTCCCAGTACCTGTTTCGCGTCGGGATCGCTGGCGGTGCGCAGAAGCTCATGCCCCGCCAGCGGCCCGGAAAGGTCCAGCGGCGAGCTGCCGGTGATACGCCGGTTGTAGCTGGAGCCTTCGACGCGCTGCCAATGGCCGCTGGCATCCTTCTTCACTTCGATGACGCTCAAGCCGTGGGCAGCGATCTCCTTGCGCACTTCGCCCTCGGGTCGACCACGAGTGCCATCCGGGCGATCCTCGAAGGTCTGGCCTTTGGTGTGCAGGGTCGGGTTGATGTACTCGTGGTTGATCACCAGCAGGCCGTGGCTGTCCGGCGCCTCCGGGAATGGGAAATAGTGCATGCCGTCATGATTGTCGCCAGCCTGCAGTTCCTGCGCCTTCCAGTCTTCGCTGGCATCTCCTTTCCAGGCTGGCGAGCCGGCGACCACGGGGTCGCCCCAGGAGAAGAATGGGCGCGCGGTGTAACCCTTGGCGACTACCACTTCATCGAACTGCGGATCCTGCTGCACCGGAACCCCCACGAACCCCAGCAGGGCCGAATGCGTCGGCGCGTCGGCGGCGTAGAGGCGGCGCGGGGCGTACAGGCCGCCACCGAGAAAGGCCAGCGCGCCCAGCACCAGACTTTTCTTCAGCAGGCGGCGACGTGATGCGTCGATCAGTTCGTTCATCGGCACGTTGCCGGAGGGGTTGATCGACCGGTCGTCGAAGGCGGCCAGCCGATCATGGAATTCCTGGAATCGTTCGCTCATGGTGGGGTTCCTTCCGCACGGCCATCCATCGGACGGCTCGGATTGCCAATGAAAGATATGCGCGGAAGGTTAGGAACGGGTTGTTACAGCGGGATGAAGGGCCGCCGGGCCGTAATCGGGCCCGGCATCGAGAATAAAAGCCGCCCCACAGGACCAAGACGATGTCCGGAGGCGGGCGCGAGGACGGTTGAGAAGCAGTGCCGACTCAGAGGTCAAGGCCGCCCTGCTTCAGGCATTCGGGGCCCGACAGGCGGGCCGTCCAGTCTTCAACCACGCCACTGGTCAGGCGTTGCGCGGCCGTCTTGCGCCAGCGCAGCGAGAGCGCATCGCAAGCCATCATCAGGCGCAGCCCGGTGCGCTCCAGGGGTTGGCCGAAATACCAGCCCAGCAGGCTCGCTACAGAAAGCTGCGGGTAGTGGCGCTGCACCAGTTCCAGCGGTGCGTCGGCACAGACCATGCCGGAGCGGCGAACGCGGTAGAACCAGCCGCAGCGGCCCTGCTCCTGCAATTCCAGCGGTAGCTCTGGCAGATTCCAGCGGCGGGCCAGACGGTAGCTTGGCGAACGCGGCTGGCTGACCTCGATCAGCGCATCTCCCCAGCGGAACAGGTCACCTATACATACGTCGGCTTCGCAGAGCCCATACGTCGACAGGTTCTCGCCGAACGCCGGCTGTCGCCAGCGCGTCTGCGGATGCTGCTTGCGCCAGTGGCGGTAGTGTTCGGCCGGGTAGTGGTGCAGTGCGCGATCCAGGCCGTCGCGACGGCGCTGGGCGGCCTGTTCGTCGCCGGGCAGCCCTTCGGCTCCCAGCCAGACCTCCTGATGCGTTTCAAGCTTGTCGATATCGCTGACCAGACCTCCCCAGCTCTCTTCGACTTTTCCTATGAAAACGCCCTGGATGACGATGCTTTCCACCTTTGTCTACCCATCTGAGACAGCGGACAAGCGCTAGAGTAGAGGCTTGGATAGGTGACTATCCATTTCGATTTTCCAGTTTCATTGATAAGCCAGACTTATGGATTTCCGCCAACTACGCTATTTCGTCGCGCTCTACGAGGAAGGCCATGTCGGCCGTGCCGGCGAGCGCCTGGCCATTTCCCAGCCGGCGCTGTCGCAGCAGATCCGCCAACTGGAGCAGAATCTCGACGTGGCGCTCTTCCAGCGCAGCGGCAAGCGCCTGGTGCCGACCGTCGCGGCGCACACGCTGTACAACCACGCCGTGCCGCTGCTCGAAGGCATGGAACGCGCACGGGAAGCCTTGCGCGGCTTTCGCGGGCAGAGTGCGCACAGCCTGGCGATCGGCGTGCTGCAAACAGTCAACGCAAACCTGGTGCCACACCTCGTGGAGCGTCTGCACGCTGCCCAGCCACATGTACAGGTGCGCATCTATGAGCTATCCGGCGTGGAAATCGAACGGCGTCTGATGTCGGGCAAGCTGGATATCGGCATCGGCTTCCTGCCACCGCGTCAGCCCGCATTGCGTGGCGTGGAGCTGTACCCGGACGAACTGCAACTGGTGATCCCCGAGGACCACCCGCTACGCGAATTCAAGAAGGTATCGCTGGCGCAGGCCGCGGAACTGCCGATGCTGCTGCTCGGCGAAGAGTTCCGCGCCCGACAGATCTGGCAGGAGCAGTTGGCCACGATAGGGCGGCGGCCGCGAGTGCAGGCAGAGCTCAATCACATGAGCGGAATTCTCGACAGCCTGCCGCATAGTCGCTTCGCTACGGTACTGCCGGGGCGCGCGCGGCAGACTCATACACACCGGAACCTTCTCTGGAAACCAATCAGCGAACCGCGCATTCCTTTGAGCGTAGGACTGGTGTATCGCGATGCGCAGCGTCAGCAGCCAACCGTGGAACTGCTGCGTTCGCTGCTCGATGGCGCCATCTGAGAACAAGCGCAAACAAAGTTGCACAGGCCGCTGCAGCGCGGCGGAGGGTAGATCGCAGGCAAGAAAAAACCCCGCCCTTGCGAGGCGGGGTTTTGCAGACCGATATCCTGACGTCCGTGCTTGCCACCATCCGTGGTGGAATCCCTAGTTTCCGTATTGTCTTTGGCGCTTCCTGCGCAATGTCCTGACTGAGGAGAAGATTAACGCTGTAAGGGACTTCCAGATAGACGCCGATCACCACCACTCCGTGTAAGCCTTGGCTTACAAAGATTCGTAATAGCAGTGTTCGGAAAGGAAATAACCGCAAAGAAAAAGCCCCGCAAATGCGGGGCTTTTTCATACAGCATTTGCAGCCAGACTCAGAACTGCGCGGCATCCAGCAGGTACAGCGACTCGCTGCCAGCTTTCACCGAAGCGCTCAGGGAGTGGATGCGCGGCAGCAGGCGGGCAAAGTAGAAACGCGCGGTCCCCAGCTTGCTGGCGTAGAACTCGTCCTGGCCTTCCTTGCCCAGCGCAGCGCGCGCCATCAGGGCCCACATGTAGGCGTAGGCCGTATAGCCGAAGGCGTGCAGGTACTCGACCGAGGCGGCGCCGATCTCGTTCGGGTTGCCCTTGGCGCGGTCCAGAACCCAGGCGGTCAGCTCGTCCAGGTTGTCCACGGCGGCGTTCAGCGGGCCGGTGAACTCGGCCAGCTCGGCCGACGCCGAGGCGGTGAAGGCGCGGATTTCATCGGTGAACAGCCTGGCGTAGGCGCCGCCGCTGCCGACGATCTTGCGGCCCATCAGGTCCAGCGCCTGGATGCCGTTGGTGCCTTCGTAGATCTGGGTGATGCGGCAGTCGCGCACCAGTTGTTCCTGGCCCCACTCGCGGATGAAGCCGTGACCGCCGAAAATCTGCTGGCCGTGGATAGTGGTTTCCAGGCCCATGTCAGTGAGGAAGGCCTTGGCCACCGGGGTCAGCAGGGCGACCAGTTCCTCGGCGCGCTTGCGGGTGCTCGGCTCCTGGCTGTACTTGGCAGTGTCCAGTTGCATGGCGACGTAGCTGGAGAAGGCACGGCCACCCTCGTTCAGCGCCTTCATGGTCAGCAGCATGCGACGCACATCCGGGTGCACGATGATCGGGTCGGCAGCCTTGTCCTGGGCAACCGGGCCGGTGGGCGCGCGGCTCTGGATACGCTCGCGGGCGTATTCCACGGCGCTCTGGTAGGAGCGCTCGCCGGTGGCCAGGCCCTGGATACCGACACCCAGGCGCTCGTAGTTCATCATGGTGAACATGGCGGCCAGGCCCTTGTTCGGCGCATCGACGATCCAGCCGGTGGCACCGTCGAAGTTCATCACGCAGGTGGCGGAGGCCTTGATGCCCATCTTGTGCTCGATGGAGCCACAGGAGACGGCGTTGCGCTCGGCCAGGGAGCCATCCTCATTGACCAGCACCTTGGGAACCAGGAACAGCGAGATGCCCTTGGAGCCCGCCGGCGCGTCAGGCAGCTTGGCCAGCACCAGGTGGATGATGTTCTCGGTGAGGTCGTGCTCGCCGCCGGTGATGAAGATCTTGGTGCCGGAAATCTTGAAGCTGCCGTCGGCCTGCGGTTCGGCCTTGGTGCGGATCATACCCAGGTCGGTGCCGGCGTGCGGCTCGGTCAGGCACATGGAGCCCGCCCAGGTGCCGGCGTACATGTTCGGCAGGTACTTGGCCTTGAGTTCTTCGCTGGCGTGGTTGAGCAGCGACAGGCAGGCGCCGGCGGTCAGCATCGGATAGAGACCGAAGGACAGGTTGGCCGAGTTGACCATTTCCTCGACCTGGGCGCCGATCACCTTGGGCATGCCCATGCCGCCGAATTCCGGCGCGCCGCCCACACCCACCCAGCCGCCTTCGGCGTAGGTGCGGTAGGCGTCGGGGAAGCCAGCCGGAGTCTTCACGCCCTCGGCGCTCCAGCTGCAGCCTTCCTCATCGCCGCTGCGGTTCAGCGGGGCGATCACACCGCCGGTGACCTTGCCGGCCTCTTCGAGGATCGCGTTAGCGGTCTCGACGTCGACGGTCTCGGCCAGGCCGGGCAGTTCGGCCCAGAGCTTGGCGACCTCGAAGACTTCATTGAGGACGAATTGCATGTCGCGCAGGGGAGCTTTGTAGTCAGCCATGATGGATCCTCGAACGAAAACGACGGCTGATCTGGCAGCCAGCGGTATCAGAATAGGAGGTACACGAAGGTACGCCGTCGGAGTTTACTCCAACAACTTTTCAGACTTTAAGCGTCATGATATGACCACTCAACAATAGTTTGGTCACAAAGTGTAGCTCCAGAGCGAAGGCTCGCATTGCACGAGCCCACGCCCCGCAGACGAGAGCTACAGCGCGAACTGCTCCGCCGAAAGCCCCATCAGGCCATCCGATCCCGCCTGTGCGGCGGCGACATGGGCCTGCGCGCGCGGCAGCAAGCGGCTGAAATAGAAGGCAGCGGTGGCCAGTTTCGCTTCGTAGTACGCCGCTTCGCCAGCGCCCTCTTCCAGCTTCTGCCGGGCGACGAGCGCCATGCGCAGCCAGAAGTAGCCAAGGGTGACGTAGCCGGAGAACATCAGATAATCGACCGACGCGGCGCCGACTTCGTCCGGATTCTTCATGGCGGCCATGCCGATTGTCTGGGTCAGCTCGCCCCACTGCTTGTTCAGAGCAGCCAACTGTGCAACCTCGGCCTTGAGCTGCGGGTGCTCGGCATGTTGCTGGCAGAGCTGGTGGACGAGCCTGGTGAAGCCCATCAACAGCCTGCCCTGGCTCCCCAGCACCTTGCGGCCCAGCAGGTCCAGCGCCTGGATACCGTTGGTGCCCTCGTAGATCGGCGCGATGCGACAGTCCCGGACAAGCTGCTCCATGCCCCATTCGCGGATGAAGCCGTGGCCGCCGAACACCTGCATGCCGATGTTGGTGACCTCCAGGCCCGTCTCGGTCATGAAGGCCTTGCAGATCGGAGTGAGGAAGGCCAGCAGATTGGCGGCGCGCTCGCGTTCCTCGGCATCCTGGGACAGGTGCTCGATATCCAGCAACTGGGCGGTGAAGTACGCCAGTGCACGGTTGCCCTCGTTGAACGCCTTCATGGTCAGCAGCATGCGGCGTACGTCGGGGTGGACGATGATCGGGTCGGCGGGCTTCTCCGGCGCCTTCGGGCCGGTCAACGAGCGCATCTGCAGTCGGTCCTGGGCGTAGCGTACCGCGCCCTGGAAGCTGGTCTCGCCGAGGCAAAGGCCCTGCATGCCGGTACCCAGGCGCGCATGGTTCATCATAGTGAACATGCAGGCCAGGCCCTTGTTGGCCTCGCCGATCAGGAAGCCGCGGGCGCCGTCGAAGTTCATCACGCAGGTGGCGGAAGCCTTGATGCCCATCTTGTGCTCGATGGAGCCGCAGGCCACGGCATTGCGCTCACCCACTTCGCCGTTCGCATCGAGGTTGAACTTGGGCACGATGAACAGCGAGATTCCCTTGGTGCCAGCCGGCGCGTCCGGCAGCTTGGCGAGTACCAGGTGGATGATGTTCTCGCTCATGTCGTGTTCGCCAGCGGAGATGAAAATCTTCGTGCCGGTGATCGCATAGCTGCCATCGGCATTGGGCACAGCGCGGGTTTTGATGATGCCCAGGTCAGTACCGCAGTGCGGCTCGGTCAGGCACATGGTGCCGGTCCAGATGCCGCTGGTCATGCGCCCCAGGTAGGCTTTCTTCTGATCCTCGCTGCCGTGAGCGTGGATCGCAGCCATCGCGCCCTTGGTCAGGCCCGGGTACATGCCCCAGGAGCAGTTGGAAGCACCGATCATCTCGCTGACCAGCAACCCGAGCGAAGGCGGCAGCCCCTGGCCTCCGTAGGCCGGATCGCTGGAAACGCCGTTCCAGCCACCTTCGACATACTGGGAGTAGGCTTCCTTGAAGCCCTTGGGCGTGGTCACCACTCCGTTGTCAAAATGGCAGCCTTCTTCGTCGCCGGAACGGTTCAGCGGCGCGAGTACCTGCTCGCAGAACTTGGCGCCCTCCTCAAGGATGGCGGAAAACATGTCCGGGGTGGCATCGGTAGCGCCCAGTGCCTGGTAGCGACCGGTGAAATCAAAGACTTCGTCGGTGAGGAAGCGCACATCGCGCAGGGGAGCCTTGTACTCGGGCATCGCGAATCTCCGTTCGGTTCGGGGCGCCGGCAAGGCGCGGAAACCTCGAACCTAACGGCGCGTGACCTGGCGGACAATCACGCTGCACGCGCTGAATGCGCGGTCATAACGCAGGGTATTCAGGCAGTGCGCACCGCTCCCCGGCGCGCCTGGCCGTATACCGCCACGCGATTGCGTCCGCCGCTTTTCGCCGCATACAGCGCCTGGTCGGCACCCTTGATCACTTCCTCGGGGCTGCGCCGTTCGACATCGCGCTCGGCTACGCCGATGCTGATGGTCACCGATACCGTCTGGCCGTCCTTGCCGCCGCGCTTGCTGCGCCCCTGGCGATCATCCCTGGGCCGGTTGCCCCGATCGCGTAGATGCATCGAGTAACTCTCGATGGATTGCCGTACCGCTTCCAGATGCGGCAGGCACTGCTCGATCGACTTGCCGGCGAAAACCAGGGTGAACTCTTCCCCGCCGTAGCGGTACGCCTTGCCACCACCGCCAGTGCGCCGCAAGTGGCTGGCGACCATGCGCAACACCTGGTCGCCGACGTCGTGGCCATGACTGTCGTTGAACTTCTTGAAGTGGTCCACATCGATCATCGCCAGCACGTACTGCTGGCCCAGGCGCTGGAATCGCTCGTTCAGCGCGCGGCGCCCGGGCAGGCCGGTGAGTTCATCGCGGAAGGCCATCTGGTAGGCCTCGTGAGCCACCGCGCCGGCCAGGTTGAGCATCGCCAGGCTGGTCATCACGGTCAGCGCGTGGGGCAGGATGAATACCTTGGGCAGCATCCACAGCAGGCCGAGCAGGCCGACCAATTGCGCGGCATGCAAAGGCCGAGGCTGGCGCAGATAGGCCGCCAGCAGAGCGACGGAGGCGAGGATGAAGCCCAGGTAGGACAATTGCGCGAGACTCATCCACTGGCCGTGCAGCGACGGCCAGTAGGTATCGCTGAGCAGTTCCGCCAGCCCCTGCGGGAAGCGCCGGGCCAGGGCCGTCGTCACCCCCACCACGGCGAGCAGCGCCGCGCTACGCGCCAGCAGGTCCTGCAGCAGATGCATGCGCTCTTCCCAAATGCCGTAAACCCCGTAAAGCAGCGGCAGCAACACGCAGCACAAATGAAACACCAGTGCTGCCTCGGGCCGAGTTCTACCGTGGGCGCGGAAGAAGTCGACCTGGGTATCCAGCAGGAAATAGGCGATGTAGACCGCAGCCAGCATGAATAGCTGGCGCTGCCGTCCATAGACCATGCACAGCGCGCCGCCGAGCAGCAGCAGGAGTGTCGGCAGGACATTGAACAGGGAGATGAAGAATTCCGACAGTTCGGCCAGAGAGCCGGCAGCGATGCCGGCCGGAATCAGCAGCAGAGGAGTGAGGAAATGGCTGAGCCGGTAGTGGGCCGTGAGTCGCACGAAGGGGTCCGCAGAATAACGCCGGGGACGGGATCAGGCCGCCGGCAACTGGCGTAATGATGGCATCTTCTGGATGCAAATGCGTGATCTCACAGACGAAAAAGCCCGCCTGGTGGCGGGCTTTTTCTGTTCAGCGAACGGACGGCGAACCGCCCGAGACCGATCAGTAACCGAGGGCGAAATCTTCCTCGGCCAGGTCCATCAGGTTGTTCGCGCCCGACAGCATGGCGCCAACGTGCGCGCGGGTGCGCGGCAGGATGCGCTGGAAGTAGAAACGCGCGGTCTTCAGCTTGGCCTGGTAGAAGGCCTCTTCGCTGGTGCCTGCGGCCAGCTTCTCGGCAGCCAGGCGAGCCATGTCGGCCCAGAAGTAGGCCAGGCACGCATAGCCGGAGTACATCAGGTAATCCACCGATGCGGCACCGACTTCCTCGCGGTCCTTCATGGCAGCCATGCCGACCTTCATGGTCAGCTCGCCCCACTCCTTGTTCAGCGCGGCCAGCGGTGCAACGAACTCCTTCACGGCGTCGTTGGCTTCGTTGGCCTGGCAGAACTTGTGCACGATCTTGGTGAAGCCCTTGAGCGCTTCGCCCTGGGTCATCAGGATCTTGCGGCCCAGCAGGTCCAGTGCCTGAACGCCGGTGGTGCCTTCGTACAGCATGGAGATACGGCTATCGCGAACGTTTTGCTCCATGCCGTGCTCAGCGATGAAGCCGTGGCCGCCATAGATCTGCACGCCGTGGTTGGCGGCTTCGAAGCCCACTTCGGTCATGAACGCCTTGGCGATCGGAGTGAGGAAAGCCAGCATCGAATCGGCGGCTTTCTTCTCTTCTTCGTCCTGGCTGCGCTGAACGATGTCGACCTGCTTGGCGGCGAAGTACAGCATGGCGCGGTTGCCTTCGGCGAATGCCTTGGCGGTCAGCAGCATGCGGCGTACGTCCGGGTGCACGATGATCGGGTCAGCGGCTTTTTCCGGCGCTTTCGGGCCGGTCAGCGAACGCATCTGCAGACGCTCGCGAGCGTAGGCGATGCCGCCCTGGAAGCCGATTTCCGCATGGGCCAGGCCCTGCAGCGCGGTGCCCAGGCGAGCAGTGTTCATGAAGGTGAACATGCAGTTCAGGCCCTTGTTCGGCGGGCCGATCAGGAAGCCGGTGGCGGCGTCGAAGTTCATCACGCAGGTGGCGTTGCCGTGGATGCCCATCTTGTGTTCGATGGAACCACAGGAAACGGCGTTGCGCTCGCCTACGCCGCCTTCGGCATTGGGCAGGAACTTCGGCACGATGAACAGCGAGATACCCTTGGTACCCTGCGGGGCATCGGGCAGGCGGGCCAACACGATGTGGACGATGTTGTCGGCCATGTCATGTTCGCCAGCGGAGATGAAGATCTTGGTACCGGTGACCTTGTAGGTGCCGTCAGCCTGCGGCTCTGCCTTGGTGCGCAGCATGCCCAGGTCGGTGCCGCAATGCGGCTCGGTCAGGCACATGGTGCCGGTCCACTCGCCGGAAACCAGCTTGGTCAGGTAGGTGTGCTGCTGCTCCGGAGTGCCGTGGGCATGCAGGGTGTTCATGGCACCGTGGGACAGGCCCGGGTACATGCCCCAGGACCAGTTGGCCTGGCCAATCATTTCGCTGATCGCCATGCCGAGGGATTCGGGCAGACCCTGACCGCCGTGCTCGACGTCATGGGCCAGGCTCGGCCAGCCGCCTTCGACGAACTGCTGGTAGGCCTCTTTGAAGCCGGTCGGAGTCTTGACGCCTTCGGGGCTCCATTTGCAGCCTTCCTGGTCGCCAACGCGGTTCAGCGGAGCGATTACCTGTTCGCAGAACTTGGCACCCTCTTCGAGGATGGCATTGACCATATCCGGGGTGGCGTCCTGGGCACCCGGCAGGTTCTGGTAGTGCGCTTCGTAGCCCAGCAGCTCGTCGCGAACGAAACGGATATCACGCAAGGGGGCCTTGTAATCAGGCATAGCGGTAAACCTCTACGAAGGGTTCTGGTTAATGGGCGACCGGTTGTTGCGGTCGCAGTGCGGGATCGTTCCCGGCCGCCCAGTCGGTGCGCGTACGCAGCCCGACAGTCAAACAGGCGTTTGAAACATACGTTTACGCCCTACCCTTGTCAAGCATCCAAACCGACCACCCGGTCACACCCGAGCGCCGGCTTCAGGGGAGCATCGAGGATGCCATCCTGTTATCCAGTAAAGCGCATGGCAGAGCCTCCGGCACGTCATGAAGACGGCCGGAGGGTGGGAGAAAAAAGAAAGGGGAAGCGTCCGTCAGGCGCGGATATCGATGAGGGTGCCGAGCGTTTCGTCGGCGGCCTGGATGACCTTGGCGCCGGCCTCGACTTCATGCTGGCCACGGCGCAAATCCACCAGGTGATCGGCCAGCGCGTCGCTGGTCGTTGTGCGCGCACCGGCACCGGCGATCTCCGCACCGGCCTGATCGACACGGCGCTGACCGCTCTGGACCGAGCTCAGGCCGGCGGCAAAAGCATTACCGGAGATTTCCATCTGCGCGCCTCCCAGAAAAAAGCAGCAAGTGGCCATCATTCAAGCAGACTTACGCCATCCAGGCCAGAGACCTGTTACAACTCGAGAATACTCAGGTCAAGATGCGCCGCGACGGCAACGGGCGTCGCCGGCGATAGATGCGGCACCCGACCGATGCACGGCGCCGGCAGGCGCTCGGCCAGGGTTGCGAGGTTTTCTTCGAGCCGCGACGTCTGTGGGTCGACAATGTTGGCGACCCAGCCGGCCAGTTGCAGGCCATCGCGCTGGATCGCCTCGGCACTGAGGACCGCGTGGTTTATACAGCCCAGGCGCACCCCTACCACCAGAATCACTGGCAAGCCAAGGGCGATAGCCAGGTCGGAGAGGCTTTCCTCTCCTGCCAGCGGAACGCGCCAACCGCCGGCACCTTCCACCACGGAGAAATCGGCACCGAGCTCCAGCACAGAGCGCACAGGCCCGGCCAGCGCAGCGACGCTCAGCTTCACGCCTGCTTCCCGCGCGGCGAGATGCGGCGCGATGGCTGGTTCGAAGGCGAATGGATTCACCTGTTCATACGTCAGCGGCAGGCTGGATTCGCCTAGCAGCGCCAGCGCATCGGAATTGCGCAGACCTTCGGCGCTACGCTCGCAACCGGATGCCACCGGCTTGGCCGCCGCGGTGGAAAGCCCAGCCAGGCGCGCCGAGTGCAGCAGACCGGCAGCGATGGTGGTTTTGCCGATCTCGGTGTCGGTACCGGTAATGAAGTAGGCGTGGGACATGCTGTTCCTCTGGTACTCGTTGCGGGAGCGGAAATCAGGATTTGCGCAAGACGGCATAGACCACCCGGTAGGTGGCCGGGAGCCCCTGGGGCTGCCGGAAGCGTTCGTAGGCCGCGACCAGCGCCCGTACCCGCTCGCGGCCGGTCAGGCCGTCAGGGCGTCCGGGGTTGAGGTTATGCGCACCGAGTGCCTTGAGTTCATGGGTCAGGCTGCGCAGGTCGGGGAAGTGCAGGACGCGGTCCTCGGTGCACAGCTCCAGCACGTCCAGATCGCTTTCTGCGCAATACCTCTGGTAGTCCTCGAAGGCACGGAAGCGGTTCACATGGACGAATCCGTCCACCGCCTCCCAGCTCCGCCGAAGCTCACCGAGCGTACCTATGCACAGGCTGCTGAAGGCCAACATGCCGTTGGGGCGCAATACACGCCTGGCCTCGCCCAGCACCGCAGGCAGGTCCGCACACCACTGCAGCGCAAGGCTGGAAAACAACAGGTCGCAGGCGCCTTCACGCAACGGCAGGTGCTCGGCGTCACCGCCAATGAAATGCTCAGCGCCGCCCAGTTCGCGAGCATGGCGCAGCATGCCCTCGGCGATATCCACGGCCAGGCCCTGCGCCTGCGGATAACGAGACGCCAGCGCCCGCGTGAAGTATCCCGTGCCACTGCCGAGGTCGACCCAACGCCGCGGCACAGGCTCGCCCGGTAGCAGGCTCAGCAGTTGCGAGCCAACCGCGCGCTGCAGATCGGCTACCGCGTCGTAGGTTTCCGCGGCACGGGAGAAGGATGCAGCCACCTGGCGCTTGTCAGGCAGCGCGCTGCGTTCAGGCATCGTCGCCCTCATGGATGAACTTCAGGATGGCGCCGGCCACCTCGTCCGGCCGCTCCAGCGGCAAGCCGTGGCTGGCACCGGGAATCACACTTGCCTCGACGTCCGGCAGCCACTCCAGCAAGGCCTCGGCAGCGCCGGGCGGCACCAGTGCGTCGCTGCCCGCGAACAGGTGCAACTGAGGGCCGGGATAGCGGCCCAGGGCGGCGCGGGTGTCGAGTTGGCCAAGCAGTTGCAGACCGGCGGTCAGGCCGTCGACATCCAGTTGCGGCAGCGCCACCTGCAGTTGCCGGGAAAGGGTGCGGGCATCGCGAGCACCCTGGCTGACCAGCAGGGTGAAGCGTTTGCGGGTGAGCGCAGGCTCCAGCAGGAACGCTTCGAAGAAGTCCTCGAACACTTCGCCGGCCATCGCCTCAGGCCAGTCGTCGCGGCGGCGGAAGCACACGTTGCTGGCCAGCGTCACCAACCCGCGACAGGACTCTCCACGACGCGCCGCCAACTCGGCGGCGAGCATCCCGCCCAGCGACCAGCCGGCTATCCAGGCGTCGTGGGCGACGTTGTCGTCCAACTCGTCGAGCCACACGTTCGGGTCGGCATCGCCGGGCAGCGGCTCGATCTGCACGTTCAGGTGCGGCGACTGTTCCAGCAGCGCATCGCGCAACGGCTCCAGCGGGGCGCTGCCCAGGCCCCAGCCCGGCAGCAGGATCAGTTGGTCACGCATCATCGCCCTCCTCGGCATCGATCTCTGCCAGAAGGCTAGACGACACGCGCTGCCAGCTTTCCGCGAGGGCCACCAACAGACGGTCGACCTGTGCCTCGCTGTGCAGCGCGGAAAGCGTTACGCGCAGGCGCGCAGTGCCGGCAGGCACGGTCGGAGGACGGATCGCTCCGACGAGGATGCCGCGCTCGCGCAGCTCGGCCGACAGCGCCAGGGCCTGGCGGCTGCCGCCGATGAGAATCGGCTGGATCGGCGTAGGACTGTCCATCAGGCGCAGGCCGATGGCTTCGGCCCCCGAGCGGAATCGGGCGATCAGGCTGTTCAGGTGCTTGCGGCGCCAGTGTTCGCGGCGCAGCAGCTCCAGGCTCTTCAGCGTGGCACAGGCCACCGCTGGCGGCTGGCTGGTGGTATAGATGTAGGGGCGGGCGAACTGAATCAAGGTCTCGATCAGTTCCTCGCTCCCGGCGACGAATGCACCGGCGGTGCCGAAAGCCTTGCCGAGCGTCCCGACCAATACCGGCACATCGTCGGCGCCGAGCCCGAAGTGCTCGACGATGCCGCCGCCATTCGCACCCAGCAGGCCGAAGCCGTGGGCGTCGTCCACCATCACCCAGGCGCCCTGCTTTCTAGCCGCCGCGCAAAGGCTGGGCAGGTCGGCAAGGTCGCCGTCCATGCTGAAGACGCCATCGGTCACGACCAGGGTGCTGCCTTCGGACCTTGTCAGGCGCGCGGCAAGGCTGGCGGCGTCGTTGTGCAGATAGCGCGAGAAACGCGCGCCGGAAAGCAGGCCGGCATCCAGCAGCGAGGCGTGGTTGAGGCGGTCCTCCAGTACGCTGTCACCCTTTCCGACCAGCGCGGTGACAGTACCCAGGTTGGCCATGTAGCCGGTGGAGAACAGCAGCGCGCGCGGGCGTCCGGTGAACTCCGCGAGCGCCAGCTCAAGATCGTGGTGCGGGCCGCAGTGGCCATTGACCAGGTGCGAGGCTCCGCCGCCCACACCCCAGCGCTCGGCGCCGGCGCGCAGCGCGGCGATCACCTCGGGATGGCTGGCCAGGCCCAGGTAGTCGTTGGAACAGAACGCCAGCATCCGCCGGCCGTCGATGACCACCTCCGGCCCCTGCGGACTCTCCAGCAACGGGCGTTGGCGGTAGAGATCGTCCGCCCTGCGCTGGGCAAGGCGGGCGGTAAGATCGAAAGACATGCGCAACCCTCTTGGCGTTGGCGGGCCGAAGCCCGCCAGCCCTCATGCCTGCAGGAGGTCGATTGCCCGCGGAGAAGCTTTCGCCAATCGACCCGCTGCTGCATAGACAAGCAAATCAGGCCGAGGCCGCGTTGTAGAAAAGCTGTGAGTCACGCTGCTCGACCAGCGCCTGCTCGATGGCTGCCTGATGCACCTCATCGGCGTGCTCCTCGCGCTCTTCCGGCTTGATGCCCAGACGCGCGAACAGTTGCATGTCCTTCTCGGCCTGCGGGTTGCCGGTAGTCAGCAGCTTCTCGCCGTAGAAGATCGAGTTGGCGCCGGCCATGAAAGCCAACGCCTGCATCTGCTCGTTCATCTGCTCGCGCCCGGCGGACAGGCGCACATGGGATTTCGGCATCAGGATGCGGGCGACGGCCAGGGTGCGGATGAAGTCGAACGGATCGACATCCTTTTCATCGGCCAGCGGGGTGCCCTTGACCTTCACCAGCATGTTGATCGGCACCGATTCCGGATGCTCCGGCAGGTTCGCCAACTGGATCAGCAGGCCGGCGCGGTCATCCACCGACTCGCCCATGCCGAGGATACCGCCGGAGCAGATCTTCATTCCCGCCTCGCGCACGTAGGCCAGGGTCTGCAGGCGCTCGCCGTAGGTGCGCGTGGTGATGATGTTGCCGTAGAACTCCGGCGAGGTATCGAGGTTGTGGTTGTAGTAGTCCAGCCCCGCCTCGGCCAGCGCCAGGGTCTGATCCTGGGTCAGCTTGCCGAGGGTCATGCAGGTTTCCAGGCCAAGCTTCTTCACGCCCTTCACCATTTCCAGCACGTAAGGCATGTCCTTGGCCGACGGGTGTTTCCAGGCCGCGCCCATGCAGAAGCGCGTCGAGCCGATGGCCTTTGCCTCGGCGGCGGCCTCCAGCACCTTCTGCACCTCCATCAGCTTTTCCTTGTCCAGGCCGGTGTTGTAGTGGCCGGACTGCGGACAGTACTTGCAGTCCTCCGGGCAGGCGCCAGTCTTGATCGACAGCAACGTGGAAACCTGCACGCGGTTCGGGTCGAAATGCGCCCGGTGCACGGTCTGCGCCTGGAACAACAGATCGTTGAAAGGTTGTTCGAACAGGGCGCGGACTTCGGCGAGAGTCCAGTCGTGGCGGGTAACCTGGGCTGCTGTGGCACTCATGGGAATTTCCTTTCGACGCTGTCGGGGCGCCTTCTTGTCGAGATATCCGGCGGCACGCCACCGGGATTCAGGCTAAAGGCATCATATGTGGGGCTGTGACGCTGTCAACCAAAGTCACGACACAGGTCGACAAGTGATCAAATATCGATCAATTCCATTGCCTTCCTGCCGACGGCTGAACCCGCCCGGCCAAATACCGCTCCAATCAGCATGAATAGCCAGGAGTCATTACCCAGATGGGAACAGAAGGATTCTTCGACAGCCTCGGCCAGATGGTCGGCAAGGCGATCCGTTTCATCGTCGACTTGCTGTCGGGGGTGCTCGGCGGCCTGTGGGGTGCGATGGACGATTTTTTCCACGGCCTGGCACGGGCCATCGGAATTGACGTCTCGATCTTCAGTTTTGTCCTGCTCTTCCTTGGCCTGTTGCTGCTCTACAGTGGCATCCGCGCCTTCATGCGGCGCTCGATTTTCGGAGGCCTGATCTGGACGTTGCTCGGCCTGCTGGTACTTAGCTGGCTGATCCACTGACGGCCTCGCCCACGGAGAGGCCAGATGCACCCGATGAACTGGCGCCCCGCCTGGTGGCGCCCACGTGTTTCCTGCCTGTTGTGCGGTGCGCAGGCCGACGACGGACGCCTGCCGCTGTGCAGCGGCTGCGATGCCGACCTGCCGTGGCTCGCCGGGCGCTGTTCGATCTGTGCCGTGCCGCTCCCCGCGCATGGCCTCACCTGCGGTCAATGCCTGCGCCGCGCGCCGGCTTACGAACGCGTCGAGGCACCATTGCGCTATGGCTTTCCCGTCGATGTACTGGTCACCCGCTTCAAGCACCAGGCCAACGCGCCGCTCGGGCGGTTACTCGCGCAGTTGCTGGCCCGCCATCTGATGCACGCCTTCGACGACGGCCTGCCACGCCCCGACCGCCTGGTGCCGGTGCCGCTCTCCGCCGCTCGCCAGCGCCAGCGCGGCTTCAATCAGGCGGCACTACTCTCCGCCTGGCTGGGCGAGCCCACCGGCCTGACCGTGGATGGCCGCCTGGTAAGGCGCATCCAGGACACTCCCGCGCAACAGGGGCTCGACGCAGCGACCCGCAAACGCAACCTGCGGCATGCCTTCGCCCTCTCCGAGCCGAGCGCCGCCAGCGGGCTGCACCTGGCGCTGGTGGACGATGTGCTCACTACCGGCGCCACCGCCCAGGCGCTCGCCCGCCTGCTGCGCCAGGCCGGTGCCGAGCGCGTGGATGTGTACTGCCTGGCGCGCACGCCAGCCCCGGAATAGACGACCGCTCATCCACTTTCACCGCAACTGCCCCTTGCCTTTTGTCGGCAAGCATCGGAGCCTCGCCGCATACCAATAAGCACTCGCGAACCCATGACCACCCTCAGCCTGCTGACCCAGCATGTCACCCGTCGACCACAGCGCATCGCCCTGCTCGCGCAAATAGCCCAGCTCGGCTCCATCACCCATGCAGCCAAGGCCGCAGGGATGAGCTACAAAACCGCCTGGGATGCCATCGACGAGCTCAACAACCTTTCCGACCGCCCACTGGTGGAACGCAGTGTCGGCGGCAAGGGCGGTGGCGGCGCGCGCCTGACGGTCGAAGGCGAACGCCTGCTGGCGCTCTACCAGCGCCTGGAGGCCCTGCGCGAACATATCGTCGAGCATGTCGAACACCAGGCCGACCTGGAACTGATCGGCCGCCTGATGATGCGCACCAGCGCTCGCAACCAGTTACACGGCCGTATCTGCGCGATAGAGGCCGCCGGCCTCAACGACCTGGTTTGCATCGAACTGCCCGGCGGCTCCCGCATCCACGCCCGCGTGACGCGCGAGAGCACCGAAAAGCTGGAGCTGCGCGAAGGCCAGCCGGTGGTCGCACTGATGAAGGCCGGCTGGTTATACATCGATCTGCCGAAGGTCCCCTGCCCCGAGGGACTCAATGCGTTGGAAGGCCATATCGACGACATCCGCGAAGCCGACGACGGCCCAAGCGAGGTGCGCATCCAGTTGCCCAGCGGACAGATGCTCTGCGCCCTCACAGACCCCGAGCGAATCGAGATCCTGCGCCTGAAACCCGGAGCGCAGGTCCGCGCACAGTTCTCGCCGGGCCAGGTCATCATCGGTACGCCCCTGTAGTTTCCCTGCCATATATCAAGCCCTGCGCCGCGGCGACGCGCTCCAATAGCCGCCGACGGCCCGCCCATCCCTCGCGGGTCCGGTGGTTCGCCCTGTCAGGAGCCCGACCATGCGCCGATTGCTATGCCTCTTCGCCTTTCCCCTGCTGCTGTCGCTGCCGCTGGTCAGCCATGCCGGTCCCGATGTCCTGCGCGTCGGGGCCAGCGAGGCACTGATGCCAACCCTGGAACCGCTGGTGGATCGCTACCAGATCGAAACCCGCAACAAGGTACTGTTGATCGGCGGCGGAACCGACGAGTTAGGCGAGCAGGTCCGCCAGGGCACGCCATATGACGTACTGATCTCCGAACAAGCGGCCGCCCTGACGCATCTTCATCACCAGGGCCACGGCGAGAAGCCCCGCCCGGTGGCCTGTCAGGCCCGGCCGATGCAGGAACTGACCCTGGTACGCGGCGAGCGGCGCGCACTGGCCAGCCACTTCCTCGACTATCTCGAGCACCACGACTGCAACAGGCACTGAGGCAACGCTCTCGCGGAGGTACACTAGGCGGTCTGCACACAGCCCGGATCGCCGCCATGTCCCATCCCTTCTCCGACCTCACGCCCGATCTGGTTCTCGATGCCGTGGAAAGCATCGGCTTTCTCAGTGACGCCCGCGTGCTGGCGCTCAATAGTTACGAAAATCGCGTCTACCAGGTGGGCATCGAGGGTAGCGAACCGCTGATCGCCAAGTTCTACCGCCCCGGCCGCTGGAGCACCGAGGCCATTCTCGAAGAACACGCCTACGCCAGGGAACTTGCCGAATGCGAAGTACCAGTGGTGGCCCCGCTGGTGCACGACGGCCGCACCCTGTTCGAGCACGCAGGCTTTCGCTTCGCCCTCTTCCCTCGCCGCGGCGGCCGCGCGCCGGAGCCAGGCAATCTCGACCAGCTCTACCGCCTGGGCCAACTGCTCGGTCGATTGCATGCGGTAGGCGCGAGCCGGCCATTCGAGCATCGCGAAGCGCTGACTGTGGATAACTTTGGCCACCAGTCGCTGGCGACACTGCTGGAGGGCGACTTCATTCCGAAAAGCCTGCTGCCAGCCTATGAATCCGTGGCCCGCGACCTATTGAAGAAGATCGAGGATCTCTACCAGCGCGTCAGCTACACCCCCATTCGCATGCACGGCGACTGCCACCCCGGCAACCTGTTGTGCCGGGACGAAACGTTCCATGTCGTCGACCTCGACGACTGCCGCATGGGTCCGGCGGTTCAGGACCTGTGGATGATGCTCGCCGGCGAGCGCCACGAGCGGCTCGGGCAGCTCTCCGAACTGGTGGACGGCTACCAGGAATTCCACGACTTCAACCCGCGCGAACTGCCGCTGATCGAGGGCCTGCGCGCCCTGCGCCTGATGCACTACAGCGCCTGGCTGGCGCGCCGCTGGGACGATCCGGCCTTCCCGCCGAGCTTCCCCTGGTTCGGCAGCGAGCGTTATTGGGGCGAGCAGGTGCTGGTGCTGCGCGAGCAATTGGCGGCGCTGGATGAAGAACCGTTGCGGCTGTTCTGACCCAACGCAGGCGCCATCCGCGTCAATGGCGCCGACCTGGCGGCTCTCCCATGCAGCGTAACGAGATCGTTACGCACATTCAGGGGTCATCCCTGCCTCCTTGGCTGCGCCGGCACAGACAAGCCCGGATACGCCCCCTAGAATTGTGCAGCCACTCATTAGCGACCTAATCAAGGAAGTTTCATGGCCACCGCCAACCCCCGTCAGGGGTATGTCCTGGGCCTGACCGCCTACGTCATCTGGGGACTGTTCCCCATCTACTTCAAACTGCTCGAACGCATTCCCGCGCTGGAAATCATCACCCATCGCGCCATCTGGTCCGCCATGTTCGGCACCCTGCTCCTGCTGGTGTGGAAACACCCCGGCTGGTGGCGCGAACTGCGCGAGAACCCCAGGCGCTTCGCCGTGCTCGGCGCAAGTGGCGTGCTGATCGCCAGCAACTGGCTGGTGTACGTCTGGGCGGTGAACAACGGCCACATGATCGAGGCCAGCCTGGGCTATTACATCAACCCGCTGATCAACGTGCTGCTCGGCCTGGTGATCCTGCGCGAGCGCCTGCGACCGCTGCAGTGGGTAGCGGTTGGCCTGGCTGCGCTCGGCGTCGCCCAGCAGCTCTGGCAACTGGGAAGCCTGCCGTGGGTCTCGCTGGTGCTGGCGCTGACCTTCGGCTTCTACGGGCTGATCCGCAAGCAGGCGCCGGTTGCCGCGCTGCCCGGCCTGGTGGTGGAAACCTGGATGCTGCTGCCACTGGCGCTTGGCTGGCTGCTACTGTTCGCCGACGGGCCAAGCACCCACCTCGAATTCTGGAGCACCCGCGAAGCGCTCTGGCTGGCCGCCGCAGGCCCGATCACCCTCGTGCCGCTGGTATGCTTCAACGCCGCCGCGCGCCACCTTCCCTACGCCACCCTGGGGTTCCTGCAATACCTGGCGCCAACCCTGGTATTGCTGCAAGCCATCTTCCTGTTCGGCGAGCACCTGGACAGTACGCGCATGGTCTCCTTCGGCTGTATCTGGCTGGCGCTGGTCGTCTATAGCGTGGATATCTGGTACCGCCTTTCTCGCGGCGACTGACCGTTTTTTGACCGCAGGAGCGAACCCCACGGCTCACGCGGCACTCAGCGAATCACCACCAGATTATCCACAGCCACGTCCCGCGAAATCGGGGATAAGCGCAGCGCCACAACGCTTATCCCCACGCCACCGACTCGCACTCTCTGCGGCAGGTGTTCCCCACACCGGCAGATCATTTTTTGATCAACACAGCGAAAGCCACGGTTTGCAAGCCATACAGGAGAATTCCCATAGCTTTTCCACAGGGCGATCCCCGCGCTTTGTGAATGCTCGCGGAGCCCCTGATCAGGAAGTGGACAGATCCCCAGATATCCCGTAGTTCATGGCATACAGCCATTCACGAACGGCTTTTCCACAGACTCTTCCAGCACTTTTGTGCACAGCGCAGTGACTCATCACGGGAAAGCCGCACAAGGAAAGCAAGGCACTACAGTGTGGCCAAAAAATGACCAACCACGCAGAGACCCCGCATCTTCTGGCCGACAGGGCTTTATCAACAGAAAGCTAACGGGTTGATCCACGCATTGAGTGCACAATTGAAAACACACGCGTGGATATCTCGGCAGGGCAAAATCCGCAAGGGATGGGCCTTGCGCGCATCAACTCACAGAGAGCGCACAGACTTTTCCACAGAACATCCGATAGCGGAAGAAGATCAGTCCCCGCTGTGGAAATTCATTTCCACCATCAGATCGTCCGCCAGTTCCTCCAGTCGCGCCTGCAGCACCTCAAGCGACAGCGTCAGCGGCACCGCCAGCAGCGCTTCGGCGTGGAACAACGGTTCGCCGCTCATGGGCGCGGGCAGCACTTCGGTGGTCAGGCGCTCCAGATTGACGCCGTGCTCGGTCAGCAGGCGGGTGATGTCCCGCACGATACCGGGGCGGTCGTTGCCCACCAGGTCGAGATGAATAGGCTTCCAGTTGCAGGCCGGCTCAATGCCGCTTTCCGCGAGCAACACACGAATCCCGTGATCCGCGAGTCCCTGCAGGCCCTCGACCAGTTCGTCATACCCTTCGGCGGGAACCGCCACCCGCAGGATGCCGGCGAACTGGCCGGCCATGCGCGACATTCGGCTTTCCAGCCAGTTGCCGCCATGCGCGGCGATGCACTGGGCGACACGCTCGACCAGACCGGGCTGGTCCGGGGCGATGACAGTGAGAACGAGATGGTCCATTGGGCAGCCTCCGCTAGGCCGAAAGATCCAGCCAATAGGTGTAGAACTTGTCGTCGCGCCGGTATCCCAGCCGTTCGTAGAGCGCCTGCCCGGCATGATTGGTCTTGGCCGTTTCCAGCATGAGGCCGCACGCACCGGTGGCTTCGCCGTGGGCGCGGGCGGCATTCATCAGCGCTTCGCCATAGCCGTCGCGGCGCGCGGCCGGCAGCACGTAGAGGTCGCTGACCAGCCAGGCCGGCTGCAGGGAAAGCGAAGCGAAGAACGGATAGAGCTGGACGAACCCGACTGCCAGCCCATCGATGCTGCGCGCGACGAATACCGTGGACTCGCCACGCTCGATGCGCGGCTGGAGAAAGGCGCGGATAGCCGAATGCGGCGCAGGGACTTCATAGAAGTCGAGGTAGCCGGAGAACAGCGGTACCAGGTCGTCGAGATCGGCGGTGGTGGCAAGCGTCACGGACATGCGGGATTCTCCAGAAGGAAAACGCAGTATAGGCATGCCGAGAGTAGCTGGCTGCGACGGGGTGCCACAGATACCCAGTCGGGCTATACGTGTACAGTTTTAAGATTTATCTGGAACAATCCATAAAAACTTTGCGAACATATTACCTGCTACGTGACTGAGATGCGTACTTTGGTCTAACCGCGACGCAAGCCCACTGATTTTTCCCACGGCATCATGTAGTATTCCGCGGCTCGGACTACAAGGCGTTTTGCCTGTGTCCCGAGCTGGTCCTGAGCAGAGTGAGGCAAGCAATGACTGAACGCGTTCAAGTCGGTGGCCTGCAGGTCGCCAAAGTCCTGTTCGACTTCGTTAACAACGAAGCCATTCCCGGCACCGGCGTCGACGCCGGCAAGTTCTGGGCAGGTGTGGAAGCCGTGATCAATGATCTGGCCCCCAAGAACAAAGCCCTGCTCGCCAAGCGCGACGACCTCCAGGCGAAGATCGACGGCTGGCACCAGGCTCGCGCCGGTCAGCCGCACGATGCGGCAGCCTACAAGGCGTTCCTGCAGGAAATCGGTTACCTGCTGCCGGAAGCTGCTGACTTCCAGGCCAGCACCCAGAATGTCGACGAAGAAATCGCTCGCATGGCCGGCCCGCAGCTGGTCGTGCCGGTGATGAATGCCCGCTTCGCCCTGAACGCATCCAACGCCCGCTGGGGCTCGCTGTACGATGCACTGTACGGCACCGACGCGATCAGCGAAGAGAACGGCGCCGAGAAGGGCAAGGGCTACAACAAGGTTCGCGGTGACAAGGTGATCGCCTTCGCCCGCGCCTTCCTGGACGAAGCTGCCGCACTGGAAGCAGGCTCCCACGTCGACGCCACCGCCTACACCGTGAAGAGCGGCGCGCTGGTCGTCACCCTGAAAGACGGCCGCGAGACCGGCCTGAAGAACGCCGCGCAGTTCCTGGCCTTCCAGGGCGACGCCGACAAACCGAAGGCCGTGCTGCTCAAGCACAATGGCCTGCACTTCGAAATCCAGATCGATCCCACCAGCCCGATCGGCCAGACCGATGCCGCTGGCGTGAAAGATGTCCTGATGGAGTCCGCGCTGACCACCATCATGGATTGCGAAGACTCGGTCGCCGCCGTCGACGCCGACGACAAGGTCGTGATCTACCGCAACTGGCTGGGCCTGATGAAGGGCGACCTGGCTGAAGAAGTCAGCAAGGGCGGCAGCACCTTCATCCGTACCATGAATCCGGACCGCGTATACACCAAGGCCGACGGTTCCGAGCTGACCCTGCACGGCCGCTCCCTGCTGTTCGTGCGCAACGTCGGCCACCTGATGACCAACCCGGCAATCCTCGACGCTCAGGGCAACGAGGTGCCAGAAGGCATCCAGGACGGTCTGTTCACCAGCCTGATCGCCATCCACAACCTGAATGGCAACACCAGCCGCAAGAACAGCCGCACCGGCAGCGTCTACATCGTCAAGCCGAAGATGCACGGCCCGGAAGAAGTCGCCTTCGCCGCCGAAATCTTCAGCCGCGTCGAGGAACTGCTCGGCCTGCCGCGCAACACTCTGAAAGTCGGCATCATGGACGAAGAGCGCCGCACCACCGTCAACCTGAAGGCCTGCATCAAGGCCGCCGCCGAGCGCGTGGTGTTCATCAACACCGGCTTCCTCGACCGCACCGGTGACGAAATCCACACTTCGATGGAAGCCGGCGCAATGGTGCGCAAGGGCGCCATGAAAACCGAGAAGTGGATCGGCTCCTACGAGAACAACAACGTCGACGTTGGCCTGGCCACCGGCCTGCAGGGCAAGGCGCAGATCGGCAAAGGCATGTGGGCGATGCCCGACCTGATGGCCGCGATGCTCGAGCAGAAGATCGCTCACCCGCTGGCTGGCGCCAACACTGCCTGGGTTCCGTCGCCAACCGCCGCCACCCTGCACGCGCTGCACTACCACAAGGTCGACGTGTTCGCCCGCCAGGCCGAACTGGCCAAGCGTACACCGGCTTCGGTAGACGACATCCTGACCATTCCGCTGGCCCCGAACACCAACTGGAGCGCGGAAGAGATCAAGAACGAGCTGGACAACAACGCCCAGGGCATTCTCGGCTATGTGGTCCGCTGGATCGACCAGGGCGTCGGCTGCTCCAAGGTGCCGGACATCAACGACATCGGCCTGATGGAAGACCGCGCCACCCTGCGTATCTCCAGCCAATTGCTGGCCAACTGGCTGCGCCACGGCGTGGTGACCCAGGAGCAGGTGCTGGAAAGCCTCAAGCGCATGGCAGCGGTGGTCGACCGCCAGAACGCCAACGATCCGCTGTACCGCCCGATGGCGCCGAACTTCGATGACAACGTGGCCTTCCAGGCTGCGCTGGAACTGGTTATCGAAGGCACCAAGCAGCCCAACGGCTACACCGAGCCGGTCCTGCACCGCCGCCGCCGCGAGTTCAAGGCCAAGAACGGCCTGTAAGAACTTCACGCAGCGCTGAAGAAACCGCCCTCCGGGGCGGTTTTTTTATGGCTGCCGTTCCTGGATCGATCACAGTTCTGCCCGTTTCTTCCGCTTGTTGCTGACCGCCAGTAACGCTTGTGCACAATTTTTGTGTACAAAATCCCCACTGCGTACGATCCCTCCCCCTTATTAATTTGACTCTCAAGTCAATGATCCACCTGAAAAAATCAGCTCCAGCCGATTTCGATCGACAGCGGAACCGCACCAAACAAGGGCGCCAGCCAACTTTGCCGATATTGCGGAAAAGGAGATTCGAGACAGTGAATTCGCACTGGCACGGATTTGGCTTTTGCATACAAACCTAAAAAAGCCGTGCATACAAAATCCGAGTAGCCCATGACCCCCAGCCCAACCCACCTGTCCGGCGTTTCCCCTCTTCAATCTGTCGATAGCGCGGCTCCCGCCAGCGAAGCCGCGCCGACGCTCAGCCCGCGCCTGTACAGCGCCGACCTCGCGCCAAGCAGCGCCGAGGGCCGCAGTTGGGGCCGCTACAGCCTATTCGCGCTGTGGACCAACGATGTACACAACATCGCCAACTACTCGTTTGCCATCGGCCTCTTCGCACTGGGCATGAGTGGCGCGCAGATCCTCGCTGCCTTCGCCCTCGGCGCACTGGTGATCTACGGGCTGATGAACCTGTCGGGCTACATGGGCCAGAAGACCGGCCTGCCCTACCCGGTGATGTGCCGGATCAGCTTCGGCATCCACGGCGCGCAGATTCCGGCCTTGATCCGTGCGGTGATCGCCATTGCCTGGTTCGGCATCCAGACCTATCTCGCCTCGGTGGTGCTGCGCGTATTGCTCACCGCCATCGCTCCGGACCTCAAGGAGTTCGACCAGAGCTCGATCCTCGGCCTTTCGCCCCTGGGCTGGATAACCTTCCTCGGCATCTGGTGCGCACAGCTGGTGATCTTCGCCTACGGCATGGAGATGGTACGCCGCTACGAATCCTTCGCCGGCCCGATCATCCTGGTCGCCTTCGCCAGCCTCGCCGGATGGATGTACTGGCGCAGCGGCCTGTCGATTTCCTGGTCCAGCGGCAATGCGCCCGAGGGCTCGGCGATGTGGCTGAAGGTCCTGGGCGCGGCTGCGCTGTGGGTATCGCTGTACGGCACCATGATCCTCAATTTCTGCGATTTCACCCGCAACTGCCCGGACCGCCGCACCATCAGCGTGGGCAACTTCTGGGGGCTGCCGGTGAACATGCTCGGCTTCGCGGTGATCGCCGTCGTGCTGGCCGGTGCGCAGTTCAGCATCGACGGCAAGCTGGTGCAGAGCCCGACCGAGATCGTCGCCGCCATCCCCGACACCATCGGCCTGGTACTGGCCTGCCTGGCCTTCCTGATCGTCACCGTGGCGGTCAACATCATGGCCAACTTCGTAGCCCCGGCGTACGTGCTGACCAACCTCGCGCCTAACCTGCTGAACTTCCGCCGCGCCGGCCTGCTCAGCGCCACCATCGCGGTGCTGATTCTGCCGTGGCACCTCTATAACAGCCCGGCGGTGATCGTGTACTTCCTCGGCGGCCTGGGTGCACTGCTGGGCCCGCTGTACGGCATTATCGTCACTGACTACTACCTGGTGCGCCGTACCCGCGTGAACCTGCCGGAGCTGTATAGCGAAAGTCGCGACGCCGCCTACCACTATCGCGGCGGCGTCAACCCGCGTGCCGTGGCGGCATTCGTTCCGGCCGCGCTGATCGCCATTGTCCTGGCGTTGCTGCCGGCGTTCGAAGCGCTGTCGCACTTTTCCTGGTTCTTCGGTGCCGGGCTTGGTGCGCTGATTCACTTCGCCCTGGCCGACCGCAACCGCGCCTATACCGACGTCTCCGGCGAGAGCATCGCGGTGGACAGCGTGCACCACTGAGTGATCGTCTTGCGCAAAGGCCGCCCCAAGAGCGGCCTTTTCGTTCAGCGCGCCAGCAGGAAATCCAACACCGCGGCCTCGAACTCGCGCGGGAATTCGACATTCGACAAGTGCACCGCCGGCAGCGTCAGCAGGCGCGCACCGGGAATCGAGTTGGCGATCGATGCGCCGTGGCTGGCGGCGGTAACGGTATCGTATTGCCCGGAGATCACCAGCGTGGGCAGCCGGACCGACGCCAGGTCAGGGCGCAGATCGGCCTCCTGAACCGCGGCGAACGAACCGGCCAATCCGTGTCGATTGGTCGCCAGCAGCATGGCGCGGAAGCGTTCGACCTGCGTATTCGCGCCCTCCAGCCACGTCGCCGGGAACCAGTTGCCGAGGAAGGTCGCTGCGGTCCCCTGCATGTCCACCGCCTGCAGCACCTCGGAGATGCGCTCGTCCCACTGCCGCGCCGGCCCAAGCCACGCAGATGTATTGGCCAGCACCAGCCGCTCCATCCGTTCGGGCGCGTGCACCGCCAACCACTGACCGACGATGCCGCCCAGCGACAGGCCGAGGAAGTGCGCGCGCTGCACACCCAGCGCGTCGAGCAGTTCGACAACATCCATCCCCAGCCGCGCCAGCGAATAGGGCGCAGGTGGAACGCTGGAGGCGCCATGCCCACGGGCGTCATAGCGCAGCACACGGAAGTGGCGGCTCAGTGCGGGGATCTGCCCATCCCACATCAGCAGCGTGGTGCCGATGGAGTTGGACAGCACAAGCAACGGCAGCTCAGCCGGGCCATCCAGGCGGTAGGCGATCAGGGCGTCGTCGGAAGTACGCAGGTAGAACAGCTTGCTCATGGAGCTCTCCTCGATTCGTTGGCCATATGGCCGCTCGGTGATCAAGGAAGCTACTTGCGATTGATTCCTGGAAAAATTACAAAGCACTTAACAGCTCTGTCAGGAATACTGACATGCACGACTTCACCCTGCACGACCTGCAATGCTTCGACGCAGTGATCAGCGCTGGCGGTTTCCAGGCTGCGGCGGCCCTGCTGAATCGCTCGCATCCGGCAGTATTTGCCGCAGTCGCCCGCCTTGAGCGACAGTTGGATCTGGAGTTACTGGACCGCAGCGGCTACCGGGTGGGGTTGACTGTCGCCGGTGAGTCCTTCCATCGCCGTGCCCAGGGGCTACTGCGCGAACTGGACAGCCTGCGCGGCCACGCCGAGCACCTTGCCGCCGGCGAAGAGAGCGAACTGAGCGTGGTGATCGGCGATATCTGCCCGCCCGCTCCCGCCCTGGCGTTGCTCGCGCGCTTCTTCGCCGAACACCCGCAAACCCGCCTGAACCTGTACTTCGAAAGTGTCAGCGGCCCGCTGGAGCGTCTGCTGGACGGCGAGGCTGACCTGATCCTGCATCGCGTGGACAAGGCCGACCCGCGCCTGGAATGGATCGGCCTGAGCGACATCGACTTCGTCCCGGTGATTGCGCCGAGCCTGCTCCCTGCGGAGCCTCCCGCCGATGTGCATCCGGCGCAGTTGCGCAACCTGACACAATGCGTGATGCGCGACAGCGCGCAGCACTCACCGCCGGTGGACTTCTTCACCCTCGACGGCGCGCACCAATGCACGGTGGCCGACCAGTCCATGAAGAAGGAACTGCTGCTGCACGGCTTGGCCTGGGGCCATCTGCCGCGTTATCTGGTGGCGGCGGAACTGGCGGACGGCCGCTTGTGCGACCTGAGCAGCCGCCATCTGCGGGGACGGCGCGAGGAGCTGGCGGCTGTGCGCCGCCAGGATCGGCCGCACGGCCCTGTGGCGGAGCGCCTGTGGCAGTTTCTGAAGCAGGAAGCGCCGAACTTCAGCGCCTGTTGATACCTCAGTTGCGGCTCATCGGCCCGCGCACCGGCTGCTCGCGCAGGTGGCAAACCTCGCTGACCGGTGCACCGGCGGCCAGCAGCGCCTCGCGCTGCTGGAGAATCGGCGTGCGTGCAATGGCGCGCTCGAAGACGTTCAGCCGCTGGAATGCCGGCAACGCGAACGCCGCGTCGAGTAACGCGGCCAGCTTCGGCCAGCGCTGGGCATCGAGCTGATAGCGGGCGAACTGCGCGTTACGCATGAAACAGGCAACGCTGATGTCAGCGATAGACAGCTCGCCGAACAGCCAGCCGCTGGCCGGCATCTGCGCCTCCAGGTAGTCGAATACCGCCGGCAGGTCTTGCTCGTAAGTCTTCGTCAGCACCGCCTGGTCCGGCTCACGGCCCCAGACGCCACGGCCGATCACCAATTGATCGAACAACTGCCAGATCACCACCTGGCCCATGCGACTGTCGGCGAACTCCTCGATCCAGCGCGCCCGCGCCCGCACGGCGATGTCCGAGGGATACAACGCAGGCTCGGGGTAGCGCTCCTCGATGTACTGGCAGATCACCGAGGAATCGTTGAGCACCAGATCGCCATCCACCAGCACCGGCACCTGGCGCAGTGGGCTCAGGCGCTCGAAGGCCTCATTGCCGAAGAACGGCACGATGGGATCGACGCGATACTCCACGCCCTTCAGTTCCAGCATGACCAGCGCCTTGCGCACGTAGGGTGAGAGATAGGAGCCAATGATCAGCAGCGGTTCGGCCATGTCGGTCTTCCGGGGAACGGGAGATCCGATTGTAGAACCCGGCGATGCGCGCAAAAAGCCGACAAGCGCGGATTGCAGGGATTGCGGCAGTTTGCGATCATTTGCGAATAGTTCTCGTTTTTGAATTCATTCCCAGTCTGGGAAATGGGGGAGCAGGGTGTCGGCCGTCCAGATAGGCAATGGCGAACGCGTGGGTGCGCTGTACCGCGATCATCGCGACTGGCTGACCGCCTGGCTCAACCGCAGCCTGGGCTGCCCTCAACGCGCCGAAGACCTGAGCCAGGACACCTTCGTCCGCGTGCTTGGCCGCCGCGAACTACCCTCCCTGCGCGAGCCGCGCGCCTTCCTGGTGACCATCGCCCGCGGCCTTCTGGTCGACCACTGGCGCCGGCTGGCGCTGGAGCAGGCGTACCTGGAAGAGCTGCAACTGATGCCCGAAGCCGTGCAACCTTCGGCGCAAGAGCACTGCCTGATCCTTGCCGACCTGCGGGAAATCGACCGCCTGCTCGGCAGCCTGTCTGCCCGCGCGCGCAGCGCCTTCCTGCTCAACCGCCTGGATGGACTGGGCCATGCCGAGATTGCCGAGCACCTCGGGGTTTCCGTTTCCCGCGTGCGCCAGTACATCGCCCAGGGCCTGCGCCAGTGCTATATCGCGCTGTACGGAACGCCGACGTGAACGACCCGGTTTCCCTGAGCATCCTTGACGAAGCGATCAGTTGGCAATTGCGCCTGGGCTCCGGCGATGCCCGCCCGGACGACGAAACCGCATTCGCCCGCTGGCATGCCGCGCACAGCGAACACGCCCGCGCCTGGAGCCAACTGGGCATGCTCGACCGCAGCCTCGCCGGCGCCGCTCCCAAGGCCGCACGCAATGCCCTTCTGCGCTCGCCGCGGGAAGCCCGGCAGAAGGTCCGCCGGCTGGCCGGCGGCGCGCTATCGCTGCTGCTGGTCGGCGCGCTCGCCCTCGGCGCGGGCAATCGCTACATGCCGATGCGCTACGCCTTCTCCGACCTGCTCACCGGCACCGGCGAACAGCGCGCGCTGCGCCTGCCCGACAACACTCTGCTGCGCCTCGACAGCCGCACCGCGGTGAACGTGCGCTTCGACGCCGGGCAACGCCGCATCGTGCTGCTCAGCGGCGAGATCATGGTCGAGACCGCCCACGGCGATAGCCGCCCATTCATCGTCGAGACCGACGACGGCCGCCTGCGCGCCCTCGGCACGCGCTTCCTGGTAGAGCGCGACGGCGACCACGGCACCCTGCTCAGCGTCCTGCAATCGGCGGTCGCCGCGCGATCGGAACGGCTGGCGCAGGAAACCGTCATAGCCCAGGGGCAGCGCGTACGCGTAATGCCCGATGGCCTCGGTCCGGTTGAGGCCGGCAGTGCCACCGCCGACGCCTGGACCCACGGCATGCTGGTTGTCGACAACGTGCGCCTGGCAGAGCTGATCGCCCGGCTGTCCCGCTATAGCCCCGGTTACCTGGGTATCGACCCGGCGGTGGCCGACCTGCGCATCACCGGCAGCTTCCCGCTGCACAACATCGCCCTGGCCCTGGCCTCGCTGGAGCCGACCCTGCCGGTGCGCATCGAGAAGCACGGGCAGTGGTGGTCGCGCGTGGTGCCGCGCGGCTGAATCCGACGGAGCTGGCCGTAACGGCGCTCCCGCGCAAGTCAGATCCAGCGGGCATTGGCGGCGGCAGAAAAATTTTCGCGCAGCCCTATCACTTTTCCAATCTCGTCCGGCAAGGAGGCATCGAGAACGTTTTTTCAGGAGTCGTTGTCCATGCGCCACCCGTTCGACCTTTCGCTCCGTCCCTGCCTGCTCGCAACTGCCATCCTGCTGGGCACCTCGGCCATCGCCGCGGAAACCACGCGTGACTACCAGCTCCCCGCCGGTCCGCTGGCCAGCACCCTCAACCGCATCGCCGCCGAAGCAGGCCTGAGCCTGAGCCTCGACCCGGCCCTGGCCAACGGCCGCAGCGCCCACGCTGTGAATGGCCGCTACGACGCCGCCGGCGCGCTGCGCCAGGCGCTGGAGGGCACCGGCCTGGAGCTGGTGGAGAGCGGGTCGGGCAGCTACAGCCTGCGGCAGGTTCCAAGCGACACCCTGTCGATGTCCGCCACCACCATCAGCGGCGCCCAGGAAGACCCGGACGGCCCGGCAATCGGCTACGTCGCCACCCGCTCGCGCATCGGCACCAAGACCGACACGCCGATCCTGGAAACCGCCAAGTCGATCTCCGTCACCACCCGCGAGCAAATGCAGGACCGCGCGGTACAGAACATCGACGACGCCGTGCGCTACATGCCCGGCACCGTAGCCAGCAGCTTCGGCAGCGACACCCGCTCCGACTGGCTGCGCATTCGCGGCTTCAAACCGACCCAGTTCCTCGACGGCCTGCCGATGGCCACCGGCGTCTACGCCAACCCGAAGCTGGAAACCTGGGACCTGGAACGCGTCGCCGCGCTGCGCGGCCCGGCATCGTCGGTGTACGGACAGACTCCGCCCGGAGGTCTGATCGACATGTCCAGCCTGCGCCCGCAAGCCGAGCAGGCCAATGCCGTACAGCTCCAGGCCGGCAACTACAACCACAAGCAGATCAACTTCGACAGCACCGGCCCGCTGGATGACCAGGGACGCTTCCTCTACCGCGTCAGTGGCGTGGTCCGCGACAGCAACACGCAGGTCGACCACATCCCGGACAAGCGCTACAACCTTGCGCCGAGCCTGACCTGGAACATCGACGACGACACCAGGCTGACCTTCCTCAGCCAGTTCACCCGCGATGACACCGGCATCACCAGCGCTTTCCTGCCGCTCAAGGGCACCAAGTACGACGCGCCCTTCGGCGACATCTCGCACCACAAGAACCTGGGCGATCCGGACTGGGAAAACTACGACCGCACCACTTACTGGCTGGGCTACAGCTTCGAGCACCGCCTGAACGACGTGTGGCAGTTCCGCCAGAACCTGCGCTACATGAAGAACGACCTGTCGTTCGACGCACTCACCCCCGGCGGCTACCTCGATACCGTCAGCGACGACGGCACCCTCAACCGGGTCAGCACCTCGGTGGACGAGGACGTCACCCAGTTCGTGGTGGACAACAACTTCCAGGCCGACTTCCAGACCGGCGCGCTCAGACACACCGTGCTGCTGGGCCTGGACCACAACCGCAGCAACACCAACTACCTGGCGATCTACGGCTACAACGTACCGCCGACCAACGTGGTGCACCCCATCTACGGCCAGGACATCGCCCGCCCGCCGCGCTCGGATGCGTACTACGACTACGACCAGAAGACCTTCCAGACCGGCGCCTATGTGCAGGACCAGATCGCCCTCGACAACTGGCGCCTGACCCTCGGCGGCCGCCAGGACTGGGTGCACACCGGCACCAGGTTCTACAACAAGGGCGACGCGACCAGCACCGAATCGGACAGCAAGTTCTCCGGCAACGCTGCGCTGAGCTACATCTTCGACAACGGCATCGCACCCTACCTGTCGTACTCCGAGTCGTTCCAGCCGACCACCGGCGCCGACGCTTCGGCCACCGAGTCGTTCAAGCCCACCGAAGGCAAGCAGTGGGAACTGGGCGTGAAGTACCAGCCGGTCGGCAGCGATACCCTGCTGACCGCCGCCGTGTACGACCTGCGGCAGAAGAACGTGAGCGTCTCCGATACCGTCAACGGCGCGTTCGTCACCAGCCAGACCGGCGAAGTGAAAGTCACCGGCCTGGAGCTGGAAGCCAACTCCAACCTGACCGAAAACCTCAAGCTGATCGGCAGCTACAGCTACACCGACACCGAAGTGAAGAAGGGGCAATACTCCGGCAATCGCCTGCAACTGATCCCGCGCAACGCCGCTTCGCTGTGGGCCGACTACATCTGGCATGCCGGCGTGCTGAACGGCTTCGGCGTCGGCTACGGCGTGCGCTACGTGGGCGACACCTACGGCGACCAGGCCAACACCTTCGACGGCTACGCAGGCTCCTACACCGTGTACGACGCCGCGGTGCACTATGACCTGGGCAAGCTGGCCAGCAACCTCGACGGTGCCTCGGTGCAGGTCAACGCCACCAACCTGTTCAACAAGGACTACATCTCCACCTGCGACGGCTACTACTGCTACTACGGCGACCAGCGCAAGGTGGTCGCGAGCCTGACCTACAAGTGGTAACGACGAACCGTTGAATCAGGCGCCCGGCATTCAATCCGGGTCGGGCGCACCGATACAGCCGTCGTCACGCGCCCTTCTTCCTCTTCGAAGGAGGGCGTGAGGCCATGTTCAACCGCCGAGCGCTCCCCACACCACACTCGCATCGTCATGGATCTTCAGGCGCGGATGCTCCAGCGCCTGGCCATCGGCGGCCTCGATCCTGCGCAACTCATCGATCAGCGCCTCGACGCCACGCAGCGGCAACGCCTCGAACAGCTCCAGCAGACCGTAGCGACGAAACTCCAGCAGGCGGTCGAAACCATCGGTCACCAGCATGAACGCACGCAGGCGCGCCGGGTCGACCACCCGCCGTTGCACGTGCGCCAGCCAGCGGTCGGTCGGATCGAGCACCCAGTACCCCTGCGCAGTATTGGCCAGCGCACGATTGCGCCGGACCCACTCCCGGCTGGCCTGGAACAGCTCACCGTGGCTCCAGTGCGGATGCTGCTCGCGCAGCGCCAGCAGGCGCTCCACCGACTGCCGGTCCAGCTCATCCAGCGGCGTGTCGCCGAAGCTTTCGGCGCGGCCATCGTCCCACGCCAGATGGATGCGGCTGTCGCACAGATTGAGCAGCTCCAGCGTGCCGTCCGGCAGCAGCCGCAGCAGGCTCAGGCAGGCGCTGGGCAGGTCCAGCCCAGGTGTCGCTGCGATGCCTGCGTCACGCCGAAAATCATCGGCGATGCCCTGTTGCAGTGCGCGCAGCAGCGCATCGGTCGGCAACCCCGGCGACTCTTCCAGCAAGCGTTGCAGATGGCCGTTGGCGCTCTGCGCGAGCCAGCGCGCGTCGCTTTGCGGGTCCACCAGCCCAGGCCCCAGGCTGGTGGCGCCATCGAGCACCCAGGCGGCGCTCGCGGTGTGACCGATGGCATCATCGTTGACCGGTGAACCCTGGCGGCACGCCGCCCCCAGTACCTGTATCGTCATCACGCGCTTTACTCCTCGTATCGCCGAACGCCATGCCCGGCGTACAGTCTCACCCAATCACGGACCCTGCCAAGGAGAGCCACATGTCCTCGATCCAGCGCGCCCTGCCCCTGCTGCTCGCCGGCCTGTTGCTGGCTGGCGGCGCCGATGCCGCCAGCGTGAAGTACTTCGACCTGCCCAAGGGCTCCGGCCCCCACGACGTGGCGCCCACCGGGGACGGCAAGGTCTGGTACACCGCACAGGCCCTTGGCTCGCTCGGACGGCTCGACCCGCAAAGCGGCGCGACCGAACAGGTCAGCCTGGGCAAGGGCTCAGCACCGCACGGTGTGGTAACAGGCCCCGATGGCGATGCCTGGATCACCGACAGCGGTCTCAACGCCATCGTCCGAGTCGACCACGAGCGCCTGGGTGTGGAAGTCATCCCGCTGCCCAAGGAAGCCGCCAACGCCAACCTCAACACTGCCGTATTCGATGACGATGGCATCCTGTGGTTCACCGGGCAGAACGGTTTCTATGGCCGCCTCGACCCGCAGACTCGCGAACTCAAGGTCTGGCCCGCGCCCGGCGGCAAAGGCCCCTACGGCATCGCGGTCACGCCCGACGGAGAAATCTGGTACGCCTCGCTGGCCGGTAACTACGTCGGCCATATCGATCCGGTCGGCGACAAGGTCACCCGCTCCGACCCGCCGGCCAACAGCGGCCCGCGCCGCCTCTGGTCCGACTCGGTCGGACGCCTCTGGGTCAGCCAGTGGAGCGCCGGCCAACTGGCCTGCTTCGACCCGGACAACAACCAGTGGAAAACATGGAAACTGCCGGGCGATCATCCGCAGCCCTATGCGCTCTACGTCGACGCGATGGACCAGGTGTGGCTGAGCGATTTCGCCAGTAATTCCATCCTGCGCTTCGACCCGGAGAGCGAACGCTTCAGCGCCTACCCGAGCGACCACGAGAACGCCAGGGTACGCCAGTTGCAGGGGCGTCCAGGCGAGGTCTGGGGCGCAGAGTCCGGCACCGACCGCCTGGTGCTCATCCACGATTGAACGCCAAGGAGTACCCATGAGCGTCCGTCCCATCCTGTTCCACGCCCCGGCATCGCCGTTCGTACGCAAGGTCATGGTGCTGCTGCACGAGACCGGCCAGCTCGACCGGGTGGAGCTGTATGCCGCCGTCCATACGCCCATCGCGCCGGACGCCGGCGTGCTGCAGGGCAACCCCGCCGGCAAGATTCCCGCCCTGCGCCTGCCCGATGGGCAGGTCCTGCACGACAGCCGGGTGATCCTCGAATACCTCGACCAGCAGCACACCGGCGAACCGCTGATCCCCCGTGACGGCCCGGCTCGCTGGCGGCGCCTGACGCTGGCCTCGCTGGCCGACGCGGTGATGGATGCGGCAGTGCTGATCCGCTACGAAACCGCCATGCGACCGCCGGAAAAGCACTGGGAGCAATGGCTGGACAACCAGCAGCAGAAGATCGCGCGCACCCTCGCCTACTTCGACGGCCCGGCCCACGCCGAACTCGCCGGGCGCTTCGACGTGGCCGCCATCGGCCTGGCCTGCGCCCTGGGCTACCTGGACTTCCGCCAGCCGCACTGGAACTGGCGAGCCGAGTATCCGCAACTGGCGCACTGGCTCGCCGAGGCCAGCCGGCGGCCGTCGCTGCAGGCGACCGCCCCGGCCTGACACTCGCCACCACCCGGGCCTGCCTGTCGTGCCGCCAACAGCACAGCGTCACGGCCCATAGAGCGCCATGACGTCGACCGGCCCGGCAGAATCAGCATCCGGCTCCACCGGCGGCCCGGGGGTGATTCCGCCCCTTCGCCGGCAACGGCCTGGGCGGAAACAGTAATGCGATCCTGCGCGCCAGCTTTCGCCCCTCTTCGCGCTCAGCGCGCAACCCGTCCCAGGCGCTCATTTGCGCACCGCCAGGCGGTAGATCGCAACTGCCAGCAGCAGACCCGACTGGGCGACGCCTGTGCACAATTCGAGGAAGGAACGCACATCCGGGTTGTGCGCCGCGTCCGCCACACCGCTCAGGGACTCCCACAAGGCTCCGGGCAGCGCCACCAGGGCGAGATGGGCCAGCGGCTTGCCGCTGGCGGCCAGCGCGGCAATCCAGTCGAAGCGGCCGATCAGCATCAGCACCGGCAGGCTCGCAGCGCTGAGCAGCAGACCGGCCAGCAGGCATCCGGCGAAGCGAGCAAGGTTCTGCATGAACATGTTCATCAACCCCCCGCCTGTACGTCGCTCAGCGAAAAGGACAGCTCATCCCCGCGCGATGGCTTGCCGATGCCATACCAGTCCAGGCGGCGGGTCAGCACCATCACTCCGGCAAGCACAGCGAACAGCAGCAGCGAGCCCATCAGCAGTGCATAGTCCTCGGCGTTGAGCAGCGCATAGAGCATGCCGTACAGGGCCGCCAGAGCGACGCTGAAGGTCACGCCGCGCCACAGGCTGTGCAGCACGTAGCAGAGATAGAAACCGAGCAGGCCGACACAGGCGGAGGCAGAAATCAGATAGGCCAATTCGAAACCGACATGCTCGCAGAGCGATAGCAGCAGCAGGTAGAACAACGCCAGCGCCATGCCCACCAGGCCGTACTGCACCGGGTGCACGGCCAGCCGCTTGAGGACCTCGAAGAGGAAGAAGCCAGCGAAGGTGAGGACGATGAATAGCAGCGCGTACTTCACCGCACGGTCGGTCTTCAGGTACTGGTCCACCGGGTCGACCAGGGCGACGCCGAAGCTGTGCTCGGCGAACTCGCTGCATCGTGCGGAAGATGCCTGGCCCACATCCGGGTCATCCGGCACGGCAGCCACTGCGACATCGGGCTGAGCCGATGCAGTGCAGGCACGCAACTGGTCCTCCAGGTTGGTGGCGAAGAAGCTGGTGCGCCAGCGCGCGCTGAACCCCCGGTCGCTGATGCTGCGCTCGGTGGGCAGGAATTCGCCGCCAAAGCTTGGGTGAGGCCAATCGGCGGTCAGGTTGACCTGGCTGTCGCGGCCAACCGGCGTGATGTCCAGCCGGCTGCTGCCGAGCAGAGACAATTCGAAGGCATAGTCGAAGCGCTGCTCGCGGTCGCTTGCCTTGAACGGCAGCACTGCGTGCACCCCGTTGCCGAGGAGCTGGCTCCGGGTACCGGGCTGGAAGTCACGCAGCGCGCCTTCGACCTTGAGCTTGGGCGCGTTCTCGATGCCCCGCACATCGCTGATCCCCACGGCCAGAACCGGGTCGTCGAACCGGTAGCTGGCCAGGTCGCTGGCGATGCCGTAGTTGGCTGGCAGAACGAAGCTGCCGCTGATCTGGTTGCCGGCGTGGTACAGGCGTGCCTCGTAGATGCCGCGGTGGCGCAGCTCGGTGCGCATCTGTCCGTCGAGGACGAACGTTTCCGGCAGGAAGTACAGGCGGCCACGCACCTCACGCTCCTGCATCACCCGTTGCTGGCTCGCCTTGTCCAGGCGCCAGCTACGCAAGGTACGGCTGTACGGCACGACCACCACCGGCCCGGTGAGCTGCTGGCTGTAACTGGAACTGCGCGAGATATCCTGCAGCACCTCGTCACGATAGGACTGACGTTCATCCACAAGGCCGTCGATCATCAGTAGCGGAATCAGCAGCAGCACGATCAACAGCGCGATGGCGCCGAGCTTGAAGCCGAGTTGGCGGTTCATTGGGGGCTCTCCCTGGTTGCGATGGGGAGAGCTTGGGGAACGCCGGTGGCGGCGATAGGGAAGGAATGTGGAGAGTTCGTGGAGATTGCATGCCGTGCGGAGCCCCATCGGCACCGTCGCACAATGCTCGATGGGTATCGCTTCGCGCCACCCAGCCGCCAAACGGCTTCTGGAGGGCCGAGTTCCCTAGGCCTGAGGCAAGGTCAGGCTCGCCCGTACCCCGCCCTCGACGTTCTCCACCCGCAATTCGCCGCCGTGCAGCGCCGCGACTTCGGCCACGAAGTTCAGCCCCAGCCCCGTGCTCTTGCGGCCGCTGGCGGGGCGCGGCAGAGAGTAGAAGCGTTCGGTGAGGCGCGGCAGGGCGAAGTCGGGAATCGCCTCGCCCTGGTTGTACAGATCGAGCCGCCAGTGCTCGCCGACCTGCGTGGCGTCGAAACGAATCATGCCGCCGGGCGGGGTGAAGTCCAGGGCGTTATCCAACAGGTTGCCCAGCGCCTGGCGCAACAGGAAGCGCTCGCCGGCCACGATGGCCTGCGGCGCGATGGCATTCTCCAGCTTCACCCCTTGCACGCGGGCGAGGCGCTCATCGGCCAGTGCAGCGACCAGCTCACGGAGCGCCACCGGCACTCGTTCCTCCAGCCCCTGGCGCTGCTCCACCTGGGCCAGGTTGAGCAGGCGTTCGATCAGTTGCTGCAAGCGTTCGCTTTCACCCGCTATGTTGCCGACGAAGCGCGCGCGCTGCTCGGCGGGCATCTCGCCCTCGAGCAGTTCGGCCGCGCCGCGGATCGCCGCCAGCGGGCTTTTCAGCTCGTGGGTCAGCGTGTGCACATAGCGCTCGACGTACGCCTTACCTTCGAGCTGCACCCGCATGCGCTCCACCGCGTCGGCCAGCTGCGCCATCTCGCCACCCCGGTAGCGCGGCAGCTCGGCGCGGCGGCCATCGCTGACGGCTTGCGCATAGCGGGTCAGGCGGCCGAGGGAGCGGCTCAGCCACCACGACAGCAGCCCACCCACCAGCAGGCCGAGCGCGATCAGCCCGGCGCCAAGCCAGGCGAGGCGGCGCTGGGAGCGGTCGATATAGGGTTGCAGGGTGCGGTTGGGCTTGGAAACCGAGACCACGCCGATGATCTTCTCGCCATCGCGGATGGGAGCCGCGACGTACATCACCGAGGACTCCGGGTCATCCGCCGATTCGCGGCTGGAGCGCGCGCCGTACTGGCCACGCAAGGTCAGGTAGACGTCGTTCCAGCGCGAGTAGTCCTGGCCCACCGCCTGGCCGAGAGAGTCCAGCAGGACGATACCGCGCGCATCGGTGACGTAGATACGGTGGTTTACCGCCGTCTTGTTCACGCCCCAGATATCGGCCTGCGGGCTGCGCGAGCCATAGGCGCGGAGGGCGTCGGGCAGCCGGCTCCGGTCCAGGCTGCCGTTCTTCACGTCGGCTTGCAGCACCTCGGCCAGCAGGTTGGCGGTGTCCACCAGGGTCTCTTCGCTGGACTGTCGAACGCCGGGGCGAATCTCATCCATCACCGTGCGCAGGACGAACCAGCCGGTCAGCCCGACGAACAGGAAATAGACGAGGAAGATGCGCAGGCCAAGGCGCATCAGCTCTTGTCCGGCGCGTAGCTGTAACCCAGGCCGCGATGGGTCTGGATCGGTTCGGCGGCGGCATCCACCAGGCGCAGCTTGGCGCGCAGGCTCTTGATGTGGCTGTCGACGTTACGCTCGTAACCGGCATCAACGGCCACACCCAGCGCATCGAGCAACTGCTCGCGGCTGAACACCCGTTCCGGGCGCGCCAGCAGGGTCTGCAGGAGGCGGAATTCGTGGCGGGTCAGGTTGAGCGGCTGGCCGTGGTAGCGAATCTGGAAGCGCTCCTCGTCCACCGCGAACGGCCCCATGTCGGCCACGCCAAGCGGCGGCACCTCGCGCGGCGCGGTGCGCTTGAGGATGGCTTTCACCCGCGCGGCGACTTCGCGGGGGCTGAAGGGTTTCACCACGTAGTCGTCTGCGCCGATCTCCAGCCCCACCACGCGGTCGATCTCGGCGTCGCGAGCGGTGAGGAAGATCACTGGTACGTCGGAAAAGCGCCGCAGCCGTTTGCAGGCTTCGAAACCGCTGATGTCGGGCAGGCCGACATCGAGGATGACCAGCTCGAAGCTCTCGCGCTGCAACCGCTCAAGCGCAGCGCCAGCCAGGCTCAGCCAGGTGGCCTGGAAACCTTCCGCCTGTAGCGCGTAGAGCAGCGTGTCGGCGATGGCAGCTTCATCTTCGACGATGAGAATATGCGGCATGGAATTCCCGCTCCGTGGAAACTGCCGGCACGGTGCCGCAAGGCCGGCACCGCGTCAATCCAGGCATCAGCCGCCAGAACAGCTTGGCTTGCCGGCGGCGAAGCGTTCGCTCGGATCCACCGCGGCGTGGAACTTGCGCAGCCCTTTGGTTCCCATCAGGAACGGGTAATTGAAGTGGCTGCGGTCGGTAAGGTTGACCTCGATGGTGCGCTGGTCGCCGCCCAGGCACACTGGCAATTCGATCACCGGACGCTGGCTGAGGCCGGGATTGCTGTCCTCCTCCTCGTCCTCGGCGGCGCCTTCGGCGCGGTTCTTGATCTTGGAGATACGCAGCAGCTTGTGCTCGTAAACCGAGTCGCCGCCGTCCTTGGTCGCCAGCTTGAAGCGCACCCAGTCTTCGCCGTCTCGCTGGAAGATCTGGATGTCCTTGGCCGACAACGACGAGGTATAGGCACCGGTGTCCATCTTCGCCTGCAGGGTACGGTCCAGCTCGGGCAGGCTGACCCACTCGTAGCGGCCATAGAGCCTGGGTTCGGCGGCCAGCACCAGGCTGGGCAGGGCAATCAGGGATAGCAGGGCGAGGGCGCGTTTCACGCGAAATCTCCGGGATGGGATATGTCGCATAGGACTAGCATGGCGGCCATTGGTTCGCCATACCCGCCATGCTTGGGTGCGAGGATTTGTCTGCGTATCATGGCCGCGCCACCGTCGCACAAGGAATCGGATCTCCATGCGGGCACTGTCCGGCGTCATCGCCAGCCTCCTGTTGCTGCTCAATACCCTGATCCTGATCGGCCCGATGATGCTGATCGCACTGCTCAAGCTGATCGCCCCCGGCCAGGCGGCCAAGGACGCCTGCTCGCGCGGGGTGATGTGGATCGCCGAAACCTGGGCCGAGATCGACAAGGCCATCTTCGCGCTGATGACGCCCACCGTGTGGGACATCCGTGGCGGCGAAGACCTGCGCGGCGACACCTCCTACCTGGTGATCAGCAACCACCAGTCCTGGGTCGACATCCCGGCCCTGGTGCAGGCGTTCAACCGCAAGACGCCGTATTTCAAGTTCTTCCTGAAGAAGGAGCTGATCTGGGTGCCATTCCTGGGGCTCGCGTTCTGGGCGCTCGACTACCCCTTCATGAAGCGCTACAGCAAGGCGTTCCTCGACAGGCACCCGGAGCTCAAGGGCAAGGACCTGGAAATCACCAAGGCGGCCTGCGAGAAGTTCAAGCGCATGCCGGTGACCGTGGTGAACTACCTCGAAGGCACCCGCTTCACCCCGGCGAAAAGGGCCCAGCAGCAGTCGCCCTACAAGAACCTGCTGCGTCCCAAGGCAGGCGGCGTGGCGTTCGTGCTGGCGGCGCTGGGCGAGCAGCTCGACACCCTGCTGGACGTCACCGTGATCTATCCGAAAGGCCCGCTGCCGGGCTTCTGGGACCTGCTGTGCGGGCGCGTACCGCGGGTGATCGTGGATATCCAGCCGCGCGAGATCGACCCCGCACTATGGCAGGGCGACTATGAGAACGACGCGCAATTCCGCCAGTACGTGCAGGCGTGGGTCTCGCGCCTGTGGGAAGAAAAGGATGCTCGCATCGCGGCACTGCGCGAAGAGTTCTGATATCCGCTCAGGCGCCGCGGCCAGCGGCGGATGCGGCCGGCGCCGCCGATGCGGCGGCGGGCACGCCCCATAGTCCAGCCAGGGTTCCCAGCAGTTGAGTGCTGAGTCCCTGCTGGCCGAAGTAATCCATGATCACGCCGGCGAAGCGGCCGATCATCGACTGGTCCATTCCCAGCACCGCAAATATCTGGTCGACGTCCTGCAGGTCGCTGATGCCACCCAGGAGCGCGGCCGCGCCTCCGAGCCCGCCCAGCGCGCCACCCAGGTCGCCCAGCGAACTGTTGCCGGCGAGCTGCTGCATATCCGGCATCGCCTTCTGCAACTGCGCGCTGTCCGCATCCTTCAGGGTATTGAGTGCCAATCCCAGCAACGCGCCGGTGCCCCCAATGGCCTGCTGCTCGCTCACCCCCAACTGCTGCGTCAGGTCGTTCAGCAAGGTGCCTGCCGCCTGCGCAGGCGCCTCGAGCGAGCCGGCAGGCTCGGCACTTTCGCTGAAGGTAGCGGCGAACACAGGGGAAACGGCCAGCCAGGCGGCGGCCAGAAGAACGGCGGATTTGGCGGACATCGACGACTCCGGAAGGGAAGCCCGGCCCCGGGCAGGGGCCGAGTCGTCGATTCGACCTGGCAGGCCGGCGGCGGTTCCGCGCCGGCGGGCGGCTACTCAGGCACCTGCGCCCCAGAGTCCGCCGAGGCTGTTCAGCAGTTGGCTGTTCACCCCCTGCTTGCCGAAATAGTCCAGCAGCACGCTGGCGAATTTGCCGGTCATGCCCTGGTCCATGCCCAGAGCCCCGAACGCCTTGTTCACATCGCCCAGGCTGCTGACGTTGCCCAGCAACCCACTGGAAGCACCGCCCCCCAGATTGCCGAGCTGGCCGCCCAGCCCATCGAGCGCACTGCTCCCGGAAAGCTTGTCGAGGCCGGGGACGGCCTTCATCAGTTGCGAATAGTCACCGCCGCTAAGCTTGTTCTTGGCCAGGCCGAGCAGCGCGCCGGTGCCACCGAGCGCCTGTTCGTCGCTGACGCCGAGCTGGCCGGTCAGGGCACCGAGCAGGCCGCTGGTCTGCGGCGTGGTGGCAACCTGCGAAACATCGCCGCCGGTCGCACCTGAGACCGCCTTGGCGGCATCTTCAAGGTTGAAGGCGAAGGCGGAAGAGGCTGCCAGCAGGGCGGCCAGGGCGAGGGTGACACGGGGTTTGACGGACATCGCTGACTCCTCTGGGTACTCCGGCAAACGGCCGGACGATATATCGACCGAGCGACGCTGACATCGTTCCGCCATCGCCGGGGTACTCTGCACCGGCCAACCGGCCTGTCCAGAGCGTCCTGTTCGAGCATAGCGGATGGTTTCGCCGAACCGCTGGCAACCCGTCGCAGGACCTCGTCGCACCAGTACCGGCGAGACGGCAAGCGCCACTGGCAAATATTCCCTAAGCTAGAGCCATTCCCGACCGATGGATCGACCATGAGCGAACCTTTCATCCTGACGCCTCGTGTGGCTCGACTGCTGCCCTGGCTCGTGGCAATCGCCTTCTTCATGCAGGCCCTGGACGGCACCATCCTCAACACCGCGCTACCGAGCATGGCCACCTCGCTGAACGAGGACCCGCTGCGCATGCAGGGCGTGGTGATCGCCTACCTGCTCACAGTGGCGCTGCTGATTCCCTCCTCCGGCTGGATTTCCGACCGCTTCGGCACACGCCGGGTGTTCCTCTTCGCGATCTTCCTGTTCAGCCTCGGCTCGCTGCTCTGCGCGCTCTCACCGAGCCTCGGCACCCTGATCGCCGCGCGGGTGGTGCAGGGCATCGGCGGGGCGCTGATGATGCCGGTGGGGCGCCTGGTGATCCTGCGCGTCTACCCGCGCAGCGAGCTGGTGCGGATCCTCAGCTTCGTCACCATCCCCGGCCTGCTCGGCCCGCTGGCCGGCCCGACGATGGGCGGCTGGCTGGTGGAATATGCCAGCTGGCACTGGATCTTCCTGATCAACCTGCCGGTGGGGCTGATCGGTTTCATCGTCGCCCTGCGCCTGATGCCGGACCTGCACGGCGTGCGCGCAACACGTTTCGACGGTATCGGCTTCCTGCTGTTCGGCGGCGCGATGGTGTTGATCACCATCGCCCTGGAGGGCCTGGGCGAACTGCACATGCCCCACGTGCGGGTAGTACTGCTGCTGGTCGGCGGACTGGTCCTGCTGGCGGCCTATTGGCTGCGCGCGCTGCGCATCGAAGCGCCGCTGTTCCCGCCGTCGCTGTTCCGCACCCGCACCTTCGCCGTGGGCGTGCTGGGCAACCTGTTCGCACGGCTGGGCAGTGGCTCGCTGCCGTTCCTGACGCCGCTGCTGCTGCAGGTCGGGCTTGGCTACTCGCCGTCCAAGGCAGGGATGAGCATGATCCCGATGGCGCTTGCGGCGATGGTCATCAAGTCGCTGGCCAGGCCACTGCTGGAGCTGTTCGGCTACCGCCGGCTGCTGGTGGGCAACACGGTGCTGCTCGGCGCGATGATCGCAAGCCTCGGCCTGGTGGACCAGAACACGCCGTATGCCCTGCTGCTGGTACAACTGGCCGTGCTCGGCGGGATCAACTCGCTGCAATTCACCGCGATGAACACCTTGACCCTGATCGACCTGCGCGACGACAACGCCAGCTCAGGCAACAGCCTGCTTTCGGTGGTGATGCAGTTGTCGGTCGGCCTTGGCATCGCCTGCGCGGCGGCGCTGCTGGGCGGTTTCAATGGTGACCTGGAGAGTGCCCAGGGCAATGTGCTCTCGGCCTTCCAGGCGACCTACCTGAGCGTCGGCCTGCTGTCGATGCTGGCGGCGGCGATCTTCTTCCAGCTCAACACCGAGGATGGCCGCACGACGCCGCGCCGGGTAGATCCGGAGAACAACGTCAACGAACACTGATCAGGGTTTGCAGGTTGGGGTCGCGGTCTGCGTCTTCGAAGCGTCCACCGGGCCCAGGTGCTCCAGCGTGCGCCGGCCAAGCAGCACCGGATAGTCCAGGGTCTGCCGGTCGCGCAGGGAGAACTGCTCGCGGTAGACCTTGCCGCCCAGGCACACATCCATCAGCACCACCGGGCTGCGCTCGAGGCCAGCGGCCGTCTTGAATTTCAGCACCCGTTCGACGCGCCGCTCGAAGGGCAGGCGCACTTCCTTGCCGGTAGTGGGGTCGGTGACCATGACGTCGTACTGCACCCAGCGCTCGCCGTTCTTCTTGATCCGGGTGATGTTGCGGGCGTCCATCGTCGAGGTTTGCGCGCCGGTATCCAGCTTGGCCTTGAGCGCCGCATCCTCGGGCATCAGCTTGAGCGTCTCGACCCAGCCCCAGGTGGTGGGCTGCGCGGATGTGGGAGCAGGGGTGTCGGCGGCAAAAACGCCGGTGGCGCCGGAGGCGAGCAGACAGGCGATCAACAGGCGGGAACATGGCGACGGCATGGATGGCGACTCCGATATGACAACGGCAGTTAGGCAATAAAAAACCCCGGATGTTTCCATCCGGGGTTCTTCGGCTGACGCCAGGGGATCTTAGTTGATCACCTGAACGCGCTCGGCCTGCATGCCTTTCTGGCCCTGCACGACTTCGAAGCTGACCTTCTGGCCTTCGGCCAGGGTCTTGAAGCCGTTACCTTCGATAGCGCGGAAGTGAACGAAAACGTCCGGGCCGCTTTCCGGGGTAATGAAGCCGTAGCCCTTGGTCTCGTTGAACCACTTGACGGTGCCGTTCTGACGATTCGACATGGTGTTCTCCTTGGAACGTATTTTGGAAATTAGCCACGTGAGTGGCCAGGAACTGAGTTGCAAGGAGTTACAAGGAGTCGAGCAGGACGGGGTGGAATAACCGACCGCATCAGGTCACGATCGACGGCGACCCATGCAAACACAGTTCGGAAACTCTACGACAAAAATCTACGGAAAGCGAATCTGGATAAAAATCCCCGGAATGCGCTTCCCGGTATTTCTGACGAGTGGCCGCAAACCCTTGCCGCACCGGCATCTCAGCCCGCTTTGGAGCGTCCCCTGCTACACTGCGCGACCAAAGGATTCACCAGGCCCTCTCCGTGACCACGCCCGCATTCTCCAGCCTTCCCCTGTCAGCCGATCTGCTGGCCAACCTCGACACCCTCGGCTACCGGGAAATGACCCCGATCCAGGCCGCCGCGCTGCCGGTGATCCTCAAGGGCCGCGACCTCATCGCCCAGGCCAAGACCGGCAGCGGCAAGACCGCCGCCTTCGGCATCGGGCTGCTCAGCCCCCTGAACCCACGCTTCTTTGGCTGCCAGGCACTGGTGCTCTGCCCTACCCGCGAACTGGCCGACCAGGTGGCCAAGGAAATTCGCCGCCTGGCCCGCGCCGCCGACAACATCAAGGTGCTGACCCTCTGCGGCGGCGTGCCCTTCGGCCCGCAGATCGGTTCGCTGGAGCATGGCGCCCACGTGGTGGTCGGCACGCCGGGCCGGGTGCAGGAACATCTGCGCCGCGGCACGTTGAAACTCGACGGGCTGAATACCCTGGTGCTCGACGAAGCCGACCGCATGCTCGACATGGGCTTCTACGACAGCATCGCCGACATCATCGGCCAACTGCCCTCGCGCCGGCAGACGCTGCTGTTCTCCGCCACCTACCCCGACGGAATCGGCCAGTTGGCGGCAAAGTTCCTGAAGAACCCCGAGCGCGTGGAAGTGGAGGCTCTGCACGACGACAGCCAGATCGAACAGCACTTCTACGAGATCGACCCCAGGCAGCGCCTCGATGCCGTCGTCCGCCTGCTGCAGCACTTCCGCCCGCAGTCCTGCGTGGCCTTCTGTCATACCCGCCAGCAGTGCATGGAAGTAGTGGAGCAGCTCAATGCGCGAAAGATTTCCGCCCTGGCGTTGCACGGCGACCTGGAGCAGCGCGAGCGCGATCAGGTGCTGACCATGTTCGCCAACCGCAGTTGCAGCGTGCTGGTGGCCACCGACGTGGCCGCGCGCGGGCTGGACATCGCCGCTCTGGAAGCGGTGATCAACGTCGAGCTGTCGCGTGATGCGCAGGTCCATGTGCACCGCATCGGCCGCAGCGGCCGCGCTGGCGAGAAAGGCCTGGCGCTATCGCTGGTCACCCCCGCCGAGGCCAGCCGCGCCCAGGCGATCGAAGACCTGCAAGGCGCCCCGCTCAACTGGGAGCGCATCGATTTCCTCAAGGCCAACGACGCCCCGCTGTTGCCGCCGATGACCACCCTGGCCATCGCCGGCGGGCGCAAGGACAAGCTGCGCCCCGGCGACATCCTCGGCGCACTGACCGGTGACGCCGGGCTCAAGGGCACCCAGGTCGGCAAGATCGCCATCTTCGATTTCCAGGCCTTCGTCGCCGTTGAACGTGATGCGGCCAGGCAGGCTTTGAAGCATTTCAACGAAGGCAAGATCAAGGGCCGTTCGTTCAAGGCGCGGATACTCTGACCCCGGTATCAGGCCCGGCGGACCGGGCTTGAGCAATGTTGCCCGCCGGATGACCTGGAGCCCCCGCCGAGCGGCGTGCCAGCAGGGAGGCGTCGTACACTGTCGCGCTTGCGATAGCCGCGTCCGGAACGATCCGCTAGTCTGAGCGGCAGACACCCGGAAGTCCCCGATTCGATGCTTTCCTCCCCACTGCTCCAGTCTCTTCGGCGCCTCTGGGCGCTGGACAAATTCGCCTACAGCCTGCGGGTCTTCGTCGCCCTCAGCGGGGTCATGCTCGTGTGCTGGCTGCAAGGTCAACCGGAGCTGGTGATCCCGCTGTTCCTCGGTGTCATCGCCAGTGCCCTGGCGGAAACCGACGACCACTGGCTCGGTCGCCTGCAGGCGCTGCTGGTGACCCTGGCCTGCTTCAGCATCGCGGCGCTGGCGGTGGAGCTGCTGTTCCCCTACCCCTTGCTATTCATCGCCGGGCTGGCGCTGTCGACCTTCGCCATGACCCTGCTCGGCGCCCTCGGCGAGCGCTATGCGGCCATCGCTTCGGCAACGCTGATCCTGTCGATCTACACTATGATCGGCGTCGACCAGCGCGGCGGCACGCCCAGCGACTTCTGGCGTGAGCCGTTGCTGCTGGTAGCGGGTGCGGCGTGGTACGGGCTGCTCTCGGTGCTGTGGAACGCACTGTTCGCCAACCAGCCGGTGCAGCAGAGCCTGGCGAAGCTGTTCCTCGAACTGGGCGAGTACCTGAAGATCAAGTCGAGCCTGCTGGAGCCCGTGCGCCAGCTCGATGTCGAAGCCCAGCGCCTGGCTCTGGCGCGGCAGAACGGCCGGGTCGTGGTAGCGCTGAACCAGGCCAAGGAAACCATTCTCGCGCGCCTCTCCCACGGCAGACCAGGGCCGAAGATCAGCCGCTACCTCAAGCTGTATTTCATCGCCCAGGACGTCCACGAACGCGCCAGCTCCTCGCACTACCCGTACAACCGGTTGGCCGAGGCGTTCTTCCACAGCGACGTACTGTTCCGCTGCCAACGCCTGCTCAACCAGCAGGGCAAGGCATGCAAGGCGCTGGCGAAGGCCATCCAGCTACGCCAGCCGTTCGACTACAACGACAGCGAGCTGGCACTGGCCGACCTCAACGCCTCCCTGGACTTCCTGCGCCAACAGGGCAACCCGGCCTGGCGCGGTCTGCTGCGCTCGCTCGGCGCACTGGCCGCCAACCTGACCACGCTGGACCGCAAGCTCAGCGGCGCGAGCAATCCCGATGCGCTCGACGACGAACAGGACAGCACCCTGCTGGACCGCTCGCCGCACTCGCTGCGCGACGCCTTCGAGCGCATCCGCCTCCAGTTCTCGCCGACCTCGCTGCTGTTTCGCCATGCGCTGCGGCTGTCCCTGGCGCTGGCCGCCGGCTACGGCGTGCTGCATCTGATCCACCCGACGCAAGGCTACTGGATCATGCTCACTACCGTGTTCGTCTGCCAGCCGAACTACGGCGCCACACGCATTCGCCTGGTGCAACGGATACTCGGCACGCTGATCGGCCTGGTCGCCGGCTGGGCGTTGATCGACCTGTTCCCCAACCCGCTGATTCAATCTCTGCTGGCGGTGATCGCCGGGGTTGCCTTCTTCGCCACCCGCAGCACGCGCTACACCCTGGCCACTGCGGCAATCACCCTGCTGGTGCTGTTCTGCTTCAACCAGGTCGGCGACGGCTATGGGCTGATCCTGCCGCGCCTGTTCGATACCCTGCTAGGCGCGCTGATCGCCGGGATCGCGGTGTTCCTGGTGCTGCCCGACTGGCACGGGCGCAGCCTGCACCGTCTGGTCGGCGGCACCCTGGCCTGCAACAGCCGCTACCTGCGCGAAATCATGCAGCAATACGCCAATGGCAAGCGCGACGATCTCGCTTACCGCACCGCCCGGCGCAACGCGCACAACGCCGACGCAACGCTCTCCACCACGCTATCGAACATGCTGCTGGAGCCCGGGCACTTCAGGAAAGATGCGGAAATCGGCTTCCGCTTCCTGGTGCTCTCGCACACCCTGCTCAGCTACCTGTCTGCCCTCGGCGCGCACCGCGACCGCCTGCCCGCCGACCCGAGCGATACACTGATCGGCGAAGCCGCCGAGCGCCTGACTGCCAGCCTCGACGACATCGCCGTGCGCCTCTCCGAGCGGCGCCCGGTGGCGATCTACAGCGACGAGGAGGACGCCCTGGCCAAGCGCCTGGAAGAGTTGCCCGAGGAGCAGGACGACGCGCACCGGCTGGTGCAGACGCAACTGGCGCTGATCTGCCGCCAGCTCACTCCACTGCGCACGCTGGCGGCGCACCTGCTGAAGAAAGAGATCGGCACGGAACAGGCCGACACTGCCTGAACCGCGCGCGCCGCTACAGTCCGTGCGCCCGCATCAGCGCGTCGTAGCTGCCGTCTTCATGCATCGCACGGATCGCCTTGTTGAACGCCTCGACGATCTGCCCATGCTGCGGATTGCGCCGGCTGACCAGGATATGCAGCCCCCTCTCGGCCAGCGGCAGCGGCAGGAATTCCAGCTCGTTGCGGGCTTCGGCCAGCTCTCCGGCGAACTGGTGGCGGGCGGTGATTTCGTCCTCCACCGCCAGGTCCACCCGCCCGGCCTGCAGCATCCGGGCGGCGTTGGCGAAGCTGAGCACCGGCACGCGCTGCAGGTGGGTATCGCCGTCGAACTCGGTGGAGTAGCTGTAGCCGCGCACCACGGCGATCCGGTACGTGTAGAGATCCGCCAGGTGGGCGAAGGTGATTGGCGAGCCGCGGCGCTTGAGCAGGCGCACGCGATTGCTCAGGTAGGCCTCGGAGAATTCGCCGAAGGTTTCCCGGTCCGGGCTGTACCAGGCGTCGACCACCACATCGTACTCGCCACCGCGCACCCCGTGCAGGACACGCGGCCAGGGCACTTCAACGTACTCGCTGGGATAGCCGGCACGCTCCAGCGCAGCGCGCACCAGGTCAACCGCCACACCACCCCTGGGCAGCCGGCTGTCAGCGTATGGAGGCCAGCGGTCCGCCGCGACGCGCAATAGGTCATCTGCGCGCGGCGCGGCAAGGCTGGCGAAACACAACAGCAACAGCAGCAGGCGCAGCGGCATCGGCGGGCTCTTTCGGCGGAGAATCAGGCAAGACTAGCCGCTGTCGCCCATCCCGTCAGAAAAGCATTGCCGCGCGCAGACTCATGCCGCCACCCGTTTCGGGAAGCACCGAGAAGTTGTAACGCTCGCTCTCGGCCCCTTCGAGGAACAGGTTGTAGGTGAAGTTGGCGAAGAAGTTGCCCACCGCCATGCCCACCAGCACGTCAGTGGGATAGTGCTTGTCACCTTCCACCCGCGACAGCGCAGTCAGCCCGTCGAGCGTGTACAGACCGGCCTTGGCCGTGTAACGCAACGTCGGGTCCATGTCGATGTAGTCCAGGTTGCGCCGGGTGAAGCTGTTGTGCACGGCGGTGACGGCGGTGTGCTTGGACGGGAAGGAGTCGTCGGGAATGCCGTCGGGGCGCTCCCGTCCGGACCACTCCTTGGCTTCCTCGACGAAGCCTGCGACGGCGTAGCGGTCAGCCGCCAACAGGGCCAGGTTGCGCCCACGCCAGCTCCAGGCTTCCTCGCTGCCGGCATCCTTCGGCGCGGCGACCAGGCCAGTCACTACGCTGAGGCCGGTAGCCAGGTTGAGCATGCGATCGGCGGCCTGGTTGGCGTCACCGCCGAAAAACCAGTCATGGTCGCTCGCCGAGCGTTGCCACTTGTGGTCCCAGTTGCCAGCGGCGATGACCGCGGCGCCCGCCACCGGGGCCCAGACATCCGGGCTGACCACCGCGCGTTTGGCGGAATCGCCTACTCGCGACCAGCTCATCTGGGGCGCGCCGGCACAACCGATCAGTACAGAGGAGACGGCCAGCGCCACGGCTGCCATCAGGGTGCGTTTCATGATGTCCCCCAGGGCGCCCGCCTCGTCCCAGAGCGGGCGCGTCAGTGCATGAGCCGGGAACTATAGACCCTGCCCCTCGCATAGGCCTTGCCTTCAGTCAGGCTTGCCGGATTTGCCCCCTGGCTCCAGCAACCCCTTGAGCAACTCGATGGGCATGGGGAAGACGATGGTGGAGTTCTTGTCGCTGGCGATCGAGCCGAGCGTCTGCATGTAGCGCAGCTGCATCGCGCCGGGCTGGCGGCTGAGCATCTCGGCGGCCTGCATCAGCTTCTCGGAAGCTTGCAGCTCGCCTTCGGCGTGGATCACCTTGGCCCGCCGCTCGCGCTCCGCCTCGGCTTGCCGCGCGATGGCGCGGACCATCGACTCGTTGAGATCGACGTGCTTGATCTCGACATTGGCGACCTTGATACCCCACGCGTCGGTCTGCGCATCGAGCACCTTCTGGATATCCATGTTGAGCCGCTCGCGCTCGGCGAGCATCTCATCCAGCTCATGCTTGCCCAGCACCGCGCGCAAGGTGGTCTGGGCCAACTGGCTGGTAGCCGCGAGGAAGTTCTCCACCTGGATGATTGCCTTCTGCGGATCGAGCACGCGGAAATACACCACTGCGTTGACCTTCACCGAGACGTTATCGCGGGAGATTACGTCCTGCGGCGGCACGTCCAGCACCACCGTGCGCAGGTCGACACGCACTATCTGCTGCACCACCGGGATCACCAGCACCAGCCCCGGCCCCTTGACCTTCCAGAAGCGGCCGAGCTGGAACACCACCCCGCGCTCGTACTCGCGCAGGATGCGCAGGGCGCTGGCCACCAGGAACAGCAGCAGGATCAGTGCCACCATGAGTCCGAAGGGAAAGCCCATCACACACCTCCTGAATCGTCCTCGGCCGCTACCTCGAACCTGAGGCCATCGCGCGCCAGGACTCTCACTCGTTGCCCCACCCGTAACGGTCGACCAGCGCGCACCTGCCATTGTTCACCTTGAAGCCGGACCCAGCCGCAGCACGGGTCGTCATCGGCCACCTGGCTGACCGTCGCGAGGCTCCCCACCAGCCCGGCGGGGCCGCTGACCACCGCGCGCCGTCGCGCCTTGAGTGCGGCGGCGAGAATGCCGCCGATGAACAGCGCACTGATGGTCGCCAGCGCTATCACCAGCGCCAGCGGAACACCGAAGCCCGGTGCATCGGTATCGATGAGCATCAGCGCGCCGAACACGAACGCGACGATGCCGCCCAGGCCCAGCGCGCCGAAGCTGGGCACGAAGGCCTCGGCGGCCATGAACCCGAGACCGATCAGGATCAAGCCGGCCCCGGCGTAACTCACCGGCAGCAGTTGCAGCGCGTACAACCCCAGCAGCAGGCAGATTGCACCGAGCACGCCGGGCAGTGCCATGCCGGGGCTGGCCAGCTCGAAGATGAGTCCGTAGACGCCGATCATCATCAGGATCAGCGCCACGCTGGGGTCGGTAATCACCGCCAGCAGTCTGGTCCGCCAGTCCGCCCCACGCTCTATCAGCGCCGCTCCGGCGAGCCGCAGGCGCACATCGTGCCCGGCGACGCTGACCTTGCGGCCGTCGAGCGCACGCAGCAGGTCTGGAACATCCGCCGCGACCAGGTCCACCACGTTCTGTTTCAGCGCCTCGTCCGCCGCCAGGCTGACCGCCTCGCGCACTGCCCGTTCGGCCCACTCCGCGTTACGCCCGCGCAGTTGCGCCAGGCCGCGGATATAGGCCGCCGCATCGTTGATCTGCTTGCGTTCGAGGGTGTCTCCGGCCTTTTCAGCCGAGGGAGCTTTTGACGGCCCGGCGTCCGGCTTGGAACCGATGCGCACTGGCGTCGCGGCGCCCAGGTTGGTACCCGGCGCCATCGCCGCGATGTGGCAGGCGTAGAGAATATAGGTTCCGGCACTGGCCGCCCGTGCGCCGCCGGGCGCCACGTAGCAAGCCACGGGTAGCGGGCTGACCAGGATCGCCTTGACGATGCTGCGCATGGCGCTGTCGAGCCCGCCGGGCGTATCCATGCGCAGGACCACCAGAACCGCGCCCTCGTCCGCCGCGCGGGCGATTCCGCGCGCCACATAGTCCGCCGTTGCCGGCCCGATGGCACCGTCCACATCCAGCACCACCGCGGCCGGAGCCGCCAGCGCCCCTCCTGCACAAAGCAGCAGGAAGCAGGCAAGTCGACGAAACAGCCTGGTCATCACGTCTCCCCGGCCGCAGCCGGTGGGTGCCGCGGCGAGTGGATGTGCGACGCCCTCCTGCAAGCATAGCCTGCGCGGCTGCCCGCCCCGCTGAAACGAAAAACCCCGCCGAAGCGGGGTTTCTCGATACAGCCGGGAATCAGCCTTTGAAAACGTCTTCCACGGACTGCAGCGGGTAGTGCTTCGGATACGGCAGGGTCGCCACGCCGGTTTCGATGGCGGCCTTGGCCACGGCATCGGAAACGACGGTGATCAAACGCTTGTCCATCGGTTTCGGAATGATGTACTCGCGGCCGAACTCGATGGCGCTCACGCCGTAGGCCTCGCACACTTCCTTGGGTACCGGCTCCTTGGCCAGGTCGCGCAGGGCCAGGGCGGCGGCGATCTTCATTTCCTCGTTGATGCGGGTGGCGCGAACGTCCAGGGCACCGCGGAAGATGAAGGGGAAGCCCAGTACGTTGTTGACCTGGTTCGGGTAGTCCGAACGGCCAGTGGCCATGATCACGTCGTCACGGGTGGCATGTGCCAGCTCCGGCTTGATTTCCGGGTCCGGGTTGGAGCAAGCGAAGACGATCGGGTTCGGCGCCATGCGCTTGAGGTCTTCGGCGCTCAGCAGATTGGCGCCGGACAGGCCGACGAACACGTCGGCGCCGTCGAGGGCATCAGCCAGGGTGCGCTTGTCAGTCTCGGTGGCGAACACGGCCTTGTACTGGTTCAGGTCGTTGCGGCCAGCGTGGATCACGCCCTGGCGGTCGATCATGTAGATGTTCTCGACCCTGGCGCCCATGCTCACCAGCAGCTTCATGCAGGAGATGGCGGCGGCGCCGGCGCCCAGGCAGACGATCTTCGCGCTTTCCAGTTTCTTGCCGGCGATCTCCAGAGCGTTGAGCATGCCGGCAGCGGTCACGATGGCGGTGCCGTGCTGGTCATCGTGGAACACCGGGATATCGCACTGCTCGATCAGCGCGCGCTCGATCTCGAAGCACTCCGGCGCCTTGATGTCTTCCAGGTTGATGCCGCCGAAGGTGATGGAGATGCGCTTGACGGTATCGATGAAGGCCTGCGGGCTCTCGGCGTCGACTTCGATGTCGAACACGTCGACACCGGCGAAACGCTTGAACAGCACACCCTTGCCTTCCATGACCGGCTTGGAGGCCAGCGGGCCGAGGTTGCCCAGGCCGAGGATTGCGGTACCGTCGGAAATGACCGCGACCAGGTTGCCCTTGCCGGTGTACTTGAAGGCCAGTTCCGGATCACGCGCGATTTCGCGCACTGGCTCGGCGACACCCGGGCTGTACGCCAGCGACAGGTCGCGGGCGGTGACGGTCGGTTTGGTCAGCTCGACGCTCAGTTTTCCGGGACGGGGTTGGGCGTGATATTCGAGGGCAGCGGTCTTGAGATCAGACATTTGGGCACTTCCGCTTTTGTTGCTTGTTGGACAGACGGGGGACCGAGCATACGCAGAAAGCCCTCACCTGCCAAGGTAGCCCAGCCCCCTGCTGTCAAGACCTTCAGCGTACGACTTTCAGCCAGTCGCCAGGTTTTGGCTCACCAGTTGGATACAAGTCATTCAATAAACGTATACGATTTATCGAGTCAGATTGCGGACCGCTTTCAGCGTTGGCGAACTGCTCAACAGTCTGCCCCGATTTGACCTGAACCACGGCAATACGGCGCGGTTCCGCCAGCTTCCGCTCATCTGCACGCATGGGCCGGAAACTGCGGATCACCTGCATGAACTGGTCATCCACGCTTTCCAGCGATGCGCGGCCCTTGACCGCACCCACGAACAGATAGGCCCGGTCCTTCTGGTAGATCACCGCGATCCGCCGCGCAGGTGACCCCGGCACCACCCCGGTGGCGCCCGTCAGGCCAGCCTGCTGGAAGCTCTCCTCCGCCGCGAGGCGGCCGCCTGTGCCTTTGCGCAAGTACTCCGCGGGCGTCAGTTGGCCGTCGCGCTGCACCAGCTTCATACCGATGTAGGCCTGCTGGTCGGCGGTGAAACCCACCAGTGCGGCGGGCTGGTTGAGGATACCCCAGCCGGTCGGGTAGCTGAGGGTGAAGTCCAGCTCCGAGTGATAGAAGTTCTGCCCGCGGCGTACGCCACTGGCAGCGGAGTCACCGAACGGCATGCCGTCGATAGCCTTGAGGTAGCGCTCCACGCCCAGTTCCTGCTGGCCGCCAGCCAGGGCCTGGGCCGGCCCGACGACCTGCTTGAGGCGCTGGTCGTTGTCCGGGTGGGTGTCGAACAGGCCGTGGTAGCCCACCGGCTGCGTGGCCTGCCCCTTGCGCGCCGCTTCGTCGCGGGCGAAGTCTTCCTGGTTCTTCAGCACCCGCACCACCTGGATCATTGCAGTGGGATCATAGCCGGCGCGGGCCAGGTACTTGGCGCCCAGGCCGTCGGCCTCCAGCTCCATGTCACGGCCATAACCGCGCACGAAGGCGGTGCCGAGCACGTTGGTGAGATCGGCGGCGGCGTTCACCCCGGTTCCGATGGCGACGGCCTGCCCGAGGATGTTCCAGGCGCTGGACTGGCTCTGCTGGCGCACACTGTGGCGCGCGGTGACATGGCCGACCTCGTGGCCGAGCACGGCGGCCAGCTCTGCCTCCGAGCCGAGGTAGGCCATCAGGCCGCGATGGATGTAGATGTAGCCGCCAGGAAGGGCGAAGGCGTTGATGTCCGGCGTATCGATGACGGTGAAGTGATACTGCAGGTTGGGGCGGTCGCCGGCGCGGGCAACCCGCTCGCCGACCTGCTGCACGTAGGACTGCAGCTTCGCATCCTCATAGCGCGGGTATTGCTTGAGGATTTCCTGGCTGTACTTCTGCCCCATGCCGAGCTCTTCCTGCTCGCTCATCATGACGAAGTCGGTCTTGCCGGTGGCGGGGTTGGTGGCACAGCCTGCCAGGACGCTCATCAGCGCCAGCAGAATGACAATTCCGAACGAGCGCACGCTCATGGCAATACCTCCATCATCGCCGGGTCGGTCAAAGGCAGCATCCAGCGTGCCTGTCCAGGTTTCACGCTGCCGCGCTCGGCCCGGTCGATCACCCAGCCGCGCGCTTCCACTTGCCGGCCCCGCAGGTTTCGCAGGGCGTCGGCGTCAAAATTGTCCAACGAACGAAAATCGATGCGCAGCACCAGCGGGCCGTCGAAATCGATCCATATGCCGCCACGGTTGCGCTCCACCTGCTCGACTCGCCCGCGCACCAGGGCAAAACCGCTCTCGTGGAGCTGCTGCGGAGTCTGTACCGGGGAACGCTTCCACAACCCCAGCCCGGCACTGCGCGCCTCGCGCTCGGCAACCTGCTGGCAGGCGGTCAGTTCGGTATTGGGCGCAATAGCTACAAGGTAGCCCAGGCCCTCGGCCAGCAGGCGGGACTCGAGGTTGTTGCCCTGTGCATCATAGGCATGGGCAAGGGTACGGCCGTATTTGTCCTTGCCCTGGCGGCCACTGACCAGCCCGACCTCGTCATCGTTGGCCGCGACCAGTTGCTCCAGGCCGCGCTTTGCGGCGACCGCAAATGGCTCTTCCGAGCGCCCCCGGTGGGCGAGTTCAGGCGCGTTCACCCCGATCAGGCGCACACTTCGGCCATCGGCCAGCTTGAGGGTATCGCCGTCCACTACCCGCGCAACGCGCACGATTTCGGGCGAATGAGGCTTCGGACAGGAGGCAGCGCTCGCATCGAGGGAAAAGAGAGCGGCCATAAAAAAGGCGCCCACAAGGGACGCCTTTTTCGAGATGCCGTGAAAAACCATGAGGGCCTTTCCCGGAAATCGATCTTACTTCTTGCCACCGAACATGGCGAAACGCTGGTTGAAGCGATCGATACGGCCGCCGGTGTCGACGACTTTCTGCTTACCGGTGTAGAAGGGGTGGCACTCGGAGCAGACGTCCAGGTGGATGCCCTTGCACAGGGTGGAACGGGTCTTGATCACGTTGCCACAGCTGCAGGTAGCTTCGATTTCTTCGTAAGCGGGATGGATTTCCGGTTTCATGATGTCTTCCTCTGGTTGGTGTGCCGCCACCCAGTCTCTGGCAGAAGCCGAGCCACGGCCATCGAGGACCGCAGGCGGGATCTTTACCGGGCACCGCACGCAAATTAAGGGCGTGGATCATACCAGAGATGTCTTTCCACGCAAGTCAAGCCTCGACCGATCGTCGCCGGGTGCTAAGATCCCCGATCCCCGCCGCCCCGGAATCCGTCGCGTGCCGTCGCCAATCATCCTGCGTGTCGCCCTGCCATCGCCGCTGCGCCGCCTGTTCGACTACCTGCCCCCCCGCGGGCTGGATGCCTCGCGCCTGCAGCCTGGCGTGCGCCTGCGCGTGCCGTTCGGCCGCCGGGAGATCGTCGGCGTGCTGGTCGACAAGGTCGAGCACTCGGAAGTCCCGGAGGACAAGCTGCGCCCGGCTCTGGCCGTGCTCGACCGCGAGCCGCCGATGCCGGCGCACCTGCTGGAACTTTGCCGCTGGACGGCGCAGTACTACCAGCACAGCCTGGGCGACACCTTTTCCTGGGCGCTGCCCAATCTGCTGCGCCAGGGCGAAGCCGCCGAGGCGCGCCAGCAGCGCTTCTGGCATGCCGAGCCCGGCGCCCGCGAGGACGACCCGCGCCTGACCCGCGCACCACGCCAACGCCAGGCGCTGAAGGTGCTGCAGCAACATCCCCACGGCGTCGCTCACGAACTGCTGACGCAACTGGAGATCAACAAGGACAGCCTCGACCTGCTGCAGGAGAAGGGGCTGGTGACACTGGAGATCCGCCGCCACAGCGTGCCGCCGCACCACGGTCCTTGGCTGGCGCAGGCGGAGCTGCCGCTGAACGCGGAGCAGCGCGCAGCCTTCGAAGCGGTGCGCGCAGGCTTCGGCGGCTTCCATAGTTTCCTGCTGGCCGGCGTCACCGGCAGCGGCAAGACCGAGGTTTACCTTCAACTGATCCGCGAAGCGCTGGAGGCTGGCAAGCAAGCGCTGGTGCTGATCCCGGAGATCAACCTCGGCCCACAGACCCTGAGCCGCTTCGAACGCCGTTTCAATGCGCGCATCGCCCTGCTGCACTCGGCGCTGACCGACCGCGAGCGGCTCGACGCCTGGCTGGCGGCCCGCGATGGCGAGGCGGATATCGTCATCGGCACCCGCTCGGCGCTGTTCACCCCGCTGAAGAATCCGGGGCTGATCATCATCGACGAGGAGCACGACGCTTCCTATAAACAGCAGGAAGGACTGCGCTATCACGCCCGCGACCTGGCAATGGTGCGCGCGCGCCTGGAAAGCGTGCCGATCCTGCTCGGCTCGGCGACGCCTGCGCTGGAAAGCCTGCACAACGCCCAGAACGGCCGTTACGGCCTGCTTCGCCTGACCCAGCGCGCCGGCGGCGCACACCAGCCGAAATTCCAGCGCCTGGATGTGAAGAGCCTGCCGCTGGACTCCGGTATTTCCATGCCACTGCAGCGTGCGATCAAGGAAACCCTGGCCGCCGGCCAGCAAGTTCTGGTCTACCTGAACCGCCGCGGCTTCGCCCCGACCCTGCTGTGCCACGACTGCGGCTGGATCAGCCAGTGCCCGCGCTGCGATGCGCGGATGACGGTGCACCAGGGCAGCGGCGAGCTGCGCTGCCACCACTGCGACCACCGCGAACGGCCGCCGCGCAACTGCCCGAAATGCGGCACGGTCGACCTGCGCCCGGTGGGAGCCGGCACCGAGCGCGCCGAAGAGCGCCTGCGGATTATCTTCCCCGACTATCCGGTGCTGCGTATCGACCGCGACAGCACTTCGCGCAAGCACGCCATGCGCGACCTGTTCGCCACCATCAACAAAGGCAAGCCGTGCATCCTGGTCGGCACCCAGATGCTCGCCAAGGGGCACCATTTCCCACGGGTGACGCTGGTGGCGATCCTCGATGCCGACGGCGGGCTGTTCTCCGCCGACTTCCGCGCCAGCGAACGCATGGCCCAGCAGATCGTCCAGGTCGCGGGGCGCGCGGGCCGCGCCGACGAGCCCGGCCGGGTGCTGATCCAGACCCACCTGGCCGACCACCCGCTGCTGGTGCAGCTCACCGAGCAGGGCTATTTCGCCTTTGCCGAACAGGCCCTGACAGAGCGCCGCTCCGCGGGGCTGCCACCCTTCGCGCACCTCGCGCTGCTACGCGCCGAGGCCCACAAGCCGGGACAGGCCGAAGGTTTCCTCGATGAAGCCTGCGCAGAAGCCGAGCGCCTGCAAGCTGAACTCGGCTGTGAAGTCGACCTGCTGGGCCCGGTGCCCGCGCCAATGGAGCGCCGCGCCGGACGCTTCCGCGCACAATTGCTGCTGATGAGCAGCGCCCGCGCTCCGCTGCATCGCCTGCTCACGCCGTGGCTGCAGGTGCTCGAAGGCATGCCCGGCGGACGCCAGGTGCGCTGGTCGCTGGACGTCGACCCCATCGACCTGTTCTGAAGTGCATGCTGCTCCGACAAATCCACGCGATCGCCCCTGATCAACCCGCGCGCCCTTGCGCATCCGTCCTACATTGACTTCCATCAGCCGCAGCGCTTGACGCAGCGGCGAGACTGGTCAGGAGCGCTCCGCGGTTGGCAAGCCATGCCCGGCCACGGATAATGTGCGGTTCTGAGCCCGATAACCGGTCGCGCGCGCCGGATGCACGCGAGCACGGAGACAACCATGAAAGACACGATTCGCCACCTGATCCAGCAAGCCCTTGTCAGCCTCACCGAAGACGGCACCCTGCCGGCCGGCCTGACGCCCGACATCCAGGTGGAGAACACCAAGGACCGAACCCACGGCGACTTCGCCAGCAACATCGCAATGATGCTGGCCAAGCCCGCCGGCATGAAGCCGCGCGACCTCGCGACCAAACTGGTCGAGGCGCTGCCGCAGAGCCCGGAAGTGGCCAAGGTCGAGATCGCCGGCCCCGGCTTCCTGAACTTCTTCCAGGACCAGGCCTGGCTCGCCGCCAGCCTCGACAAGGCCCTGGCCGACGATCGCATCGGCGTACGCAAGGCCGGTCCGGCCCAGCGCGTGGTAGTGGACCTGTCCTCGCCGAACCTGGCGAAGGAGATGCACGTCGGCCACCTGCGCTCGACCATTATCGGCGACGCCGTCAGCCGCGTGCTGGAGTTCCTCGGCGACACCGTGATCCGCCAGAATCACGTGGGCGACTGGGGTACCCAGTTCGGCATGCTGCTGGCCTACCTGGAAGAGCAGCCGGTGGATGCCCAGGCCGAACTGCATGACCTGGAGGTCTTCTATCGCGCAGCCAAGAAGCGCTTCGACGAATCGCCCGAATTCGCCGACCGCGCCCGCGAGCTGGTGGTCAAACTGCAGGCCAACGACCCCAAGTGCATGGCCCTGTGGACCCGTTTCAACGACATTTCCCTGTCGCACTGCCAGAAGGTCTACGACCTGCTGGGTGTGAAACTGACGATGGACGACGTGAAGGGCGAGAGCGCCTATAACGACGACCTGGCCAACGTAGTCGCCGACCTCACCGCCAAGGGCCTGCTGGTCGAGAGCGACGGCGCCCTGTGCGTGTTCCTGGACGAGTTCAAGAACGCCGAAGGCGAGCCGCTGCCGGTGATCGTGCAGAAGGCCGGCGGCGGCTACCTCTATGCCACCACCGACTTGGCCGCCATGCGCTACCGCCACAAGGTGCTGCACGCCGACCGCGTGCTGTACTTCGTCGACCAGCGCCAGGCCCTGCACTTCCAGCAGGTATTCGAAGTCGCCCGCCGCGCCGGCTTCGTTCCGGCCAGCATGGACCTGGAGCACATGGGCTTCGGCACCATGAACGGCGCCGACGGCAAGCCCTTCAAGACCCGCGACGGCGGTACCGTGAAGCTGATCGACCTGCTGATCGAGGCCGAGGAGCGCGCCTACACCCTGGTGAAGGGCCTCAACGAAAAGCGCGTCGAAAAGGGCGAAACACCCTTCGACGAGGAAGAGCTGCGTCGCATCGGCCACGTAGTGGGTATCGATTCGGTGAAGTACGCCGACCTGTCCAAGCACCGCACCAGCGACTACAGCTTCAACTTCGAGCTGATGCTGAGCTTCGAGGGCAACACAGCGCCTTACCTGCTCTACGCCTACACCCGCGTGGCCGGCGTGTTCCGTAAACTGGGCAAGGGCTATGACGAAGTGGGTGGCAGGATCGTCCTGCAGCAACCCCAGGAAATCGCCCTGGCCGCGCAGCTGGCGCAGTTCGGCGACCTGCTCAACAACGTGGCGATCAAGGGTGTGCCGCACATCCTCTGTGCCTACCTGTACGAGCTGGCCGGCCTGTTCTCCAGCTTCTACGAGCACTGCCCGATCCTCACCGCCGAAGACCCGGCGCAACAGGCAAGCCGCCTGCGCCTCGCGGCGCTGACCGGCCGTACCCTCAAGCAGGGCCTGGAACTGCTGGGCCTGGAAACCCTGGAGCGCATGTAAGCACTCATGGCGAAGAAGAAACCCGCTCCCAAGCGCGGCGCCAGCCGCTACCAGGCCCCGGCCAGGAAGAGTTCGGTCCCGGGCTGGGTCTGGCTGGTCGCCGGCCTGGCCATCGGCGGCTTCATCATGTTCCTGATGAAGCTGGAGCCGGGTCGCAACGATGTGAAACGCGAGAAGCCCGAGGCGCCCAAGACCGTCGTAGGCTCCAGCAAGCCCTCGGGTACTGTGCAGCAACAGCCGGCTCCTACGGCGGTCAAGCCCAAGTACGACTTCTACACCCTGCTTCCGGGCTCGGAAGTCGTGGTGCCGCCGGATGCCGTTCCGCCGCCGCCCCAGCCGCAGAAGCCGCCGACCGTGGTAGCCACTCCGGAAGAGGCCGCGAAGATCGACACCCAGCGCGCACTGACCGCTCTCAGCGGCCAGACTCCGCCGCCGCCCGCGGTAGTCAAACCGGCTGCCGCAACCGACCAGGTGGCGATGGCGCAGAAGCAGACGCTGCCGCAGGCACCCACGGGCCAGGCCACGCCGGCCAAGCCCACTCCGCCGCCGGCCGTGGCCGCCACCCAGTACTACCTGCAGGCCGGCTCGTTCCGCAAACAGTCCGACGCCGATCATCTGCGCGCGCAGATCATCATGATGGGGCAGAACGCCCGCGTGGAATCCGGCACCGTGCGCGACGAAACCTGGTACAGGGTGATGGTCGGCCCCTATGGCGACCGCGCCAAGGCCTCCGCCGCCCAGAAGCAACTGGCCGGCAACGGCTTCAGCAACCTGTTGTTACAGCAGCGCCAGACCCGCTGATCCGCAGAAGAATCAGGCCCTGCACCGACAGGCGGCGCGTGAAAAGCGCGTTCGCCGGTCGGCGCGGGACTTGAACCCCGCCCTTCCAGTCCCCATCTGACTCTGCATTCGGGCACATCGCCCCGCAGTGTGGAGTAAGACCCTTGACCACCATCGTATCTGTCCGCCGTAACGGCAAAGTCGTCATGGGCGGCGACGGCCAGGTTTCCCTGGGCAACACCGTGATGAAAGGCAACGCGAAGAAAGTCCGCCGCCTGTACCACGGTGAAGTGCTGGCCGGCTTCGCCGGCGCCACCGCCGATGCCTTCACCCTCTTCGAACGCTTCGAGCAACAACTGGAAAAACACCAGGGGCACCTGGTGCGCGCCGCCGTCGAGCTGGCCAAGGACTGGCGTACCGACCGCTCCCTGAGCCGCCTGGAAGCCATGCTGGCCGTGGCCAACAAGGACGCATCCCTGATCATCACCGGCAATGGCGACGTGGTCGAACCCGAGCACGGCCTGATCGCAATGGGCTCCGGCGGCGGCTTCGCCCAGGCGGCGGCCCTGGCCCTGCTGCAGAAGGGCACCGACGACATGAGCGCCCGCGAGATCGCCGAAACCGCCCTGAACATCGCCGGCTCGATCTGCGTGTTCACCAACCAGAACCTGACCATCGAGGAGCTCGACAGCGCCGTCTGAGGCGCTGTCGCTCCGGAGTACTACGTCAAATGTCCATGACTCCCCGCGAGATCGTTCACGAACTCAATCGCCACATCATCGGCCAGGACGACGCCAAGCGCGCCGTAGCCATTGCCTTGCGCAACCGCTGGCGGCGCATGCAACTACCGGCCGAGCTGCGCGCCGAAGTGACGCCCAAGAACATCCTGATGATCGGCCCCACCGGCGTCGGCAAGACCGAAATCGCCCGCCGCCTGGCCAAGCTGGCCAACGCGCCGTTCATCAAGGTGGAGGCGACCAAGTTCACCGAGGTCGGCTATGTCGGCCGCGACGTCGAGTCGATCATCCGCGACCTTGCCGATGCCGCGATCAAGATGCTCCGCGAGCAGGAAGTGCAGAAGGTGAAGTACCGCGCCGAAGACGCCGCCGAAGAGCGCATCCTCGACGCCCTTCTGCCGCCGGCCCGTACCGGCAGCTTCGGTGACGAACCGCAGCGCGAGGATTCCAACACCCGCCAGCTCTTCCGCAAGCGCCTGCGCGAAGGCCAACTGGACGACAAGGAAATCGACATCGAGGTGGCCGACATTCCCTCGGGTGTGGAAATCATGGCCCCGCCCGGCATGGAAGAGATGACCAGCCAGTTGCAGAACCTCTTCTCCAACATGGGCAAGGGCAAGCGCAAGAGCCGCAAGCTGAAGGTCGCCGAGGCCATGAAGCTGATCCGCGACGAGGAAGCCCAGCGCCTGGTCAATGAAGAAGACCTCAAGGCTCGCGCCCTGGAAGCGGTGGAGCAGAACGGCATCGTCTTCATCGACGAGATCGACAAGATCGCCAAGCGCGCCAACGCCGGCGGCGCCGACGTCTCCCGCGAAGGCGTACAGCGCGACCTGCTGCCGCTGATCGAGGGCTGCACCGTGAACACCAAGCTGGGCATGGTGAAGACCGACCACATCCTGTTCATCGCCTCGGGCGCGTTCCACCTGTCCAAGCCGAGCGACCTGGTGCCGGAGCTGCAGGGCCGCCTGCCAATCCGCGTCGAACTGAAAGCCCTGAGCCCGAGTGACTTCGAGCGCATCCTCAGCGAGCCGCATGCGTCGCTGACCGAGCAGTACACCGCGCTGCTGAAGACCGAGGGCCTGGACATCGAGTTCGCCGCCGACGGCATCAAGCGCCTGGCGGAGATCGCCTTCCAGGTCAACGAGAAGACCGAGAACATCGGTGCCCGCCGCCTGCACACCCTGCTCGAACGGTTGCTGGAAGAGGTGTCGTTCGACGCCGCCGACCTGGCCAGCGAGCACAGCGACAAGCCGATCGTGATCGACGCGACCTACGTGAACGGCCACCTGGGTGAGCTGGCGCAGGACGAAGACCTGTCCCGCTATATCCTGTAACCGGCGAACTACCGTGATGACGGGGCGCCTCTGGGCGCCCCGTCGCATTTTGCAGCGGGCTACAATGCCCGCACGCAAGAATCAGGAGCCGTCCATGCGCATTCCTTCCGCCATCAAGCTGCACAAGGCCTCGAAGAAACTTTCGCTGACCTACGGCGAGCAGTCCTACGACCTCTCCGCCGAGTTCCTCCGCGTGCATTCCCCCTCGGCGGAAGTGCAGGGCCACGGCAATCCGGTCCTGCAGGTCGGCAAGCTGCACGTCGGCCTCTCTGGCCTGGAACCGGCCGGCCAGTACGCCCTTAAACTGACCTTCGACGACGGCCACGACAGCGGCCTGTTCACCTGGGACTACCTCTACGAGCTGTGCATCCGCCAAGACGAGATGTGGGCCGATTACCTGGCGCAACTGGAAAAGGCAGGGAAATCGCGCGACCCGTCGGAGTCGGTGGTCAAACTGATGCTCTGAAGCTTCAGCCTCCGCACATTGCCATTCGTGGGGTGGCCTGGAGCGATCCCCATCAGCGGTGCCTGAGCCTTCTTCGATGGGTATCGCTCCGCTCCACCCATCCTGCGAAACCTCCCAGCACCTTCGCCCCCACCGACCACGCACCAACCTTCGTCGGGCAATCGCCCCAGGGCACGCCATTTGCAACATTCTCCGGGCAGACTGGCTTCGGCGTGGCCCTGACGAAGATGCCCCCGCTCTAGGGCGCGTTTTCTAAACTTTGTCGACATACTTTCGGCAAGAGGCCCACGCTGCACCAGCTTGCGCGGTGGTGGAAACTCGGGTAACCAAGGCAGTGCAGCGCACTGTGGTTCCCGATTTCCAGTGATGCCGCCAAGTGATGAACCGCGTGGAGTTTTCTCCACGTTCCGCTAACCCGAGCAGTACTTGGCCTTCGTCACGACAGGTGAGCCCCGCCAGTATTCGTCTCAGGACAATGGAGCGTCGCCGATGACCCAGAAGAACAATAACGATCTGCCTCAGCAAGCCGCGGAAAACACGCTCAACCTCAACCCGGTGATCGGCATTCGTGGCAAGGACCTGCTCACTTCTGCCCGCATGGTGCTGCTGCAAGCGATCAAGCAGCCCTTCCACAGCGCCAAGCACGTGACCCAATTCGGCCTGGAGCTGAAGAACGTCCTGCTCGGCAAGTCTGAACTCAAGCCGTCCGACGACGACCGCCGCTTCAACGATCCGGCCTGGAGCCAGAATCCGCTCTACCGCCGCTACCTGCAGACCTACCTGGCCTGGCGCAAGGAGCTGCACGCGTGGATCGGCGACAGCGACCTCTCGGCCCAGGACATCAGCCGCGGCCAGTTCGTCATCAACCTGATGACCGAGGCGATGGCGCCCACCAACACGCTGTCCAACCCGGCGGCGATCAAACGCTTCTTCGAGACCGGCGGCAAGAGCCTGCTCGACGGCCTCACCCATCTGGCCAAGGACCTGGTGAACAACGGCGGCATGCCCAGCCAGGTGAACATGGATGCCTTCGAGGTCGGCAAGAACCTCGCCCTGACCGAGGGCGCGGTGGTATTCCGCAACGACGTGCTGGAGCTGATCCAGTACAAGCCGATCACCGAAAGCGTGCACGAACGCCCGCTGCTGGTGGTACCGCCGCAGATCAACAAGTTCTACGTCTTCGACCTTTCGCCGGAGAAGAGCCTGGCGCGCTTCTGCCTGCGCAACCAGGTACAGACCTTCATCGTCAGTTGGCGCAACCCGACCAAGGCCCAGCGCGAATGGGGCCTGACTACCTATATCGAGGCGCTCAAGGAAGCCATCGACGTGGTCCTCGCCATCACCGGCAGCAAGGACCTGAACATGCTCGGCGCCTGCTCCGGCGGCATTACCACCGTCACCCTGCTCGGGCATTACGCCGCGTTGGGCGAGAAGAAGGTCAACGCCTTCACCCAGATGGTCAGCGTACTGGACTTCGAACTGGACACCCAGGTCGCACTGTTCGCTGACGAGAAGACCCTGGAAGCGGCCAAGCGCCGCTCGTACCAGTCCGGCGTACTGGAAGGCAAGGACATGGCCAAGGTATTCGCCTGGATGCGCCCCAACGACCTGATCTGGAACTACTGGGTCAACAACTACCTGCTGGGCAACGAACCGCCCGCCTTCGACATCCTGTTCTGGAACAACGACACCACGCGCCTGCCCGCCGCACTGCACGGCGAACTGGTGGAGATGTTCAAGACCAACCCGCTGACCCGCCCGGGCGCGCTCGAAGTGTCCGGCACGCCGATCGACCTCAAGCAGGTCACCTGCGATTTCTATTGCGTGGCCGGTCTGTCCGACCACATCACCCCCTGGGAAGCCTGCTACCGCTCCGCGCGCCTGCTGGGCGGCAAGTGTGAATTCATCCTGTCCAACAGCGGGCACATCCAGAGCATCCTCAACCCGCCGGGCAATCCCAAGGCACGCTTCATGACCGGACCGGAGCTGTCCGCCGATCCGAAAACCTGGCAGGAGAACGCCAGCAAGCACGCCGACTCGTGGTGGCTGCACTGGCAGAACTGGCTGGCCGAGCGCTCGGGCAAGACTCGCAAAGCCCCTGCTGCCCTGGGCAACAAGGCCCATCCGGCCGCTGAAACCGCTCCCGGAACCTACGTGCACGAACGATGAAAACAGAAGCCCTCCCGCAAGCCGGCGCCGTCGCGGACGACGCCTCCACGCAACCGGTACCGGCCGCCGAGGTGGTCGCCCCACCGCGGCGCACCAAGGCCAGGCGCGCCAGCGAGGAGGTGCTGCCGGCCAAGGCGCCGGCGGCGCAGCCGTTCGAGTTCCGCACCATCGAACTGAACGGCCAGACCATCCGCACCGCCGTGCGGCCGGGCAAGGCGCACATGACGCCGCTGCTGATCTTCAACGGCATCGGCGCCAACCTCGAACTGGTATTCCCCTTCGTCGCCGCGCTGGACCCGGACCTGGAGGTCATCGCCTTCGATGTCCCCGGCGTTGGCGGCTCGTCCACGCCCAGCACGCCGTACCGCTTCCCCGGCCTGGCCAAGCTGGCCGCGCGCATGCTCGACTACCTGGACTACGGCCAAGTGACCGCCATCGGCGTATCCTGGGGCGGCGCGCTGGCGCAACAGTTCGCACACGACTACCCGGAGCGCTGCAAGAAACTGATTCTCGCCGCCACCGCCGCCGGTGCCGTCATGGTGCCGGGCAAGCCCAGGGTGCTCTGGCGCATGGCCAGCCCGCGCCGCTACATCCAGCCGTCCTACGGCGTGCACATCGCCCCGGATATCTATGGCGGCGCCTTCCGCCGCGACCCGAAGCTGGCAATGGCCTTCGCCAGCAAGGTGCGCTCGTCCGGCAAGATGGGCTACTACTGGCAGCTCTTCGCGGGCCTGGGCTGGACCAGCATCCACTGGCTGCACAAGATCCGCCAGCCGACGCTGGTACTGGCCGGCGACGACGACCCGATCATCCCGCTGATCAACATGCGCATGCTCGCCTGGCGCATTCCCAACGCCGAGCTGCACGTAATCGACGATGGCCACCTGTTCCTGGTGACCCGTGCGGAAAGCGTGGCGCCGATCATCATGAAGTTCCTCCAGGAGGAACGGCAGCGCGCGGTGATCCACCCCCGCCCGTTCGCGCCCAAGGCTGGCTGAAGCATCACAGCTTCGTCACAGTCGGCCGGCATGCTGCCTTGACCAATCCTGTTGCAGTTACTAACAACAAACAGGCTTGTTCGCGGGTATCGACACGTAGCGCCTGACTCGGCCCCCGTCGCGGCGACCCTCGCCGGTGACCGCAGGGCAACCCGGCTGCTGATCCGCTGCCCTGTTTTCGGGCAGTTTTCCTCTTGCATCGATCCCCGTGTACATCCCTCGAACGGATAACAGGTGTCTGGACCGGGAGTTTCCCGACTCCGGTACAGCCCTTGCTTCGCTGGGTCCATTGACGCTTCGCCGCGGCCTCGGCGGAACGTCGATAGACCCTGATTAGGTCGAACCCTTTACGGAGTGCTGTTCATGCGAGAGAAAGCCGAGCCTGGTAGCGTCCCCGTCCCCACCGAGTTCATGAATGCGCAGAGCGCCATCGTCGGCCTGCGCGGCAAGGACATGCTGTCCACACTGCGCATGCTCGCCCTCCAGGGCGTGCGCCAGCCGCTGCATTCGGCGCGCCATCTGGCCGCCTTCGGCAAGCAGATGGGGCAGGTGCTGATCGGCGACTCGCCGTTGCAACCCAACCCGCAGGACGCGCGCTTCCAGGACCCGTCCTGGCGCCTCAACCCGATCTACCGCCGCACCGTGCAGGCGTACCTCGCGTGGCAGAAACAGTTGCTGGCCTGGATCGACGAAAGCGACCTGAGCTGCGACGACCGCGCCCGCGCGCGATTCCTCCTGTCGATCATCTCCGATGCCGCTTCGCCGTCGAACACCCTGATCAACCCGCTGGCGGTAAAGGAACTGTTCAACACCGGCGGCCAGAGCCTGTTCAAGGGCGCGCGTCATCTGCTCGACGACCTGATGCACAATGGCGGCATGCCCAGCCAGGTCAACCGCAGCGCCTTCGAAATCGGCCAGAACCTCGCTACCACCCCGGGCGCAGTGGTGTTCCGCAACGACGTGCTGGAGCTGATCCAGTACAAACCGATGGGCGAGCACCTGTATGCCAGACCGTTGCTGGTGGTACCTCCGCAGATCAACAAGTTCTATATCTTCGACCTGACGACGGAAAAGAGCTTCGTCCAGTACGCCCTGAAGAACAATCTGCAACTGTTCATGGTCAGTTGGCGCAACCCCGACGCGCGCCACCGCGAATGGGGGCTTTCCACCTATGTCAAGGCGCTCGACGAGGCCATCGAGGCATGCCGCTCGATCAGCGGCAGCCGCAGCGTAAACCTGATGGGAGCCTGCTCCGGCGGCCTGACCATCGCCGCGCTGCAGGGTCACCTGCAGGCGCGCCGGCAATTGCGCAAAATCGCCAGCGCGACCTACCTCGTCAGCCTGCTGGACAGCCAGGTGGAAACCCCCGCCGCGCTGTTCGCCGACGAGCAGACCCTGGAAACCAGCAAGCGCCGCTCCTACCAGCAGGGCGTGCTGGATGGCCGTGACATGGCCAAGGTATTCGCCTGGATGCGCCCCAACGACCTGATCTGGAACTACTGGGTCAACAACTACCTGCTGGGCAAGCAGCCGCCGGCGTTCGACATCCTCTACTGGAACAACGACAACACCCGCCTGCCCGCCGCGCTGCACGGTGACTTCCTCGACTTCTTCAAGCACAACCCGCTGGCGCGCGCGGGGGCGATGGAAGTCAACGGCACACCTGTTGACCTGAAGAAAGTCGGCGTGGACAACTTCCATGTCGCCGGCATCACCGACCACATCACGCCGTGGGACGCGGTATACCGCTCGGCGCTGCTGCTGGGCGGCGAGAGCCGCTTCGTGCTGTCCAACAGCGGCCACATCCAGAGCATTCTCAACCCGCCGGGCAATCCCAAGGCGTGCTACTTCGAGAACAGCAAGCTCAGCTCCGACCCACGCGCCTGGTACTACGACACGCAGCGCCATGAAGGCAGTTGGTGGCCGCTGTGGCTGGAGTGGATCCAGCAGCGCTCGGGCGAGCGCGGGCCGGTGAATTTCGAACTGGGCAACGCCGAGCATCCGCCGAAGGAAGCAGCGCCGGGGACTTACGTGCACGTGCGCTGATTACGGCAACCCAACGCGGGTGGATGGCGCAGGCACCCTGGAATGCCTTGCAGGATGGAAGCCCAGGCAGCCCACGGTGCGGACGCTCCATGCGGAAGTTTGCCGCACAGCCATTGGCAGTCACCCTCGCCCGCAGCTATCGTCCGCCCATCGTGGCTGGAACCTGAACACGGATGAAAACGCGCGACCGGATTCTCGAATGCGCCCTGCGACTGTTCAACGAGCAGGGCGAGCCCAACGTTTCCACCCTGGAGATCGCCACCGAACTGGGCATCAGTCCGGGCAACCTCTACTACCACTTCCACGGCAAGGAGCCGCTGGTGATGGCGCTGTTCGAGCGCTTCGGGGATGAGCTGGCACCGTTGCTCGACCCACCCACCGATGTGCGGCTGGGCGCCGAAGACTACTGGCTGTTCCTGCACCTGATCGTCGAACGGCTGGCGCATTACCGCTTCCTTTTCCAGGACCTTTCCAACCTTGCCGGACGGCTGCCCAAGCTCGCACGCGGCATGCGCACCTGGCTCAACGGCCTCAAGCGCACCCTGGCGACGCTGCTGGCGCAGCTCAAGGCCGAAGACGAACTGGCCAGCGATACCGACGCCCTCGGTCAACTGGTGGAACAGATCACCCTGACCCTGCTGTTCTCCCTCGACTACCAGCGCATCCTCGGCCACGAAGGCGACGTCCGCCAGGTGGTGTTCCAGGTGATGATGCTGGTGGCCCCGCACCTGCGGCCAGACTCGCGGCACATCGCTGAACGCATCGCGCAGCGCTACCTGGACCACTGAAATGAAAACGCCCGGCACGAGGCCGGGCGCGGGTGTTGCGGCAGGCCTGTCAGGCCTGGGACGACGGCGTTGCCGGAGCGGCGGCTGGCGTCACGGCCGGCGCGGCGGCGGGAGCCGACGGAGCAGCAGTGGCGGCCGGAGCGGCTGCCGGCTTCGGAGCTGCCGGCTTGGCGGCGGCCTTCGGCGCGGCAGGCTTTTTCGCGGCAGGCTTCTTCGCCACGGCCGGCTTGGCAGCGGGCTTTGCAGTCGCGGGCTTTGCCGCGGGCTTGGCGGCCGCTTTTGCACCAGCAGGCTTGGCCGCAGGTTTTGCAGCCGGCTTCGCAGCAGGCTTGGCTGCAGCCTTGGCAGCCGGTTTAGCGGCAGGCTTCGCAGCAGCAGGCTTGGCCGCAGGCTTCGCGGCGGGTTTGGCGGCCGGCTTCGCAGCGGGCTTGGCCGCTGCCTTGGACGCCGCAGCCTTCACAGCGGGTTTCGACGCCGGCTTGGCCGCTGCCTTGGCTGCGGGTTTCGCGGCGGCCTTGGCAGCCGGTTTGGCGACGCTGACGCCAGTGAGCTTCTCGATCTGCCTGGTGAGGCTGTCGACCTTGCTGTGCAGGTCTTTCACCTCACGGCTGCTGGGAACGCCCAGGCGCGAAATCGCGCTGTTCAGGCGCTTGTCGAAGGCCTCTTCCAGTTCGCTCCACTTGCCGATCGCCGCGCCCTTGACGGCATCGACGCGCGACTTCGCGGAACGGGTGGAAGTCTTAACCACACCCTCGACTTCGGTCTTGGCTTGTTTCTCGGCCTTCTCGCCATCCTTGACCAGTGCTTCGAAGACCTTGCTGCCGTCCTTGCTGACCTTCGAGTAGGCCCCCAAGCCAGCCAGCCAGATCTGCCGCGAGTATTTCTCGATCTCGCCGATCCAACTGGACTCTTTTTTATCGGTAGTTTTTTTGCCAGCCATCCTGCTCTCCTTATTGAGTTCTCGCGACACGCTCGAGCACTGCGCTCAGCTCATCCAGCTTAGCAGAGAGCGCCTCCACATCACGCCTTGAGGGAATTCCGATTCGATTGAGGGCGGATGCGACACGAGCGTCGAACGCCTCCTCGATCTTCTCGAAATTCAGCCTGGCCTTCACGCTGTGCAGGCGGCCCTTGACGCTGTCGTTGGCGGCGTCGATCTGAGTGCTCACCAGGTCGCGGCCTTTTTTCTCCACGGACTCGCCGGCTTTCACCAGATCCTTGAAGTAATCGGCGCCTTCCTGCCCCACGCGGGCGTAGGTGCCCAGGCCGGCGAGCCAGATCTGCCGGGCGTAGTGCTTGGCGTCGGAGTAGAGGGAGGATTCGAATTCGGCGACTTTCTTCTTGCTGACAGCCTTGGCCATGATGGCACCTCACAATGTTCTGATTCGAGGGAGTCGAATAGCTGCCCGCGAAAGGCGGGACCGTGAGCCAAGGTATCGGGGAAAATTAGAAAACACATACCAGCATTCGACGGACCACCGGCATCGCTCGAAGCCCAGGCCCCGCGAGACGCGGGGCCTGCCGGAGTCAGGCCAGGGCCTTGTCCAGCGCGCGCTCGATCTCGCCCTTGAGCATGCCGCTCATGGCGGACAGCATCAGCCCCAGCTTTACGTCCACCGCAACACGGTCTTCACCCACCTCGATGCGCCCGTCCACACCGCTGCGCTTGAACAGCAGCGTATCGCCCTGCCACTCGCTGCTCACGCCGTGCTCCCGGGAGAGTTTGTCGGCGAGCTTCTCGGCTTTGGCGCGGGCGGCCTCGCGGCCAAGGGAATGGGGGCGTTCGACGTGAATACGGGACATGCTGGAACTCCGCGGATGGCTGACTGGCCGATCATACGCGCCGCGCCTTATCGCCGCACCCCGACAGTCCGGTGAGCGGGGCGGCGTTTTTCCTCCTTCCTGTTAGAATGCCCGCCACTGACTTCCAGGGTAGAAATGCCATGAGCGAACCGCGCAAGCCCCAAGCCGGCCAGGACAGCGCCGATCCCACCACGCACTTCGGCTACAAGACCGTGCGCGAGAGCGAGAAGGCCGAGAAGGTCGCCGAGGTGTTCCATTCGGTCGCGGCCAAGTACGACCTGATGAACGACCTGATGTCCGGCGGCGTCCATCGACTGTGGAAACGCTTCACCATCGAGCTGTCCGGCGTGCGCGCCGGCAACCGGGTGCTGGACATCGCCGGCGGCACAGGCGACCTGACCCGCCAGTTCTCCCGCCTGGTCGGCCCGACCGGCGAAGTGGTGCTGGCCGACATCAACGCCTCGATGCTCAAGGTCGGCCGCGACAAGCTGCTCGACAGCGGCGTCGTCGGCAATGTCAGCTTCGTCCAGGCCGACGCCGAGAAGCTGCCCTTCCCGGACAACTACTTCGACGCGGTGACCATCGCCTTCGGCCTGCGCAACGTCACCCACAAGGACGAAGCCATCCGCTCCATGCTGCGGGTGCTCAAGCCGGGCGGCCGCCTTCTGGTGCTGGAGTTCTCCAAGCCTACCAGCGGCCTGCTGTCCAAGGCCTACGACGCCTACTCCTTCACCCTGTTGCCGCTGATGGGCAAGCTGGTCACCAACGACTCCGAGAGCTATCGCTACCTGGCCGAGTCGATCCGCATGCACCCCGACCAGGAAACCCTGAAGTCGATGATGGTGGAGGCCGGTTTCGACCGCGTCACCTACCACAACATGACCGGCGGCATCGTCGCCCTGCACCGCGGCATCAAGCCCTGATGATCCTGCTGACCCAGGCCGCGCTGGCCAGCGCCGAAGCCACCCTCAACCGCGTCCTGCGGCTGGACGGCGTGGCGCTGCGACGCCTGGGCCGGCTTTCCGGCAAAGTGCTGGAAGTGGATTGCCAGGCCCCGATGCTGCGACTGTTCATCCTGCCCGACGCCGACGGCCTGCACCTCGCCGCGCACCACGAAGCCGAGGCCGACTGCACCCTGCGCGCCCCTGCGGGCAGCCTCTTGCAATTGGCGGTGGCGCGGGACAAGACGCGCGTGCTGCACAGCCCCGAAGTGGAAATGGGTGGCGACAGCGCGATGCTCCTGGAGCTGGCCGACATCCTCCAGAGCCTGGAGCTGGACTGGGAGTTCGAAGTTTCCCGCTGGCTCGGCCCGGTGCCTGCTCACCTGCTGGGCGCGCGCCTGCGCGGCGGCATGGCCTGGGCTGGCGACAGCCTGGAAAGCCTGCGCCTGAGTCTTGCAGACTATCTCGCCGAGGAAAGCCGAACTCTGGTCGGCCAGCATGAGGCCGAAGCCCGCTTCGCCGAGCTGGACCAACTGAAGATCGCCCTCGACCGCCTCGACGCGCGCATCACGCGCATGACCCAGAAGATCAAGCCCGACGCATGAAGCTGCTCGCCTTCCGCCGCCTGCTGCGCATCCAGCGCGTGGCGATCCGCTACCGACTCGACGACATGGTCCTCGACCTGCCCTTCCTCCCCTGGTGGCTGCGCCTGGTCGGCGGCCTGCTGCCGTGGCGCTGGCTGCCCCGCAAGCCGATGCAACTGAACCGTGGCGAGCGCCTGCGCCTGGCCCTGGAAGACCTCGGGCCGATTTTCATCAAGTTCGGGCAGATCCTCTCCACCCGCCGCGACCTGCTGCCGGACGACATCGCCAACGAACTGGCCCGCCTGCAGGACAAGGTGCCTCCGTTCCCGCCGGACCTCGCAGTAGCGCGGATCGAGGAGCAACTGGGAGCGAAGATCGAGCAGGTATTTTCCCGCTTCGAACGCGAACCACTGGCATCCGCCTCGGTAGCCCAAGTCCATGCCGCACAGTTGAAGACCGGCGAGGAAGTGGTGGTGAAGGTGATCCGCCCGAATCTGGAGCCGGTGATTCGCTCCGATATCGCGTGGCTGCATATCCTCGCGCGCACTGCCGAGCGCATTTCCGCCGACGCCCGCCGCCTGCACCCCGCAGAAGTGGTCAGCGACTACGAGAAAACCATCTACGACGAACTGGACCTGCTCCGCGAAGCGGCCAACTCCTCGCAGCTGCGGCGCAACTTCGAAGGCTCGCCGCTGCTCTACGTACCCCAGGTGTACTGGGACTGGTGCCGCCCCAAGGTGCTGGTGATGGAGCGCATCTACGGCATCCCGGTCACCGACCTTGCGACCCTGCGCGACCAGCGCACCGACTTCAAGGCGCTGGCCGAGCGCGGCGTGGAGATCTTCTTCACCCAGGTGTTCCGCGACAGCTTCTTCCACGCCGACATGCACCCCGGCAACATCTTCGTCAGTACCCGCACGCCGTGGAGCCCGCAGTACATTGCGGTGGACTGCGGCATCGTCGGCAGCCTCACCGACGAAGACCAGGACTACCTGGCACGTAACCTGATCGCCTTCTTCAAGCGCGACTACCGCAAGGTCGCCCAGTTGCACATCGACTCGGGCTGGGTACCGGCCCAAACCAAGGTCAACGACTTCGAAGCCGCGATCCGCACCGTATGCGAGCCGATCTTCGAGAAGCCGCTCAAGGACATCTCCTTCGGCCAGGTGCTCCTGCGCCTGTTCCAGACTGCGCGCCGCTTCAACATGGAAGTGCAGCCGCAACTGGTGCTGTTGCAGAAGACCCTGCTGAACATCGAAGGCCTGGGCCGTCAGCTCTACCCGGAGCTGGACCTGTGGACCACCGCCCAGCCGTTCCTCGAACGCTGGATGCGCGAACGTGTCAGCCCCGGCACCCTGCTGCGCAATGCCCAGCAACACATCGAGCAACTGCCACACCTCGCGCAGATGACCCGCGACACGCTCGAACGGCTATCCCGCGAGCCACAGGCCGAACGCCGAGCTGCCGATACCCACTCCGGCATGGCCAGCGCCTGGCCCTCTCGCCTGATAGGTGCCGTGCTGGTCGCCGGCGCTGCCGAAACGGGTCTTGCAACTCACAGCCTCGCGGCCTGGCCCGCCTGGGCCATGCTGGCCGGCGGTCTGTATCTGATCCTTCGCCGATAGCCAGTCGCCGCCCTGGCTGGCACACTTAACCGTTGTAGACAGTGGCTCCGGGCACCCCGTGCCCGCCGTACGGAACCCGAAATGAAAGACTGGCTGGACGAAATTCACTGGAATGCCGATGGCCTGGTACCGGCCATCGCCCAGGACTACCGCACCGGGCGCGTGTTGATGATGGCCTGGATGAACCGCGAATCCCTGGCCCTGACCGCCGCCGAAGGCCGCGCCATCTACTGGTCGCGCTCGCGCGGCAAGCTGTGGCGCAAAGGCGAGGAGTCCGGGCATGTGCAGAAGCTGCACGAGCTGCGCCTGGACTGCGATGCCGACGTCGTGATCCTGATGGTCGAGCAACTGGGCGGCATCGCCTGCCATACCGGCCGCGAGAGCTGCTTCTACCGGGTGTTCGAAAACGGCGCCTGGCAGACCGTCGACCCGGTGCTCAAGGACCCGGACGCCATTTACTCCCATGCAGGTACTGGAAAGCCCCATGAGCACTGATACCCTCGCCCGTCTGGCGGAAGTCCTCGAAGCGCGCAAGAATGCCGCACCGGACAGCTCCTATGTGGCCAGCCTCTACCACAAGGGCCTGAACAAGATTCTGGAAAAGGTCGGCGAGGAATCGGTGGAAACCATTCTTGCCGCCAAGGACGCCGCCGCGAGCGGTGACTGCACGGACCTGATCTACGAAACGGCCGACCTCTGGTTCCATTCCCTGGTGATGCTCGCCGCCCTCGGCCAGCACCCGCAGGCGGTATTGGACGAACTGGATCGCCGCTTCGGCCTTTCCGGGCACGACGAGAAAGCAGCACGCCAGCCGTCGGCCTGATACGAACAATTCGAGGAGAACAAGATGGGCATCTTTGACTGGAAACACTGGGTAGTCATCCTGATCGTCGTTGTGCTGGTCTTCGGCACCAAGCGCCTGAAGAACCTCGGCTCGGACGTCGGCGAAGCCATCAAGGGCTTCCGCAAGGCGATGAACACCGAGGAAGACGAGAAGAAGGACCAGCCCGCCGCCCCCACTCAGCCGCTGAACCAGCCGCACACCATCGACGCCCAGGCGCAGAAGGTCGAAGAGCCGGCGCGCAAGGACTGATGGGATAAGCCATGTTTGGTATCAGCTTCAGCGAACTGCTGCTGGTCGGCCTCGTCGCCCTGCTGGTGCTCGGCCCCGAGCGCCTGCCGGGAGCGGCGCGTACTGCCGGTCTCTGGATTGGTCGGCTAAAGCGCAGCTTCAACGCCATCAAGCAGGAAGTGGAGCGCGAGCTGGGTGCGGATGAAATCCGCCGACAGCTGCACAACGAGCACATCCTGCAGATGGAGCAGGAGGCGAAGAAGCTGATGGCGCCGCTGACCGACCTGCAATCCCAGGTCCAGGACGGCCTGAATCCGCAGTCGCAGGCGCAAACTCCGCCAGCGGCACCGACCATCGCTCCCAATAGCCGCCTGAACAACCTGCCGGGCGCGAGCACCGAGCCTGCCGCCAGCCCGGAAACGGCCCCCACCGCACCGGCCGAGCCGACAGACGCGCCCCCGGCGCCAGCCGCCAGCCAGCCGCCAGCCTCGCCCGAGACGCCGCGTACCCCATGAGCGCCGAAAGACCCGACCAGCCCGAACACGACCAGGAAATGCCCCTGGTCTCGCATCTGACCGAGCTGCGCACGCGCCTGCTGCGCTGCGTGATCGCGATTTTCGTGATCTTCATCGGCCTGCTGTACTTCTCACAGAAGATATACGCCCTGGCATCCGAGCCTCTGCGGCGCTTCCTGCCCGAAGGCGCCACGATGATCGCCATCGACCCTGCCTCGGCCTTCCTCGCACCGCTGAAGCTGACCATGATCGTGGCGCTGCTGCTGGCGATGCCGGTAATTCTTGCGCAGGTCTGGGGCTTCATCGCACCCGGCCTGTACAAGCACGAGAAGCGCGTCGCCCTGCCGCTGCTAGCTTCCAGCATCGTGCTGTTCTATGCCGGCATGGCCTTCGCGTACTTCCTGGTATTCCCGCTGATGTTCCACTTCTTCCTCGGCCAGGCCCCGGAAGGGGTGACGCCGATGACCGACATCAACAGCTACCTGGACTTCCTCACCCTGCTGTTCGCCTTCGGCCTGGCTTTCGAGATTCCGGTAGCCACCGTGCTGCTGGTGTGGATCGGCGTGGTCGACGTAGCCTACCTGAAGAAAATCCGTCCCTACGTGATCATCGGTTGCTTCGTGGTCGGCATGATCCTCACCCCGCCGGATCCCCTGTCGCAAACCCTGCTGGCAGTGCCGATGTGGATGCTCTTCGAAGCCGGTGTGCTGTTCAGCCACCTCATCCGCAAGCGCGGGCCGGAAACCACGGAAGACGAATCCAAGGGCGATCAGCCGCCGGCCACCCGTCCGTGAACCTGCTGCTGCTCGACGACGCCGATTTCGTCGCGGCGGACCGCGTAATCCTGCGCGACCGCCGCCTGACCCACATGCAGGAAGTCCATCGCGCCGAAAGCGGCGACCGCATGCGCGTAGGCCGCCTCGGCGCGCAGATGGGCGAAGGCCGTCTGCTGCGCCTGGACGCCAACGAAGCGGAACTGGAAGTGCGCTTCGACCAGCCGCCTCCGGCCAAGCTGCCCATCACCCTGCTGCTGGCCCTGCCCCGCCCGAAAATGCTCCGCCGCGTGTTGCAGACCGTCTCCGCTATGGGCGTGCCGCGCCTGGTGCTGCTCAACAGCTACCGTGTGGAAAAGAGCTTCTGGCAAACCCCGTTCCTCGAACCCGGCGCGGTGCGCGAGCAACTGATCCTCGGCCTCGAACAGGCCCGCGACACCGTGCTGCCCGAGGTCATCATCGAGAAGCGTTTCAAGCCCTTCGCCGAAGACCGGCTGCCCGCCCTGGCAGCCGGCAGCCTCGGCCTGATCGGCCACCCCGGCCCCTGGCCGGAATGCCCGCGCGCGCTCAGCGAGCCGGTCACGCTGGCCATCGGCCCCGAAGGCGGCTGGATTCCCTACGAGGTGGAGAAGCTCCGCGAGGCCGGGCTGGAGCCGGTCCAACTGGGGGAGCGCATCCTGCGCGTGGAAACCGCCGTCACCGCACTGTTGGCACGCCTGTTCTAGTACCGATTCGCTACAGGCCAGGTACCACGCGGCCTCCAACGTGAACCGCCAGTCAGAAAAACACCTCGAAGCTCTTCAGTTCCAGGCACTCAAGCCGATACCAGCGCTACCGGTCGTCCCCACTCTGCGCATTTCCTGCTCAGCCATGCGTACCGGCCCTGATTATCCCTGGAGCACCGCTTTCATGTTTCGCTGGTTCAACAACCTCAGTGTCAAACTCAAACTCGCCTCCGGTTTCGGCCTGGTGCTGTTACTCACCCTGCTGATCGCCGTAACCGGCTGGATCAACCTGAGTGGCGTCATCAGCCGTGGCGACAAGCTCGGCGAGATTTCCGAACTGATCGCCATCGCCAAGGACCTGCGCATCACCCGCCTGAAATTCCAGTCTACCCGCACACCAGAAGACGCCAGGCTGGTAGGTGAAACCCTCGACCTGCTGGACCAGCGCCATCGCGCGCTCAAAGAGCGCTTCAGCGAGGACGAAGACCGTCACGTCATCGAACAGCAGCATGAACTGGCCGTTGAGTACCGCCGCCTGTTCAGCCAGTTGCTGAAATCCTACGAAGGCCGCGACACCGCCAAGCAGACCCTGATCCGCTCAGCCGGCAGCGCCGGCGAGGCAATGGAAAAGGCCGAGAAGAAGCTGGTCAGCAGCGGCAATCCGGAAAACCTCCAGCACATGGCGGACCTCGCCAGCCTCGGGCGCCTGATGATGCAGGCACGCCTGCAGGTCATGGCCTACACCAGCACCGACGCGCAGTCCCTTGAACAGAACGCCTTCAATGCGCTTCAGCAGGTGATCCAGGCAACGCAGAACGACATGAAGGACTCGCCCGCCGAACTCAATGCCGAGCTCGCGGCCACGCTCCAGGCGCTGGAAGCCTACCGCAACGCGCTGACCACCTACCGCAACGAGGTCAACGAGAGCCAGGCCGCGCGCGACCGCATGCGCGATGCCGGCACCCAGATCGAGAAGCTCAGCATCGACCTGACCACGACCCAGACCGCCAAGCGCGACGCCGGAGTCGCCCAGGCGAAGACGTTGCTGACCCTGGCTGCGCTCATCGCCCTGGCTCTGGGCGTGGTAGCGGCCTGGCTGATCACCGGACAGATCGTCAACCCGCTGCGCGAGGTCCTCGGCCATGCAGAGCGCATCGCCGATGGCGACCTAAGCCGCAACATCCCGACCAGCCGCTCCGACGAATTGGGCCAGTTGCAGAAGAGCATGCAGCGCATGAACCTGTCCCTGCGCGAGCTGATCGGACGCATTCACGACGGCGTGACGCAGATCGCCAGCGCCGCCGAGGAGCTGTCCGCCGTCACCGAGCAGACCAGCGCCGGGGTCAACAACCAGAAGACCGAGACCGACCAGGTCGCCACTGCCATGAACGAAATGGCCGCCACCGTGCAGGAAGTCGCGCGCAACGCCGAGGAGGCTTCCGAGGCAGCCTCCGCCGCCGACCGCGAAGCCCGCGAGGGCGAAGGCGCGGTCAATGAAGCGGTCGGACAGATGGACCGGCTGGCCAACGAAGTCGACCGCTCCAACGAGTCGGTACTCAAGCTCAAGCGCGAAAGCGAGAAGATCGGCAGCGTACTGGATGTGATCAAGGCGGTGGCAGAGCAGACCAACCTGCTGGCGCTCAACGCCGCCATCGAGGCCGCCCGCGCTGGCGACGCCGGCCGTGGTTTCGCAGTGGTGGCCGATGAGGTGCGCGCCCTGGCGCAACGCACCCAGTCCTCCACCGAGGAAATCGAGGAACTGATCGCCGGGCTGCAAAGCGGCACCCAGCAGGCTGTGCAAATGATGGAAACCAGCCGCGACCTCACCGTCAGCACCGTCGATCTGACCCGCCGCGCCGGCGAGCGTCTGGGCGCAATCACCCGCACCGTCTCGACCATCCAGTCGATGAACCAGCAGATCGCCGCCGCCTCCGAGCAGCAGAGCGCTGTGGCCGAGGAGATCAACCGCAGCGTGATGAATGTGCGCGACATCTCCGAACAGACCGCCGCCGCCAGTGAGGAGACCGCCGCTTCCAGCGTCGAACTGGCGCGCCTGGGCAACGAGCTGCAGATGCTGGTCAGCCGCTTCCGCGTCTGATCCGTTCCGTTTAGAAGAGCCCGCGCAATGCGGGCTTTTTCCTTTACGGCACCAGCCGCTCCGCCCTGAGCAGACTACGACAAACTCCCGCTTCAGTTCCGACAATCGCGGCCGATAGCCTCTGACGCACGGAGATGCGTCCCGAGAAAACCCGCCTCACCAGCACCACAACCTGATCCTGCCTGCCGCGAACCGTCGATCTCGTGGCGAAGTCTGTCTGGAGCATTCGACATGTACGATTGGTTAGTAGTCCAGCTGGGGCGTCTCAACGTCAGCCTCAAGCTCGTGGTGGGTTTTGGCATCATCCTGTTCCTTACGCTGCTGGTACTGCTCGGCGGCCTGCGTAGCCTGGACAGCCAGGCCGCGCGCGGCGAGCAACTGGCGACCATTACCGAGCTGAATGATCTCAGCCAGCAGGCCAACCTGGCCCGTCTGCAATTCGAACTGGGCGGCGAGCGTGCCCAGGCAGAGCGCGTCGAGCAACACAGTACGCAGATGCTCGAACTGATCGAGCGGCGCCTGAAGGGCAGCGACATCGATACCCGTCAACTGGATGCGGCGCGCCAGGCCGTGACCGACTATCGCCAGGCGTTCGGCGGCCTGAGCCGCGCCGTCGACCAGCGCGCCCAGGCTCGCAGCACCCTTGTCGGCAGCGCCCAGCGCGCGTTGCAGGCGTTCGAGGCCCTGGACAAGCAACTCTTCGAGCTGCTCGCCGAGCAGCCCGGCGATGCCCAACTGCTGCACAGCGTCCAGGCTTTCGGCCAACTGCACCAGCAATTGCTGCAGCTCCGCTATCAGGTGCGCGGCTATGTCTTCGAGCAGTCCGCCAGTGCCGAGCAGGCGGCCTTCACCGCTTTCGACCGACTGCGCGACAGCGCTGTCGCACTGCACAGCAACCTGCCGGCGATTGCCGCCGATGGCCTGGCCCGCGCGCTGAAGGAGCTGCAGGAATACCGCAGCGGCATCGAGCACTTCCGCGACGGAGTGAATGCCACGCGGCAGGCACGCACCGGCCTGAACGCAGCGAGCGAAGCCATGCTCGGTGCCGCCACCGGCCTGTACCAGGACACCCTGCAACGCAGCGATGCGGAAACGGCCGCCGCCAAGTTCCGGCAGATTCTCGTCGCTGCCTTCGCTCTGGCCTTCGGCATGCTCTCCGGCTGGGCCATAAACCGGCAGATCGTCCGCCCCCTGCACGAGGCGCTGGAACTGGCCGAGCGCATCGCCCAGGGCGACCTTTCCCAGGGCCTGAGCCGAGACCTGAACGTGCAGCGCCGCGATGAGCTGGGCCAGTTGCAGCGTGTGATGCTGCGCATGCGTGAAAGTCTGGCACAGTTGATCGGCCAGCTCGGCGGCAGCGTCAGCCAGCTGGCCACCGCCGCGGACGAGTTGTCGGCGGTTACCGAGCAGACCCGCGCCGGGGTCAACGCCCAGCGTGTAGAGACCGAGCAGGTCGCCAGTGCCATCCACGAAATGGCCGCCACCGTACAGGAGGTCGCGCGCAATGCCGAACAGGCATCGCACGCGGCGCAGCAGGCCGACCAGCAGGCCCGCCAGGGCGATCACGTAGTGCAGAATGCCGTCGCACAGATCGGTCGTCTGGCCAACGAAGTGGACCGCTCCGCCGAAGCGATGGAGCAACTGCGCAAGGAAAGCGAAAGGATCGGCAGTGTGCTCGACGTGATCAAGTCGGTAGCAGAGCAGACCAACCTGCTGGCGCTCAACGCCGCCATCGAGGCCGCCCGCGCGGGCGAAGCAGGCCGTGGTTTCGCTGTGGTGGCGGACGAGGTGCGCGGCCTGGCCCAACGCACCCAGCAGTCGACCGAAGAGATCGAGAGCCTGATCGCCTCCCTGCAACGCGGCGCACAGGATGCGGTAATGCGCATGGACGACAGCCGCCGCCTGACCGGCAGTTCGGTGGAACTGACCCGCCGCGCGGGCGAAGCGCTGGGCGAGATCGCTCGCACGGTGGCCGACATCCAGGGGATGAACCTGCAAATCGCTTCCGCCGCCGAGCAGCAGAGCAGCGTGGCCGAGGAGATCAACCGCAGCGTGGTGCAGGTGCGCGAGATCGCCGACCAGTCCGCCGCCGCCAGCGAGCAGACCGCCAGCTCCAGCACCGAGCTGGCGCGGCTGGGCAACGAGCTGCAACTGCAGGTCGGACGCTTCCGCGTGTGATTGCCACAATGGCCGGTGCTCCGGCGCCGGCCATGTTCGGCAGGACAGTTGCAATGCGCATGGCGTAGGATCAGTCACTCGCCATACAGGGAGAGTGACCATGCGCCCACTGACCATCGATCTCGACGAACTGGCGTTCGCGCTCGATACCCAGGGTATCGATCACTACCTCGACCTGTTCAGCGGCCAGGTGCTGCTGATTCCCGAGGAGGATCCCGACCCGGAACTGGCCGAGCTGTTGCACCGCGAACCCGAGCGACTTCTGCCCATCGAACCGCTGAGCAGCGGCCAGTCGCTGGACCTGATGCGGGACTTCCTGCGCGAAGTGCCCGATCCCCACGCCTATTCCGCCCTGGCCAACGCCATCGAAGGGCGCAAGCCGTTCAAGGCGTTCCGCCATGTGCTGATGGGGTATCCCGAGCTGTTGCAGGCCTGGTACGCCTATCAGGGCGAACGCCTGCGCGAGTGCGCACTGGACTGGCTCGCGGACAACCACATCCAGCCGGCGACGCGCCGCGCGATGCTGTAGAAGCGACAGCCTTGCCACGTTCGCAGGGTGGTGTGGAGCGGAGCTGCGTCGTGATGCTTCTTGGGTTTGGATGTCCTTGCGCCCTGGCGGATGCCTCGCTGGAAGCCCTCGAAGGCGAATCGCAATGCAGGACACATCCCGCCCGGAAGCTGCTGCATGCCCCTGCCCCGCAAACAAGAACGCCGCCCTTCCGGGCGGCGTTTTCGTTTCCAGCCGTGGCGATCAGCCTTTCGGCGCCTCGTCCTTGATCGGCCGAGACTGCGCCGCCGATGCCTGCCAACCGCCGCCGAGGGCCTTGTACAGGTTCACCTCGCTGGTCAACTGGTTCAGGCGGTCGCTGATCAACTGCTGCTGCGCGCTGAACAGCGAGCGCTGTGCATCGAGCAGGGTCAGGTAGTTGTCCACACCGGTGCGGTAGCGTTTGTCCGCCAGGCGGTAGTACTCGCTGCTGGCGTCCACCAACGCGCGCTGCGCCTGCAGTTGCTCGTTGAATGTACCGCGCGCGGCAAGACCATCGGCAACCTCGGAGAAGGCCGTCTGGATGGTCTTCTCGTACTGCGCCACGTTGATGTCCTTCTGCACCTTTGCCAGGTCCAGGCTGGCGCGCAGTGCGCCGGCGTTGAAGATCGGCAGGGAGATCGAAGGCTGGAACAGCCAGGAGCCGGAGCCGGCGTCGAACAGGCCGGAGAGATCCGGGCTCAGGCTGCCCGCGTTGGCGGTCAGGCTGATGCGTGGGAAGAACGCCGCGCGCGCCGCGCCGATATTGGCGTTGGCGGCCTTGAGCTGGTGTTCGGCCTGAAGGATATCCGGGCGGCGCTGCAGCAACTCGGAGGGCAGGCCCGCTGGCACGGTGGCCAGCAACTCGTCGCCCAGGCCCCGGCCCTTGGGCAGGTCGGCCGGCATGCCAGTGCCAAGCAGCAGCACCAGGGCGTTCTGGTCCTGAGCCACCAGGCGGGTGTACTGGGCCAGGGTCGCGCGGGCGCTCTCCACCGAAGTCTGCGCTTGTCGCAGGTCCAGTGCCGACGCCACGCCGACGTCGTAGCTGCGCTTGGTCAGGTCGTAGCTCTTCTGGTAGGTACCCAGGGTGTCGCGAGTGAGCTGCAGTTGGGCCTGGTCGGCGCGCAGCGTCAGGTAGGCGTTGGCGACATTGGCCACCAGGCTGGTCTGGGTGCTGCGGCGTGCTTCTTCGCTGGCGAAGTACTGCTCCAGTGCCTGGTCACGCAGGGCGCGCAGGCGGCCGAACAGGTCGATTTCCCAGGCGGTGATGCCCAGAGTCGCACCGTACTGGCTGCTGATCATCGAGCTGCCGGTGGTCGACAGGTCGGCCGGCACGTGCTGGCGCGAGCCAGTCACGCCAGCGTCCACCGCCGGGAACAGGTCAGCCCGCTGGATGCGGTACTGTGCCCGGTAGGCTTCGATGTTCAGTGCGGCAACGCGCAGGTCACGGTTATTTTCCAGCGACACTTCGATCAGTCGCTGCAGTTGCGGGTCCTTGAAGAACTCACGCCAGCCGATGTCGGCGCCGGCGTTGGCCGGCTGCGCCGCATCGTAGGCTTCGCCCTGCGGGTAAGCCCCTGCCACGGGCGCCTCGGGGCGCTCGTAGTCAGGGATCAGCGAGCAGCCGGAAAGCACGGCTGCCGCAATCGCGAGGGACAGGAAGGACTTTCTCATATCAATGCCCCTTCTCGGTGGTTTCCTGTTCCTTGGACGCAGCGTCCTTGAACAGCGTACTCACCACCACGTAGAACAACGGCACCCAGAAGATCGCCAGGACGGTCGCAGTGACCATGCCGCCGATCACGCCGGTACCGATCGCATGCTGGCTGCCCGAGCCGGCGCCGGAGGAAATCGCCAGCGGCACCACGCCGAGAATGAATGCCAGCGAGGTCATGACGATCGGACGCAGACGCATCCGGCACGCCTCAATGGCCGCCTCGACGATGCCCTTGCCCTGCTCGTGCAGCTCCTTGGCGAATTCGACGATCAGGATCGCGTTCTTCGCCGACAGGCCGATGGTCGTCAGCAGACCTACCTGGAAGAACACGTCGTTGGACAGGCCGCGCATGGACGTCGCCAACAGCGCACCGATGACCCCGAGCGGCACCACCAGCATGACCGAGAACGGAATCGACCAGCTCTCGTACAGCGCCGCGAGGCAGAGGAACACCACGATTAGCGACAGTGCATAGAGCGCCGGAGCCTGGGAGCCGGACAGCCGCTCCTCGTAGGACAGGCCGGTCCATGAGTAGCCAACGCCCTTGGGCAGTTGCTTGACGATCTCCTCGACCGCCAGCATCGCATCACCGGTACTGCGGCCCGGAGCCGGTTCACCGAGGATCTCCATCGCCGGCACGCCGTTGTAGCGCGCAAGCTTTGGCGAACCGTAGCTCCATTCGCCAGTGGCGAAGGCACTGAACGGCACCATCTCGCCGACGTTGTTGCGCACGTACCACTTGTCCAGGTCTTCCGGGCTCATCCGCGCGTTCGGACGACCTTGCAGGTAGACCTTCTTCACACGGCCGCGGTCGATGAAGTCGTTGACGTAGTTCGAACCCCAGGCGATGGAGATGGTGCTGTTGATATCGGCGAGCGACACGCCCAGAGCGCTGGCTTTCTCGTCGTCGATCAGCAGCTTGTACTGCGGCTCGTCGTTCAGACCGTTGGGACGTACGCGCTGCAGCGCAGGGTTCTGCGCGGCCAGGCCGAGGAACTGGTTGCGCGCCTGCATCAGCACTTCATGCCCAACGCCTGCCTGGTCCTGGAGGAAGATGTCGAAGCCCACGGCGTTACCCAGTTCGAGTACCGCTGGCGGGGCGAAGGCGAACACCATCGCGTCCTTGAAGGTGAAGAAGTGCTGCTGGGCACGCTGGGCCAGCGCGAACACGCTGTTTTCCGCGCCCGGACGCTCTTCCCAGGGCTTGAGCATGATGAACGCCATGCCCGAGCTCTGGCCACGGCCGGCGAAGTTGAAGCCGGTCACGGTGAACACCGAGGCCACCGAGCTGCTTTCCTCTTCCAGCAGGTAGGAACGCATCGCGTCGACCACCACCTGGGTGCGCTCGGCGGAAGAGCCCGCCGGCGTCTGTACCTGGGCGAACAGTACGCCCTGGTCTTCGTCGGGAAGGAACGCGGTGGGGATACGGGTGAACAGCCAGATCATGCCGCCGAGAATGACCACGTACATCAGCAGATACGGGAAGCGGTGCTTGAGGATCGATGCAACGCCACGCTCGTAGCCGTGGGTGGTGGACAGGAACATGCGGTTGAACCAGCCGAAGAACCCGCGCTTGTGCTCGCCGTGGTCGCCCTTCTCGATGGGCTTGAGCATGGTGGCGCAGAGCGCCGGCGTGAGGATCAGCGCCACCAGCACCGACAGCGCCATCGCCGAAACGATGGTGATGGAGAACTGGCGGTAGATCACACCGGTGGAGCCGCCGAAGAATGCCATCGGCAGGAACACCGCCGACAGCACCAGCGCGATACCCACCAGGGCGCCCTGGATCTGTCCCATCGACTTGCGCGCCGCCTCGCGCGGCGACAGGCCTTCCTCGGCCATCACCCGCTCGACGTTTTCCACCACGACGATGGCATCGTCCACCAGCAAACCGATGGCCAGCACCATACCGAACATGGTCAGGGTGTTGATCGAGAAGCCAAAGGCGGCGAGTACGCCGAAGGTGCCCAGCAGCACCACCGGCACGGCGATCGTCGGAATCAGCGTGGCGCGGAAGTTCTGCAGGAACAGGTACATCACCAGGAACACCAGCAGAATCGCTTCGCCCAGGGTCTTCACGACCTCATGGATGGAAGCGGAAACCACCGGGGTGGTGTCGTACGGGTAAACGATCTTCATGCCCTGCGGGAAGAACGGCTCCAGCGTGCTCAGGGTCGCGCGGATCGACTTGGCGGTATCCAGCGCGTTGGCGCCGGTCGCCAGCTTGATCGCAATACCGGAGGCCGGCTTGCCGTTGAACTGGGCGTTGATGCTGTAGTCCTGGCCGCCCAGGGCCACGTCGGCGACGTCCTTGAGACGAACCTGGGAGCCGTCGGCATTCACCTTGAGCAGGATTTCCTTGAACTGCTCGGCGCTCTGCAGGCGGGTCTTGCCGATGATGGTGGCGTTGAGTTGCTGCCCCTTCACCGCGGGCAGGCCGCCCAACTGGCCGGAGGAGATCTGCACGTTCTGCGCCTGGATCGCGGCCTTCACGTCACCCGGGGTCATCTGGTAGCTGTTGAGCTTGGCCGGGTCGAGCCAGATGCGCATGGCGTACTGCGAGCCGAACACCTGGAAGTCGCCCACACCGGCAGTCCGCGACAGCGGGTCCTGGATGTTGGAAACGATGTAGTTCGACAAGTCTTCCTTGGTCATGCTGCCGTCGGTGGAGACGACGCCGACCACCATCAGGAAGTTCTTCACCGCCTTGGTCACGCGGATGCCCTGCTGCTGCACTTCCTGCGGCAGAAGCGGCGTGGCGAGCTGCAGCTTGTTCTGCACCTGGACCTGGGCGATGTCAGGGCTGGTGCCCTGGTCGAAGGTCACGGTGATGGTCATGCTGCCGTCGGAGTTGCTCTCCGAGGAGATGTAGCGCAGATGGTCGAGACCGTTCATCTGCTGCTCGATCACCTGGACCACGGTGTCCTGCACCGTTTCGGCGGAGGCCCCCGGGTAGCTCACCTGGATGGCGATGGCCGGCGGCGCAATGGCCGGGTATTGGTTCACCGGCAACTTGAGGATCGACAGACCGCCCGCCAGCATGATCACCAGGGCGATTACCCAGGCAAAAATGGGCCGGTCAATGAAAAACTTCGACATTACGAATCCCCTTGATCAGCCCTGCTTGCCCGGCTCGGCAGCAGGCTTGTCGGCGGCGCCGTTGAGCGGAGCGACGTTCTTCGCAGGAACGGCCTTGGCCTGGGCACCCGGCTGGACGAACTGCAGGCCCTCGGTAATCACGCGGTCGCCCGGATTCAGGCCGTCGGTGACGAGCCAGTAGGCCCCCAGGGTGCGTTCGGCCTTGATGGTGCGCAGCTCGACCTTGTCGTCGGCGCCCAGCACCATCGCGGTGGCCTGGCCACGGAAGTCACGCGTCACGCCCTGCTGCGGGGCCAGGATCGCCTGCTTCTTGATGCCTTCCTGCAGCTGCGCGTGGACGAACATGCCCGGCAGCAGCTCCTTGTTCGGGTTGGGGAAGATGGCGCGGACGGTGACCGAGCCGGTGCCCTGGTCGACGGAGACTTCGGAGAACTCCAGGCGGCCTTCGAGCGGGTACTCGGAGCCGTCCTCAAGGAACAGCTTGACCTTGGCGGCATTCTCGCCGGCCTTCTCCAGTTGGCCGGCAGCCAGCTCGCGACGCAGACGGATCAGCGAAGTGGAAGGCTGGGTGACGTCGACATAGATCGGGTCAAGTTGCTGCACGGTGGCCATCGCGCTGGCCTGGCCGTTCTGCACCAGCGCGCCTTCGGTCACCGAGGAACGGCCGATGCGGCCGGAAATCGGCGAGTACACCTTGGTGTAGCGCAGGTTGATCTTGGCGCTGTCCACCGCGGCTTTCGCCTGCAGGTAGGCAGCCTGGGCATCGGCGTATTGCTGCTTGCTCACCGCCTCGTCCTTGACCAGTTCCTTGTAGCGCTCGGCCTGCTGCTGGCTGGAAACAAGGTTGGCCTGTGCGCTCTGGTAGGTCGCCTCGTAGGTAGAAGGGTCGATCTGGTAGAGCTGCTGGCCTTCCTTGACGTCGCTGCCTTCCTTGAAGAGACGCTTGAGGATGATGCCATTGACCTGCGGGCGGACTTCGGCGATGCGATACGCAGTCGTGCGGCCGGGCAGCTCGGTGCTCAACGTCACCTCCTGCGCTTGCAGGGTCACTACCCCGACTTCAGGGATAGGCTTCTGCTGCGGAGCTTCGCCCTTGTCGCAGCCGGCAAGGGTCGCCATCGCGACGAGCAGTGCCGGTACCAGAGCGCGCATGGCTGGCGTTCGTTGCATATCGTTGTCCTCGTGAGCAAAGCATCCGGGGTGGCTGTGGGCTTGCCGGTCCGGAAAAGCTGGCCAAAATACTTACATCCAACCCTGTTTGTAAACGCCCGAAAGCCCTGAGGGAAACCTACTGAAACGATTTAGCGAAAGGCTGAATTCGAAGTAGATTTCCTGCAGGGCGGCCGCTATGACCAACAAAGTTGATAACATCAACTAAAATACGAAAAAATGGTTGAGCCGATCAACCTGATTTACACAAGGTTTACCGTGACCGAGCCGATGACCCATAGCGTTAATCCCGAGCTGCCGCAGACCCTGACGGAGGTACTCGACCATCTGCGCGAGCGCCTCCAGGAGCAGCTTTGCGCGGAAGGCATCGACCTCACCCCGCCGGATATTCGCCTGCTCGAACTGATCGGCGCCGACGCCGGCCAGAGCCTGCAGAGCCTAGGGCGCAAACTGTGCCGCGACAAGGCGCTGATCACTCGCAAGATCCGCGAAATGGAGTCTCTCGGGCTGGTACGGCGCGAGCGCAATCCCGACGACCAGCGCAGCTTCCAGCTATTCCTCACGGAGACCGGGAAGAGCGTCGGAGAACGCACGCAGGCCATCCTCGCACGAACCCATGACGATTTGTTCGCACCGCTGGACGACGCCGAGCAACAACTGCTCATGCGCCTGCTCCAGCAGTGCCTGGCGGCCCACGCAGAGTGAACCGCACAAACGAAAACGCCGGCATTCGCCGGCGTTTTCGCATTCTCGCGTCTTATTGACGCACCCCCTCGACCGACAGGGTCAACTCGACTTCCTGGGAAGCCGGGCCGAGGTCGCGCTGAATGTTGAAGTCCTTCAGCTTGAGCGTGGTAGTACCGAGGAAGCCCGCGCGGTAGCCGCCCCAGGGGTCATCGCCCTGACCGATCAGCTCGGCCTTGATGGTAACCGGCTTGGTCACGCCGTTCAGGGTCAGGTTGCCGGTGATCTCGGCATTCTTGCCATCGGCCTTCACCCCAGTGGACTCGAAGGTCGCGGTCGGATTCTTGCCGACGTTGAGGAAGTCCGGGCTGCGCAGGTGCTTGTCACGCTCGGCGTGGTTGGAGTTCACGCTGTTGGTGTTGATGGTGACCTTGACCTTGTCGGCGGCCGGGTTCTTCTCGTCGAAGGTAAAGGTGCCGTCGAAGTCATCGAAGCGGCCATACAGCCAGCTGTAGCCAAGGTGCTTGATGCGGAACTCGATGAAGGCGTGCTGGCCTTCCTTGTCGATCTTGTAGTCCGCGGCCATAGCCTGGCCGGCGGAGAACAGCGCGGTGCCCAGAGCCAGAGCGGCGAAGGTCTTCTTCAGCATTGAACAATCTCCCTTTGGGTGAGGATTTACTTCGCGGCGCGGCCGAGCATGCGTGTCAGCGTGGCGTCGCGATCGATGAAATGGTGTTTCAGGGCCGCCAGGGCGTGCAGCACGGCCAGCACCACCAGCGCCCAGGCGAGGTACAGGTGAATAGCCCCGGCGATGTCGGCTTGGTCTGTCAGCCCGCTGATGGTGGCGGGAACGTCGAACCAGCCGAACACACTGATCGGCTTGCCTTCGGCGGTGGAGATCAGGTAGCCGGCAATCATCACCGCGAACAGCAGGGCGTACAGGGCGAGGTGGCCCAGCTTGGTCGCCAGCCGGGTCATCTGGCCGTGGTTGGCCGGAGTCGACGGGGGCGGGCTGACAAAGCGCCAGAGTACGCGCAGCAACAGTGCAACGAGCAACAGGATACCGATGCCCTTATGGATTTCAGGGGCGCGGTGGTACCAGGTGTCGTAGTAGTCCAGTTCACGCATCCAGAGGCCCAGGCCGAACAGGCCGAAGACCACCAGTGCGCTGCCCCAGTGCAGGATCAGGCTGACCAGGCCATAGCGGGCGGGGGAATTGCGCAACTGCATCGAGGGACTTCCTTGAAAATCGGAGCCTCAAGACTAGCGGCAAATCCATCGAATAAAAGCAGAAAATCCTGCTTTGAAACATCGACTGACAAGATAGATCAGCTCTGAAACATGCGTTCCAGAGCCTGAAAACGACAATGCCGGCTTACGCCGGCATTGCATCGATCGTAGCGACTTCGATCAGAATGGCAGCCAGGACAGCACGCCTTTCTTCTCGCTCTTGCCGCCGCCCGGATTGTCGCTGGCGGCCGGCTTGTTCTGGGCCACGGCGCTGCCTTCGATCACCGGAGTCTTGCCGGCGTACAGGTCGCGAACCTGGCTGGCAGCACGCTTGCCGCTGCGCAGGGCGCCTTCGATGGTGCCTGGATAGAGCGCGTCGGTATGTTCGCCAGCGAAAGCCACGCGGGACACCGGGGTCTCCCACACACGCCAGAAGCGGCTGATCTGGCCCGGACCATAGGCCAGGTAGGAACCACCCGTACCGGCGTCGATGCTGTAGCGACGCATTTCGTAGCCGTCGTAGGCACCGCGCATCTTCGGGTAGTACTTGTTCATGCGGATCAGCACCTGCTCGGAGAGCTGGCGGTCACCGAAGGCCTGCATCACGCGGGCGTTGTCGCCAGACAGGTTGATCAGCACGTTTGCGCCGCCCTTGGTCGCAGGCTCGACCCAGATCATGCCCAGGCCCTGGTCGCTGTAGATCTCGCCGGACAGGCGAGTCTTGTCGTCCCACACCGGGCGCTTGAACTTCATCAGGATCTGGTCGCGCCAGCCGTAGTTGGTGCCCTTGAGCGCCGCCAGTTGCTTCTCGTTCAGGCCCGGAGTCAGGGTGATGTTGCCCAGTGCGCGCAGCGGCACGGCCAGCACCAGGTAGTCGGCGCTGTAGCCGGTAGGACCGACCTTGACGGTCACGCCGTCCTTGTCCTGGCTGATGGAGGTGACCTTGGCGTTGGTCTTGATGGTCTTGATCTGCTTGACGAAGGCCTGCGCCAGAACCTGGCTGCCACCGGGCAGACGCGCCGCGCGCAGGTCACGGTCGTCGACGCCACGGTATACGCGGCCCTGCTGGGCGAGGTAGAGCAGCGACAGGCGCGACGGCTCGTCGTAGTGCGAACGGATGCGCTGGTTGACCAGCAGGCGCGCGGTCGGCGACAGGTTCAGCTTGTCCAGCCAGCGCGCGGCGGTGAGCTGGTCGAGAGCGAACAGGGTCTTGTTAGCCAGCGGGTTGAGCGGATCGTCGATGGAGGCGGACAACTCGTTCAGGGACTTCTCGAAGCGCTCCAGATCGGCGGCCACGGCTGGCATCTTCTGCTTCAGGTCGCTGCTGGAGTAGTAGACGCCGTCGATCAGGTAGCTGGGCGTGCGCACGAAATCCGGCGCCGGAACGGCCGTGACCTTCAGCGTGTTCAGGTAGGCATTGAGCGTTGGCTGGGCCTTGCTGTTGCCGATCCACTCACTGGTGGCCAGGCCCGAACGGCCACCTACCTGCGGCTTGGCTTCGAGCAGGGTGACCTGCCAGCCGCCCTGCTGCAGCTCATAGGCCGCGGAAAGGCCCGCCAGCCCGCCGCCGACCACGATGGCCGTTGGCTGTTTGTCCTTGCCCAGCGCAACTGCACTGAACACCCCCAGAGTAAGCAGCGCCGCGGCGCGCAGCCATCCCATCTTCATCGCCAGGTCCCCAACCGAAATGGTGCAAAGGCGCGCAGCATACGCCAGCGCCCGAAGGCCGACCAGACGTCTCCGTCGGCTGCGCGAAGCATGTGTCCCGGAGCGGGTCCTTGTTCATCTGAAGTGCATTGCATAGGCTTGCGCGACCATAGAAGTCGCCAGTATGACCAGGAGAACCCAATGGGCCTTAATGCCGAGTGGATGCAGCGCGACCTCAGCGTACTCTGGCACCCCTGCACCCAGATGAAAGACCACGAGCGCCTGCCGGTGATCCCGATCCGCCGGGGCGAAGGCATCTGGCTGGAGGACTTCGAGGGCAAGCGCTACCTCGACGCCGTCAGCTCCTGGTGGGTCAACGTGTTCGGCCACGCCAATCCGCGCATCAACCAGCGCATCAAGGACCAAGTCGACCAACTGGAACACGTCATCCTGGCCGGCTTCAGCCATGCGCCGGTCATCGAGCTGTCCGAGCGCCTGGTGCGCCTCACCCCGGAAGGGCTGACGCGGGTGTTCTACGCCGACAGCGGCTCGGCCGGCATCGAAGTGGCGCTGAAGATGAGCTACCACTACTGGCAGAACCTCGGGCAACCGGACAAGAAGCGCTTCATCACCTTGACCAACAGCTATCACGGCGAAACCGTGGCAGCGATGTCGGTGGGCGACGTGGCACTGTTCACCGAGACCTACAAGTCGCTGCTGATGGACACCATCAAGGTGCCGACCCCGGACTGCTACCTGCGCCCCGACGGCGTGACCTGGGAAGAGCACTCGCGGACGATGTTCGCCGAGATGGAACAGGCCCTGGAACGCCACCATAAGGAAGTCGCCGCGGTGATCGTAGAACCCCTGGTACAGGGCGCCGGCGGCATGCGCATGTACCATCCGGTCTACCTCAAGCTGCTGCGCGAAGCGTGCGACCGCTATGGCGTGCACCTGATCCACGACGAGATCGCCGTTGGCTTCGGTCGTACCGGCACGATGTTCGCCTGCGAGCAGGCCGCCATCACCCCGGACTTCCTGGTGCTGTCAAAGGCGCTCACCGGCGGCTACCTGGCGATGAGCGCGGTACTCACCACCGAGAACGTCTACCAGGCCTTCTACGACGACTACTCCACCCTGCGCGCTTTCCTCCACTCGCACACCTACACCGGCAACCCGTTGGCGTGTGCCGCCGCCCTGGCGACGCTGGACATCTTCGAGCAGGACAATGTGATCGAGGCCAACAAGACCCTTGCCGCGCGCATGGCCAGCGCCACCGAGCACCTGGCCGACCATCCGCATGTTTCGGAAATCCGCCAGACCGGCATGATCCTCGCCATCGAGATGGTCCAAGACAAAGCCGGCAAGACCGCCTACCCGTGGCAGGAGCGGCGTGGCCTGAAGGTCTTCCAGCACGGCCTTGAACGCGGCGCGCTGCTGCGCCCGCTGGGCAGCGTGGTGTACTTCCTGCCGCCGTACATCATCACCCCGGAGCAGATCGACTTCCTGGCCGAGGTCGCCAGCGAAGGCATCGACATCGCCACCCGCGATGCGGTCAGCGTCGCGGTCAGCGATTTCCACCCGGACCACCGCGATCCGGGCTGATCGGCTACAAGCGGCAGGCCGAAAGCTTTAAGCTTGCCGCTTTCCCCCTTCTTGTCCGACACCACCATGCGCCTCTCCCGTTTCTTCATCGACGCCCCGCTCTCCCTCGGCCAGCACGAGCTGCCCGAAGCCCAGGCCCACTACATCGGCCGCGTGCTGCGCCACACAACGGGTGACGCCGTGCAACTGTTCGACGGCTCGGGCCGCGAGTACCTGGGCGAACTGATCGAAGTGGGCAAGAAGAACGTGCGCGTGGAGCTGCGCGAAGCTCTCGACGGCCAGCCGGAATCGCCGTTGCGCGTTCACCTTGGCCAAGGGCTGTCCCGCGGCGAACGAATGGACTGGGCGATCCAGAAAGCCACCGAGCTGGGCGCCAGCGAGATCACCCCGATCGTCAGCGAGCGCTGCGAAGTCCGCCTGAAGGACGAACGCGCCGACAAGCGCATGGCCCATTGGCGCCAGGTCGCGATCAGCGCCTGCGAGCAGTGCGGCCGCTCGGTGCTACCGGTGCTCAACGCGCCTGTCACTCTGGCGGAGTGGCTGGAAAGCTGCGACGCGCAGCTCAAGCTGGTGCTGCATCCGGTGGCCGAACCGCTGACCAGCCATGACAAACCGTCCAGCCTGGCCTTCCTGATCGGCCCGGAAGGCGGCCTGAGCGACGCCGAAGTGGAGCAGGCCAAAGGCGCTGGCTTCCATGCCGCCAGGCTTGGCCCGCGAGTGCTGCGCACCGAGACAGCGCCGGTCGTCGCGCTGAGCGTGGCCCAGCAGCTTTGGGGCGATTTCTAGCGCTTTGCGCAGAGTGGGCGGGACAAGCCCCGTCCACCACACATCTCAGACTCCGCGCAGAGCCAGCCCCGCCAGCACCAACAGGACCAAGCCGCACAGCGCGTGGCTGACGCGATGCCAGCGCGGCGAAGCATTACGCCGCAGCCAGTCCACCAGCGCGGCGCAGAAAAAGCAGCAGAGCACCGATGCAGTCATGAAGCCGGCGAAGAACACCAGCGAATCGGCCAGGGTCGGCACTCCAGCAACAAGGCCGCTCAAGGCACCGCCGAGCGCACCCCAGTAGACGATATTCTTCGGATTCGACAACGACAGCATGGCCCCGGAGGCAAAGGCCCCGGCGTTATGCTCGCCGGCATCGCCCTCCTCCACCACACCGACGCGCCGCGCATCGCGCAGGCTCTGCACGCCCAGCCAGGCCAGGTAGGCGGCGCTGGCCAGCGTCAGCGGCAGACGCAAGGTCTCATGACCGAGCAAGAGCGCCAGTCCGGTCAGGCCGATCAACGCCCAGACCGCATCGCCGATCAGCGAGCCGAACTGCACCAGCAACGCAGGGCGAAATCCTCCTTTCAGGCCACGCCGCAGCGTTTCGGCCAGCACGGCACCGGGAGAGAGGCAGAACACGATGCCGAACAGCAGCGCGGCGAAAAACAAGGTCAACATGGGAACAGGCTCCTGGCGGAAAGCGGGACCGCAGCAGTATCCGCCGGACGGCGCCGATGCACTTGAACCCGATTGCGCTGCTCAACCGAGAGCGCGTTGGTAGCTACCCGGCGAGAGCCCGTAGGCGGCGCGGAAATGCCGGTTGAGGTGGCTCTGATCGGCGAAGCCCAGCACATGGGCGACCTCGGTAGCCGGCAAGCCGACTCGCAGCAGCGACTGGGCGCGGCGCGTACGCAATTGCATCGCCCATTGCCGGGGGCTGAGCCCGACCCGACGCTGGAAGCTGCGCAGCAGGTGAAACTTGGAGAGCCCAAGGTGTGCCGCCATCTCGTCCAGGCTGGGTTGGCGTGCGAGGTCAGCCGCCAGCCACTCCTGCAATTCGGCGATCCGGCCATCCGCCGCATCGGCCTGCCGCGGCAGCCGCACACCCATCGCCTGCGCCACCTCGGCCAGCAACAGGGTCAGGCGTTCCTCGCCGCGCTGCCGGACGAAGCCATCGCCACACAGGACTCGCTCCACCGCATCCGCCATCGCCACCGCCAGCGCAGGCAGGCGCTCGGCCGGACGCTCGAACTCCACTCGCGCCACCCCGAGCGCCGCAGCCAGCGGCTCCGGTGCGACATACAGGCTGACGAACTGCCAGGGCTGGCCGTCGGCAACGCCGCCGCCCTGGATTTGTCCGGGGTTATAGCTGGTGAGCGTGCCGGGGCCGGCCTCGAAACTGCGCCCGTCGAGCCACACCCGCTCTTCGCCGCGCAGGTTGGCGCTGATCACGAATTCGTCGTGGCTATGGCGCTCGAAGGCATGGCCGCCCAGCGTCGCGCTCGCCACCTCGAAGCCGGGATGGTCACCCAACTGGGCGAGGCGCATGCCGGACATCGGCAGGCTCAGATCAGGCCGGAGTCGGCCAGCATCTGCTCCAATGCGACCAGATCTGGAATTCGCGCCTGCTCATCGCCCAGGTTCACCGCATCCAGCTCCAGCGGCGCCAGGGGCGCATCGGCGCGCTGCAGATCGGCACCGACCTTCAGCGAGCGCGGAATACCCTGCACCAGCAGGGCGAGGAATTTGACGTTGGCCCGCCCGCCGAGGGCGTTGAGCACCAGTACGCGGGCCCCCGCGCTGACCTGTGCCTGACCGCCGGAAGCAGCCTCGAAGGACAGCAGCGGCAGGCGCAGATCGCGCCAGGCCACCTGGCCCAGATACCAGGACGGCAACCCGGCGACCGGTTGCGGGGCGCGATAGGTGATCAGTTCGGCCACAGCCACGTTGGGCAGCAACAGGTTGCGGTCAGCCAGCGGCACCAGCAGGCCGGTCAGACTGCTCGGCGCGGCATTGGCTGGCGCGGCGCTCTGGCCGCTTTCCTTGGCCACGGGAAGATCACTCATCGAACCACTCCGCTCGGTAGGGTCTGTATTCGTTCTGGCGCAAGCCGCCCGCTGCGACCAGGCCCGCCGGGCCAGATACAGGGCGCAGGCAATGGTAGCGCCCCTGGCGAGTCGTGCAATGGCGCACGGACCAGATGGCCGCGCGCGCAGGAGGCTGGCCGGCTTGTGCCCGGTAGCGGGCGGACGGCTGGATATCAGGTCGCATCGGCCGCCGCGTACTGCGCCGCCAGGTGATTGACCAGCGCCGCCGCCAATTCGCGCGGATCGCCAGACAGCGTGCTGTAGCCGCCCTCGCGCAGGCTGTCGGGCATACTCGAACAGGCGCAACTGTCGGCGCGCTGGGTCCAGATTTCCGCGCCTTGTCGGCGCACGTAAGCCGCCGCCGCGCTGCCATCGCTGCACATGCCGCTGAAGACGATCACACCGCAGCGGCTACCATACTGCTGGGCCAGGTTGAGCATCATCTGATCGATTGACGGACTGTAAGGCTCCGGCCAGGCGCGATCATGCACGCACATCCGCGCGTCACTAGCGAAACCCAGCTCCTGGCTGATCGGCACCACCACGACCTCACCGCAACGTACCGCGTCGCCGTTGCGCACGGTGTTCACATGCCATTGGCTGTGTCGGCCAACGGCCTGGGGCAGATTCGCCTCGAAAGAAGGATCGATGTGCTGCGCGTAGAGGAAGCCAACCGGCAACCCGCCTGGCAACGCATCGAGGAATGTCTTGACCGCCGCCGGCCCTCCCAGCGACGCCGCCAGCAGCCAGACCTGCGCGGCCGGCTCGCCAGCCTTCAGTGGCGATGCCGCAAGATCGTCCGGCAAGGCCACGCGGGGCGGGCGCTGGGCTTCATCCAGCAAGGCAGCGAGGCTGCGGCCGACCCCGGCGCTGGGGTCGCCCACCAGTTTGCGCAGCTTGGACACCAGACGCCGCTCCCAGCGTGGATAGTGCTCGGAATGCCGCTCCGGCGCATGCCCCTCGCCAAACAGCACGGGCACCCGCGACTGCTCCAGCAGGTCATCCACCAGCGGCGAGTCTTCCTGCTGAGCGAGATCCACCAGCCACAGGTCGGTTTCGCAGGCTTCCAGTTGCTCAACGTCCAGGCGCGCCGGGTCCGCGTTGAGCACTACCTGGTAACCGTGGCCGGCCAGCGCCTGCTGCAGCACATGGCGCTGCAGCGAGGTGTCGGCGATCACCGCGATACGCGGCGTATGCAGCTCAGACATGGGCTTTGACCAGCCGAGTGATACTGTCGAGCAGTTCCGACTCCTGATACGGCTTGCCAAGGTACTGGTTCACCCCGATGGCCAGGGCGCGATCGCGGTGCTTCTCGCCGGTGCGCGACGTAATCATGATGATCGGCAGGTCCTTGAGCTGTTCGTCGTGGCGCACAAGGGTCGCCACCTCGAAACCGTCCATGCGCGGCATCTCGATGTCCAGCAGCATGATATCGGGCTTGTGCTCCTGCAACTGGGCGATGGCGTCCACTCCGTCCTTGGCCGTGAGAACGTTCATGCCGTTGCGCTCCAGCAGACGGCTGGTGACCTTGCGCACGGTGACCGAGTCGTCCACCACCATGACCAGGGTAGGGCGCTGGTGCTCGATTTCCGCGGCGGACGGGCCAGCCAGCTGGCGGCGCGGTTGCGCTTGCAGGGCAGTTGCGTGGCGCACACGGATGGTTGCCAGCAAGTCGAGAATCACCACCACGCGGCCATCCCCGAGGATGGTCGCGCCGGAAATCCCGCTGACCCCGGCGAATTGCGCTCCGAGGCTCTTCACCACGATTTCGCGGGAGCCTGCTAGGGCATCCACCTGCACCGCCACGGCATGTTCCGCCGAGCGCACCAGGATCACCGGCAACGGCAGCGACTGGCCCACCAGCTTCGGATGCTGGCCGTTGTTGAGCAGGTCACCGAGGTACTTCAGTTCGTAGCTCTGACCGGCGTACTCGAAGTGCGGCGACGCGCCGCCTTCGGCCGCGGCCTGTTCATAGAGCGCTTCCAGCTCGTACGGGGAAACCCGGACGATACCTTCGATGGTGTTCAGCGGCAGCGCGTAGAGGTCTTCGCCGGAAAGCACCATCAGCGCGCGGTTCACCGACACGGTGAACGGCAGGCGGATGTTGAAGTGCGTGCCCTCACCCACCGTCGAATGAATGCTGATCGAGCCGCCCAGTTGCTTCACTTCCGACGCCGCGACGTCCATGCCGACGCCCCGGCCGGAAATCTGCGTGACCTTCTCGGCGGTACTGAAGCCCGCTTCGAGGATGAACTGCAGCACTTCATGGTCGGTAAGGTCGCTGTCGGCGGTCATCATCCCGCGCTCGATTGCCTTGCGCCGCACAGCGTCCAGGCGTACGCCGCCGCCGTCGTCGGCCAGGGTCAGCAGGATATCGCCACCTTCGCGGCCAAGGGTCAGGCGAATGGTGCCGGCCTCGGGCTTGCCGGCCAGGCGACGCGCCTCGCCGGACTCGATGCCGTGGTCCACGGCGTTGCGCAGCATATGCTCCAGCGGCGCGACGATGCGTTCGAGAACGGTCCGGTCCATTTCGCCTTCGGCATTGCTGACCACGAACTCGACCTGCTTGCCCAGTTCGTTGGCCACCTGCCGCACGATGCGGCGCAGACGCGGCACCAGGCGGTCGAACGGCACCATGCGGGTGCGCATCAGACCTTCCTGCAGTTCTGTGTTGACTCGCGCCTGCTGGAGCAGCAGCGTTTCCGCGTCGCGGTTCTTCGCCGCCAGGGTTTCCTTCAGGTCGAACAAGTCCGACGCCGACTCGAACAGCGCGCGAGAGAGCTGCTGCAACTGCGAGTAGCGGTCCATTTCCAGGGGGTCGAAATCTTCATAGCCGGCACGCTCTGCGTCGGCCTGGTGACGCGAGAGAATCTGCGCCTGGGTCTCGGTATCGAGACGGCGCAACTGGTCGCGCACACGCTCGATGGTGGCATCCATTTCCGACAGCGTCGAACCAACGTCGCTTACCTGCTGCTCGACGCGCCCCCTGAAGATAGAGGTCTCGCCCGCGAGGTTGACCAGGCCCTCGAGCAGTTGCGCCGGCACCTTGACCAGTTCCTGCGGTGCCCGGCGGGATGCCGCTTCCTGGGCCGCTTCCTGAGCGCGCACAACGAACGGCAGGACTACCGGCACATCGAGCCGCGGCGGCTCGACGGCAGCCATGATCGCCTCGGGCAGCGCTGGCAGCGATTGCGCCTCGGGTTGAACCGCCTCCGGCTCCTGGCTGTCGGCTTCGGCCTCGCCCAGGTGCTGGCGCAGTTGATCGACCTCAGCCTGCAGCCCCTCGAAACCGGACTGCACATCCAGCAGCAGACTTTCCGGCCAGGGCGCACCCTGCTGCTGGGCCTCGGACAGATGTTGCTCCAGATCGTGAGCGAGATCGCCCAGACCGCCCTGGCCGGCCAGCCGCGCTCCGCCCTTGAGGGTGTGAAGAATGCGCAGCAGCTCGTCCAGCGAGCCGTTTTCTCGCTCGCCATCCCAGCGGCCCAGCGCCTGCTCCATGTTTTCGAGGAGGTCATCGGCCTCTTCGAGGAAGATGTCGAGGATGTCTGCTTCCGGCCCATCCGGCAGCGTCGGCTCTACGCTCACCGACTGCAGGCTGACGCTAGTAGGAGTGCTCAGTTGTTCGTCGGGGTTTGCGCGAAATCGGCGGATCGCCTCGATCAGCGAGTCGCCCTCCGGAATCCGGCTGTGCCCCTGGACGGCCTCGAGCATTTCCGCCAGACGGTCGTGGCAGCGTTGCAGCAGTTCGTACAGGGCCGGACTGGCGCGCAGGCGACCGCCGCACAGGCCCTCGTAGAGGAACTCCAGCTCATGGGCGAGATCGCCGATGGGGCGGATCTCCGCCATTCGCGCACCGCCCTTGAGGGTGTGCAGGTCACGCTGCAGCGCTTCCAGCTCGACACTGTTGTCGACGTTCTCCATCCAGCGCTGCAAGGCGCCGGAGGAGCTTTCGAGGATATCGAAACCTTCCTCGAGGAAAATTTCCACCAGTTCCGGGTCGCGCTCGTCGTCGAACTCATAACCGGCATCGGCCGCCGGTTCGGCCTGCGGCGCGGACTGCGGCGGTTCGGCGATCTCGGCCTCGGCTTCGTCGAGGAAGGACTGCAGGTCGATTTCCGGCAACGCGGCCGGTTCCTCGGTCTCGGAAACCACAGGCTCCGCTGCGCCTTCAATCGGCTCGTCCAGCTCCGGCTCGGCGGGCAGCTCAAGCTCGATCTCTTGCTCGACGTGCTGCCCGACAGCCGGCGCACATCCGGATTCCGCTTCGGCTTCCTGCGGCGCCTGCGCCAACGCCGAGGTCAGCCCGGCGGCGGGGTTCTGCCGAAATGTGCGGATGGTCTGTACCAGGTCGGCAGGATCGGTCAGCGCCTGCCCGGCCTGTAGCTGGTCGAGCTGGGTCGCCAGGCGGTCGTGACAGGTACGCAGCAGGTTGCCCAGCGCCGGGGTATGGTGGAAACGATGATCCAGCAGCCCTTCGTAGAGCGACTCCAGCTCGTGGGAGAGATCACCGATCTCCCGAATTTCCGCCATGCGCGCGCCACCCTTGAGGGTGTGCAGATCACGCTGCAGGGTCGACAGCGCAGCCAGCCCTTCCGGCGACTGCAGCCACTGGTCGAGCGCCTGCCCAGCGTTATCCAGAATATCGACCGCCTCTTCGAGGAAGATCGCGACCATTTCCTCATCCAGAGCCCGGGGCGGGTGCTGTGTCGAGAGATGCGCGTGCGGGTCCTCGGCGGTGATCACTTCGTCGTCGTCAGGCTTGGGCGCCTGCAAGCCAGCATCCGCGCGGGGCGACCAGTCCAGTCCTTCGGGCAGGTCGTCTTCAGCCACCGGACGGCTATCCAGAAGGAACTCTTCACTCTCGGCCGGGAAGTCGTCGGCAGTCAGGCTTTCGAGGTCGACGTAGTTCTGTTCCGGCACCTCAGCCGGCGGCTCGACAGCGGACTCCAGCAGCTTACGCAGCGCTTCGACCTGCTCCGGGCGCGCGCTAACCTGCAGTGCCGCAGCCACCTGGTCCATCATGCCGATCAGCGCCTCGTGGGCGTCTTCGGCGGCGCTGAAGAAAGCATCGCCCACATCCAGGCGGCCATCCTGCACGGCGCCATAGGCCGCCAGCAGCGCATCGGCCAGCTCGGCCATCTGCGGCAGCTCGGCCATTTGCGCACCACGCCCCAGCGCTTCGAGTTCGGCATACAGGGCGCTCAGTTCCTGGCGCTCCTGCGGATGCTCACGCCAGCGCCGCAGCAGATCCTCGGCATCCAGCAGAATGTCCATGCCCTCGGCCAGGAACACGCCGATCATCTGCGGGTCGCTCGCGCCATCGCCGCTATCGCCGCGGCGCTTGGCCTCGGCAGCCTCCAGGCGCTCCTGGTGGACTTGGGCGATGCGCAGCAGCAACTCGTCGCTGCCTTCGATGGGAGCCAGCGGGCGGCCTTCCACCAACTGATCGAGCCCTGTGCGGAACAGACGCTCGGCGCCGTGCAGCAACTCGGCTTCGCGCAGATCGATCTGCAGCAGGTTGGTCTTGAATTCCTTCATCAGCCGCTCGAGCGGCGTGGCAATCTCGGCGATCGGCAGGATACCGGCCATGTGCGCACTGCCTTTGAGCGTGTGCAGGGCGCGTTGCAGATCGTCGGTCACCGGCTGCGGCAACTGCTGCGCGCAGTCGGCGAGGAAGCCCACCAGGGTTTCCAGATGGGTTTCCGCCTCGTTGCGGAAGATCTCCAGCAATTGTGGATCGAGGCTCTCGCCCTCCGCTTCGTCAGCCAGCGGGGCGGCAGGTGTCTCGGCAACTTCTTCAGCGGCCGCAGCAACTTCCTCCGGCTGCCCGCCACCGGGCGGCGGGACCGGCTGCCCCTTGGCCAGCGCGTGTGCGGTGGCGGCCAGGCGGTCGACATCGTCACGCTGGCGTTGGGCGTTGACGGCGAATTCTTCGACCAGTTCGGGCATCAGCGCAACCACGTCCTGCACAACCTGCAGCACAGCGGGAGACACGCTGATGCTGCGATCGAGCACGCGGTTGAGCAGGTTTTCGATGGACCAGGCCAGCTCGCCGATCACCAGGGCACGAACCATTCGGCCACTACCCTTGAGGGTGTGGAAGGCGCGCCGAATTTCGGTCAAAGCCTCGCGGTCGTCGACGTTGGCCATCCAGTTCGGCAGGTAGGTGCCGATGGTTTCCAGAACTTCGCCGGCCTCTTCGATGAAGACCTCGCGCAGTTCATCGTCCACCGGCTCCTCGTCGGCTGGCGGCGGCAGCAGGCTGGGTGGTACATCCTGGGCGGGCGGGTTGATCGCCTGGGCAGGCGCCGCCATCACTTCGGCGAGCGACATCGGCCTTTCGATGGGTTCGGCGACCGGCTCCACCACGGGGGGCGGGCCTGGCAGCTCGACCTCCGGCAGATCCAGGTCGGCGATATCCAGCTCTTCCCAACCCTGCGCCTCTGCCAGCGGTTCGTCGGCGAGCGACTGTGCGTCCAGTTCCAGCGGCGCATCGAGACTGAAATCGACACCTTCCGCCACGGCGGAGGTCGCGGGCAGTTCGCCGAGTGTCCAGTTGTCATCGCTGACCAGCGGTTGCTCGGCTGCGGGCAGCTCGGGCTCCCAACGGAGGTCGTCGCCGGCAACGGGCACGCCCGACGCCGGGTCGATGGCGGTGGATGCTTCATCCAGCTCCAGCGGCGACAGCGCAGGCTGTTCGGTTGCCGGAAGCTCGGGCTCCCAGCTCAATTCATCGCTGGCCACTGGCTCGATGGCAGTGAATGCCTCATCCAGTTCCTGCGATGGCGTCGTGGGCTGCTCCTGTGGCAGTTGCAGGTCGCGGTCGAGCCAGTCCTGTTCGGCGACCGGCGCGGCCAGGTCCCAACTCAGTTCGTCGGCAGGCGGCTGGGCGGCGGGAGACTCACCCGGCACGGCATCCGGATCGAGCGATTCCCACAGGTTTTCACTGGCAGGTGCCGGCTCGGCAAGGCTGTCCAGTTCCCAGGCAGGCTCACCCGGTTCCTGCGGAGTCACGGCGTCCACCACAAAGGGTTCCAGTGGCGCATCGAGATTGAAATCGCTCGTCGCAGCTGGCTGGGCAGGTTCGGCGCCACTCGCCAGCCGGGAGTCGGCGGCCTGCGGCGCTGCCGGCTCGCTGGCCGCGGACAGGTCGAAGTCCCAGTTGCTAACGTCGGCCTGCGGCTGACTGGCGGCCGGAGCGGCTTCGAGTTCGTCGAGCGACCAGACGCCAAGGTCGGCGGCCGGCTCGTTGGGCTGCAGGCCGGAGTCCAGCTCCAGCGCTTCGAAGGCCGGGGCCGGCGCGTCGGCGAGGCTCAGGTCGTCGAGGGTCTGCAGGCTGCCGAAGTCTTCCACCGGAGCGAAAGGTTGCGCTTGTGCAGTGGTATCGACGATATCGCCCGGCGATAGGGCGGATTCGCCGGCCTCCTGGGCGGCGATCGGCCCGGGCGCAGCAGCGTCCGGTTGCTCGCTGTCGCCGAGCACATCGATCTCATCCAGTGGGTTGGCCAGGGGTGTCGGAGACTGCGGCTCGATGGCATCGAGGATAGAGGGGCGCGGCTTGAGGGAATAGCCGAGGCTCTCCAGGCTGTCCTCGGCAACGTCGAGAATCAGGTCGCCCTGGGTGCCGTGGTCTTCGGCCAGTCGCTCGAGGTAGTACTCGACGCCGGTGATGGCGTCGGCCAGGGTGTCGAGGCTGTGCCAGTCCGGCACTGCCTGGCGCACCAGCAGTTGTTCCTGGATATAGCGGTTGCAGGCTTCCAGCAGTTTGGCCGCACGCTCCTGGGAGATCATCGCCAGGCCGCCACGCACCTGCGTGAGCAGCTCCGGCACGCGGGCCAGGTGTTCGTGATTCCACTGCGAGGCGATGAACTCGATGATCGCGTCCTTGGCCAATTCAAGGCCATTACGCGCTTCCTTGATCACCACCTGGTGGATCTGGTCGACATCGGTGGTGGGCAGAACGCTCTCTTCGCTACCCGGCTCGTCGCTCGGGCCAACCATGCCGGCCAGGGTCGCTTCGACGTACAGCAGGGCGCCGGCCACGTCCATCAGGGTCGCGTCGCTCGGCTCGCGCTGGCCGCGCGCGAGGGCGCCAACCACATCGATCTGGTCGAGGATGACCTTGCGCGGCTGGCCGAAGCCCAGTACGGCGAGGGTATCGGCGATCTGCTTGAGCGGCGCGAGCAGACCTTCCAGCTCGCTGACCACACTGCGGTCGCTGCGCACGAAGAGGTCAAGGCTGTCCTTGACCCGCACCAGTTCCTCGCACAGCGCGCCAACCACGGAGCGCATGGCGTCGCGGTCGGGGCCAGCCAGGCGGGCACGCTCCTCGTCGACCACTGCCTCGCCCGGCAGGGCGTCGTCCAGGCGGTATTCGTCCTTCACCGCGCGCACGCGCGGCGACTGGTCGGAGGCCTTGGCCACGTAGAACAGCAGGTTCTTGATCAGTTCGTCCGGCGCAGGCTCGTTCATCGCGTCGGCACCCTGGTCCACCAGGCGCTTCAGCTCACGGTCGACCTGGCGCAGCAGGTTACGCATGGAGGTGCCGTTGGCGATGCTGCCGTTGGCGAGCCCTTCGATGGCCGCCGAGGCGATCACCCACAGGCGCCCGAGCGGGGCGTCCTTGCAGAGGGATTCCAGGCGCGCGAAGACTCGCGCCATGTAACCAAGGTTGGTTGCCAGGTCCTGGTTGCGGATCACACCTACCAGAGCGACCTGGAGCATCTGCCGGAGCTTGCGCAGCAGCGCCGGCAGTTCGGCGGTGCGCAAGCGAGCCAGGGCATCTACCGGCAGGACCGGCGACTGGCGGGACAAGTCGGGGGAGAACAGGCTGGTTTCCGACAGCAGCTTCTCGCCACGGGTCGTGCGCAAATCGTTGAGCAGCGGCAGCACGACCATCGGCAGGTCGCGACGAGCGCTCTGGATGCGGTCCAGGTATACCGGAAGCTGGAGGATCGCCTGCATCAGCACTTCCAGGGCCTCGCCCTGGCTGGTGACGCGGTTGTCGATCAACGCCTGGGTCAGGTGCTCCATTTCTTCGGCGAGCAACGCTGCGCCGTAGAACTCCACCATCTGCAGGGTTCCCCGCACCTGATGGACATACGCCAGGCAAAAGCCCATCCGCGTCGGATCCTGAGGATTCTCGACGTACGATTCGAGGGCCTGCCGCGCCTGCTTGAGCGTTTCGGCAATCTCGCCTTTTACCCATTCCAGGGCGACATAGTCGTGCCGATCACCCATAGCCACTCCACTCATGTGTCTGTGTCATCCCTTCCGGGTAAAGGCCAGAACGCGCTCATCGGCAACCGGTTCGAGGGCCGGATGGTGCCAATCCACCACCTCGCCGACACCGACCACCAACATTCCCCCCGGCGCCAGCCGCTCGGCCAGGCGATTGAGGATTTCCCGCCGCCGCCAGCGACGGAAATAGATCAGCAGGTTCTGGCAAAAGATCACATCCATGCCGGACATTGGCGCCTTCGCCAGTTCCAGCACATTCAGCCGTGCGCAGCAGACGCGCTCGACCAGATTCGGTACTACCTGATATCGCCCGTCGTCCTGCGCGATGAAGAAACGCGCAACCAACCCGGCGTCGAACTCGTCCAGCTTGCGTGCCGCGTACCGCGCCTCGCGCGCCTTGCCGAGGGCGTTGAGGCTGATGTCGGTCCCGGTCACGCCAAACAGCGGCGCAAGTCCGGCGGCTTCCATTACCTGCGTGGTCACCATCGCGAGGGAGTAAGGCTCCTCGCCACTGGAGCAGCCTACACTCCACAGCGCCAGCGGCCTGCTCTGGCCGACCTCATCGACGCGCTGGCGCAGGTAGCGCTCCAGCAGGTCGAACGAAGGTTTGTGGCGGAAGAAACGGGTTTCCTGAACGGTGAGGCGATCCAGCAGGTTCGACCACTCCACGGCACCACGCGGGCCATCGGTGACCTGTCGGTAGTAGCTGCCATAGTCGTTGATGCCCAATTCGCGCATGCGTGCGCCCAGGCTGGTCTGCAGGAAGGCGCGGCGCTGTTCGTTGACGACAACGCCGGTGCGGTCTTCCAACAGTGCCTGCCAGTCGCGGAATTCCGCGGCCGACATGTCGGCCAACGGCTGCAACGACCAGACGCCACTTGCCTGCATGTCGCGCCCCTCGCTCAAGACTGTCGTGCGCTACCCCGCCCGGAGCAGCGCACCTCCTCTGCTCAGGCCTGCTCCGCGATGTCCGGCAGTTTGAAGCCGGATACGGAGTTGCGCATTTCGCTCGCCATCTTCGCCAGGTTTCCGATGCTGCGCGCAGTGGCAGTGGTACCGGCGGAGGTCTGCGAGGTGATCTCCTGGATCACGTTCATGGTGTTGGAAATGTGGCCGGCAGAGGATGCCTGCTGACGGGCGGCGTTGGAGATGTTCTGGATCAGCGCCGCCAGAGTCTTGGATACCTTCTCGATCTCTTCCAGTGCCACACCGGCGTCCTGCGCCAAGCGTGCACCGCGCACCACTTCGGAGGTGGTCTGCTCCATCGAGATGACCGCTTCGTTGGTGTCGGTCTGAATGGTCTTCACCAGCGCCTCGATCTGCTTGGTCGCTGCGGAAGAACGTTCCGCCAGGCGCTGTACTTCGTCCGCTACCACCGCGAAGCCGCGGCCCGCGTCGCCCGCCATGGATGCCTGGATCGCGGCGTTCAGTGCGAGGATGTTGGTCTGGTCGGCAATGTCGTTAATCAGGCTAACGATGTCACCGATCTCCTGGGACGACTCACCCAGGCGCTTGATTCGCTTGGAGGTGTCCTGGATCTGCTCACGGATGTTATCCATGCCGGTGATGGTGTTGTGCACCACCTCGTTGCCCTTGTTGGCGATGGCTACGGAACGTTCCGCTACCGCGGACGATTCGGAGGCGTTCGCCGATACCTGGTCAATGGACACCGCCATCTCGTTGATCGCGGCGGACGCGCCGGCGATTTCCTGGGCCTGGTGCTCGGAAGCTTCGGCCAGGTGCATCGCAGTGGCCTGGGTTTCCTGGGCTGCGGCAGCCACCTGCACGGCGGTCAGGTTGATGGTTTCCACCAGCTCGCGGAGCTGGTCGATGGAGTAGTTGATGGAGTCTGCGATGGCGCCGGTGAAGTCTTCGGTTACGGTCGCGGCTACCGTCAGGTCGCCGTCGGCGAGGTCGGCAATTTCGTCGAGCAATCGCAGAATCGCGGCCTGGTTTCGTTCGTTCTTCTCGGCGGTCTCGGCCAGGCGGCGGTTGGACTCACGTACCATCACCAGACCGATGAGGATGATCGCGCCCAGGGCGATGATACCCAGCGCAACGCTGGCAACCTGGTTGAACACTCGGCCAGCGGCCAGGTTCTCGAAGCCGGCGGCCAGGCTGGAGGCCTTGTCCAGCAGGGTCTGCGAACCACCGAAGATGGTGTTGGCGGCTTCACGGACCTGGAACAGTTCCGGCGAGGTCTCGAGGATTTCATCCACCGAGCCGGAAACGAATTCGAAGAGTTCGGAAATCTCGTTGAGGCGGTCAACGGCCTCGGCGTTGGTCACCTTGGAGATGCTCATCGCCGCGTTGCCTTCCTTCATGCCCTTCAGTACGCGGCCGAACAGGCTGGCGTCACGACCGAAGCTGTCGGCGGCCTGCACCGAGTTCTCGTCACCGGCGAGCACCTTGTTCACCGAGCCGAGGATACGTTCGGCGAGCAGCGACTGGCGCTGGGCTACCGCGACCTGATCTGCCGGCGCGCCGTTCTCCAGCAGGATGTCGACGACCTCCTCGTACTCCACCTGCAGCTGCGGGATGGTTTCGGCGAGGGTGGCGGCAACCTGGTGCAGGGAGAGCACGGTCTGCTCGCTGGCCAGGATGGAGTCGGCGTTCTTGCGCAGAACGTCCCAGTCCTTCTGCACTTCGGCAACCTGCGGCTGCACCGCGGCCGGGCTCGGCGGCAGGCCGGTGCTTTCGTCACCGCCGGTCAGGATGTTCCAGCGCTTCTCGAAGTCGTTGCGCGCCTCTTTCAGAAGCTTGAACGCCTCGCCCTTGCCCGCCGCCGCTTCGGTGGCGTTCTTGGCGATACGCTGGGACAGCACCCGCAGCTCGCCGGCGTGGCCGATGTACTGTTTGTCGTGGTTCGACTGGGTGTTGAGGTAAGCGAAGTTGGCGAACAGCAAGACGATCGCCACGATCAGGACCACGAAGAGTCCAAGGATCAGCGAGCTGCTGCGCGCGCCCGAAAAAAGACTGCCTGCCTTTAGATTTTTCATATTCGGCCCCCGCCTGGACCCACCACGATTACGGTTTCCATGTCACAACACGGGCCAGCGAACCGGCCCAACCGGTCAAAACTAGCTGGCGACGTCGAGAAAGCCCGGGTGCTGCGCCAGGGCATGCGGGCTGAATACCAGCCAGGGCTGTTCTCGGTTGAAGACGCCATGAATAAAGGGTTGCAGGACCGCCTCGAGGGGTGGCAACTGCTCGCTGAAGGTATCCACCGGGAAGTGCTGCATGCCGAACACCTCATCGACGATGAGGCCGGCGAAGACTTCCTGGTGTTCCACTACCAGCACGCGGCGCTGTTTGCGCAGAGGCGAAAGCTCCGCGCCGAGGAAGCCGCAGAGATCCATGATGGGCAGCAAGCGACCGCGTACGTTGGCGACTCCCTTAACCCAGTCACGAACCCCCGGCAGCAATGTGTAGCGCGGCTCATGAAGAACCTCGCCGACCTCCCCCATAGGTGCCACAAACAGGCGCCCAGCCATTCGGAAGCCAATGCCGTTCCAGCTCTGCACCACTTCGCGCTGGGCAGGCAGACCCGCCGCCAGCTGACGACAGCGCTGATCGATCTGGACGAGAATCTCGAAAGGACTCTGGACTTCCGCCATGCCGGCCCTGGCCTTCTCTAATAATTATGTTCTGGACGACAACATGCGCGCAGACCGGCTTCAGCCGGCCAGCACCGCATTGATGGTCTTGAGCAGGGTGTCTTCGTCAACGGGCTTGGTCAGGTAGTCGCGAGCGCCCTGGCGCTTGCCCCAGACCTTGTCGGTCTCCTGATCCTTGGTGGTGACGATGATCACCGGAATGCTGCTGGTCTCCGGGTCCTTGGACAACTGGCGGGTAGCCTGGAAGCCATTGAGCCCCGGCATGACGATGTCCATCAGGACGACGTCCGGTTTCTCCTGGCGGGCAAGCGCCACGCCATCGGCACCGTTCTCGGCCTTGAGCACCTGGTGCGAATGCTTTTCCAGCATCGCGGTCAGCTTGTACATCTCGGTCGGAGAATCATCAACAATCAGAATTCGAGCCATTGGGGTCCCCATACGGAAAAGGCGTCACCGGCGCGGAGCCGGACTTCAGGAAGCGTGCTCCACCGGGGTGAAGTCGGGCACATGAGTCTTGATCGCGCCGAGCAGTTCTTCCTTGCTGAAGGGCTTGGTGAGGTACTGATCGGAACCGACGATTCGACCCTTGGCCTTGTCGAACAGGCCGTCCTTGGAGGACAGCATGATCACCGGCGTGGATTTGAATGCACTGTTGTTCTTGATCAGGGCGCAGGTCTGATAGCCATCCAGGCGCGGCATCATGATGTCGACGAAAATGATGTTCGGATGGGTATCGGCGATCTTCGCCAGCGCGTCGAAGCCATCGATGGCTGTGATGACATCGCAGCCCACTTTCTTCAGCAGGGTTTCCGCAGTGCGACGAATCGTCTTGGAGTCGTCGATCACCATCACTTTCAAACCGTCGGAATGCTGTTCCATGTTCGCCCTTACCATCTCGGTGAATCGTTATTCCGCTTTTTTATATCAGGGCGCGAACACCCTGCCACCGTCGGGCTGCGACCCAATCGTGGGAACCTTTTACCACAATCGTCAGAATCTTTACCACGCCCCGCAATTTCCGGCCATAACACCCCAAACCCGCAGGCTTTTTCCTTGACCGAGCGCATATCCAGCGCCACCCTGAGCTTCCTTTTTTCGTCGTTCCGGTAGCGGTCTTCGCCGCACCTTCCAGCCTAGTGAGGACATCCCATGAGCGTACGTCTCGGGATCGTGATGGACCCCATCGCGCAGATCAACTTCAAGAAGGACAGCTCCCTGGCCATGCTCCTGGCAGCCCAGGCTCGCGGTTGGTCGCTGTTCTACATGGAACAGCAGGACCTTTACCAGAAAGCGAGCGAGGCTCGCGCCCGCATGCGCCCTCTCAAGGTGTTCTACGACGCTTCACACTGGTTCGAACTGGGAGAGGAAGCTGATCTGCCGCTGTCGGACCTCGACGTAATTCTGATGCGCAAGGATCCGCCCTTCGACAACGAGTTCGTCTACTCCACCTACCTGCTGGAACAGGCCGAACGCTCCGGCACTCTGATCGTGAACCGTCCGCAGAGTCTGCGTGACTGCAACGAGAAGCTGTTCGCAACCCTGTTTCCCCAGTGCACTCCCCCGACGGTAGTAAGCCGACGGCCAGACATTCTGCGCGAGTTTGCCTCGGAGCATCGTGACATCATTCTCAAACCCCTCGATGGCATGGGCGGATCGATGATCTTCCGCCACCGCGAAGGCGACCCGAACCTTTCGGTGATCCTCGAAACCCTTACCCAGCATGGCCGCCAGCAGATCATGGCGCAGCGCTACCTGCCGGCGATCAAGGACGGCGACAAGCGCATCCTGATGATCGATGGCGAGCCGGTGGAATACTGCCTGGCGCGCATCCCGGCCCAGGGCGAGACTCGCGGCAACCTGGCCGCCGGCGGTCGCGGCGTGGCTCAGCCGCTGTCAGAGCGCGATCGCTGGATCGCCAGTGAAGTCGGCCCGGAACTGCGCAAGCGCGGCCTGCTGTTCGTCGGCCTGGACGTGATCGGCGAGAACCTCACCGAGATCAACGTGACCAGCCCGACCTGCATCCGCGAAATCGATTCCGCCTACGACACCCGCATCGGCGAACGACTGATGACGGTCATCGAGGAAAAGCTCAAGGCGCGCAGTGCGTCATAGACTTTTCCAATACTCGTCGGCAGACTTCGCCAACTTTGGCCTATGCGACCCGCGATGAACGCTGCAACCCATCCAGACTTCCCTGTGTCCTCCGGCGTACGCCCGGCGGACCGGCTGGGTTTCACCCTGTTCGTCGCGGCCATTCTGCATGTGGCCGTGCTCCTCGGCGTGGGCTTCACCATGCCCGCGCCGAGCCAGCAGAGCAAAACCCTGGAGATCACCCTCGCCAGCTTCAAGAGCGAAAAAGCGCCCGAAAAGGCCGACTACCTCGCCCAGATGAACCAGCAGGGCAGCGGTACCCTGGAGCACAAGGCGGTTCCCAAGACCACCGAGCAGGCGCCGTTCCACGACACCGAGGTGAAGAAGGTCGCGCCGCCGGCTACGCCGAAGCAGGCCACGAGCCCGGAATCGCCCAAGACCGCCGTTGCCACCCGCAGCCCGCGTCCGGACAAGGTGCAGGCCAAGCCGCAGACACCAAAGGCGGAAAACGTCGCCAAGCCAGCCCCGCAGTTCGACTCCAGCCAGTTGTCTGCGCAGATCTCCAGCCTTGAAGCCGACCTGGCCCGCGAGCAGCAGGCCTATGCCAAGCGCCCACGCATCCACCGCCTGAGCGCCGCCTCGACCATGCGCGACAAGGGCGCCTGGTATAAGGAAGAGTGGCGCAAGAAGATCGAGCGCATCGGCAACCTGAACTACCCGGACGAAGCCCGTCGCCAACGCATCTATGGCAGCCTGCGCCTGCTGGTATCGATCAACCGCGATGGTTCGCTCTACGAAGTGCAGGTGCTGGAATCCTCCGGTCAGCCCACGCTCGACCAGGCAGCCCAGCGTATCGTCCGCCTGGCCGCACCGTTCGCCCCCTTCAGTGGCGATCTTTCGGACATCGACCGCCTGGAAATCATCCGCACCTGGCGCTTCGAGCGCGGCGACCGCCTCTCCAGCCGGTAATACTCCCCCACTGGCACTTTCCAGTCTTGCTCCGCCAGGCCACAGGCCTGAAACTAGCCAGCATGAAAAGCGCAGCCCCCAGTTCTCTCAAGCATCACTTCCTGATTGCCATGCCGCACATGGTGGACCCGAACTTCGCCCAGACTGTCACCTACCTCGTCGAACACAACGATCAGGGTGCGATGGGCCTGGTGATCAATCGCCCCAGCGGCCTGAGTCTCTCCGACGTGCTCGAACAGTTGCGCCCGGACGAGCTGCCACCAGCGCGCTGCCAGGGCGTCACCATCTACAGCGGCGGGCCGGTACAGACCGACCGAGGTTTCGTTCTCCACCCGGCCGGACGCACCTATCAGGCCACACTGGAACTGGGCGAACTGTCGCTCTCTACGTCTCAGGACGTGCTGTTCGCCATCGCCGACGGCAGCGGGCCCGCCCAACACCTGATAACCCTCGGCTACGCTGGCTGGGACGCGGGCCAACTGGAAGCGGAACTCGCCGACAACGCCTGGCTGACATGCCCGGCTGACCCGGCGGTACTCTTCGACACGCCGACCGAGCAGCGCCTCTCCGCCGCCGCCGAACGCCTGGGCGTCAACCTCAACCTGCTCACTGCCCAGGCCGGGCACGCCTGATGAGCGCCAAGCCCCTGCGTCTGCTGCTCGGTTTCGACTACGGGACCAAACAGATCGGCGTCGCGGTCGGTCAGGCCATCACCGGCCAGGCCCGCGAGCTCTGCGTGCTCAAGGCGCAGAACGGCGTGCCGGACTGGAATCGCGTCGAAGCACTGATAAAGGAATGGCAGCCCGACGCCATCGTCGTCGGCCTGCCGCTGAACATGGACGGCACCCCCAGCGAGATGAGCGAGCGCGCCGAGAAGTTCGCACGCCGCCTGAATGGCCGCTACAACCTGCCGGTTCATACCCACGACGAACGCCTGACCACTTACGCAGCCAAGGGTGAACGCCTGGCACAGGGCCAGCGCGACGGCTACCGCGAGCGGCCAGTGGACGCCCTGGCCGCCGCCCTGTTGCTGGAGGGCTGGCTGGCCGAACATCCCCCCGCCTGATCCGCGGCAGCGCACCCTTGACCTATGGCAGCGCCAAGGGTGCGAAACCCACTAAGCTTGCCGGACCACTCCTTCCCGGAACGGTCCGCCCCGATGGCCGCCCGCGCCGGGTGGCCTCGCCAACCGAACCGGAGACGTCATGACCCTGCCCAGCCCCGCCGAACTCCTCCCCCGCATGGCTACCGACCTGCGCAACTACCTGGCGCAACGCGGTATCGACTCGCCGCGCTTCGTCGGCATCCACACCGGCGGCATCTGGGTCGCCCAGCAATTGCTCAAGGAACTGGGTAGCGACGAGATCCTCGGCATCCTCGACGTATCCTTCTACCGCGACGACTTCACCCGCAGCGGCCTGCACCCACAGGTGCGCCCGTCGGAACTGCCGTTCGACATCGATGGCCAGCATCTGGTGCTGGTGGATGACGTGCTGATGAGCGGCCGTACCATTCGCGCGGCGCTCAACGAACTGTTCGACTATGGGCGTCCGGCCAGCGTAACTCTGGTCTGCCTGCTCGACCTGAACGCCCGCGAACTGCCGATTCGTCCGGATGTGGTCGGCGAAACCCTGTCGCTGGCCCCCAACGAGCGGGTAAAATTGCGTGGTCCCGCACCACTCGTCCTCGAGCGCACGCTTCTCAGCCCAGCGCTGTAACCCCGCGCGCCCGGACATCCACCTCCTACTTTCAGGGCCTGCCACATGCCGACCGACGCCAAGCGCCCGCTGCAGCTCAACGATCTGGGCCAGCTGCGCCACTTTCTCTCGCTCGACGGGTTGTCCCGCGAACTGCTGACCGAAATCCTCGATACCGCCGACTCCTTCCTCGAAGTCGGCGCCCGCGCGGTGAAGAAAGTCCCGCTGCTGCGTGGCAAGACCGTGTGCAACGTGTTCTTCGAGAACTCCACGCGCACTCGTACCACCTTCGAGCTTGCCGCCCAGCGTCTGTCCGCTGACGTCATCTCGCTGAACGTATCGACCTCCTCGACCAGCAAGGGCGAAACCCTCACCGATACCCTGCGCAACCTGGAAGCGATGGCTGCCGACATGTTCGTCGTGCGCCACAGCGACTCGGGTGCCGCGCATTTCATTGCCGAGCACGTCAGCCCCAATGTCGCCGTGATCAACGGCGGCGATGGTCGCCACGGCCACCCGACCCAGGGCATGCTCGACATGCTCACCATCCGCCGCCACAAGGGCAGCTTCGAGAACCTCTCGGTCGCCATCGTCGGCGACATCCTGCACTCGCGCGTCGCACGCTCCGACATGCTGGCATTGAAGACGCTGGGCTGCCCGGACATCCGCGTCATCGCCCCGCGCACCCTCCTGCCGGTGGGGCTGGAAGAGCAGTACGGCGTGAAGGTCTACACCGACGCCAACGAGGGCTTGAAGGACGTCGACGTGATCATCATGCTGCGCCTGCAGCGCGAGCGCATGGCTGGCGGCCTGCTACCCAGCGAGGGCGAGTTCTTCAGGCTCTATGGTCTGACCCGGAAGCGCCTGAAGCTGGCCAAGCCCGACGCCATCGTCATGCACCCCGGCCCGATCAACCGTGGAGTGGAGATCGATTCCGCTGTCGCCGACGGCGAGCAGTCGGTGATCCTCAATCAGGTCACCTACGGCATCGCCATCCGCATGGCCGTGCTCTCCATGGCCATGAGCGGCCAGAACGCCCAACGACAGCTGGAACAGGAGGACGCGCAATGACCGTCAGTATTCGTGGCGCCCACCTGATCGACCCGGCCGCCGGCCTGGACAAGATCTGCGACCTGCACATCGAGGCCGGCCGCATCGTCGCTATCGGCGACGCTCCCGAAGGTTTCCACGCCGCCCAGGAAATCGACGCAGCCGGCCTGATCGCCGCGCCCGGCCTGGTGGACCTGAGCGTCGCCCTGCGCGAGCCGGGCTATAGCCGCAAGGGCAGTATCGAGAGCGAAACCCGCGCCGCCGCCGCCGGTGGCGTCACCAGCCTGTGCTTCCCGCCGCAGACCAGGCCGGTGCTGGATACCCCCGCCGTCGCCGAACTGATCCTCGACCGTGCCCGCGAAGCCGGCAATGCCAAGGTCTTCCCCATTGGGGCGCTGACCAAGGGCCTGGCCGGCGAGCAACTGTCCGAGCTGGTCGCCCTGCGCGACGCAGGCTGCGTAGCCTTCACCAACGGCCTGGCGCCGATGGCCAGCAACCGCGTTCTGCTGCGCTCGCTGGAATACGCAGCCACCTTCGACCTGACTGTGATCTTCACCTCCCAGGACGCCGACCTGGCCGAAGGCGGCCTTGCCCACGAAGGCCCGACCGCCAGCTTCCGTGGCCTGGCCGGCATCCCGGAAACCGCCGAGACCGTGGCGCTGGCGCGCAACCTGCTGCTGGTCGAACAGGCCGGCGTGCGCGCTCACTTCAGTCAACTGACCAGCGCCCGCGGCGTCGAACTGATAGCCCAGGCCCAGGCTCGCGGCCTGCCGGTCACCGCCGACGTCGCGCTGTACCAGTTGATCCTCACCGACGAGGCATTGGCGGACTTCTCCAGCCTGTACCACGTACAGCCGCCGCTGCGCTCCCACAAGGACCGCGACGCCCTGCGCGAAGCGGTGAAGAGCGGTGTGATCCAGGCCATCGCCAGCCATCACCAGCCCCACGAAGCGGACGCCAAGAACGCACCGTTCGCAGCGACCGACCCTGGCATCAGCAGCGTCGAACTGCTGCTGCCACTGGCGATGACGCTGGTTCAGGACGGCCTGCTCGACCTGCCGACACTGCTCGAACGCCTATCCAGCGGCCCAGCCGCGGCGCTGCGCCTGCCGGCCGGCAAGCTGGCAGTGGGCGCGGCTGCCGACGTGGTGCTGTTCGAGGCCGACGGCCAGACCCTCGCAGGTGAGACCTGGCACTCACGTGGCCAGAACTGCCCGTTCCTCGGCCACTGCCTGCCGAGCGTGGTGCGCTGCACCCTGGTGGACGGGCATATCGTCCACGCGGTGTAACGCTGCGCTGTTGCATGAAAAAGCCCGCCAATCGGCGGGCTTTCTCTTTTGATGCGGCGAACCTCATGCGGGGTCGAGCTTGTCTGCGAAATCCTTCGCGGCGGGCCCCGTCTTTCGGAATGCACCAGACGCAGGATCGGTGGAGCGGAACGGCCCCCATCCGGCACCCTGAATTTCAAATCATCGCCAGCGCCTTGGCCAGGTCGGCGCGCAGATCCTCCACATCCTCTACGCCCACCGACAGGCGAATCAGCGAATCGCCAATGCCAAGCGCCGCGCGGTTTTCCGGCGGGATGCTGGCATGGGTCATGATCGCCGGATGTTCGATCAGGCTTTCCACGCCGCCGAGACTTTCCGCCAGGGCAAACAGTCGGACGTTCTCCAGGAAACGCTTCGAACCCGCCAGATCGGTATCCAGGTCCAGCGAGATCATCCCGCCGAAGCCCTTCATCTGCCTGCGCGCCAGTTCGTGCTGCGGGTGCGAGGCCAGGCCGGGGTAGTAGACGCGCCTAACCTGCGGCTGCTGCTCCAGCCACTTGGCCAGCTCCAGCGCATTGACGCAGTGGCGCTCCATGCGCAGCGCCAGAGTCTTCACCCCACGCAGGGTGAGGAAGGCGTCGAACGGGCCGGCGATGGCGCCTACCGAGTTCTGCAGGAAGCCCAGACGCTCGGCGAGGTCGGGGTTGTCGCCGACGATGGCGATGCCGCCGATGACATCGGAGTGACCGTTGAGGTACTTGGTGGTGGAGTGCACGACGATGTCGAACCCCAAGTCCAGCGGGCGCTGCACATAAGGGCTGGCGAAGGTGTTGTCGGCCACGCAGAGGATGCCGCGCTCGCGGCAGGTGCGGGCGATGACGGCAAGGTCAGTCAGGCGCAGCAGCGGGTTGCTCGGGGTTTCCACCCAGACCATGCGGGTCTTGTCGGTAATCGCCGCCTCCAGAGCGCCAGGCTGGGCCAGGTCGGCGAAGTGGAAATCATGCCCGGCGCTGCGCCGGCGCACGCGCTCGAACAGGCGGAAGGTGCCGCCGTAGAGGTCGTTGCCGGAAACGACGTGCGATCCCGCGTCGAGCAGCTCCAGCACTGCTGAAATCGCCGCCAGCCCGGAGGCGAAGGCGAACGCCTTGCTGCCACCCTCCAGGTCTGCCACGCAGCGCTCCAGCGCCCAGCGCGTGGGGTTGTGCGAGCGCCCGTAGTCCAGCCCCTTGTGCACGCCGGGACTGTCCTGGCGATAGGTGGAGTTGGCGTAGATCGGCGGCATGATCGCCCCGGTGGACGGGTCGGGTTCCTGCCCGGCATGAATCACCCGGGTGGCGAAACCGAGGCGGTCGTCGTGCTGGCTCATGCGAGAGTCCTCCGCAGATGGTTGAGCAGGTCGAATCGGGTAATGAGTCCGTGGAAGCCGGATGCGTCGGCGATGATGGCGACCAGCCCTCGACCGAGCACCGCTTCCAGCTCGGCGAGGCTGGCGCCGGGCGCGAGGGTTTCCGGAGCGTCACTCATGGCGCTGGCAACGTCGCAGCGGAAATGGCCGGGATCGTCGTGCACGCCCAGCAGAATGTCGGACTCGTCGATCACGCCCACCAGCCGCCCGCTATCCAGCACCGGCAACTGCGAGACATCCGCCAGGCGCATGCGCTGGAACGCCGTGAGCAGTGTGTCGCCGGGGCCGACGCTGACCACTCGCCCCTCCTCGAAACGTCGCGCCACGATATCGCGCAGGTCGCCGTAGCGCTTGCGCTGCAACAAGCCCTGGTCAGTCATCCATTGGTCGTTGTAGATCTTCGACAGGTAGCGCGTACCGGTGTCGCAAACCAGGCTGACGACGCGCCGGGGCTCGGTCTGTTCGCGACAGAAGCGCAACGCGGCGGCAAGCAGCGTTCCGGTGGAGGAGCCGGCAGCTATGCCTTCGTTGCACAGCAGCGCGCGGGCAGTACTGAAGCTCTCTTCATCGCTGATCGAGTAGGCGTGGCGGACGCTGGAAAGATCGGCGATGGACGGCACGAAGTCTTCGCCGATGCCTTCCACTGCCCAGGAGCCGGGTGTGCCCAACAGGCCGGAGCGCGAGTACTCGGCCATGATGGATCCGACCGGGTCGGCCAGCACGATCTCAAGGTCCGGCTGTACTTTCTGGAAAAAGCGTGTCAGGCCGGTAAGCGTGCCGCCGGAACCAACGCCGACCACGATGGCATCCAGGTCGTGCCCTGTCTGCGCCCATATTTCCGGCGCGGTGCCGCATTCGTGTGCCAGCGGATTGGCCGGGTTGTTGAACTGATCGGCAAAGAAGGCGTCGGGCAGTTCCCTGGCCAGACGCGCGGCAACGTCCTGGTAGTACTCCGGATGGCCCTTGCCGACATCCGAGCGGGTGATGTGCACTTCGGCCCCCATCGCCCGCAGATGCAGGACCTTCTCGGTGGACATCTTGTCCGGCACCACCAGCACCACGCGATAGCCCTTGGCGCGTCCGACCAGCGCAAGGCCCAACCCGGTGTTCCCGGCGGTGGCCTCGACGATCACGCCGCCGGGCCTGAGCCTGCCATCGCGCTCGGCGGCTTCGATCATGGCGACGCCGATGCGGTCCTTGATGGAGCCGCCGGGGTTCTGCGATTCGAGCTTGAGGAACAACGTGCAAGGCCCGGTATCGAAGCGCGTGACGCGGACCAGTGGGGTATTGCCGATCAGGTCGAGCACCGCAGGGCGGGATTCGTTGCTCATGGCAGCCACTCCTCCTCGGCACCTTGGGGGTCGCCCGACGGTGCCTGCTACTGTCTTCCTGACCTTAGGCGCGCGGCGATGGGATCGCCAGGCGCGTGCGACGAAAGACGGCGGAGAGCTGTAGTGGCAGGAGCGGACGCCTTCCGCGACCAGCCCCCTGCCCGAGGCTATCGCGGACAGAGCCCGCTTCTACGAGAGCGAGCGCTGCGCGTGGATCAGATTCGCTGCGGGCCGTTGCGCTCGGAAATCTGGCTGTTCAGCGTCCAGAAGTCATACAGCACGCCTATCAGGAACAGACCACCGGTCAGCAGGTAGAGCAGGCCGGTGATCCATTTGCCCATGTACATGCGGTGCACGCCGAACACGCCCAGGAAGGTCAGCAGAATCCAGGCGACGTTGTAGTCGATGCCGCCGGAGCGGTAGCGCTGGTCAGCGGCATCGTCCATCGAGGGGATGAGGAACAGGTCAATGATCCAGCCGATGAAGAACAGGCCGAAGGTGAAGAACCAGATGGTTCCGGTGATCGGCCGGCCGTAGTAGAAACGGTGGGAACCGGTGAAGCCGAAAAGCCAGAGCAGGTAGCCGATGACCTTGCTGTGAGTATCTGGGGTGGCGGACATGCCGTTCTCCATTTGCGATTGCCTCCGCGCAGGTTAAACGAAAAGCCCGCACGAGGCGGGCTTTTCACATCAGCGCAGGCGCCGGTTGGGGTCGTCGTCGCTGAGTTCCAGGGTCAGCCCCTGGGTCATGGTGGAGAGATGGTCGGCGTCGGTTTCCGAGCCCAGCTTGATCATCAGGCGCAGGTCGTTCGCCGAGTCGGCGTAGGCCAGCGCATCCTCATAGGTGATCTCGCCCTGGGTGTAGAGCTGATACAGCGCCTGGTCGAAGGTCTGCATACCCTGCTCGGTGGAGCGCTTCATCAGCGGCTTGAGCTCGTGCACCTCGCCCTTGCGGATCAGGTCGGCTGCCAGCGGGGTATTGAGCAGCACCTCGATCACCGCGCGACGGCCCTTGCCGTCCGGGGTCGGCACCAGTTGCTGGGCGACGATGGCCTTGAGGTTCAACGACAGGTCCATCCACACCTGCCCGTGACGATCCGCCGGAAAGAAGTGAATGATCCGCTCCAGCGCCTGGTTGGCGTTGTTGGCGTGCAGCGTGGCCAGGCAGAGGTGGCCGGTTTCGGCGAAGGCCACGGCGTGGTCCATCGTCTCACGGGAGCGCACCTCACCGATCATGATCACGTCCGGCGCCTGGCGCAGGGTGTTCTTCAAGGCAACTTCGAAGGAATCGGTATCCAGGCCCACCTCACGCTGGGTGACGATGCAGCCCTGGTGCTGGTGGATGTACTCGATGGGGTCTTCGATGGAGATGATGTGGCCGGTGGAGTTCTTGTTGCGATAGCCGATCATCGCCGCCAGCGACGTGGACTTACCGGTGCCGGTGGCACCGACAAAGATCACCAGGCCGCGCTTGGTCATCGCCAGCTTCTTGAGGATTTCCGGAAGCTTCAGATCCTCGATGGTCGGGATACTGGTCTCGATCCGACGCAGCACCATGCCCACCAGGTTGCGCTGGTAAAAGGCGCTGACCCGGAAACGGCCGACTCCGCGGGCGCTGATGGCGAAGTTGCACTCGTGGTTCTCGGCGAAGTCGCGGCGCTGCTGCTCGTTCATCACCGAGAGCACGGTCTCACGGGTCTGCTCCGGCGACAGCGCAGTCTTGGTCACTGGCAACACCTTGCCGTTGACCTTCATCGACGGGGGAACGCCGGCGGTGATGAAAAGGTCGGAAGCTCCCTTTTCCACCATCAGGCGCAGCAGTTTCTCGAATTCCATGATCATTCTCGCCGAGTTCACGCTGGCTGCGACAAAGCTGTCGGATCACGGAGCGAGTGCGTGTGGCGCGCTCCGTGCGCCGGGCCGCGAGGGCCCGGAGAATCAGAAGTTTTCCGGGATCTTGGCTTTTTCTTTCGCCGCGTCACGGGTGACCAGCCCCTTGGCGACCAGGCCCTTGAGGCACATGTCGAGAGTCTGCATGCCGATCGCACCGCCGGTCTGGATCGACGAGTACATCTGTGCGACCTTGTCCTCACGGATCAGGTTACGAATGGCCGGGGTGCCGATCATGATCTCGTGGGCCGCCACCCGGCCGCCACCGATCTTCTTCAGCAGGGTCTGGGAAATCACCGCCTGCAGAGATTCGGAGAGCATGGAGCGGACCATCGATTTTTCTTCGGCGGGGAACACGTCGACGATACGGTCGATGGTCTTGGCCGCGGAGGTGGTGTGCAGGGTGCCAAATACCAGGTGGCCGGTTTCCGCGGCGGTCAGCGCCAGGCGGATGGTCTCCAGGTCACGCATCTCGCCCACCAGGATGATGTCCGGGTCTTCACGCAGCGCCGAGCGCAGGGCCTCGTTGAAGCCCAGCGTGTCACGGTGCACCTCGCGCTGGTTGACCAGGCACTTCTTCGATTCGTGGACGAATTCGATGGGGTCTTCGACAGTGAGGATGTGGCTGTACTTGGTGTTGTTCAGGTAGTCGAGCATCGCGGCGAGCGAGGTGGACTTGCCGGAACCGGTCGGGCCGGTGACCAGCACCAGGCCGCGCGGGACATCTGAAACACGTTTGAACACTTCTCCCATGCCCAGGTCCTCCATCGTGAGTACCTTGGAGGGAATGGTCCGGAACACGGCGCCGGCGCCGCGGTTCTGGTTGAATGCGTTGACCCGGAAACGGGCGACCCCGGGGACTTCGAACGAGAAGTCGGTCTCCAGGAATTCCTCGAAATCCTTGCGCTGCTTGTCATTCATGATGTCGTAGATCAGCGCGTGAACCTGCTTGTGCTCCAGGGGTGGCAGGTTGATCCGGCGGACATCGCCGTCGACGCGGATCATCGGCGGCAGACCGGCCGAGAGGTGCAGGTCCGAAGCGCCTTGCTTGGCGCTGAAGGCGAGCAACTCGGTAATATCCATGGGACTCCCCAATCTAGAGCAAGCAGGTAGAATGCCGCAGAACTCGCAGCAGCCGGGCGGTAGAGCGCAGGTAATGTCCACGATAGCAGAGAATATTGCAAAGGTTCGCGCACGCATCCGTGAGGCGGAGCAAGCTTATGGCCGCGCCCCCGGGTCGGTCGAATTGCTGGCGGTGAGCAAGACAAAACCTGCCGCCGACATCCGTGAAGCCCATGCCTGCGGACTGGCCGATTTCGGCGAGAATTACCTGCAGGAAGCGCTGGCCAAGCAGGCGGAACTGGCCGACCTGGCACTGACCTGGCACTTCATCGGGCCGATCCAGTCCAACAAGACCCGCCCCATCGCCGAACACTTCCACTGGGTTCACTCGGTGGACAGGCTGAAGATCGCCCAGCGGCTTTCCGAACAGCGCCCAGCCAGCCTGCCACCGCTGAACATCCTGCTGCAGGTGAACGTCAGCGGCGAAGACAGCAAGTCTGGCTGCGCCCCCGATGAGTTGCCCGCGCTGGCACAGGCCGTGGCGCAACTGCCCCATTTGAAACTGCGCGGCCTGATGGCGATTCCCGAGCCGACCGAAGACGTTGCCGCGCAACATGCCGCATTTGCCCGCCTGCGCGAGCTGATGCTTGCCCTGAACCTCGGCCTGGACGCCCTGTCCATCGGCATGAGCCATGACCTCGAAGCCGCCGTGGCCGAAGGCGCGACCTGGGTGCGGATCGGCACCGCCCTGTTTGGCGCCCGCGACTACGGTGTATCGCACTGATTAAAGGAAGAGACTCCATGAGCAGCACCCGCATTGCCTTCATCGGCGCCGGCAACATGGCCGCCAGTCTCATCGGCGGCCTGCGCGGCAAAGGTGTCGCCGCGAGCGACATCCGCGCCAGCGATCCCGGCGCCGAGCAGCGCGCGAAAGTCACCGCCGAGCACGGCATCGAAGTCGTCGCCGACAACGCCGCCGCCGTGATCGGCGCCAACGTGGTGGTCCTGGCGGTCAAGCCGCAGGTCATGAAGGACGTCTGCCAGGCGCTGGCGCCGGCACTATCGGAAAACGCGCTGATCATCTCCATCGCCGCCGGTATTCCCTGCGCGAGCCTGGAGCGATGGCTCGGCGCCGTGGCAGGCAAGCCTCGCGCCATCGTCCGCTGCATGCCCAACACGCCGGCGCTGGTCGGCCTGGGCGCCAGCGGCCTGTACGCAAACGCCAGCGTCAGCGTGGCGCAGCGCGAGCAGGCAGAACAGTTGCTGTCCGCCGTCGGCATCGCCCTGTGGCTCGACGAGGAAAGACAGATCGACGCGGTGACCGCCGTTTCCGGCAGTGGTCCGGCCTACTTCTTCCTGTTGATGGAAGCCATGACCGCCGCCGGTGAGAAGCTCGGCCTGTCCCGCGACGTCGCTGGCCGCCTGGCGCGCCAGACCGCGCTGGGCGCCGCCCGGATGGCGACCGCCAGCGATGTCGATCCGGCCGAACTGCGCCGCCGCGTGACCTCGCCCAATGGCACCACGGAAGCGGCGATCAAGACTTTCCAGGCCAACGGTTTCGAGGCACTGGTGGAGAAAGCGGTAGGTGCCGCCGACCACCGCTCCGCGGAACTCGCCGAACAACTGGGTCAATGACAAGGAGCCCTCAATGACCGGTCTTTCCACCGCTGCCATCTATGTCATCCAGACCCTGGGCAGCCTCTACCTGCTGATCGTTCTGCTGCGCTTCATCCTGCAACTGGTCCGCGCGGACTTCTACAATCCGCTCAGCCAGTTCATCGTGCGCGCCACCAAGCCGTTGCTCAACCCGCTGCGCCGGATCATTCCAGGCTTCGGTGGCGTCGACTTCGCCTCGCTGGTGCTGGCCATCCTGGTCCAACTGGTACTGATGGTCGTCACGCTGACCCTGATGGGCTACGGCGTCGGCGGCTACATCCTGCAACTGCTGGTGTGGTCGGTGATCGCGGTGACGTCGCTGTTCCTCAAGGTATTCTTCTTCGCCCTGATCATCAGTGTGATCCTCTCCTGGGTCGCTCCTGGCAGCTACAACCCCGGCGCCCAGTTGGTGAACCAGATCTGCGAGCCGTTCCTGGCGCCGTTCCGCAGGCTGCTGCCGAACCTGGGCGGGCTGGATATTTCGCCGATCTTCGCGTTCATCGCACTGAAGCTGATCGACATGCTGGTCATCGGCAACCTGGCGGCGATGACCGGGATGCCGCAGATTCTCAGCCCCTTCATGTAATCGGCATGCCGTTCTATCACTGGGACGGCGAGGACCTGATCCTCGACTGCCACCTGCAGCCCAAGGCGAGCCGCGACGAGTTCGCCGGGCTGCATGGCGAGCGCCTGAAAATCCGCCTCACCGCGCCGCCCGTGGAGGGCAAGGCCAACGCCCACCTGCTGGCGTTCCTTGGCAAGGCATTCGGCGTCCCCAAGAGCACGGTCAAGCTGGAAAGCGGCGAACTCAATCGCCAGAAGCGCGTGCGCATCCCGAGTCCGACCCGGCTGCCGGAAGAGTTGGGGATTACCGCTCGGTAGCCTTGGCCGACCTTACACACGGTAATGTGATGGGGGCCAATTGACGCTATTGCTTCTCGTCGCATAATTCACCGCACCCATCCCCGCGCAGGATGCGCCAGCCAAAGGAACGCCTGAATGAGCATGGAACGACTCAGTCAGCAGATCGACGCCTACGTTACCTGGAAGCGGGAACTGGTCCGCGAGATCACCCGCTATCGCAGCTGGCTGGAGCGTTGCCGGCTGAACACGCCGGACATCGAGAGCCGCCTCGAACGTACTCTGCGCCTGCTGCGGGTCGATCACATTACCCTGGCCTTCGTCGGCGAATACTCGCGCGGCAAGACCGAGCTGATAAACAGCCTGTTCTTCTCCGGCTATGGCCGGCGCATGCTGCCGTCCCAGGCCGGACGCACCACCATGTGCCCCACCGAGCTGTTCTTCGATCCCCGTTCGGAACGCCCCTACATCCGCCTTCTGCCGATAGAAACCCGCGTGGCCGATGCCAGCGTCGCGCAGTTCAAGCGCATTCCACGGCACTGGGTGAACATCCCGCTGGACACCTCCGACCCGGCCAACATGGCCCAGGCGTTCGCTCAGGTTGCCAAGACCAAGCCATTGCCGGTGGAACAGGCGATCCAGTTGGGCTTCCACCCGGACATGCTGGAAGCCACCGACAAGCCCGGCATGGTGTTGGTACCGGCCTGGCGCCATGCGCTGGTCAACTTCGACCATCCGCTGCTGCGCCAGGGTCTGCGCATTCTCGATACTCCCGGCCTGAACGCACTGGGCAGCGAGCCCGAGCTGACCCTGTCGATGCTCCCTGCGGCACAGTCGATCCTCTTCCTGCTCGCTGCGGACACGGGCGTCACCGCCTCCGACATGGCGATCTGGCAGAACCACATCCGCCAGCTTGGCGAAGACAACCACACAACGCTGTACGCGGTGCTGAACAAGATCGACGTACTGTGGGACGACCTCGCCGGCGAGAGCTTCATGCAGAACGCCATCCGCCAGATCCAGGACACCACCGCGCGCCAACTGGGCATCGCCCGCGACGACGTGCTGCCGCTGTCGGCCAAGCAGGCTCTGCTGGCCAAGGTTCGCGGCGACCGCGAATTGCTCGCCCGCAGCCAGATGGAAGCGCTCGAGGACCTGCTCTGCGAGCGCATAGTCGCGCAGAAGGAACGCCTGCTCGAGGACGCCGTGCTCGGCCAGGTGCTGGCGTTGGTCAACAACAGCCAGCACACCCTGCGCGTTCGCCTGGAGAAAGTGAAAGAGCAGCAGGCACTGCTCAACAGCCAGCAACAGGACAGCGGCCAACTGCTGTTCGAACTGACCGCCAGGACAAAGGACGACCACAGCCAGCACCACAAGCGTCTGCTCAACCTGAAGACCAATCAGCGCCTGCTGCGCCACCAGGGTGAGCAATTGCGCAATGCCGTACTGCCCGAACGTCTCGAACTGCATCTGTCGCGAGTGCGCAACAAGCTGCGCGGCAGTTGGACGACCGTAGGCATCAACCAGGCCATCCTGCAGTTCTTCCGCACCGTGCAGAGCGACCTGATCAGCCTGCACCACGAAGCCCAGACCGCCAATCGCATGGTCGACGCGATCTACAAGCGGCATAACCAGGAAAACCCGCTCAATGCACTGGATGCGCCGCAGTTCCGCGTCGAGCGTTACCTGCGCGAGCTGGCCAAATTGCAGGAGCAGGCCGACCGCTTCCGCCTGCACCTGAAGACCCTGCTCACCGAGCAACGTACTCTCACCCGCCGCTTCTTCGCTACCGTGGCGCAGGAAGTGATCGGCCTGCACCAGCGCCTGCGCGAAGAAGCCGAGCAGTGGGCCGCCGACGCACTGATGCCGCTGATGCAGTACAGCCTGGAGCACAAGCAACTGCTGGAAACCCATATGCTGCGGCTCAAGGCGCTCGCCCAGGAAACCCAGCAGGCCCGCCAGCGCACGCTGCTGCTGGGCCGCTACCTGGATGAGCTGGAGAAGCAGTTGGCCGAAGCGTCCGACATCCTGCGCCTGCTGCGGCGCCCTTCGCCCCTGCAACGCCAGGCGAAGGTCGTTACGCTGCCAGGCTCCCAGCGCGCCTGAGTCCCGCCACCGGCACTTGCCGCCGGTGGCGACGCTCTCGTGCCTGACAGGCTGCGCGGCTTGCGACGAAAGCGGATCAACCCCTAGACTTGGCGCCCTTCCTTTATTCTTGAGCCGGGTCGATGCCTACAGTCTTCCCCGACGATTCCGTAGGTCTGGTTTCCCCCCAGACGCTGCACTTCAGCGAACCGCTGCCCCTGGCCTGTGGCAAGACGCTGCCCGAATACCAGTTGGTGATCGAAACCTACGGTGAACTGAACGCCACGGCGAGCAATGCCGTGCTGATCTGCCACGCCCTCTCCGGCCACCACCACGCCGCCGGCTACCACAGCACCGAAGACCGCAAGCCGGGCTGGTGGGATAGCTGCATAGGTCCGGGCAAGCCCATCGACACCCGCAAGTTCTTCGTCGTCGCCCTGAACAACCTGGGCGGCTGCAACGGTTCCACCGGCCCGACCAGCCCTAACCCCGCCACCGGCAAGACCTATGGCGCGGACTTCCCGGTAGTCACCGTAGAAGACTGGGTTCACAGCCAGGCCCGCCTGGCGGACCGCCTCGGTATACAGCAGTGGGCAGCCGTGATCGGCGGCAGCCTGGGCGGCATGCAGGCACTGCAGTGGACCATCAGCTACCCCGAGCGCGTGCGCCACTGCCTGTGCATTGCCAGCGCGCCCAAGCTGTCGGCGCAGAACATCGCCTTCAACGAAGTCGCGCGTCAGGCGATCCTCTCCGACCCGGAGTTCTTCGGCGGCCACTTCCAGGAACACGATGTAATTCCTCGGCGCGGCCTGCGCCTGGCTCGGATGGTCGGGCACATAACGTACCTGTCCGATGACGCGATGGGCGCCAAGTTCGGCCGCGACATGAAGTCGGAAAAACTCAACTACGACCTGCACAGCGTCGAGTTCCAGGTGGAAAGCTACCTGCGCTACCAGGGTGAAGAGTTCTCTACCCGTTTCGACGCCAATACCTACCTGCTGATGACCAAGGCGCTGGACTACTTCGACCCCGCCGCGGCCCACGGCGGCGACCTGGCGCGTACGCTCGCCGGAGTGAAGGCCGACTTCTGCCTGATGTCGTTCACCACCGACTGGCGCTTCTCCCCTGCACGTTCGCGGGAGATCGTCGACGCGCTGCTGGCGGCGAAGAAGAACGTCAGTTACCTGGAAATCGACGCACCGCAAGGCCACGACGCCTTCCTGATGCCGATTCCTCGCTACCTGCAAGCCTTCAAAGGCTATATGAACCGCATCAGCGTATAAGGACCACCATGCGCGCCGACCTGGAAATCATCCAAGACTGGATCCCCGCCGGCAGCCGCGTGCTCGACCTGGGCTGCGGCGATGGCGAACTGCTCGCCTGGCTACGCGACCACAAGCAGGTCAGTGGCTACGGCCTGGAAATCGACAGCGACAAGATCGCCAAGTGCATCGAACATGGAGTCAACGTCATCGAGCAGGACCTGGACAAGGGCCTGGGCAACTTTGCCAGCAACAGCTTCGATGTCGTGGTGATGACTCAGTCCCTGCAAGCGCTGCGCTACCCGGACAAAGTCCTGGCGGAGATGTTGCGGGTTGGCAAGACCTGCATCATCACCTTCCCCAACTTCGGCCACTGGCGCTGCCGCTGGTACCTCGCGCGCAATGGCCGCATGCCGGTGTCGGAGTTCCTTCCGTACACTTGGTACAACACGCCGAACATCCACTTCTGCACCTTCCGCGACTTCGAGGCGCTCTGCCACGAGCAGCAGGCGCAGGTACTGGACCGGCTGGCGGTAGATCACGAGCACCAGCATGGCTGGGCCTCGCGAATCTGGCCTAATCTGTTGGGTGAGATCGGCATCTACCGGGTCAGCGGTCCCGGCGTGCAAGACCATCGCATCGCCATCTGATCGACCCCAGGAGAAACATCATGCGCCGCCTGCTTACCTTCATCGCCTGCCTGGTCCTCGCCCTACCCGCCTTTGCCGAACAGGTCAAGCGCCTGGGCGACCTCCAGGTCCACTACAGCGTGTTCAACTCAAGCTTCCTGCAGCCCAATGTCGCCTCGGCCGTGGGCGTGGTGCGCAGCAAGGCCCAAGGCGTGGTCAACATCGTGCCGCTGGATGCCGCCGGCAAGCCGGCCAATGTCACCGTTGCGGGCAGCGCCAAGAACCTCATGGGACAGACCATCCCCCTGACCTTCAAGCGCGTGGTCGAGGAAGGCGCCGTCTACAACCTGGCGCAGTTTCCCATCGAAGGCCGCGAAACCCTGACCTTCTCCATCCAGGTCCAGTCCGGAAGCGAAGCTCCGCAGAGTTTCGACTTCATGCAGGAAATCTTCCCCGACGAATGATCAAGCTCGAACAACTGGTGCTGGCCAGTCACAACGCCGGCAAGCTCAAGGAACTCCAGGCCATGCTCGGTGCCCATGTGAAGGTGCGCTCCATCGGCGAGTTCAGCGATGTGGAGCCGGAAGAAACCGGCCTGTCGTTCGTCGAGAACGCCATCCTCAAGGCCCGCAATGCCGCGCGCATCTCAGGCTTGCCGGCGCTTGCCGATGACTCGGGCCTGGCGGTGGACTATCTCGGCGGCGCGCCGGGCATCTACTCCGCGCGCTACGCCGACGGCAAAGGTGACGCGGCGAACAACGCCAAGCTCCTCGACGCCCTCAAGGACGTCCCGGACGGGCAGCGCGGCGCCCAGTTCGTCAGCGTGCTGGCCCTGGTTCGCCACGCAGAAGACCCGCTGCCGATCCTCTGCGAGGGCCTCTGGGAAGGCACAATCCTGCGTGCCGCACGCGGCGAACACGGCTTCGGCTACGACCCACTGTTCTGGGTGCCGGAAGCCGGGTGCTCCAGCGCCGAACTGCCGCCCGAGCACAAGAACCGGATCAGTCACCGCGCCCGCGCGATGGCCCTGCTGAAACAGCGGCTGGGTCTCTGATTGGGGCGGCGCCTCCTCCAGAGCGGAAAGAAACTTCGCGGAGTGAAGCGCCGCTTGCGCGCGCTTCAGAAGTGGGCCGATAGCTTTCAGGGCCATTTCCCAACCGATGTACCGTCGACCGAGCGCTATTGGAACTGGAAGATTCCGGTCCAGGCCAACCTTGTCCAGGGCCCCCACACGACGCCTGAAATCCAGGCCCAGTGCGCGCAAGCGCTGATCAATGCCTGCCAGCACCTGATGCAGAGCAAGGCCGGGTTCGCCAGGGACTGGCGGATAACCGCTGTTATCTGCCTTCCGGACTTCTTCACCAGCGAAATCTGTATCTACAAGGACGAAGGTTACTTCGCCAGTCACACGCGAGAAGCGGAAGGTCCCGGCGGCACGAGCCGGCACCTGAAATCCAGCCTCGCCGAAGAGTGGCAGCTTCAGTTGGCCCCGGGCAGTTCCGAGCTCGGCATCCATCTCGATTGCGCCGACCCTGACCAGCCTGATGGGCGCTTCATCTGCCAACGCTGGTACTTTGGCGAAGTCATGCCACGATAGTCACCCCAACGATTCAAGCCTGTCACTGTGCCCAACGACCCAGCTTTCCAGCTTCCCCCATTGTCCGCCTACGTACACATCCCCTGGTGTGTGCGCAAATGCCCCTATTGCGACTTCAATTCCCACGCCGCCGGCCCGGAGTTACCCGAAGACGCCTACGTCGAGGCGCTGCTGGCAGACCTGACAGCCGACCACGGATACATACATGGCCGCAAGCTGACCTCGATCTTCTTCGGCGGCGGCACGCCCAGCCTGTTCTCCGCCAAGGCGCTCGGCCGCATCCTCGACGGACTGCAGCGCCAGATCGGCTTCGAAGGCGACATCGAGATCACCCTGGAAGCCAACCCCGGCACCTTCGAGCAGGCCAAGTTCGCCGATTACCGGGCACTGGGCATCAATCGCCTGTCCATCGGCGTGCAAAGTTTTCAGGCCGCCAAGCTCAAGGCGCTGGGACGCATCCATGATGGCGACGAAGCCATCCGCGCCGCCGACATGGCCCGCCGCGCCGGCTTCGACAATTTCAACCTGGACCTGATGCACGGCCTGCCGGAGCAGAGCGTCGCCGACGCCCTCGCCGATCTGGAGCAAGCCACTGCCCTCGCGCCGACGCACCTGTCCTGGTACCAACTGACGATGGAACCCAACACGGTGTTCTGGAGCCAGCCGCCGGAGCTACCGGAAGACGACCAACTGTGGGAAATCCAGGAAGCCGGCCAGGCGCTTCTCGCCCGCTCGGGTTATGTCCAGTATGAAACCTCGGCCTACGCCCAGAGCGGCAAACGCGCGCGGCACAACCTGAATTACTGGACGTTCGGTGACTTCCTCGGCATCGGCGCCGGTGCCCACGCCAAGCTGAGCAACCCGGATGGCCGCATCCTGCGCACCTGGAAGACCCGGCTGCCGAAGGATTACCTGAACCCCGACAAGCCATTCCAGGCCGGCGAGCGGGTGCTGGAGCCGGACGACCTGCCGTTCGAGTTCATGATGAATGCCCTGCGCCTGACCGACGGAGTCGCCGCCACTATGTTCGCCGAGCGCACTGGCCTTTCGCTGGCCAGCATCGACGACGCCTGCCGACAGGCGCGCAAGGATGGCCTGCTGCTGGACGACCAGTTGCGCCTGGCGCCCACCGAACGCGGCCAGTTGTTCCTCAACGATCTGCTGCAGCGTTTTCTGCCCTGAAAAGCGCCCCGGCGACGCTGCCGGCGGCGGACGTGTACACTCCCCGCGACCGTTGATCACTAGGAGCCCCAATGGACTTCGCGCTCGATCTGATTGCCACCGTTTCCCGCTGGTGCCGCGGCCACCTGTCCGATATCGCCCTGGCGATCATGGCGACCGTGCTGGTGCTGTTCGGTCCGGCGATCAATGCCTGGGTACAGCAGCGCATCGGCAGCTTGAACTTCGTCTTCCGCACGCTGCTGTTCGTTTTGATCTGTGCCGTCGGATACGGCCTGGCGATGGTCTTCATCACGCCCTGGCTGGCCAAGGGGCTGGGTTACTTCAACAACTACACCCTGGCGCCCGTACTGCTGCTAGTGTTCTTCGTGATTGGCATGATCGCCGACCGCAGCTGATCGCGGTGCCTCCGGCGGTCGGCCACCATCCACTGCCGGAGGACACATGAAGCCGATCAAGCATCTTTATCTGCATTTCGCCGATGGCCAGCGCCTCGCCTTGCGCTTTCCACAGCAAAGCGACGACCCCGCCGAGGTCGCTCGCGGCATCCGCAAGCAGATGGAATCACCAGTCATCAGCATCGAGGTGGACGGTGATCTGCTGATCATTCCGCGAGCCAGCATCAAGTACCTGCAGATCAGCCCGGCGCCAATGCGTATGCCGGAAACGACCGTGCTGGGAGCAGAACTGATCGAGTGACGCCCGGCCGGTCTAGTCCACACGCCCTCGCTACAGCAATGGCCAACGCCACCCGGAAACACAAAGGCCGCCTCGCGGCGGCCTCTGCTGGACTCAATTGCCCTCGCGGCGCAACGCCTGCGGGGTGAAGTCGCGCGGCCCCAGCGGAATCTGGAAGTCGTACATCGGCTCGTTGTTGTCCAGGCCGTCGACGAAGTAGCGCGAACCTTCGAAGTCGTACAGCGCCTCCAGGGTGCTGAGCACCATCGGCACGTCGTAGTAGTTGATCGGATGCACTTCCTGGGCACGGATCAGCTTGCCGTCGGCGTTGTAGATGTCCGAGGCAAGAATCTGCCAGCTGTCTTCATCCAGGTAGAAGCGGCGCTTGGCGAACGGATGGCCCATGCCCTTGCGCAGGGTCGCCTCGACCACCCACACACGGTGCGGCTCGTAGCGTAGCAGCTCAGGGTTGAGGGTCTTGGTGCGCAGGATGTCTGCGTACGGGATGCCCTTCTGGTGCACGGCATAGCTGTTGTATGGAACCAGCATCTCGCGTTTGCCCAGCAGTTGCCACTCGTAGTGGTCCGGGGCGCCGTTGTAGACGTCCACGGTGTCGGCGGTGGCCAGGCCATTGGTGTCCGGTTGCAGGGTGTCGTAGGCCAGGCTCGGCAGACGGCGCACGCGGCGCTCGCCACGGTTGAAGCGCCAGGCCTTGCGGATCGACAGCACCTGGTCGAGGGTTTCCTGAACCACCAGCGCGGAGCCGGCCAGCTTGGCCGGCGCCACCACGTTGTACTTGTAGTAGAACAGGGTGTTGTTCAGGTACTGCGGGGTCATGCCCTCGCGGCCGTAGTTGAAATACACATAGCGGTCGAGCTTGAGCAGGTTGTAACTGCCGTTGGAGAGCACGGCCGCCTGGTTGGTGACCATGTGAATCTGCTCGCCACGGTAACGCATGATGTGGTTCCAGATCGCTTCAAGGCCATTCTTCGGGATCGGGAACGGTACGCCGGCAGCGGCGCCCTGCACGCCGTTGCCGTCTGCGATCAGCTCGGCGTTCTCGGCATTGAGGCGAGTGGCGTCATAGATGCGCTGGGGCAGCGAAGCGCTACGGCGACTGGGGAAAACGCGCAGATAGTAATCCGGGTTCTCCTGCAGCAGCGCCTGAGTGCCCGGAGTGAGCAGCGCCTGGTACTGCGCCAGATTCTTGCTGTCGATCGTGTACTGCACCGCATCGGCAGCGTACGGATCGATGTGATGGGCGCCGACCTGATAGCCGGCCGGTGCAGTGGTGATGCCCCCGGTCCAGGCCGGGATACTTCCGCTGGCATTGCCGGCCTTCTCCGCCCCCATCGGCGTCAGGTCGCGGCCCAGTCGCGCCGCCTCGGCAGGCTCGACTTTCGCCTGCGCCGGCAGGGCGCACGCCCCTGCCATCAGCAGTACAGCAAGATTCTTCAACACAGCAGACTCCTTTGCGACGAACTCCTGTCCGTCACTCTTATTTTCGTCCGCGGCGGGTGCCGCTTTTTTTCAGGAGGTGAGGGTGGCCGCTGGGCCTGCCGGGTGATCCCGGTCTATTGGCTATTCATCCGTGAAAAAGGCCCGCTCCGCAGGCCTTTCACTGGATCAGTCAACGCGCTCGAACTTAAGGTCCCAGACACCGTGTCCGAGTCGTTCCCCGCGACGCTCGAACTTGGTGACCGGGCGCTCTTCCGGGCGCGGTACGTAGGTATTATCCGCCGACTGGTTGCGATAGCCGGGTGCGGCGTTCATCACTTCCAGCATGTGCTCGGCGTATTGTTCCCAGTCAGTGGCCATGTGCAGCACACCGCCGACCTTCAGCTTCTGCCGCACCAGCTCAGCCCAGGCCGGCTGCACGATGCGCCGCTTGTGGTGGCGCGACTTGTGCCACGGGTCCGGGAAGAACAGCAGTAGGCGGTCGAGGCTGGCATCGGCAACGCAATCGCGCAGCACCTCGATGGCATCGCAGCTGTAGACGCGGATATTGGTCAGGTTCTGAGTGAGCATGCCGTTGAGCAGCGCACCAACGCCGGGACGGTGAACTTCCACGCCGATGAAGTCCTGGTCCGGCGCCGCGGCGGCCATTTCCAGGGTCGCGTGGCCCATACCGAAACCGATCTCGAAGGTCCGCGGCGCCTTGCGCCCGAAAACCTGGTCGAAGTCCTGCAGGCCATCGGCCAGTTCCAGGCCGAACTTCGGCCAGCCCTGGTCGAGGCCGCGCTGCTGGCCCTCGGTCATGCGGCCGGCACGCATCACGAAGCTTTTGATGGTGCGCATCGGACGGTTCTCGGCGTCGGGCTGGTTCTCGAAGGATTCACTCATGACTCGGACCTTGCGGGTAAATGCACGCGCGGGCCGGCTGCCCCTGGCAAACCGGCCCGCGCGTCGGAATGGAAAATGCTTAGTTGATAAGACCTGTCATCGGCGACGACGCGCTGGCATACAACTTGCGCGGCATGCGGCCAGCCAGGTAGGCCAGGCGGCCGGCGACGATGGCATGTTTCATCGCTTCGGCCATCATCACCGGATTCTGCGCGTGGGCAATGGCGGTGTTCATCAGCACGGCCTCGCAGCCCAGCTCCATCGCAATGGTGGCGTCAGAGGCGGTACCTACGCCGGCATCCACCAGCACAGGAACAGTGGCTTCTTCCAGGATGATGCGCAGGTTGTACGGGTTGCAGATGCCCAGACCCGAGCCGATCAGGCCGGCCAGCGGCATCACCGCGATGCAGCCGATCTCGGCCAGTTGGCGGGCGATGATCGGGTCGTCGCTGGTGTACACCATGACGTCGAAGCCATCCTTGACCAGCACTTCGGCGGCCTTGAGGGTTTCCACGACATTGGGGAAAAGAGTCTTCTGGTCAGCAAGGACTTCCAGCTTGACCAGATTGTGGCCATCCAGCAGCTCCCGGGCCAGGCGGCAGGTACGCACGGCTTCCACCGCGTCGTAGCAGCCCGCTGTGTTCGGCAGGATGGTGTAGCGATCCGGCGGAATCACTTCGAGCAGGTTGGGCTCGCCCGGGTTCTGGCCGATGTTGGTACGGCGCACCGCGACGGTGACGATCTCGGCACCGGACGCTTCGATGGCGATGCGCGTCTCTTCGAGATCCTTGTACTTGCCGGTACCGACCAGCAGGCGCGATTCGTAAGTGCGGCCAGCCAGGGTAAAGGGCTTGTCGACCGGGAGATTGGAGGAAGCTTGGCTCATCGGATCACTCCTGAAGGGAAGTCGGGGCGGGGCCTGAAAGTCGTGGCGGCAGGCGTTAGCCGCCACCGATGGCATGCACCACTTCCACCTGGTCGCCATCGCTCAGTGCGGTGGCGGCGTGCTGGCTGCGCGGCACGATGTCCAGATTGAGCTCGACCGCCACACGCTTGCCGGTGAGGTCGAGACGTTCGAGCAGGTTGGCGACGGTCTGGCCATCGGGCAGCTCGAAAGGTTCGCCATTCAACTGAATACGCATGGACATGACGGTCGTTGCTGGAGGGGTCGGCATTCTAGCCCGATCGCGCCCGATGACCAAGGTATCGGAGCGTCGCACTCGGGCTTTTCTGACGTTCGGGTCAACCCAGGCGCAGGGCGGCAGCCAGCAGCAATGCCCAGCCGATCAGGAAGAACAGCCCGCCGATTGGCGTGATGATGCCCACGCCCAGGCCCGCCAGTGTCAGCAGGTAGAGGCTCCCGGAGAACAGCAGAATGCCGATGGCGAAGGCCCAGCCGGCCAGGCTCACCAGGGTGCCGCTGACATGAGTAGAAAGAAGCGCTACGCCGAACAGCGCCAGCGCGTGGAGCATCTGGTAGTGCACCCCGGTCTGGAACACCGCCAGGTATTCCGCGGTGAGACGGCTCTTCAGGCCGTGGGCGGCGAAGGCGCCGAGCGCAACGCCAGTAAAGCCGAAGAAGGCGGCGAGCATGAGGAAGATACGCAGCATGCGGGAACTCCAGGCAGATGAGTGCCGCTATAATGGCCCGCTCATCCGCCCCGGGCAAAGCCTCGCATGCGCAACCTGCTCCGCCGCCTGTTCAAGATCGCGCTCTGGTTCGTCGCCGTCAGCGTGGCGCTGGTCATTGTCCTGCGCTGGGTGCCGCCACCGGGCACGATGCTGATGGTCGAGCGCAAGATCGAGTCCTGGTTCGACGGCGAGCCCATCGACCTGCAACGGAGCTGGCGTTCGTGGGACGAGCTGCCGGATAGCCTGAAACTCGCGGTGATCGCCAGCGAGGACCAGAAGTTCGCCGAGCATCACGGCTTCGACCTGCCGGCAATCCAGAAGGCCCTGGCGCACAACGAGCGCGGCGGCAACGTGCGCGGCGCCAGCACCATCAGCCAGCAGGTGGCCAAGAACGTCTTCCTCTGGTCTGGCCGCAGTTGGGTGCGCAAGGGCTTCGAGGTGTGGTTCACCCTGCTGATCGAGACCTTCTGGTCGAAACAGCGGATCCTCGAGGTCTACCTCAATAGCGTCGAATGGGATGCCGGTGTGTTCGGCGCCCAGGCCGCCGCGCGTCACCACTTCGGTATCGATGCCGAACGCCTGTCGCAACAGCAGGCCAGCCTGCTGGCCGCCGTGCTGCCCAATCCGCGCAAATGGAGCGCCGGCAAGCCCGGCCCTTACGTGCGCCAGCGCGCGTCCTGGATTCGCCAGCAGATGTGGCAACTGGGCGGTAACGAGTACCTCGAACGCCTGTAGCCGATCTCTCCGGTCAGGGCGAGGGCGTCCCGGTGCGCTGGAAAGTCGAGCGCGGCACTACGCGCAACCACTGCAACTGGCCGTCCTTGTGCAGCAGCGTCAGGCCGCGCTCCGGGTAGACCCAGGCTTCGCCGGCATCCGTCTGCAGGCGCAGGCGCGGATCGCCCAGGCTGGCAGCCAGACGGCCGACGGCCAGATCTTCCTGGGGCGCCAGCGCCAGCTCCGCCACGAGCTTGCCATCCAACTGACGCATCATGTCGGCACTCAGCGGCTGGTCCTTGCTGCCCGGCTGCATTCCGGTGGCCCGCGCCAGGCTCTCATGCTCGGCATCGTTCAGCGCCAGCTCCGCCTCCACATGCCAGGCCCCCTCTTCCGAGCGCAACTGGCCACGGTAATGAAGCTGCGGCCCATCCTGGCTCGCGGTCAGCCATAGCTCGCCAGCCTGCACAGCTTGCAGATCGCTCAAGGTAAGGCGGTTGTCGGCGAGCGGATCGAAGACCTTCTCCATCCATTCGCCAAGCCATTGCGGCGGCTTGGGCGGCGCCGAGGTGCGCGCAACCCATGTACCCAGGCCGAAGGCCAGCAGGGCAATGACGAGGAAGAACATCCCGTGGACGGGGCGGAGGCGCGGCATGGAGTTCTCCGGTGGCGCGGGCAGAAAAAAACCGCACCTGGGTGCGGTTCTCGAACTAGCCGGGGCGCGTCGAAGCCGGTCAGGCTTCGATACGGCCCTTGAGTTTGTTCATCGCGTTCTTTTCCAGCTGGCGAATACGCTCGGCGGACACGTTGTACTTGGCCGCCAGGTCGTGCAGCGTCGCTTTCTCCTCGGCCAGCCAGCGCTGATAGAGGATGTCGCGGCTGCGCTCGTCCAGACCTTCCAGCGCCTCGTGCAGGCTGGCGGTGGAGCTATCGCTCCAGTCTGCCTCTTCCAACTGGCGCGCCGGGTCGTAGCGATGATCTTCCAGATAATGCGCCGGAGACTGGTAGGCACTTTCGTCGTCGGCATCGGCTGCCGGGTCGAAGGCCATGTCCTGTCCGGTGAGACGGCTTTCCATCTCGCGGACCTCGCGAGCCTCGACACCGAGGGTTTCCGCGACGCGGTGCACTTCGTCATTGCTCAACCAGGCCAGCTTCTTCTTCTGGCTGCGCAGGTTGAAGAACAGCTTGCGCTGCGCCTTGGTGGTCGCGACCTTCACGATCCGCCAGTTGCGCAGGATGAACTCATGAATCTCCGCCTTGATCCAGTGGACGGCGAACGACACCAGACGCACGCCCATTTCCGGGTTGAAGCGCTTCACGGCCTTCATCAGGCCGACGTTGCCTTCCTGGATCAGATCGGCCTGGGACAGGCCGTACCCGGAATAACTCCGGGCGATGTGCACGACGAAGCGCAGGTGCGCCAGAACCATCTGCCGTGCCGCTTCCAGATCTTGCTGATAGAAGAGGCGTTCGGCCAGTTCGCGCTCCTGCTCCGGCGACAACAGCGGAATGCTGTTCACCGAGTGCACGTAGGATTCCAGGTTTGCACCGGGAACCAGGGCATAGACAGGTTGCAGGGAATTGGTCATGCGAATCCTCCGATTCACGAAACTCGCGCAGTGTAGCACTGCGGAATCTGACTGCAAGCGGGTGTAAAAGTTCCTTTACACCCGTTCAAACGCAGAGAAACCAAGGGCCTCAGCGAGGCGCCAGTTCCCGCAGATGACGCGCCACGGCCAGCCAGGCGCCGATCCAGCCCAGCAGCACAGCGCCGACGGTGAGGGACAGGCCATCGTCGACCGGTACACCCGCCAGTCCGAAATCGCTGCCGTAGAGGCCAGCCAGATTGACCACCGAGCTGTTCAGCCAGTTCAGGCCAAAGGCCAGCAACGCCCAGGACAGGATGCCTGCGCCCAGGCCGTACAGCGCGCCCATATAGAGGAAGGGGCGCCGCACGTAACCGTCCGTCCCGCCAACCAGCTTGATCACCTCGATTTCGTTACGGCGGTTTTCGATGTGCAGACGGATGGTATTGCCGATCACCAGCAGCAGCGTCAGGACCAGCAGGATGGTCAGGCCAAAGACGAAACGGTCGCCAAGCTTGAGGATCGCCGACAGTCGCTCGACCCAGACCAGGTCCAACTGCGCCTGTTGTACACCCGGCAGTTCGGACAACCTTTGACGCAAGGCATCCAGCTGGTTCTTGTCGATCTGCCTGGGCGTCACCGAGATTACCGCCGGCAGCGGATTTTCCGGCAGCTCCTTGAGTGCTTCGCCGAGGCCGGACTGCTGCTGCAGCTCCTTCAGCGCATCGTCGCGGCTGATCAGTTGCGCCTCGATCACGTCGGGCATCTTCTCGATCTGTTCGCGCAGGTCCTGCCCCTGGCTTTCGCTGGCCTTCAGATCGAGGAACAGTGATATCTGCGCGGCGCGTTGCCAGGAGCCGCCGAGGCGCTCGACATTGTTGAGCAGCAGCGACAGCCCCATCGGCAGGCTCAGGGTGATCCCCATTACCAGGCAGGTGAAGAAGCTGCCGAACGGGTGGCTGAACAGGCGATGCAGGCTATCGGCCAGGCTCGCACGGTGGTTTTCCACGTACGCGGCCAGCGATGCGCTCTGGTCCTGGCTGTCATGGTCCTCGGGGCGCTCGCGGGTCTTGCGCCGGGGGGTGCCCTCTTCCGGGCCGTGGGGCAGGTCGTTGGCGCTCATCAGGCGGTCTCCTCACGGTCGGCGATGATGCGGCCGCGCTGCAGGGTGATCATCCGGTGGCGCATCCGCGCGATCAACGCCAGGTCGTGGCTGGCGATCAACACAGTGGTGCCCAGACGGTTGATGTCCTCGAACACGGCCATGATTTCCGACGCCAGGCGCGGGTCGAGGTTACCGGTGGGTTCGTCGGCAAGCAGCAGGGCCGGGCGATGCACCACGGCACGGGCGATGCCCACGCGCTGTTGCTGGCCGGTGGAGAGATCGGACGGTCGGTCCTGGGCCTTCTCCTTGAGATTCACGCGGTCCAGCGCCTCTTCCACGCGGCGGGAGATTTCCGGCTTGGGCAGCCCGAGAATCTGCATTGGCAAGGCAACGTTGTCGAACACGCTGCGGTCATCGAGCAACTGGTGGTTCTGGAACACTACGCCTATCTGCCGGCGCAGGAAGGGAATCTGCGCGGTAGAAATACGCGATACATCCTGGCCGCCGAGCAGAAGCTTGCCGGAAGTCGGCCGCTCCATCGCCAGGATCAGCCGCAGCAGGGTGCTCTTGCCGGCGCCGGAGTGACCGGTGACGAACATGATCTCGCCGCGAGGAACGCGAAACGAGATTTCGTGCAGGCCGACATGGCCGTTGGGATAGCGTTTGCCTACCTGCTCGAAACGGATCATGCGGTCTCCCGAGTCTCGAAGAGTGCGCGGACGAAGGCATCGGCCTCGAAGGTTCGCAGATCGTCGATCCCTTCGCCAACGCCAATGTAGCGGATCGGCAGCTCGAACTGCTTGGCCAGGGCGAAGATCACCCCGCCCTTGGCGGTGCCGTCCAGTTTGGTCAGGGCCAGGCCGGTGAGCTCCACCGCATTGTTGAACTGCTTGGCCTGGTTGATGGCGTTCTGCCCGGTACCGGCATCCAGCACCAGCAGGACCTCGTGGGGAGCCGTTTCATCCAGCTTGCCGATCACGCGGCGCACCTTCTTCAGCTCTTCCATCAGGTTGTCCTTGGTGTGCAGGCGACCGGCGGTATCGGCGATCAGCACGTCCACGCCACGGGCCTTGGCGGCCTGCACGGCGTCGAAGATCACCGAGGCCGAGTCGGCGCCGGTGTGCTGGGCGATTACCGCAATGTTGTTGCGCTCGCCCCACACCTGCAGTTGCTCGACGGCCGCTGCGCGGAACGTATCGCCGGCGGCAAGCATGACTTTCTTGCCATCCAGTTGCAGCTTTTTCGCCAGCTTGCCGATGGTGGTGGTCTTGCCAACGCCGTTCACGCCGACGACCAGGATTACATAGGGCTGCTTCCCTGCGGCAATGGTCAGCGGCTGCTCGACCGGGCGCAGCAGCGTGGCCAGCTCTTCCTGCAGGGCCTTGTAGAGCGCCTCGCTGTCGGCCAGTTCCTTGCGCGCCACGCGCTTGGTCAGGTTCTGCACGATGGCGGTGGTAGCCTCGACGCCGACGTCGGCGGTCAGTAGGCGGGTTTCGATCTCGTCGAGCAGGTCGTCATCGATGGCCTTCTTGCCCAGGAACAGGCTGGCCATGCCTTCGCCGATGCTGGCGCTGGTCTTCGACAGCCCCTGCTTGAGGCGGGCGAAGAAGCCGGCCCTGGCCGGTTCCGCCGGTGCGGCAGGCGTGGGCTCGGGCTGCGGCTCGACCACGGGCACTTCTTCGGCGGCCACAGCCGCAGGAACGGGCTCAGGCCGCGGCTCGGCCGGCAGTGCGATGGGAGCCGGCGCTGCGTCAGCAACAACCGGGGCTGGCGGCTCGGATGCGGCAGGAGCCACGTCGACGCGCGCTTCCGTGGCCGGCTCGACGGCGGGCTGAGCCGGGCTGGCCTGGGCAACCGCCGGCTGCGCCGACGGTTCGGCGGACGAGGACTCGACAGGCTGCTGGGCCTGCGGCTCGGATTCGGCAACGGGCTGCTCGACGGCCTGCGGCTTCTTGCGCAACCAGCCGAACAGACCCTTTTTTTCCCCGGATGGCGGGGCCTTCTTGTCGTCGTTGGAACCAAACATGTAGGGATCGAATCTCTAGGGGACGCCACGAGGATCAGGCAGCAAAAAAGGCTCGCAACAGCTTTCGCCAGCCCCGAACGTGGCCGCCCGGAAAACGGATGGGTATCCTAGCATCTCCTCGCCCGCCGGAGTTAGGAGGGCAGGCCGCCAGCCTGCATAGACCCCGCGGACAACCCGAAAGGTTCATTCGACGATGAAAACCCTTGCACGCCGCCACGCCGGCCTGCTGTTCGGTTCCCTGCTGCTCCCGCTCATGGCCAGCGCCGCGGAACCCCAGCCCACCCACGAGTACACTCTGGACAACGGCCTGAAGGTCGTGGTCCGGGAAGACCATCGCGCCCCCGTGGTGGTGTCCCAGCTCTGGTACAGGATCGGTTCCAGCTACGAAACACCCGGCCTGACCGGTCTGTCTCACGCCCTTGAGCACATGATGTTCAAGGGCAGCCGCAAGCTCGGCCCCGGCGAGGCATCGCGCGTGCTGCGTGACCTCGGCGCGGAAGAGAACGCCTTCACCACCGACGACTACACCGCCTATTACCAGGTTCTCGCCCGCGACCGCCTGCCGGTGGCGCTGGAACTGGAAGCCGACCGCATGGCGCATCTCGCCCTGCCGGCCGACCAGTTCAAGAGCGAGATCGAGGTGATCAAGGAAGAACGCCGCATGCGCACCGACGACAAGCCCAGCGCGCTTGCCTTCGAACGCTTCAAGGCGGCCGCCTATCCCGCCAGCGGCTACCATACGCCGACCATCGGCTGGATGGCGGACCTGCAACGCATGACCATCGACGACCTCCGCCATTGGTATCAGGCCTGGTACGCGCCGAACAACGCCACCCTGGTGGTGGTGGGCGATGTCAGCGGCGACGAAGTGAAAGCTCTCGCCCGTAAGTACTTCGGCGACATCCCCCGGCGCGACCTGCCGGCAGCGCGCAAGCCGCTCGAACTGGCCGAACCCGGCGAACGCCGCCTGAAACTCCACGTGCGCACACAACTGCCCAGCCTGATCATGGGTTTCAACGTACCGAGCCTGGGCAGCAGCGACACCCCGCGCGAGGTCAACGCCCTGCGTCTGCTCTCGGCGATTCTCGACGGTGGCTACAGCGCTCGCCTCGCCTCGCGCCTTGAGCGCGGCGAGGAAATCGTCGCCGGCGCCTCCGCCTCCTACGACGCCTTCGCTCGCGGCGACAGCCTGTTCTTCCTCACGGCCACGCCCAACGTGCAGAAGGGCAAGACCCTCGACCAGGTAGAAGCTGCCCTCTGGCAGCAACTGGACGACCTGAAGAAGAGCCCGCCCAGCAAGGAAGAACTGGAGCGCGTGCGCGCTCAGGTCATCGCCGGCCTGGTCTATGAGCGCGACTCCATCGCCAGCCAGGCCAGCACCATCGGCGAACTCGAAAGCGTCGGCCTGTCCTGGAAGCTTGCCGACCAGGACCTGGAAGCCCTGCAGGCGGTCACCGCCGAGGACATCCAGAACGCCGCCCGCACCTATTTCACCCGTTCCCGCCTGACCCTCGCCCAGGTCCTGCCGGAAGAAGCCACCGACAAGGAACCGAGCCATGAGTGAACGCAATGGCCTGCGCTATGGCCTGGTCGGCCTGATCGTCCTTCTGCTGATCGCCGGCCTGGTGCTGTTCGTCGCCCGCCCGGTGGCCCAGACCGCACCGGCCAGCCCCAGCGTCGCGGCCCCGACCGGCCTGCAATCCCTGGCCGAAGCGGCCGGCAAGGCCCCCGGTCATCGCAAGCTGGATATCCAGCAATGGGAGACCGCCGAAGGTGCCCGCGTACTCTTCGTCGAGGCCCATGAACTGCCGATGTTCGACCTGCGCCTGACCTTCGCAGCCGGCAGCAGCCAGGACGGCGACACCTATGGCCTCGCCATGCTGACCAACGCCATGCTCAACGAAGGCGTGCCCGGCAAGGACACCAGCGCCATCGCCGCCGGCTTCGACGATCTCGGCGCCGCGTTCGGCAACGGTTCCTACCGCGACATGGCGGTGGCCAGCCTGCGCAGCCTGAGCGCCCCGGACAAGCGCGACGCCGCCCTGGCGCTGTTCGACCAGGTGATCGGCCAACCGACTTTCCCCGAAGAAGCCCTGGAGCGCATCAAGAACCAGGTGCTGGCGGGCTTCGAGTATCAGAAGCAGAACCCCGGCAAGCTGGCCGGCCTGGAGCTGTTCAAGCGACTCTACGGCGACCACCCCTATGCCCACTCCAGCGACGGCAACGAACAGTCGATACCAAAGATCACCACAGCCCAGTTGCGCGCCTTCCACCAGAAGGCCTACGCCGCCGGAAACGTGGTCATCGCCCTGGTTGGCGACCTGAGCCGCGAGCAGGCCGAGAGCATCGCCGCCAGCGTCTCCCGCTCGCTGCCCAAGGGCCCTGCCCTGGCAGGCCCGGCCGAGCCGAAAACGCCCAAGGCCGGCGTCACCCACATCGAGTTCCCGTCCAAGCAGACCCAACTGCTGCTGGCCCAGCTGGGCATCACCCGCAACGACCCTGACTACGCCGCGCTCTACCTGGGCAACCAGATCCTCGGCGGCGGAGGCTTCGGCACGCGCCTGATGGATCAGGTACGCGAGAAGCGTGGCCTCACCTACGGCGTGTACTCCGGCTTCACCGGTATGCAGTCCCGCGGCCCGTTCACCATCGGCCTGCAGACCCGTGCCGAGATGAGCGAAGGCACCCTCAAGCTGGTGCAGGACATCGTTCGCGACTACCTCGACAAGGGCCCGACCCAGAAAGAGCTGGACGACGCCAAGCGCGAGCTGGCCGGCAGCTTCCCGCTGTCCACCGCGAGCAATGCCGATATCGTCGGCCAACTGGGGGCTATCGGCTTCTACGACCTGCCGCTGGACTACCTGGAAACTTTCCTCAGCCAGGTGCAGGCGTTGAGCGTCGAACAGGTGAAGGAGGCCATGCGCCGCCATCTCGACCCGGACGGCTTCGTCATCGTCACCGCCGGCCCGACCGTGCCGCAGAAACCGCTGCCACCGCCCACCGACAAACCCGCCGAGCAGCCTACCGGCGTACCGGAGCATTGATGAACAGACGTCCCCAGGGCACCCCGCAACGCCAGCATGGCGGCCAGGGCCAACTGCGCATCATCGGCGGCGAATGGCGCAGCCGGCGCTTCGCCTTCCCCGATGGCCCGGGCCTGCGCCCGACGCCGGACCGGGTGCGCGAGACGCTGTTCAACTGGCTGGCCGCCTATGTTCCCGGCGCGCGGGTACTCGACCCCTTCGCCGGTAGTGGCGCACTGTTCCTCGAAGCTCTGTCACGCGGCGCCAGCTCCGGCCTCGCGCTGGACACCAATGGCGAAGCGGCCAACGCCCTGCGCAACCACCTGGCCACCTTGAAGTGCGACGCCGGCCAGGTCCTGCTGACCGACGCCCTGCGCCACCTGGAACACCAGCCGGCCACGCCGTTCGACCTGGTATTCCTCGACCCGCCCTTCCACCAGGATCTGCTGCAGAACACCTGCCGCCTGCTGGAGGAGCGCGGTTGGCTGGCCAAGGACGCGTGGATCTACACCGAAAGCGAAGCCGTGCCCTCCAGCCTCGGCCTGCCGGGCAACTGGCGCCTGCACCGGGAGAAGAAGGCCGGCGCGGTGCATTACGCGTTGTGGCAGCGGGAAGAATCCTGATCAGGGACTGAACCGCTGCAGATAGTGCAGCGGTTCAAACCCTGGGGCTCCGTGGGGGCGAGCTCCGACGGGAAAACAGCACTAGCAGCCACAGCGGCAGGACGCTGAACAATGACCACCACCCCGCTCTCGATCCGCGAACAACTGCTGGCGCTGGACGAGCGCTGTTTCGAACAGCCCGCCAGCGACTGGGCCGGGGAGATCGCTCTGCCGACCGAGCTTGCGCGCTTCTACCGCGAGGTCGGTCCGTGCGACTGCAACCTCGACACCGCCGGCAATCCGTTTTTCATTCCTTCACTGGCGAGGCTGTGGAAACAGCAGGCTGGCTATCGCTGGCACGGCCTGACCGGCGAGCGGCTCGCGGGATGGAGCGATGACTGGATCGTGGTGGCGGACCAGGGTGCCGATCCTTTCATTCTCGAATGCTCCACCGGCCGAGTCCTCTTCGACCAGCATGGCGGTCCCTGGGCCCCCGCGCCGATGTTCGACGATCTCTGGCAGATGACCGCCTGCCTCGCGACCTTCGCCCGGGTGTGGCGCTGCGCGGATGAAGACATCTTCGCGGAGGACTGCAGCGTCAACCCGATCTACCGCCGCAAGCTGATCGGCGAACTGGCGCAACTGCTGAACGACGCCCGCCGCGCCGAAGACCTGGCCAGCGAATTCGGCTGGTAGCGAGCCTCACTGGCTCGCCAGTGCCGCGCCGGCTTCCGGCTGGGAAAGTGCCGACGGAGCAACCACCGACTGAACATAGGGAACGGTCCCCATATCCGTTGAATTTGCCGGTTGCCCAGGGCGCGCGCCGAGGTGTCAGATGGACTTGCCGACATCGACGGTGCTGGTGCGCACCAGCTCCACGCCGTCGACCACCATTTTCCATTTACCCCCGTCCTGGTAGGGCGGTCTGGAAACCTTGAAGCTCGTGCCGAACGGGCCGAAGCCCACGGTGAATCCGTCGCTTTCATAACTCTTGATCGGCGCCTTGATGGATTTCGAGGTACTGCCCGACACCCGTTCGTAGGCGACGCGACCATCCGCTGTGACCAGCAGGCTCATCTGTGGCGAGGTCCAGTACCCCACGTATGCCTTATGATCCTGTGGCACAGGTTCGCCACATGCGGCGAGCCAGAGTGCCAGGCTCAGCGCCGCGATATCTTTCCGCATGCCATCCCCTCCTTAAGCGTGGTTTCCCTGGCGACGGATGCACAAGGCGTCCATCGCATGACCGACTTGGCGTTACTATCACGACTCGTCAGCCCGTCAGTTCAAACGATGACTATACCTTCCCCATTCAAGCCCGCCTGGTGGCTTCCCAGCCCACATTTGCAGACCCTGTACGGTTCGCTGCTGCGCAAGGCGCCGACACTCCAACGCCGGCGCGAGCGGCTGTGGCTGGACGACGGCGACTTCATCGACCTGGACTGGCACGGCCCGCACGAGGCGCAGGCGCCACTGGTGCTGGCGCTGCACGGGCTCACCGGCTCCTCGTCGTCGCACTACATCCTCGGCCTGCAGCAGCAACTGGCGGCCCAGGGTTGGGCCAGCGTGGCGCTGAACTGGCGCGGCTGCTCGGGCGAATCGAACCTGTTGCCGCGCGGCTATCACTCGGGCGTCAGCGAAGACCTCGCCTCGGTGGTCGCCCACGTGCGCGCCAGGCGGCCGATGGCACCGCTCTATGCAGTGGGCTATTCGTTGGGCGGCAATGTACTGCTCAAATACCTGGGCGAAACAGCGGAAGACTGCCCCTTGCGTGGCGCGGTGGCGGTGTCGGTGCCGTTTCGCCTGGACCAGTGCGCCGACCGCATCGGCATCGGCTTTTCCAGGGTCTACCAGGCGCACTTCATGCGCGAACTGGTCGCGTACGTACAGACCAAGCGCCAGGCCTTCGCCGCCGGCGGCCATGCGGAGAACCTCGCCGCGCTGGAGCGCCTCGGCCCCCTGGACGGCATGCGCACCTTCTGGGACTTCGACGACCGGGTGACCGCGCCGCTGCACGGTTTCGCCGACGTACACGACTACTACCGGCGCGCGTCCAGCCGCTACTACCTGGGCGGGATTCGCATACCCACGCTGGTGATCCAGTCCAGCGACGATCCCTTCATCCACGCGCAGAGCATCCCCCAGGCGGACGAACTGTCCGCCACGACGGAGCTGGAACTGCTGGCGCGCGGCGGCCACGTGGGCTTCATCGGCGGCTCACCGGGACGCCCGGAGTACTATCTGGAACACCGCATTCCCCAGTGGCTGCGGCAAAGGCACGGAGCGTCCCTGCCCTAGATCAGGCTTTCGGGCCACCGATCCGGCAGACTGAAAGTGGACGCCAGACAGGAGTGATGCCATGACTGACACACCGCTGACGATTCTGCACAACCCGCCGTTGAGCGACGCCCAGTGCGCGAGCATCGCGGCGCTCTACCGGGCGGTCGGCTGGGGCGTACCCGGCACGATGACGGAGTTGCGCGACCTCTACGAGTTTTCCAGCTACACGCTGCTGGCCCAGGAGGGTGACCTGATTGTCGGCCTGCTGCGCGCCGAAAGCGAAACAGCGCAAACCACATGGTTGGCCGAAGTTGCTGTGCTGCCGGGCTTCCAGGCCCAGGGAATCGGCCAGCGGCTGATGGCCCGCTTCCTTGCCGATCACCCTCGGCGCACGCTCTATACCGATGCTACCGAAGGCGTTGAGGACTTCTTTCTGCGCCACGGCATCGCCTTGCGCCGACCGCGGGTTCCGGGACCACGCAAAGCCGACGCCTGAGCGGCGCTCATTCTTCCAGCGGCACATAAAGGCGGTCGAACACCGCCGCCACGGCTTCACGCGCGGCCGGGGCGATATGCCCGCTCTCCAGCGCGAGCACCTGGTACAGGCCACGGCGCAACTGGGCTTCGCTCAGGTCGCCGCTGAACTCGCGGGTGGTACACAAGTAGCGCACCCATGAGGTAAGGATGATCCAGGCATTAAGGGTAAGCGCATCGAGCTGCGTCTCATCCATCAGCAGGATGCCGGCCTCGACGAAGCCGCGGTAGATCGCCTTGGCGTTGAGCAGCGCACGCTGTGCGAAGCTGCGGTAGTTCGCGGCCAGCTCCGGGTCGGAGTCGAGCAAGTGCTCCAGGTCGCGGTGCAGGAAGCGGTAGTGCCACATCGCTGCCAGCAGCGCCTCCAGGTAGTAGAGCTTGTCGTCGACTGTCAGCGCGCGGCCTTCGGGCACGCGCAGGAACTGGTCCACATGCCTTTCGTACGCGGCGAACAGCTCGGCGATGATCGCCTGCTTGTTGCGGTAGTGGTAATACAGATTGCCCGGCGAAATACCCAGGTGCGCAGCGATGTGGTTGGTGGTGACACTGCGCTCGCCCTGGGCGTTGAACAGCTCCAGGCTGGCCTGGGCGATGCGGTCACGGGTGTTGATACGTGGGGCCATTCGCGGACTCGTGAAAGCGGATTGCGGGGCAAAGGTACACCGATTGCTACCGCGTAACACCCCGGGAGGCACATCCCAGCTTTTCGTTGGCTGGGACTCGGGAGCCGGGCGAGGCATCCTGATTGACACTCTAGAGTATTTGCTCTAAAAATCCAGACAGCACAACAACGCGAAGCGTCCCGCCCTTGCCGCATTGCACTCGGACAGCTTCCCCTGCCGCTTCCGCCAAGGAGCCACGTCATGGTCGCCGATATCGCCTACCTGCAGCAGAGCCAGCAGCAGATCAGCCAGCTGGAATCCCTCCTCGAACGTCAACGCCAGGCCTATCGCGCCAATCCGATGCCCGACGCCGGCCAGCGCATCCAGTGGCTCAAGAGCCTAGCCAATCTGCTGGTGACCGAGCAGCAGGCGATCATCGATGCGATCAACAGCGACTTCAGCAACCGCTCAGCCGACGAAACCCTGCTCGCCGAAGTGATGCCCAGCCTGCACGGCGTGCACTACGCCGCCAAACGGGTGAAGAAGTGGATGAAACCCTCGCGCCGCTCGGTAGGCATGCAGTTCATGCCGGCGTCGGCCAAGGTGGTGTACCAGCCGCTGGGCGTGGTGGGCGTGATCGTGCCGTGGAACTACCCGCTGTTCCTTGCCATCGGCCCGCTGACCGGCGCCCTGGCCGCCGGCAACCGCGTCATGATCAAGATGAGCGAATCCACACCCGCCAGCGCGCGCATGCTCAAGGCCCTGCTGGCCAAGGTCTTCCCCGAGGACATGGTGGCCGTCGTCGAAGGCGAAGTGGATGTGGGCGTCGCCTTCTCCAAGCTGCCGTTCGACCACCTGCTGTTCACCGGTGCCACCAGCATCGGCAAGCACGTGATGCGCGCGGCAGCGGAAAACCTGACCCCGGTAACCCTCGAACTGGGCGGCAAGTCACCGGCCATCGTGTCGTCCAGCGTGCCGATGAAGGACGCCGCCGAGCGCATCGCCTTCGGCAAGTCGCTCAATGCCGGGCAAACCTGCGTGGCGCCCGACTACGTGCTGGTGCCGCAGAGCCGCGTCGATGAGTTCGTCCAGACCTACCGTCAGGTGGTCCAGGGCTTCTTCCCGAAACTGGAGAACAACCCGGACTACACCGCGATCATCAACGAACGCCAACTCTCCCGCCTGAACGGCTACCTGGCCGATGCCCAGGCGCGCGGCGCCACCGTGATCCCGCTGTTCCCGCAGGGCCAGGGCCGCCGCCTGCCGCAAGCGCTGCTGCTGAACGTGAACGACGAGATGAAGGTGATGCAGGAGGAAATCTTCGGGCCGTTGCTGCCGGTGATCCCCTACCAGAACCTCGAACAGGCGCTGAGCTACATCAACGAGCGCGACCGCCCGCTGGCGCTGTATTACTTCGGCTACGACAAACGCGAGCAGGAACACGTACTGGCGCAGACGCATTCCGGTGGGGTGTGCCTCAACGACACCCTGCTGCACGTTGCCCAGGACGACATGCCGTTCGGCGGCGTCGGCCCGTCGGGCATGGGCCACTACCACGGCCATGAAGGCTTCCTCACCTTCAGCAAGGCCAAGGGCGTGTTCAGCAAGCCGCGCTTCAATGCGGCCCGCGTGATCTACCCGCCCTATGGCAAGTCGCTGCAGAAGCTGGTGTACAAGCTCTTCATCCGCTGACCCTTCCAGCCGCCGGCCACCCAGGCGGCTCTCCTGCACAGGTGAAACAACAAGAATGACAGACACCTCCCTGAGCACGCCGGGGCTCTCCCGGCGCGGCGTCCTCAAGATCGGCCTGATCGGCAGCGCCTTCCTCGCCACCGCAGGCGTCACGGCCAGCCTCAGCGGTTGCTCCGCGAGCACGCCATCCAGCGGCTTTGCGGTGCTGCGCGACTCGGACATGCCGTTCCTGCGCGCACTGATCCCGGTGATGCTGGCCGGCGCGGTACCCGCCGAGCGCATGGCAGATGCTGTCGAGGGCACCATCAAGAGCCTCGACTACAGCCTCCACCGCCTGTCTCCGGAGATGCTCAAGCTCACCGTCCAACTGTTCGACGTACTCGCTCTGCCAGTCACCCGCGGCCCGCTGACTGGCATCTGGGGTAGCTGGGAAAACGCCAGCGCCGCCGACGTGAAGCACTTCCTCGAACGCTGGCAGAACAGCTCCCTTTCCCTGCTGAAGATGGGCCATAGCTCGCTGCTGCAACTGGTCCTGATGGCCTGGTATGGCCGCCCGGAATCCTGGGGACACTGCGGCTATCCCGGCCCGCCGAAAGTCTGACCCGGCCAGAACAACAAGAATTCGCCTGAGAGAATCTCGATGCCTGTACCCGATCTGTTCGCCGCCGGCCTCGCCGGTGGCTGGAAAGTCCACGATGGCTCGCGCCTGGAAAAAGACCTGACCCTCGAAGCCGACGTGGTGATCGTCGGCACCGGCGCAGGCGGCGGCACCACAGCCGAAGCCCTGAGCGCCGCCGGCTACAAGGTGCTGCTGGTGGAGGAAGGCCCGCTCAAGACCAGCTCCGACTTCAAGATGCAGGAAGCCGACGCCTACCCGAGCCTGTACCAGGAAGGCATCGGGCGGATGAGCAAGGACGGCGCGATCACCATCCTCCAGGGCCGTGCCGTGGGTGGCACCACGCTGATCAACTGGACCTCCAGCTTCCGCACGCCCGAGCCGACCCTCGAACACTGGGCCAAGGAGCATGGCGTCAAGGGCCACGGCGTCGCCGAGATGGCACCCTGGTTCGAGAAGATGGAGCAGCGTCTGGGCGTTGCGCCCTGGGCGCTGCCGCCGAACCCCAACAACGATGTGATCCGCAACGGCTGCGAGAAGCTCGGGCTGCACTGGAAGGTCATCCCGCGCAACGTTCGCGGCTGCTGGAACCTCGGCTACTGCGGCATGGGCTGCCCGACCAACGCCAAGCAGTCGATGCTGGTCACCACCATCCCTGCGACCCTGGACAAGGGCGGCGAGCTGCTCTATCTCGCCCGCGCCAACCGCCTGCTGATCGACGGCGAAAAAGTCAGCGGCCTGGAATGCCTGGCAATGGACGAACGCTGCGTCGCGCCGACTGGCCGCAAAGTCACCGTCAAGGCGCGCCACTACGTGCTGTCCGGCGGCGGCATCAACACCCCGGCGATCCTCATGCGCTCCAAGGCGCCCGACCCGAACGGCCGCGTGGGCCAACGCACCTTCCTGCATGTGGTGAACTTCAGCGCTGCGCTGTTCGACGAAGTGATCAACCCGTTCTACGGCGCGCCGCAATCGATCTACTCCGACCACTTCCAGTGGGATGACGGCGCAGCCGGCCGCATGTCCTACAAGCTCGAAGTGCCGCCGCTGCAACCATCCCTGAGCGCCACGCTGCTCGGCCGCTTCGGCGAAGACAACGCGCTGCGCATGGAGCAGTTGCCGCACACCAACGTGATCCTCGCGCTGATGCGCGACGGCTTCCACCCCGACAGCGCGGTCGGCACCGTCAGCCTGCGTGGCGACGATACCCCGGTGCTCGACTACCAGATGACCGACTACACCTGGGACGGTATCCGCCGAGCCTTCCACACGATGGCCGACATCCAGTTCGCCGCTGGCGCCAAGGCCGTGCTGCCGCTGCATGCCGACGCCGGCTACGTGAAGAGCGCCAAGCAAGCCCATGAACTGATCGACGGCCTCAGCCTGGAGCTGTACCGCACCCGCCTGGGCAGCGCCCACGTGATGGGCGGCTGCGCGATGGGCGAGGACCCGAAACAGGCCGTGTGCGACAGCCTGGGGCGTCACCACCAGTTGGAGAACCTGTCGATCCACGACGGCTCGCTGTTCCCCACCAGCATCGGCGCCAACCCGCAGCTTTCGGTCTACGGCCTGACTGCGCAACTGTCCGCCGCGCTGGTCGAACGGCTAGGCAAGGCGTAACGCTGGAAACGCTCGCGCAGGCTCTGCAACGGGGCCTGCGCGTGACCACCGGGTCCGCCGGGCGGAAACGCAGGTAGTCCGCGCCGCAAAGCACTACCAAGGTCGCTTGGCCCCACGGGCGGGCTGCGTTACCATCCAGCCCCGCTATTGCCCAGCCTGCCAACAAGAGCCGACCAGGACGCCGCGATGAATCGAGTGCTGTACCCGGGTACATTCGACCCCATCACCAAAGGCCACGCGGATCTGGTCGAACGCGCCTCGCGACTGTTCGACCAGGTGATCATTGCCGTCGCCGCCAGCCCCAAGAAGAACCCACTGTTCCCCCTGGAGCAACGCGTCGAGCTGGCGCGCCAGGTCACTTCGCACCTGCCCAACGTGGAAGTCGTCGGCTTCTCCACGCTGCTCGCGCATTTCGTCAAGGAGCAGAACGCCAACATCCTGCTGCGCGGCCTGCGCGCGGTGTCGGACTTCGAATACGAATTCCAGTTGGCGAACATGAACCGCCAACTCGCCCCCGACGTGGAAAGCATGTTCCTCACCCCGTCGGAGAAGTACTCCTTCATCTCTTCCACCCTGGTGCGCGAAATAGCGGCCCTGGGCGGCGACATCACCAAGTTTGTGCATCCCGCGGTGGCCAGCGCACTGGCCGAGCGCTTCAAGCACTGATCTCAAGGCGTCGAGTCTCGACGCAGCCCCGACAGAACCTGACGCGCCAAGGACGGCCGTTTCCGGCACCACCTTTCCCGCCCGCGTGCACTGAACGCGCCGATGCGGCACAATTTCCCCATTGTGCTTAATGATCGCCGCGGGGTCGCCTGCGGCTGGAGTTGTTCGATGTCCCTGAAAATCACTGACGATTGCATCAACTGCGACGTCTGCGAACCCGAGTGCCCCAATGGCGCGATCTCCCAGGGCGAGGAGATCTACGTCATCGACCCGAACCTGTGCACCGAATGCGTCGGCCACTACGACGAGCCCCAGTGCCAGCAGGTCTGCCCGGTCGACTGCATCCCGCTCGACGAAACGCACGTAGAGAGCAAGGACGAGCTGATGGAGAAGTACAAGAAGCTCACTGGCAAGGCCTGACACGGCAGGCTTCGCTGATTTTTCATTGAGTTCTCACAAACCGTTCGGCTTCGGGATTGTCTATCCTCCCAATTCGCCACCGCGTCTTTTGTCAGGCCATCCGCTGGTAGAACCGGCGGTTCGTGAGAAGCCATGTCCCTGTTGAATTCCAGCTCCCGCGCCCTGCTCGGCTTCTGCAGCCTCCTGCTGCTCAGTTTTGCGCTGCATGCCGCGGAGCACCCGGCACAGGCCAGCGTCGCCACCGCCCATCCCGCAGCAACCGTAGCCGGCCTCGAAACCCTGGCCGATGGCGGCAACGCCTTCGACGCCGCCGTCGCCATCAGCGCGGCACTGGCCGTCGTCGAGCCCTATGGATCCGGGCTCGGCGGTGGCGGCTTCTTCCTCCTGCGCAAGGCCGGCAGCCCGCCGACCTACCACTTCATCGACGCCCGCGAGCGCGCGCCCCTGGCCGCCCACGCACGGATGTACGAGCGCAATGGCAAGGTCGACCCGCAACTGTCGCTCAATGGCGCGCTGGCTGCCGGCATTCCGGGCCTGCCCGCCGCCCTGGCAGATATCACCAGCCGCTATGGCCGCAAGACCCTGGCCAACAACCTGGTGCCGGCGATCCGCCTGGCCACCGACGGCGTATCCGTCGACCGCATCTACATCGATCGTGCGGCCTGGCGCCTCGACGCCATGCGCAAGGACCGCGAAACCGCGCGAATCTTCCTCGACCAGGGCAACCTGCCCGAAGAATGGAGCCTGCTGCGCCAGCCGGACCTCGCCCGCACCCTGGAGCGACTGGCGCGCTACGGCCGCATCGGATTCTACGAAGGCGAAACCGCCGGGAAACTGGTCGACGGCGTACGCGCCGCTGGCGGCATCTGGAGCCTGGAAGACCTTGCCAGCTACCGCACTGTCGAGCGTCAGGCGTTGCGCTACCCGCTCGATGGCGGTCGCGAACTGATCAGCGCGCCGCCGCCCTCCGCCGGCGGTATCGCACTGGCGCAGAGCCTCGGCATGCTGCAGCAGTTGCCGTGGCAGAAAGCCGACCCCGTGCAACGCACGCACTATGTGGTGGAGGTGCTGCGTCGCGCCTACCGGGACCGCGGCCTGCTGGGTGATCCCGACCGGGTCGCCAACCCGGTACCGCAACTGCTCGCACCCGACTATCTCAAGCGCCTGGCCAGCGGCATCGACCCGCAGCGCGCCACTCCCAGTTCGTCGCTGCCGGGCGCGCCCGCCTGGCGCGAGGGCGATCACACCACCCATTTCGTGGTGATGGACGCCGACGGCAATGCAGTGGCCGCGACCCTGTCGGTGAACCTGCCCTTCGGCGCGGCCTTCACCGTCCCCGGTACCGGCGTGCTGCTCAACGACGAAATGGATGATTTCGCCACCGACGTCAGCGGTGCCAACGCCTACGAACTGACCGGCAGCCAGGCCAATGCCGTGGCATCGGGCAAGCGCCCGCTGTCGAGCATGAGCCCGAGCTTCATCGAAAGCCCGACGGAACTGGCGGCGTTCGGTACGCCTGGCGGCAGCCGCATTCCCAGCATGGTGCTGCTGGCGATGCTCGACTACCTGGACGGCAAGCCGATCCAGCGCTGGGTCTCGTCGCCGCGCTATCACCATCAGTACCTGCCCGACATCATCGAACACGAACCACGTGCCTTCACCGGCAGCGAGATGGCCGACCTGCAACGCCGCGGCTACACGCTCAAGGATGTCGGTCGCGCCTACGGCAACCAGCAGGTGCTGCACTGGAACAAGCAGACCGGTGACGTGCAGTCGGCCAGCGACCCGCGCGGCATCGGCCTGGCCACCGAGCTGCCGTCGCCGCTGCGCTGATCAGGGTACGAGCAGCGCGGGCGCGTCGTCTTCGCGCGGCTCGAACAGGCCGTGCTCGGTGCCCAGTTGCAGAACGTTGCGCAGGCTCTGGATGATCCGGCTGACGTAGCCCAGGTCGTTCATCAGCGAACTCATCTGCAAGCCATCCAGCTCCTGGCGGCGTACCGCCGCGAACAGCCGCTGGCGGAACGCGGTATCGAACTGCGCGGCGCTTTCGTCCAGCATCTGCAGGCGCGCCTGCAGCGCTTCCTCGGGCAGGTCGCCGCCGAGCAGCGTGCCCATCGCCCGCACTTCGCGCAGCATGCCGACCAGGTGCCGGCGCAGCTCCACGTAAGCCTCGCGCGTGGCCGAAGGGTCGGCCTGCAGAGCCTGGCCGAGGTTCTTCTGCAGATGCTTGGCGTCCTTCACCGCATCCACCAGTTGCAGCGCCACCACCTGGCAGGACAGCCAGAAGCGCTGGTGCTCCTCGTCCAGCGGCACCTCCAGGCGGCCCATGAAACTCAGCAGGTCGCCGTAGACGCCCTTGATGTGGCGCTGGTAGAGCACTTCCGCCGCCAGCGCGTGGCGGTCTGGCACCGCGTGCAACTGGGTATCGTCCAGCCGCGGCTGCGTCAGCATCTCCACCGGCAGGTACAGCGCGTGGCAGATCACCTCGATGCTCAGCCGTCCCAGGTGCCGCAACTCCTGGAGGACGGCCCGGGAAGCGGCGTCGGCGGAATCCAGGGCGCGCTCGTTGAGATAGCGCGCATGGGTGCGCTCGACGCTCGGCTCGGCCGGCGCGAGATCGGTGATCAGCACCTGCGGCTCTTCCACTTCCGGCAGCCAGCGCACCAGCGCACTGGCAAGCGCGCCCTGCAGCGGCCAGAAGAGCATCACGCCCATGCCGTTGAACAGCGTATGGAACAGCGCCAATTGGATCATCGGGTTATCACCCAGCCCCAGCGGCGCTACCAGCCAGTGCACCAGCCAGGTCAGCGGCGAAAGCAGGAGGAACGCCAGCACGCCGGTCACGACGTTGAACAGCACGTGGGCCAGCGCCAGCCGCTGGCCGCTGCGGTTGCCGCCCAGCGAACCGACGAAGGCAGTGGTGACGCTGCTGCCAACGTTCGAGCCGATGGCGATCGCCAGGCTCTGGCCGAGCTGCAACTGACCGCCGGCCAGCGCCGCGAGCGTCAGCATGAGCGTGGCATGGCTGGACTGCAGCACGACGGTGATCAGCACGCCGAAGGTGACGAACAGCAGCGCACCGAGCATGCCCTCGGCCTGCAGCTCGCTCATGTCCATCGCATCGCCGAAGCTGGAGAAGCCCTCCTTGATCTGGTCGATGCCCAGGAAGATGAAAGCGATCCCGAGCAGGATGCGCCCGGCGGCCTTGCTCTTGGCGCCGTTGAAGCCCATCAGCACGCCGAACACCAGCAAAGGCAGCGCCAGCGGGCTCAGGCTGAGGTTCTGGCCCGCCAGCGCCAGCAGCCAGATGCCGCTGGTGGCGCCAAGGTTGGCGCCGAACAGAATGGCGATGCCGCCGGCGAGCTGGATCAGGCCGGTACTGATGAAGGCAATGGTCAGCAGGGAAACCAGCGTGCTGGATTGCAGCAGGAAGGTCCCGCACAGGCCGAACAGCAGGCTTTTGCCGCGAGTCGCGGTGCTTTTTTCCAGCCAGCGCTCCAACTGGCTGCCGGCAAGATCGCGCAAGCCTTCTTCCAGGCACTGCATGCCGAACAGGAAAAGCGCCAGCCCCGCGCCGAGCTGCAACAGGCCTGCACTGGACCAGAAGGTGTAGCCCAGAACCACCGCCGCCAGCAGCAGAAGCAAGGGACGCAGATGCTTCTTCAGCCGGTTCGAGGCCATGCGCTACCTGCTGGTTTCGGCGCATCTCGTGGGATGCGCGGGGAGCCACGGGGCGGTATTGCCGGACGGCAGCCGCCCCATACGAGGGGAGATCAGTCTTTCTTGTAGCCGCTGGTGGTGCAGCCGAGGCAGCGCACGAAGGCGGCCTTGCCCGGATCGACCACCAGCGCCTGGCCTGCTTCCTTGACGTTGCCGCCCAGGGCGCTGAACGGCAGGGTCACCACGAATGCCGCAGTACCCACCACGGTGGCGGCGATCAGCAGCGGGCGGGCGAAGATCAGGTCGCCCATCATGGCGTAGGCGGGCGGCGCTTCGACGGTGTAGAGCGGATCGCCACTGGAGTTGGCCACCACGTCATCGGCAACGGCCGGCATTGCCGACAGCCCACAGGTCAGAGCCAGGACAACGGCGGTGGTGCGGAACAGATTCATGGAGGGAAGTCCTTTTTAGTGTAATTGGGCAGGCAGACTGCCATAACTATAACAGCGCTCCATGACTTGTCAGCGTGATGGCCATCAATCGCCGAGGAATGCGTATTCCGGCTTTTTCGGCGTGTAGGGGCGATAGAACGCCAACATCCGCCGCAGGTCCTCCGCCTCGTCTCCGCTCGGCCAGTAGGGCTCGCCGATGATGATGCGCCGGCCAGGGTAGTCCAGCGCCGCCAGCACGATCGGCACGCCGGCTCCACGGGCAATGTGGTAGAAGCCCATTTTCCAGCGGTCCACCTTCTTGCGCGTGCCCTCCGGCGACAGGATGAGCATCATCTCGCGGCTCTGGTGGAACGTCTGCACGGCCTGGTCGACCGTGTTCAGCTTGAGATGACGCTGGATCGGAATTCCACCCCAGCGGCGCATCATCCCGCCCAGCGGCCCGCTGAACAGCGTGTGCTTGCCGAACCAGCGGGCGTTGAGACGCAGCACGAACTTCACCGCGAGGAACAGCACGAAATCCCAGTTGGAAGTGTGGTGGGCGCCAATCACCACGAACTTGTCGAGGGCAGGCAGGGAGCCCTCGATGCGCCAGCCCCCAATACGCAGCATGGCGTGACCGAGCGCCTCGGCCAGCGGGTTGCGGGGCAGATAATTGCCGGACATGAATCACCTGGCGGCCCCTCGCGAGGGGCCTTTGTTGTTATGGATCAGGGTGCGACAGAGTAGCGGCGACAGCCGCCGTCAACGTTGGCAGCGCGGACAGTAGACGCTGGCGCGCTGGCCGAGACGAACCTCGCGCAAGGTCGAACCGCAGACCTTGCAGAATTCGCCGCCGCGTCCGTAGACGAACAGTTCCTGCTGGAAGTAACCAGGTTGCCCGTCACCGCCGACGAAGTCGCGCAGCGTGGTGCCGCCGCGCTCGATGGCAGTCGCCAGGATGCGCTTGATCTCCTGCGCCAGTTTCACGTAGCGCGCCCGCGAAATGGAGCCGGCCTCGCGGCGCGGATCTATCCCGGCGGCGAACAGCGCCTCTGTGGCGTAGATGTTGCCCACCCCGACCACCACCGCGTTGTCCATGATGAAGGGCTTCACCGCCATGCTGCGGCCACGGGACATCTGGTACAGCCGCTCCCCCTCGAAGGCATCGGTCAGCGGCTCCGGTCCGAGGTTGCGCAGCAGCTCATGCTCCAGTGGCGCCTGGCTCCAGAGCAGAGCGCCGAAGCGACGCGGATCGGTGTAGCGCAGCGCCATGCCGGACTCCAGCTCGATGTCCACATGCTCGTGGCGCGCCGCCGGCAACCCGCACTCCACCAGACGCAGACTTCCCGACATGCCCAGGTGGCTGATCAGCGTGCCGACCTCGGCATTGAGCAACAGGTACTTGGCGCGGCGCTCGATCTGCAGGATGCGTTGCCCCGACAGGCGTACATCGAGGTCCTCCGGGATCGGCCAGCGCAGGCGGCGCTCGCGGACGATCACGCGGCTTACGCGCTGCCCCTCCAGATGGGGCGCGATACCCCGGCGGGTGGTTTCTACTTCGGGTAATTCGGGCATGACGGTTACGGCTGCATTGTTTTTGGGGAACGAGCTCGATCAGTCCAGCGCACGCGCCAACTGGACCAGCTCCTCGCGCCACTCCGCGGCCCGCGGCAGAGCGAGGAACGATTCGTTCAGATAGGTTTCTCGGGCCTCGTAGGTGAAGGGCTGGCCACGCAGGTCGAGCACTTCGCCACCGGCACCTTCCAGTACACCCTGGGCCGCCGCGGTATCCCACTGCGAAGTCGGCGCAAGGCGCGGATAGCAATCCGCCGAGCCCTCGGCCAGCAGACAGAACTTCAGGGAGCTGCCGATATTGGCCAACTGGAGATCACCGAAGCGCTCCGCCAGGCCCGCCAGCAGCCGCTCTTGCGCGGGGCTGGAGTGACGCTTGCTCGCCACCACGGTAAACGCCTCCGCCGGGCTGATCCGCACGGAGATTTCCCGCGGCTCGCCGCCGCGCTCCTCACGCCACGCACCCAGGCCGCTGCCGCCGTAGTAGCAACGGCCGCTGGCTGGAACGCCGACGACACCGAATACCACCCGGCCACGTTCGATCAGGGCCACGTTGACGGTGTACTCCTCGCTGCCGGCGATGAACTCCTTGGTGCCATCCAGCGGGTCCACCAGCCACCAGCGCGTCCACTGGGCGCGCTGTTCCGGGGCGATGCTGCAGTCCTCTTCCGACAGCACCGGCACATCCGGTGCCAGCGCGCGCAGGCCGTCGGCCAGCAGGCGATGGGCGGCCAGGTCCGCAGCGGTGACGGGTGATTCATCGGCCTTGCGCTCGACATTCAGATCGCCGCGCCAGAACGGCAGGATGACATCGCCGGCCTTGTGCACCAGATCGATTACCGCAGGCAGGAAGGCATGAATCACAGTCGGAATTCCCCTCGTTGGGTCAGCAGGTCGCGCACCAGATAGAGCGCGGCAAGGGCACGGCCTTCACTGAACTGGGCGTGCTGAGCGAGGCTTGCGAGCTCCCGCAGATTGATCTTGTCCACCCGCATCGGCTCCGGCTCGTCGCCGGGCAGTGTCTCGGGGTAGAGATTGCGCGCCAGCACCACCTGGATACGCTGGCTCATGTAGCCCGGCGACAGCGACAGCTCAGTGATGTACTCCAGTTCATGGGCGCCGTAGCCGGCTTCTTCCTTGAGCTCGCGGTCGGCGGCGGCGAGGACGTCCTCGCCCGGCTCTACCAGTCCCTTGGGCAACGACAACTGGTATTCGTCGACGCCAGCGCAGTACTCCTCGACCAGCACCGCATGCTCGGCGTCGAGCATCGCGACCACCATCACCGCGCCGTAGCCCTGCCCCTTGCCCGCCAGGCGCTCGTAGGTACGCTCCACGCCGTTGGAAAAGCGCAATTGCAGCTCTTCGACGCAGAACAGTCGGCTTTTGGCGACGATCTCGCGGGCGAGAACCGTGGGTTTCTGACGCATGGGGCAACTCCTGGGGGTGGCCGGGTCGGCTATGATAACCCGCCTTTCCTGATTATCCGTGTCGGAGATTGTGCCGAAGCTGCCTGTCCGCGACACAATTGCGACACTCTTTTTCCGAGCCCCGCATGCCAACCCTGCCCTGGTCAGCCATCGATACCGTCCTGCTCGACATGGACGGCACCTTGCTCGATCTGCATTTCGACAACCATTTCTGGCTCGAACACCTGCCGCATCGCTACGCGCAGCATCACGGCATCAGCCGCGAGCAGGCCGACGCCGAGCTGCTGCCGTTGTTCCGCGACAACGCCGGGCAACTCAACTGGTACTGCCTGGACTTCTGGAGCCGCGAGCTGAAGCTGTCGATCCGCGACCTCAAGCTCGAAGTCGCCCACCTCATCGCCCTGCGCCCGGACGCCGACCTGTTCCTCGCTGCCCTGCGCCGCCACGGCAAGCGCGCGGTGCTGATCACCAATGCGCACCGCGACTCGCTCTCGCTGAAGATGGAGCGTGTGGAGCTTGCACCGTGGTTCGACCGGCTGATCAGCTCTCACGATTATGGATTTCCCAAGGAAGACCAGCAGTTCTGGCAGGCGTTGCACGCCGACGTCGGCTTCGACCCGGCGCGCAGCCTGTTCATCGATGACAGCCTGCCGATCCTGCGGGCGGCGCGGTGCTTCGGTATCGGCCAGTTGCTCGCGGTGCGCAACCCGGACAGCCGCCAGGGGCCGAAGGACACCGAGGAATTCGCCGCCCAGGAAGACTACCGGACGCTGATCGAGGGGTTGTAACGCGGCGAGCCCGGCTCAGGGCCGGGCTCGCAGGCATCACGCGGGGATCCGCAGCACCTGGCCGGGATAGATCTTGTCCGGATGGCTGAGCATCGGCTTGTTCGCCTCGAAGATCTTCATGTAGGCGTTGGCATTGCCGTACTCGGCCTTGGCGATGGCGCTCAGCGTGTCGCCCTTCTTCACTGTAACGAAGCGCGCTTCCGGCGCCGGAGTGGCGACGGTGATGCGGTCCTCGACACCGGAGATGCCGGCGACGTTACCCAGCGCCAGCAGGATCTTCTCCTTCTCCTCCTGGCTCGCCACCTCGCCAGCGGCGATCACCTTGTCACCTTCCACGCTGACCTGGATGTTGGGATTGCCCAACCCCACCTTGGCCACGTGCTCCTTGAGCGACTCGGCAGCCTGAGCCTCGTTGCCCACCAGGCTGTCCCAGAGCTTCTCGCCGGCTTCCTTCACGAACGCAAAAATGCCCATTTCTTCTCTCCCTACGGTTACAGTTGCTGACGGCCGACATTGGGCAGACCGCGCCCCGAGGTAGTCTAGACGGCAAGTTCGCACCGGCATTTCGGAAATGCCCTAAACCCGCCCCAACCCGACAGAACGTAGCCGGAGTCGCCATCGACGATGGACATCAAGCAGCTGAAATTCCTCTGCGCCCTCGACGAAACCCGGCATTTCGGCCAGGCGGCGGCGCGCTGCCATGTCACCCAGCCCACGCTGTCGATGCGACTGCGCAGCCTGGAGGAAGAGCTCGGGCTGGAGCTGGTGCGGCGAGGCCAACGCTTCGAAGGCTTCACCGAAGCCGGCGAGCGCGTGCTGGCCTGGGCGCGCAGCCTGCTCGCCGCCCACGACGGGCTGTACGCGGAGGCCGCTGCATGCCGTGGGCAACTGGTCGGTACGCTGCGCCTGGGCGTAGTGCCACTGGCCGGCTTCGACCCCATGCGCCTGGTCGAGCTGTTCGCCCAGCGCCACCCCGAGCTGCGCTTCCAGCTCTTCGCCCTGAGTTCGGAGAACATCCTCGAAGCTCTCGGCCGCAACCAGCTCGACCTCGGCCTGTCCTACCTCGACCGCCTCGACCGTGAGCATTTCCAGGGGCTGGAGCTGGCCGAAACGCGCATGGGCCTGCTGCACGATCGCCGTCACTTCCCCATCGATGCGCCGAGCCTGAGCTGGGACGCCCTGGTCGACCTGCCGCTGGGCCTGCTGTCGGCCGGGATGCACTTCCGCCAATCCATCGACCACGGTTTCCGCAGCCGTGGCCTGAGCCCGCGGCCACGGCTTGAAACCGACGCCGTGCACCAGTTGCTGCAAGCAGTGGAGCGCGGCCTGTGCTGCGCGATCATGCCACTTGGCAGCGGGCTGGAGCGCGAGGACAAGCACCTGGCACTCACCCCCATCGACGACGCACGTACCCTCTCGCCGCTGGGTCTGATCATCCGCCGCAGCGAACCGCGCTCGGCCCTGGCCGATGCCTGCTTCCGCGAGGCAAACGCTCTGCTGGGCGGCTCGCGGGAAAGCCGATAGACATTGTCGATCACTACATCGGCACTACCGATTAGACGCCTCCGGAACGTCGCCCTAGGCTGGACTCATTACTAGAACCACAGGGCTCCGCCCATGCCTTGCCTGATCGCCCGCCCGGCTCGCGCCGATGTCCGGGCCGCCGTCGCGTCCGCCGACGGCTATGCCTATGCCGAACTCGCCCCGCAAGCGGCCGCCGGTCTCGCGCCACTGGCCGACGAGATCGCCCTGGCCATCGCCTACAACGGGCTCAACCAGGCCGTGATGATGGTCTCGCCGAGCGACCTGGAAGATTTCGTCCACGGTTTCAGCCTAGGCGCGGGGCTGGTCGACTCCATCGACGATATCTATGACATCCGCCTGGCCCAGCACGGCGAAGCTGTCACCGCCGAAGTCCAGATCAGCAGCCGCGCCTTCTGGGCGCTCAAGCAACAGCGCAGGCAGCTCGCCGGCAACAGCGGCTGCGGCCTGTGCGGCGTGGAAGCGCTGGAGCAGGCCCTGCCGCGTCTGGACAGGCTGGCCCCGGCGGAGTTACCTGCCGCCGAACACCTGCATGGTCTGCGTGAACGCATCGACGCCGCGCAGGCCCTCGCCCGCCGCAGCGGCGCGCTGCACGCCGCGCTGTTCGTCGACGGCCGTGGCGACATCCGCCTGTGCCGCGAAGACATCGGCCGGCACAACGCCCTCGACAAACTGCTCGGCGCCCTCAAGCGCCAGCGCCTGGACCTGCGCGATGGCTTCGCCGTGGTCACCAGCCGCTGCAGCCTGGAACTCATCCACAAGGCCGTGCGCGCCGGGCTCGCCACACTGGTCAGCCTGTCCGCGCCGACGGGGCTCACCGTACAGTGGGCCCGCGAGCACAACCTGAACCTGATCCACTTGCCCCACCGCAGCGCGCCCCGCGTCTACAGCCCCGCGCCGCAAGCCGACCGGGAGAGTCGCCCATGAGCCTGCAACAGGAAAATCCCCGCTACCAGCCGTACAAGGGCCCCGCCGCCGGTTGGGGCGCGCTGGTCAGCGTCACGCGCTTCTGGCTGGACAGCAAGCAGCCCTTCAAGAACCTGCGCGCGCTGCTCAAGACCAACCAGAACGGCGGCTTCGACTGCCCCGGCTGCGCCTGGGGCGACTCGCCCGAAGATGGCCGCGTGAAGTTCTGCGAGAACGGCGCCAAGGCGGTTAACTGGGAAGCCACCAAGCGCCGCGTGGACGCCACCTTCTTCGCCCGCCACAGCGTCAGCGCACTGCGCGAACAGAGTGACTACTGGCTGGAGTACCAGGGACGGCTGACCGAACCGATGCGCTACGACCCGGCGACCGACCGCTACCTGCCGATCGGCTGGGACGATGCCTTCGCCCTCATCGCCCGCCACCTCAAGGCACTGGAAAGCCCCAACCAGGCCGAGTTCTACACCTCCGGTCGCGCCAGCAACGAGGCCGCGTTTCTCTACCAGTTGTTCGTTCGCGCCTTCGGTACCAACAACTTCCCCGACTGCTCGAACATGTGCCACGAGGCAAGCGGCGTCGCCCTGGGCCAGAGCGTTGGCGTCGGCAAGGGCAGCGTGACCTTCGCCGACTTCGAACACGCCGACGCCATCTTCGTCTTCGGCCAGAACCCCGGCACCAACCACCCGCGCATGCTCGAACCGCTGCGCGAAGCGGTGAAGCGCGGCGCCCAGGTTGTCGCCTTCAACCCGCTCAAGGAGCGCGGCCTGGAACGCTTCCAGCACCCACAACACGCTCTGGAGATGCTCACCAACGGCTCCGAGCCGCTGAACACTGCATTCTTCCGTCCCGCGCTGGGTGGCGACATGGCTGCCGTGCGCGGTATCGCCAAGTTCCTACTGCAATGGGAGCGCGACGCCCAGGCCAAGGGCGAACCGGCGGTCTTCGATCACGTCTTCATCGCCGAACACACCCAGGGCCTCGACGCCTACCTCGCCGAGCTGGACGCCACCGGTTGGGAACACATCCAGCAGCAATCCGGCCTGAGCCTGGCAGAAATCGAGCAGGCCGCGATCATGTATCGCCGCGCCGAGCGCGTGATCGTCTGCTGGGCGATGGGCATCACGCAGCACCATCACTCGGTGCCGACCATCCAGGAAATCGTCAATCTGCAACTGCTGCGCGGCAACATCGGTCGACCGGGCGCGGGGCTGTGCCCGGTGCGCGGCCACAGCAACGTGCAGGGCGACCGTACGATGGGCATCAACGAGCGGCCGCCAGCCTCGCTGCTGGACGCCATCGAGCGCCGCTTCCAGTTCAAGGTGCCGCGCGAGAACGGCCACAACACGGTCGAGGCGATCAACGCAATGCTCTACGGCCAGGCCCGGGTCTTCATCGGCCTGGGCGGCAACTTCGCCCAGGCCACCCCGGACAGTCCTCGCACCCACCGAGCCCTGCGGAGCTGCGCGCTGACCGTACAGATCAGCACCAAGCTCAACCGCAGCCACCTGACCGTTGGCGGCGATGCGCTGATCCTGCCGTGCCTGGGCCGCACCGACATCGACCGCCAGGCCGAGGGCCCGCAAGCAGTGACGGTGGAAGACTCCTTCAGCATGATCCATGCGTCCTACGGGCAGTTGGAACCGTCGTCGGCGCAGATGCGCTCCGAGCCTGCCATCATCGCCGGCATCGCCAAGGCCACGCTGGGCAACCACCCGGTGGACTGGGACGCGATGATCGCCAACTACGACCGCATCCGCGACCTGATCGCCGACACCATCCCCGGTTTCGCCGACTTCAACCGCCGCGTCGCGCACCCGGGCGGCTTCTACCTGGGCAACGCAGCCGGCGCGCGGAGCTGGAACACTGCCAGCGGCAAGGCCAACTTCCACAGCCATCCGCTGCCGGCAGACCTGCTTCACGAAAAGATCCGCGATACCGGCCAGCAGCCGCACCTGATCCTGCAGACACTGCGCTCCCACGACCAGTACAACACCACCATCTACGGCCTCGACGACCGCTACCGCGGCGTACGCGGCCAGCGCGAAGTGGTGTTCGCCAACGAGGCGGATATCCGTCGCCTGGGCTTCGAGCCGGGCGACAAGGTGGACATGGTCTCGCTATGGGCCGATGGCGTGGAACGCCGCGTCAGCGGCTTCACCCTGCTAGCGTATGACATCCCCACGGGTCAGGCCGCGGCCTACTATCCCGAAACCAACCCGCTGGTACCGCTGGAAAGCCACGGCGTGGGCAGCCACACGCCGACCTCCAAGTTCGTCGCCATCCGCTTCGAGAAAGCGCGGCCAAGCCTGCGCATCGCCTGATGCCCCAAGGCGCTCCAGCCGGAGCGCCTCGCCGCATCGGCGAACCCGGCTCTCCAACGCACCGCCCCGCAGTTTTTTTGCCGCGCGCATGGACAGTCGCGCCACGCGAAAAAACGCCGCAGCCGGTTCATGTGCAAAGAGGTTTGAAAGCAGATTCGGAGAAAGAAGGGACGCCGCGTGAAAAGCCATCATTTCAATGGCATTTTGTGATGAATGCACGCTGAAAGCAGAACCCCGGAATAACACTCAGACAGCCCGGAATCGAAAAAGTTCTGACCTTAAATCATATACTTGCATTATTTGATGAAAGTCGTGTTACTCGTCGGAAGTACCTTGTCAGAGCCTTCGCGCAAACAGAGGATCGCCACCAACATCCCCACAGAGAGATCCTCTCTATGAAGTACTCCTCGATGCTCCTGTTGTCTCTTGCGCTGGTCGGTGGCACCGCCTTCGCGGACGGCGACACCCGTGCCGGCGTCGGTGGCGCCCTGGGCGGGGTATTGGGTTCTGTCGTCGGCCAGGCAGTCGGCGGCAGCACCGGCGCCGCCATCGGTGGCGGTCTCGGCGGTGCAGCCGGTGGCGCGGTCGGTGCCCGCCACGGCAACAAGACGGAAGCCGCCATTGGCGGCGGCCTGGGCGCCGCGGGCGGCCAGGTGATCGGCAACAAGATGGGCAGCACCACGGGCGGCCTGATCGGCGCAGCCCTGGGCGGAGGCGCTGGTGGCGCGCTGGGCAACCACTATGCCGACAGCAACCGCGACGACGATGACGACGACTACCGCCACGGCTACCGCCGCGCTCGCTACGACGACCGTCACTGGCACGACAACGGTCGTCACCGCGGCTGGTACAAGCACAAGCACTGGCGCGGCAAACACCATCGTGGCGACTGGGACGATTGATTCAGCGCAAATTTTCAACGTTCCATCGCTCCGAACGTCGACCAACAGCCGGGCACACGTTGCCCGGCTGTTTCGTGTGCGGGACAATTCCCCAATAACTTCCCTACATTCAGGTTCGCAACATGCGTAAGACTCTCTCCGTACTGGCCCTCAGCCTGCTGGCCGCCCACGCTATGGCCGACGACACCAAGGCCGCCATTGGCAGCGGTGTAGGCGGCGCGCTCGGCAACGTGGTCGGCGGCGCCCTGGGCGGCTCCACCGGTGCCGCGATCGGCGCTGGCGTAGGTGGTGCAGCCGGCGGCGCAATGGGCGCCAAGGACGGCAAGAAGACCGAAGCCGCCATCGGCGGCGGCCTGGGCGCAGCGGGCGGCTCGGTGATCGGCAACAAGGTTGGCGGCTCCACTGGCGCGGCCATTGGCGCCGGCCTGGGCGGTGCAGCCGGCGGTGCGCTGGGCAACCACCTGGCCGACGACGATGACGGCCACAGCAGCCACAAGAGCGGCAACCATAAGGGCAATGGCCACTACAAGAACAAGCATAAGCACAAGCATCACGACGACTGATCGCCGTGCTCATGCAGAAAGCCCGCCATCAGGCGGGCTTTCTCGTTTCAGACGGGCCGATTACGCACAGACCGGCAGACAGGACAGCAGCGCGCCCGGTTCCATCGGCGGACGCCGCTCCACACGGCGGTACTCGCTGCCATCGTCGGTGCGCGCCAGCCAACCGCCGTCGACCAGGGCGCGGCGCAGCAGCAGGTGATCGCCAATGCACTCCTGCCCGCGCAGGCACTCGTTGATCTCGCGCTCGCTCCAACTGCGCCGCGCCGGCAGCCGCGACCGCAACACCCAGAGGCAGGCCTCGCGGTGGCTGTGTTTCTTCGGCCAGCGCCGCAGACAGCCGGACTCATCGAAGTAGCGCCGCCACTGCTCGATGCGGCGAAAGTCCACCACCGCCTCCGGCTCGGCCCCGCGGGCCAGACGCGCTTCGGCCAGACGGCTGGCACGCAGTGCCTGGTAGTTGCGGAAGCCGACCGCGCGGGCCAGCAGGTTGAGCAGCTCGACATGGCCAGGGCGCTCCGGCGCCTCATCCAACTGGCGCGCCAGTGAGCGGGCAAGGGCCGAGATATCGGGTGCGTGGACGGGCAAGCGTTGCTTGGACACAGGGCAATCCTCGTTGTGTGCCAAGACCTCGCGCAGAGGTTATCGGGGGTCGCCGGATTCCGATGCGGCACAGGGTTGCGTATCGGATCCAAGGAGTGCGGGGAACCGCGCGGCAGGTTTAGCGCTCTCCATACGGAGGCGGCGACGCCTGGGTGAACTGCCGACCGACGGCCGGTATACGGCCGCCACACCGGCCAGGGCAACCCTCCGGACGTGCCATTTGGCGGGCGTGGTATAGGCTTGCAGGCCAGGGATAACTGGCTACAAGGAGTTTGTCGTGAAAGCTGTTGCTGGGCTGTTCCTGCCCGTTCTCGCAATACCCTCGGCCCATGCGGCGGACTGGGAAGTCTGCCGCATGGAAGTGGAGATCACAGAAACGGTGACCCAACCCCACCCCGGCCTCAAGGGTCGCGTGGAGTCGGTGAAGACGCAGAACGAGGCGGCGCAATGCCCGCCGCGCGGCGCGGTGATCGCCTTCGAGCCGGAGAGCGCCGACTACCAGAGCATGATCCCGCGCAAGCACTGGCCCAAGCCCGGCCAGCGGGTGTGGATGCGTTACCAGTACCTGGACGGCATGTGCAAGAACGACGGCAACGAAAAGCCCTGCCGGATCGAGCACTACCCGATGGGCTGGTAACGGACGGGTCAGCCGCGCACAAGCACCTGCATCGCCTCGCGCAGCCCGGGAGGAATGGCTACGGGACGGTTGCTGGCGCGATCCACGAATACGTGCACGAACTTGCCCGCCGCGCAGGCCAGTTCGTCGCCCTCGCGGAAGATCGCCAGTTCGTACTGCACCGAGCTGTTGCCCAGCTTGCCGACCCGCAAGCCGACCTCGATACGCTCGGGGAAGGCCACCGGCGCGAAGTAGTCGCAGCTTGAACTCACCACGAAACCCACCACCTCGCCGCCGTGGATATCCAGGCCGCCGCGCTCGATCAGATAGGTGTTCACCGCCGTATCGAAGAAGCCGTAATAGGTCACGTTGTTCACATGGCCGTAGATGTCGTTGTCGTGCCAGCGCGTGGTGATCGGCTGGAAGTGCGCGTAGTCGGCGCGGCTGGGATGCTGTTCGCTCATCGCTCTCTCAATAGGCGGCTCGGTAGATGGCCAGCGCATCGCTCTCGCTGACCTCGCGGGGATTATTCACCAGCAGGCGCTGCTGCAACATCGCATCGGCGGCCAGACGCGGCAGGCTGTCTTCCGGCACGCCAGCATCGCGCAGGCGCGAAGGCAGGCCGCAGCGCGGGCTGAGGTCGGCCAGTTCGGCGATGAACTGCTCGGTGCGGTCGACGCCAATGCGCAGACGTTCGCCCAGCAGCAGCGGCGCCAACTCGGCGTACAGGGTGCCGGCATTGGGCGCATTGAAGCGGATGACCTCCGGGAGCACCAGCGCATTGCTCAGGCCGTGGGGAATGTGGAAGTGCCCGCCCAGCGGATAGGCCAGCGCATGCACGGCGGCCACCGGAGCGTTGGCGAACGCCTGGCCAGCCAGGCAGGCGCCGAGCAGCATCGCCTGGCGCGCCTCGCGGTTGCGGCCGTTGTGCACCGCTTCGTCGAGGTTCAGCGCCAGCAGACGCAGCGCTTCGCGGGCCAGCAGGTCGGAGAGTGGGTTCTTCTTCAGCTTGCTGGTGTAGGCCTCGATGGCATGGACCATTGCGTCAATACCGGTAGCAGCCGTGACCACTGGCGGCAGGCCGAGGGTAAGGTCGGCGTCGAGCACCGCCAGGTCCGGCAGCAGGTGCGGGCTGACCACACCCATCTTGGTGGTTTCGCCAGTGGTAACGATAGCGATCGGCGTCACTTCCGATCCGGTGCCGGCAGTGGTCGGCACCTGGATCAGCGGCAGGCGCGGGCCACGGGCGTTGCCAACACCGAAGACATCGGCCAGCCCCTGAGTCGCCAGCGGATGCGCCAGCAACGCCACCAGCTTGGCCACGTCCATCGAACTGCCGCCGCCGAAACCCACTACCAGTTGTGCCGCCATCCTGCGCGCCTGCTCGGCGGCGGCCAGCACCACGCTTTCCGGCGGATCGGCCAGCACCTGGTCGAAGACTTCCACCGCCACCCCGGCGGCGGCGAATCCGGGCAGCACGCCATCGAGCATGTTCAGACGGGTGATGCCGGGGTCGGTGACGATCAGTACGCGCTGCGCGCCGCGCTCATGGCAGATATCCCCCAGGCGCGCGGCGGAACCGCTTTCACAGAGAATCTGCGCGGTGGTGGCAAAGCTGAAAGGCTGCATGACGTTCCCCGTTCTTGTCGTTGTACTGCGGAATGTCCGTGAGCCGCATTTTGGCGGCCAGTCGGGGGAGCATAGCAATGGGGAGCAACGTTACGGAACCTTGTACCGCCAGGCGAAACGGTTATTCACCGAATGAATGCCACGAGGAATACCATCCTGCTTGGTGACACTCGCCCACGAGAACGGCGAGGGCCATGGCAGCTTCGGGCGTCAGCTTTCCGCGCCTGCGAAATCAACCGCGCAGAAACGAAAAAGGCCGGCATTGAGCCGGCCTTCTTTCGCACGGGCGGGTCAGACAGCGACCGGTGCCTTGATGTGCGGATGGGCTTCGTAGCCGACCAGTTCGAAATCCTCGAAGCGGAAGTCGAACAGATCCTTCACCTGGGGATTGATCTTCATGGTCGGCAGCGGCAGCGGCTGGCGGGTCAGTTGCAGGTCGGTCTGCTCGATGTGGTTGGCATACAGGTGGCAGTCACCGCCGGTCCAGATGAACTCGCCCGGCGCAAGCCCGGCGACCTGCGCGACCATCAGGGTCAGCAGCGCATAGCTGGCGATGTTGAACGGCACGCCGAGGAAAATGTCGGCTGAGCGCTGGTAGAGCTGGCAACTGAGCTTGCCGTCGGCGACATAGAACTGGAACAGCGCGTGGCACGGCGGCAGGGCCATCTCGTCGATCAGCGCAGGGTTCCATGCCGAGACGATCAGGCGACGCGAATCCGGGTTGCTCTTGAGCATCGCCATCAGGTTGGCGATCTGGTCGATATGACGGCCATCCGGCGCCGGCCAGGAACGCCACTGGTAGCCGTAGACCGGGCCGAGGTCACCGTTCTCGTCGGCCCATTCGTCCCAGATCGAGACGCCGTTTTCCTTCAGGTAGGCGATGTTGGTCGAACCTTTGAGGAACCATAGCAGCTCATGGATGATCGATTTGAGGTGGCACTTCTTGGTGGTCACCAGCGGGAAGCCTTCGGCCAGGTCGAAACGCATCTGGTAGCCGAACACGCTATAGGTGCCGGTGCCGGTACGGTCGCTCTTGAAGGTGCCGTGTTCGCGCACGTGGCGCATGAGGTCGAGGTACTGTTTCATCGCTGCGGTTTCACCCAAAAGCCGGTCGGTGAGGCTCTGCGGCGCGGCTCTGGTATGGCCGCCGGCAGGCTGGTCCGCCCGGCAGAATCTGAACAAACGGCAATACTAAGGGGCACGGCCCGCTATCGCCACCCTGGCCGACCAGCGAAATGCGGCACCTGATCCAAGCGGTGCCAGACCGCCCCCACAACCGTTCGCCTGTGCAAGAGAGGTCTTCATGTCCGAGGCTAGCCTGCCCCTTTCCCGGCGCCACCTGTTGGCGATGGCCTGCGCCAGCGCTGCGGTGGGCGGCGTGATGCTCAGCCCGGCGGGGCGCACCTGGGCCGCACTGACGCCCCAGGCGGAAGCGGAGCTATCCAGCTTCATGACGCTGTCCCAGCGGCTGACCGGGCGCAGCAACCTGGATCCGCGCATCGGCCTGCGCCTGTTCGAGGCCCTGGCCCACCGCGACAGTGCGCTCAGGCAGAGTCTGGGCGAGCTTCAGGCACACCTGGGCGACGCGCCGTCCAGTTGGAGCGAGCGCCAGCAGTGGCTCGCCCGGCAGATCCTCGGCGGCTGGTACCTGGGCATGATCGGCGATGACCAGAACGCCACCGTGGTGACCTACGAGAACGCACTGATGTTCAAGGCTGTGGACGACGTGCTGGTGATCCGCAGCTACTGCCCGAACAAGCCTGGCTTCTGGGCCGCGCAGCCGGTCGAGCGGGAGGTGTGAGCATGGCCGATACGCAACGGGCGGACTACGTGGTGATCGGCTCCGGCGTGGCCGGGGCGCTGGTGGCCCATCAGTTGGCGCTGGCCGGCAAGGACGTGCTGATCCTCGAAGCCGGGCCGCGCATGGCACGCTGGGAGATCGTCGAGCGGTTCCGCAACCAGCCGGACAAATCCGACTTCCAGGCACCCTACCCGGCCAGCCCGATGGCCCCGCATCCGCAATTCCACCCGGACAACCACTACCTGATCCAGAAGGGCGAACACCCCTACGACGTGCAGTACATCCGCGCCGTGGGCGGCACCACCTGGCACTGGGCGGCGTCCGCCTGGCGCTTCCTGCCCAACGACTTCAAGCTCGCGAGCCTCTACGGCGTGGGTCGCGACTGGCCCATCGAATACGCCGAACTGGAGCCCTGGTATCAGCGCGCCGAAGAGGAACTGGGCGTCTGGGGGCCGGGCGACGAGGAACTCGGCTCGCCGCGCAGCCAGCCGTACCCGATGGCGCCGCTGCCGCTGTCGTGGAACGAGCAACGCATCAAGACACTGCTCAACGCCAACGGCTATCGCGTGGTAACCGAACCTGTGGCGCGCAACAGCCGTCCCTACGACGCGCGGCCAACCTGCTGTGGCAACAACAACTGCATGCCGATCTGCCCGATCGGCGCCATGTACAACGGCATCGTCCACGTCGAGAAGGCCGAGGCCGCCGGCGCCCGGCTGGTCGAGAACGCAGTGGTGTTCAAGCTGGAAAAGAGCGAGGCCGGCAAGATAGCCGCGGCGCTGTACAAGGACCTGCAGGGCAACGAAGTGCGCATCGAGGGCGATACCTTCATCCTCGCCGCCAACGGCATCGAGACGCCCAAGCTGATGCTGATGTCCGGGGTCGGCAACAGCTCCGACATGGTCGGCCGCAACCTGATGGACCACCCCGGCACCGCCGTGCAGTTCTACGCCGACGAGAAGCTCTGGCCGGGCCGCGGCCCGCAGGAGATGACCTCGCTGGTTAGCTTCCGCGACGGCGCCTTCCGCAGCGAATACGCATCGAAGAAGATCCACCTGTCGAACCTCTCACGCACCGACCAGGTGGCCGCCGAGCTGATCCGCCAGGGCCCGCTGCTGCTGGGCCGCGAACTGGACGCGCAGATCCGCGACCGGGCGGCGCGTTTCGTGCGTTTCGACAGTTTCCACGAAATCCTCCCGCGCCCGGAAAACCGCATCGTGCCCAGCGCCAGCGAGCGCGACGGCGCGGGAATTCCCAAGCCCGAGTTCACCTATGCGATGGACGACTACGTGCGCAAGAGCGCGGCCCACACCCGCGAGGTCTACGCCCATGCGGCCAAACTGCTGGGCGGCAGCGAAGTGCTGTTCGAGGACAACTTCGCCAACAACAACCACATCACCGGCACCACGCTGATGGGCGCCGACCCGAAGGACTCGGTGGTCGACAGCCAGTGCCGCAGCCATGACCACCACAACCTGTTCATCGCCAGCAGCGGCGTGATGCCCACTGTCGGCTCGGTGAACTGCACCCTGACCATCGCAGCGCTGGCATTGCGCCTGGCCGATCACCTGAAGCGGGAGGCCTGAACATGAAGCGATTCGCAGCTCTCCTGCTGCTCGTCGTGCCGCTGACAAGCCACGCCGCCAAGGCGCTGGACCCGGCGCCGCCGGAACTGCTCGCGCGCGGCGAATACCTGGCCCGCGCCGGCGACTGCGCCGCCTGCCATACCGCGCCGGGCGGCAAGCCCTTCGCTGGCGGGCTGCCCCTGGCCACGCCGCTGGGCGCCGTGTACTCCACCAACATCACGCCCGATCCGAAGACCGGCATCGGCAGCTACCGCTACGAAGACTTCGCCCGCGCGCTGCGCCAGGGCGTGGCCAAGGGCGGCTCGCGGCTCTACCCGGCGATGCCCTACACCGCCTACGCGAAAATCAACGACGAGGACATGCAGGCGCTCTACGCCTGGTTCCTCGAAGGCGGCGTGCAGGCAGTAGCACAACCCAACCGCGATCCCGACATCGCCTGGCCGCTGAACATGCGCTGGCCTCTGGCGGTCTGGAACGTCCTGTTCCACGACGACCAGACCTACCAGCCGAATCCCAGGCAGAGTGCCACATGGAACCGTGGTGCCTACCTGGTCCAGGGGCTCGCCCATTGCGGCACCTGCCACACCCCGCGCGGCATGGCGTTGCAGGAAAAGGCCACCGACGAACGCAGCGCCGGATTCCTCGCCGGCGCCGCACTGGGCGGCTGGTATGCCTTCAACATCACCCCCGACACCCACAGTGGCATCGGCGGCTGGAGCGACGCCGAACTGGTGCAGTACCTCAAGACCGGCCGCGTGCCCGGCAAGGCGCAGGCCGCAGGGCCGATGGCCGAGGCCGTGGAGCACAGCTTCCAGCACATGACCGACGCCGACCTGCAAGCCATCGCCAGCTATCTGCGCAGCGTCCCGGCGGTCAGCGACGGCGAGCGCAAGGCGCGTTTCCAGTGGGGCGAAGCCGCCGACGACGTGATCGCCCTGCGCGGCGCAGACTTCGCCGCGCAACCCAAGGCCGACGGCGCGCGTCTGTACCTGGGCAACTGCGCCAGTTGCCACTCCTGGAGCGGCGAGGGCGTGCCCGACGGCTACTATCCGATGCTCACGAAGAACACAGCGGTCGGCGCGCTGCAGCCAGATAATCTGGTGCAGGTGGTGCTTGGCGGCGTGCACCGCAAGGTCGGCGCAGATGAAGTGTTCATGCCCGGATTCGCCGGAACTCTTGACGACGAACAGATCGCCACCCTGGTGAACTACCTCACCGCACAGTTCGGCAACCCCGACGTGAAAGTCGACAGCGCCCGGGTCGCCGAGATACGCCAGCCGTAAGGCAGCGGCCCGCCGAGGAAAGGCGGGCCGCCGCGTTGACAGCCGCAGCTCGCTCGCGGAAGCTCCCCCTACCCCGGAGTCGTCGCGGAACAACGGATGTCCATGTCCAACAAGACCAAGAAGCCTCGTCCCACTCCCATCGTTCAGCCGTCTCCCGCGCCCCGCCGCACCTGGCTCGCGATCGTCGCGGGGGTATTGCTGCTGGCCACCATCGGCGCCTGGATATGGGTCCAGCAGGACACCGGAGTCCAACTGCCGAGCAACCATCCACCGATCACGACGGCCACGCCACCGGCGCAGCCTGCACCGCCACCGCCCGCCGCCACTTTCGTCGCCGAATCCGAATGCCAGGGCTGCCACCAGGCGCAGACCAAGGACTGGCAAGGCTCCCACCACCAGCAGGCAATGAAGCCGGCCAGCGAGGGCAATGTGCTCGGCGACTTCGCCGACGTCACCTTCAAGGGCGAGACCGAGACCACCCGCTTCTTCCGCAAGGGTGACGAATACTGGGTCAACACCCCCGGCGCCGACGGTAAGCCGGCGGACTTCAAGGTGGCCTACACCTTCGGCTTCGAGCCGCTGCAGCAGTACCTGGTGGAGTATCCAGACCAGACAGGCGGCCGCCTGCAGGCGCTCGGGGTGGCCTGGGATAGCCGCAAGAACCACTGGTTCCAGCTGATGCCCGGCCAGCGCATCGACTACAAGGACGAACTGCACTGGACGCGCCCGGCACAGAACGCCAACTTCATGTGCGTCGAGTGCCATACCACCGGATTCAAGCGCAACTACGACGCCAAGACAGACACCTTCGCCAGCCACTGGAACAGCCTGGGCGTCGGTTGCCAGGCCTGCCACGGGCCCGCATCGAAGCACCTGGAGTGGGCGCAGAAGCCCGATGGCAGCGCCGGCAAGGGCTTCGACAAGCCGCTGCAGAACGCCAGCCAGACCACCATCGTAGAAACCTGCGCCCGCTGCCACGCGCGCCGCGCGCCGCTGGCCGACGGCTTCGATACCAGCCACCGGTTCATGGACGACTACCTGCCCAGCACCCTGACCCGCGAACTCTACGAGATCGACGGCAAGATCAAGGACGAAGTCTTCGAGTGGGGCTCCTTCACCCAGAGCAAGATGTTCGCCAAGGGCGTGCAGTGCACCGACTGCCACAACCCCCACAGCGGCGAGCTGAAGGCGCCGGGCAACGGCGTCTGCCTGCAATGCCACAACACCGCCGGCAAACCGGTACGCCCGGAAATCGACGGCAAGGGGCTGAAGGCGAAGAACTACGACTCCCCCGAACACCATCACCACCAGCCCGGCAGCCCCGGCGCACAGTGCACTTCCTGTCACATGCCAGGCCGCTACTACATGGTCAACGACTACCGCCATGACCACGGCTTCAGCCTGCCCAACCCCGCGCACGCTCGCCGCATCGGTGCGCCGGACGCCTGCCTGGCATGCCACAAGGACACTCCGGCGAAGAAGATCGGCGACCAGTTCCGCCAGTGGTATGCCAGCGAGCTGCCAGCCAAGGCGAACGCCTCCAGCAACCCCACGCCGCGCTATGACGACACCTTGTGGAAGGCTCGCGGCGGCATGCCCGGCGCTTCCCGCGCGCTGCACCTGCTGCTGGCCTCGCCAGACCTGCCGGCGATCCGTCGCGCGACCCTGATGGCCGAGCTGCCCAACTACCCCAGCCCGCGCTCGCTGGAGCTCGCCGCCCTGAGCCTGAAAGACCCCGATCCGCAGGTACGCAACGCCGCCATCGATATCCTCGTGCCACTCGCCAACGGCCCGCAGCAGGCGCTGGTGCTCGCCCCCATGCTGGCTCCGCTGCTGTCCGACCCGATCCGCGCGGTACGCATCGCCGCCGCCTGGCAACTGGCGCAACTGCCGCCGCAGGCCCGCGCCGGGCTGGATGCCGCACTGGAGAAGGGCCTGCGGGAATACGAAGACGTACAGAAGGAACTGACCGAGCGCGCCGAGGCCAATCTCAACCTCGCCATGCTCTACGAGCGCACCAACCGGCCCGAGCAGGTCGAGCCCGCGCTGCGCGCCTCGATGGCGCGCAACCCGGACTTCCTCCCGGCGCAGGTCACGCTCATCCAGTGGCTGGAAGCCAACGGCCGCCAGGCAGAGGCACGCCAGTTGCTCGACGACGCACTGCGCCAGCACCCCACCTCCGGCCTGCTGCACCACGTCAACGGCCTCGCACTGGTACGCCAGGGCGATCGCGCACAGGCGCTCAAGGAACTGCGCGAGGCAGTGAAGCTCGCGCCGGACGACGATCAGTTCCGCTACGTGCTGGCCATCGCCCTGCACGACAGCGGCGACGCCGATGCCGCCTGCCGCGAACTGGAAGCGCTGTTGCAGCGCCACCCAGCCAATCGCGGCGCACGCATGGCGCTGGTCGCTTACCTGCGCGAAACGGGGCAGATGCAGAAGGTGCAGATGCTGCTGTCGGAGCTGGAGCAGCAGAATCCGGACGACCCCTCGCTCAAGCGGGAATGAATCGAGGCAACCGACGACAGGCGGGAACTCACGAAACGGCGGACGCTCTGAGAGACGCGCATTCACTCAAGGAGACATCATGCGTCGCCGCTTCACCCCTGTCGTCATTGCCCTCACCCTCCTGCCGTTGGCATCCGCGTTCGCCGAAGACCGCAGTTTCTGGCGCGGAGTCCTGACCTCCGGCGCCACCACCGCCTCGACCTACCTCACCAGCCGCGACGACCACAAGCTGGTCGGCCCGGCACAGGACGACGCCGCCAGCTTCATCGCCAGCGACGGCGCCATCCGCGGCCCGTACCTGGAGGCCGCACTGCTGAAGTTGCGCAACGCCGACCCGGCCCTGGCCAACACCAGCGACAGCGAACTGGCCAGCGCCATCCTCGCCGCGCAGCACTGACCGCCGCGGCGCGCGTGGCTTCCAAGGCCGCGCGCGCCGCCCGGAAGGTTTCCGGAACTCGGCCAGCGCCCCGCGCATCTCACCTGTACACGGACCTACCGGAGGTGATTCCGATGCGCACCGCCAAACTGGCCACCGCGTTCGCCCTGCTCGCCCTGCCCCTCGCTCCGGCCTTCGCCGACGGCTTCTGGCGCGACATCATTTCGTCCGGCGCCACCACTGCGTCGACCTACCTGACCTTCAGGCACGACCACAAGTTGATCGTCGCCGCCCAGGACGATGCCGGCGCCTATGTCGCCAGCGACGGCGCCATTCGCGGCCCGTACCTGGAAGCTGCCCTCACCCGTCTGCGCAGCGACGATAGCAGCCTGCGCCAACGCAGCGACATGGAACTGGCCAACGCCATCCTTGCCCGCGACGACGACGAACCGCCCCACTGAACCCTCCCGTGCCCCGTGGCGCATCGCCACGGGCCATGCGAGGGCGCGATCGCTGTGCTCTACTGACGCTCCAGTCCCGACACGGAGCGCCCCATGAACGATCCCATCAAACCCCTCAGAATCATCCTGATTCTGCTGATCGTCAGCGAAAGTTTCTGGCTCCTGAGCCGCCTGCTGAGCGTGGTCGACCTGGAGATCTACTCGCTGCTGCCCTCCAATCTCTACAACCTGATCGGCATGCTCAGCAACGTGCTGATGATCCTGCTGTTCGTGTTCCTCATCCGGCTGATTGGCCAGTTGCAGCTCAAGCCCTGACCGTTTCCGCAGGGACTGCAACCGTTGCGCCACACGCAGTGGTTGCCGAGATTCACGGCTATCGCGGTGGGTCCTGCGATGCGTTCCGCGAGGCAAGCGCCGGATAGCTCCGCTCCAGCCGGGACCGCGCCATGAAAGAAGCCGCCCGAGGGCGGCTTTTTTCAGTTCAGCGCAGCCTTCACTCGCGGTAATCGTCCACCGGCACGCAGGCGCAGAACAGATTGCGATCTCCGTAAACGTTGTCCACGCGGTTCACCGCCGGCCAGTACTTGAAGGCGCGGGTGTGTTCGGTCGGCGTCACGGCCTCGGCGATCTCGTAGGGGCGCTGCCAGACGCCGGTGACGTCCGCCAGGGTGTGCGGCGCACGCTTGAGCGGGTTGTCTTCGGCCGGCCATTCACCCGCTTCGACCTTGGCGATCTCCGCGCGGATCGACAGCATCGCCTCGATGAAGCGGTCCAGCTCGTGCTTTGACTCACTCTCGGTCGGCTCGACCATCAGCGTGCCGGGCACAGGGAAGGACATGGTCGGCGCGTGGAAGCCATAGTCCATCAGGCGCTTGGCGACGTCTTCCTCGCTGATCCCGGTCTGCGCCTTGAGCGGGCGCAGGTCGAGGATGCACTCGTGGGCAACGCGGTCGTTGCGGCCGCGGTAGAGCACCGGGAAAGCATCGTCGAGCCGCTGGGCCAGGTAGTTGGCGTTGAGGATCGCCACTTCCGTGGCGTCCGCCAGTTGCGGGCCCATCATGGCGATGTACATCCAGCTGATCGGCAGGATGCTGGCACTGCCCCAGGGCGCAGCGCTGACCGCGCCGTTGAGCGGGTTCGGGCCCTCGATGCGGATCACCGGGTGGTTGGCGACGAAGGGAGCGAGGTGCTTCTTCACGCCGATCGGGCCCATGCCCGGACCGCCACCGCCGTGGGGGATGCAGAAGGTCTTGTGCAGGTTCATGTGCGACACGTCGGCGCCGATGTCCGCCGGACGCGCCAGGCCAACCTGGGCGTTGAGGTTGGCGCCGTCCATGTACACCTGGCCACCGTGGTTGTGGATGACCTCGCAGATCTCGCGGATGCCTTCCTCGTACACGCCGTGGGTCGACGGGTAGGTGATCATCAGGCAGGACAGTTGCGGGCCGGCTTCCTCGGCCTTGCGCTTCAAGTCCTCCATATCGACGTTGCCGCCCTTGTCGCACTCGACGATGACCACGCGCATGCTCGCCATGATCGCCGACGCCGGGTTGGTGCCGTGGGCGGAGGACGGGATCAGGCAGATGTTGCGGTGCGCGTCGCCACGGCTCTCGTGGTACTTGCGGATCGCCAGCAGGCCCGCGTACTCGCCCTGGGCGCCGGAGTTGGGCTGCATGCAGATGGCGTCGAAGCCGGTGATCGCGCAGAGCCAGCGCTCCAGCTCCTCGATCATCAGGCGGTAGCCCTCGGCCTGCTCGCGGGGCACGAAGGGGTGCAGGCTGGCGAATTCCGGCCAGGTGATCGGGATCATCTCGCTGGTGGCGTTGAGCTTCATGGTGCAGGAGCCCAGCGGGATCATCGCCTGGTTCAGCGCCAGGTCCTTGCCTTCGAGCTGGCGCAGGTAGCGCAGCATCTCGGTTTCGCTGTGGTGGCGATTGAACACCGGGTGGCTCAGGTAGCCGCTGCTGCGCTGCAGGTCGGCCGGGATGCCTTCGGCGACGCTGCCGGCGTCGAGCTGCGCGACATCCAGGCCGTGGCCGGTGCCGAGAACAATGTCGAACAGGCTGGCGAGGGTGTCGACACCGGTGGTTTCGTCGAGACTGATACCCAGGCGGTCTTCGCCGACGATGCGCAGGTTCACTCGGGCGGCGCGGGCGCGTTCGAGGATGGCCTGCTGCTGGGCGCCGACGTCGAGGGTCAGGGTGTCGAAGAAGTGCTGGTTGACCCGCTTCACACCCTTGGCGGCGAGGCCGGCGGCCAGCACGGAGGTCAGGCGGTGCACGCGCTGGGCGATGCGCTTGAGGCCCTGCGGGCCGTGGTAGACGGCGTACAGGCTGGCGATGTTGGCCAGCAGCACCTGGGAAGTACAGACGTTGGAGTTGGCCTTCTCGCGGCGAATGTGCTGTTCGCGGGTCTGCAGCGCCATGCGCAGCGCGGTGTTGCCACGGGCGTCCTTGGAAACGCCGATGATGCGGCCCGGCATGGCACGCTTGTACTCGTCCCGGCAGGCGAAGAAGGCCGCGTGTGGCCCGCCGTAGCCCATCGGCACGCCGAAGCGCTGGGCGCTGCCCAGGACCACGTCGGCGCCCAGCTCGCCCGGCGGGGTAAGCAGCAGCAGTGCGAGCAGGTCGCTGGCCACGCAGGCGATGGCCTGCTGGGCATGCAGGGCATCGATCGGGCCGCGCATGTCACGGATTTCGCCACGGGTGTCGGGGTATTGCAGCAGCGCGCCGAACACCTGGTGCTGACCAAGGTTTTCCAGCTCGTCGACCACTACGTCGAAGCCGAACGCTTCGGCGCGGGTCTGCACCACGGAGATGGTCTGCGGATGGCACTGGGCATCGACGAAGAACAGGTTGCTCCTGGCCTTGGCCACGCGCTTGGCCAGGGCCATCGCCTCGGCGGCGGCGGTCGCTTCATCGAGCAGCGAGGCGCTGGCGAGGTCCAGGCCGGTGAGGTCGATGGTCATCTGCTGGAAGTTCAGCAGCGATTCGAGACGACCCTGGGCGATTTCCGGCTGGTACGGCGTGTAGGCGGTGTACCAGCCCGGGTTTTCCAGCACGTTGCGCAGGATGACGGTGGGCGTCAGGGTGCCGTAGTAGCCGGTGCCGATCAGGCTGGTCCACAGTTGGTTCTGCTGCGCGTACCCCTTCAGCTTGGCCAGTGCACCCTGTTCGTCGAGGGCAACCGGCAGGTCCAGCGGCCGGTTCAGGCGGATGGCCGGCGGCACGGTCTGCACGATCAGGTCATCGCGACTGCCAAGCCCGAGGGTTTCGAGCATAGCGTGCTGCTCGGCGGCGTCGGGGCCCAGGTGGCGGGCAAGGAAGGCATCAGGCTGGTGCAGCTGGGAAAGCGAAGGGGTGTTCGACATGGCCACGGTCTCGAAAAGTCGGTCCGCAATCGGTCCGTAAAAAGAACAGGCCCCGACGAGTCGAGGCCTGTGTTTACAGCAGTGTCTTACGCGTCGGCGTCGCAGGAAGCGCGGTAGCCGGCGGCGTCGAGCAGCTTGTCCAGCTCGGCCGGGTTGCTCGGCTTGAGCTTGAAGAACCAGGAGCCGTACGGATCGTTGTTCACTTCTTCGGGAGTGTCGGCCAGCACGTCGTTGACGGCGATGACTTCACCGCCCACCGGGGCGTAGATGTCCGAGGCGGCCTTCACCGACTCGACGACACCAGCTTCCTGGCCTGCTGCCAGGGTCTTGCCCACTTCCGGCAGCTCAACGAAAACCACGTCGCCCAGTGCCTCCTGGGCATGGTCGGAAATGCCCACGGTTACGCTACCGTCGGCTTCCAGGCGCGCCCACTCGTGGCTGGCGGCATAACGCAGGTCGGCGGGAATATTGCTCATCTTGTTTTCCTCGAGGACATAGGCGACGGGCGGCGGTGCCGCACGATGCAAGTTAGTTCATGCAATTTAGATCAGGGCTTTGCCATGACGCACGAAATTCGGCTGAACGACGCGTACCGGGTACCACTTGCCGCGAATCTCCACTTCGGCGCGGTCGCCGGTGGCGGCTGGCACGCGGGCCAGGGCGATGGATTTGCCGAGAGTCGGGGAGAAGCTGCCGCTGGTGATCTCGCCCTCGCCGACACCGGCGACGCGAACCACCTGGTGGGCACGCAGTACACCGCGCTCCTCCAGCACCAGGCCAACCAGTTTGGGCGCATCGCCGGCCGCTTTCTGCGCTTCCAGGGCCTTACGGCCGATGAAGTCGCGCTCGGCGGGCTCCCAGGCGATGGTCCAGCCCATGTTGGCGGCCAGCGGGGTGACATCTTCGTCCATGTCCTGGCCATAGAGATTCATCCCGGCTTCCAGGCGCAGGGTATCGCGCGCGCCAAGGCCGGCGGGGGCGATGCCGGCGCCGACCAGGTCGTTGAGGAAGCCCGGCGCTTCGCTGGCCGGCAGCATGATTTCGAGGCCGTCCTCACCTGTGTAGCCGGTGCGGGCGATGAACCAGTCACCGTCGGCCTTGCCCTGGAAGGGCTTGAGTTCGCGGATAAGCGCGGCGCGCGACGGCGTAACCAGTTCGGCGGTCTTCTCGCGGGCGTTCGGGCCCTGGACGGCCAGCATCGCGAGGTCCGCGCGCTCGGTCAGGGTGACGTCGAAGCCTTCGGTGTGGGCCTGCATCCAGGCCATGTCCTTGTCGCGGGTGGAGGCGTTGACCACCACGCGGTAGCCGTATATGCCGAGGTAGACGATGAGATCGTCGACCACCCCGCCACGCTCGTTGAGCATTCCGCTGTACAGCGCCTTGCCCGGGGTTTGCAGTCTGTCGACATCGTTGGCCAGGAGCCGCTGCAGGTATTCCCTCGCCTGCGGGCCGGTGACATCCACCACGGTCATGTGGGAAACGTCGAACACGCCGCAATCACGGCGAACCTGGTGGTGCTCTTCGACTTGCGAGCCGTAGTGCAGCGGCATGTCCCAACCGCCGAAATCGACGATCTTGGCGCCGAGGGCGACGTGCAAATCATAGAGCGGCGTGCGCTGTCCCATGGGTGGTCTCCTTCCGGGCGTGGCGGGTGCGGAGCGCGAGAACGGCCCGCACGAAACGCGCGCATTGTAGTCGCATGACCGGTCTGTGGACAGCTTGTCCGACAGTCGATTCTCAGCGATTGTCGGAAGCTACTGACCTCGCGGAGCGACGAATCAGACCAATGACCGGAAACAGCCCTACCAGTACCAGCGTCAACGACGGCAATGCCGCGCGCGCCCACTCGCCTTCGCTGGTCATTTCGAAAACCCGGACGGCCAACGTGTCCCAGCCGAACGGGCGCATCAGCAGCGTCGCCGGCATTTCCTTGAGCACATCAACGAATACCAGCAGGGCGGCGCTCAGAGCACCCGGCAGCAGCAGCGGCAGGTAGACCCGCAGGAACAGGCCGGCGCCGCCGACGCCGAGGCTGCGCGAGGCTTCCGGCAGCGACGGGCGAATCCGCGCCAATGCGCCTTCGAGCGGCCCGTACGCTACCGCCATGAAGCGGATCAGGTAGGCCACCAGCAAGGCCCCCAGGCTGCCCAGCAACAGCGGCTTTCCGGCGCCGCCCAGGGCGCTGGAGAGCGGGATCACCGCGTTGTTGTCGAGCCAACTGAAGGCCAGCATGATTGCCACCGCCAGCACCGAGCCCGGCAGTGCATAGCCAAGGTTGGCCACGCCGACCGCCGTGCGCACCGCTGGCGTCGGCGCCAGGCGGCGGGCGAAGGCCAGCAGCAGAGCCACGGCTACCGTCAGCAGCGCCGCAAAACCACCCAGGTAGAGGCTGTGCAGGATCAGCCCCCAGTAGCGCTCATCGAGGTCGAAACGCCCTCTCTGCCAGACCCAGGCCACCAGTTGCAGCAGCGGGATGACGAAGGCGCAGGCAAACACCAGCAGGCACCAGGCGCTGGCGGCGAATGCTTTCCAGCCGCGCAGGCGGTACAGCGCCGCACCGCGCGGACGCTCGCTGGGCACGCCACTGCGGCCCCGGCTGTAGCGCTCGCCCAGCAGCACGAGCATGACGAACAGCAACAGCAGGCTGGCCAGTTGGGTCGCGCTGGAGAGGCTGTAGAAGCCGTACCAGGTCTTGTAGACGGCGGTGGTGAAGGTATCGAAGTTGAATACCGAGACGGTGCCGAAGTCCGCTAGGGTTTCCATGATCGCCAGCGCCAGCCCGGCACCGATGGCAGGCCGGGCCATCGGCAGGGCCACGCGCCAGAACGCCGCCCAGGGCGACAGTCCGAGTACCCGCGCCGCTTCGGTGAGCCCGCGCCCCTGGGCCAGGAAGGCGGTGCGGGCGAGCAGGTATACGTAGGGGTAGAACACCAGCACCAGAACGATGATCACCCCGCCGGTGGAGCGCACGCGCGGCAGCCGCAGGCCGGCGCCGAACCATTCGCGCAGCAGCGTCTGCACGGGCCCCGCGAAGTCCAGCAGGCCGACGAAGACGAACGCCAGCACGTAGGCCGGCACGGCGAACGGCAGCATCAGCGCCCAGTCCAGCCAGCGTCTTCCCGGAAATTCGCAGAGGCTGGTCAGCCAGGCCAGGCTGACGCCGAGCAGCGTCACGCCGACGCCGACGCCACCGACCAGGACCAGGGTGTTGCCAAGCAGGCGCGGCAGTTGCGTGTCCCACAGATGCGCCCAGATGTCCCGGTCGATCTCCGCCCAACTGAGCAGCAGCACGCTGATCGGCAGCAGTATCAGTGCGGCAATGGCGAAGACGATGGGGTACCAGCGGCGGGGGGCGGGACGCGACACGAAAACCTCGGTGGAGAAATGACCACGCGCCGCAGAAGCGGCGCGTGCAAACCTACGTCAGTGGCGGGCGCCATGCCAGCCTATCGTTCGGACGATGGGCCGGCCTCGCGCCGCGCTTGCGCGCAGAGGGCCGTGCGGTCAGTTCCAGCCGGCACGGTCCATCAGCTTGATCGCTTCTGCCTGGCGCTTGCCGGCGACTTCCACTGGGATGCTGTCGGCCTTGAATTCACCCCAGGCCGCCACTTCCTGCGATGGCGACACCTTCGGGTTGGCCGGGAATTCCTGGTTGATGCCGGCGAACAGTGCCTGGGCGTCCGGCCCGGTCATCCACTCCACCAGTTTCTTGGCCTGTTCGGGGTGCGGCGCGTGCCTGGTCAGGCCGATGCCCGAGAGGTTGACGTGCACGCCACGATCGCCCTGGTTCGGCCAGAACAGTTTTACCGGCAGCTCCGGGTTCTGCTGGTGCAGGCGGCCGTAGTAGTAAGTGTTGATGATGCCGACATCGCACTGGCCGGCGGCGATAGCCTGAAGCAGCGCGGTGTCGTCGGAGAACACGTCGGTGGCCAGGTTGCTTACCCAGCCCTTGAGAATCTGCTCGGTCTTCTGCTCGCCGTGGGTCTCGATCAGCGTCGCGGTCAGCGACTGGTTGTAGACCTTCTTCGCGGTACGCAGGCACAGGCGGCCTTCCCACTGCTTGTCGGCCAGCGCTTCGTAGGTGGTCAGTTCTTCGGGCTTTACCCGCTGGGTCGAGTAGGCAATGGTGCGGGCACGCAGCGACAGGCCGGTCCAGCTATCGGTGCCGGAGCGGTATTGCGGCGGGATGTTGGCGTCCAGCACCGGGGAATCGAACGGCTGCAGGATCCCCATCTTCTCAGCTTGCCAAAGGTTGCCGGCGTCCACGGTGAGCAGCAGGTCGGCAGGAGTGTTCGCGCCTTCGGCCTTGATCCGCGCCATCAGCGGCGCTTCCTTGTCGGTGATGAACTTGACCTTCACACCGGTCGCCTTGGTGTAGGCGTCGAACACCGGCTTGATCAGTTCGTCGATGCGCGAGGAGTAAACCACCACTTCGTCGGCGGCCTGGGCGGTGCCACCGATGGCGGCCAGCAGGAGGGTGGCGAGAAGACCTTTGCGCGCAAGCATGGAGCGTTTCCTATGCGGGATGAAGTCCTGCAAATGATAAGGAACCGCATTTGCTATTGAGGCGTGCGTTTGTGTCGAGGTGTTTCGGCGGGGTGCGGTCTGGCGTCGCGGGAGCGCACCAGACCGCTCCGGCTACACCCGCGCCAGCCCCGGCAGGTCGCCCGAAAGCCCCAGCGCCTGGCGCACGAACACACCCTTGGCCTCGTGGTGCTTGTCGACCAGCCGCAAGCCGGCGTTGCGCAGCCAGCGCACCGGCAGCGGGTCGGCCTGGAACAGGCGCTGGAAGCCTTCCATTGCCGCCATCATCGCCAGGTTGTGCGGCATGCGGCGCCGCTCGAAGCGGCTCAGCACGCGTTCCTCGGCGATGTTTTCGCCGCGCCCGTGGGCATGCAGCAGTACTTCGGCCAGCACCGCGGCATCGAGGAAGCCCAGGTTCACACCCTGTCCGGCCAGCGGGTGGATGGTGTGAGCGGCATCGCCGATCAGCGCCAGCCCCGGCTCCACGTAGCGCTTGGCGTGACGCTGACGCAGCGGGATGCACAGGCGACGGTCGGCGTGCTCGATGGCACCCAGGCGATGTTCGAAAGCCAGCCCGAGGGCGGCGCGGAAGCCGTCGTCATCCAGCGCCATGAGCTGTTCCGCCTGCTCCGGCATGGTCGACCACACAATCGAGCACCAGTGGGCGTCGCCGTCCTTCGCCAACGGCAGGAAGGCCAGCGGGCCGTCGTCGGTGAAGCGCTGCCAGGCCGTAGCCTGGTGCGGCTTCTCGCAACGCACGCTGGTGACGATGGCGTGGTGCAGGTAGTCCCATTCGCGGGTGGCACAACCAGCCAGGCGGCGCACTGCGGAGTTGGCGCCGTCGGCGGCGATCACCAGCGGCGTACGGATTTCACGGCCATCGGCCAGGGTCAGCAGCCAGTCGTCGCCGGAATGGCGCAGTTGCTCCAGGCGCGCGTTGGGCAGCAGGCCGAGGGCGGAGTCGTGCAGGCGCTCCAGCAGGGCATCCTGCACCACGCGGTTCTCGACGATATGGCCAAGCATTTCGGCATGTACGCTGGCGGCGCTGAAATGGATCTGCCCGGTGCCGGAACCATCCCATACCCGCATCTCGCGGTAGGGTTCGGCGCGGCGCTCGGCGATGCCGTCCCACGCATGCAGACGCTGGAGGATGCGCCGGCTGGCTTCGGACAACGCACTGACCCGCGGCTCGAAGGGGCCTTCGCGGTCGAACGGCTTGACGCTCAGCGGCGAGCCGTCCAGCAGCAGGATGTCCAACCCGCTGCCTTCCAGGGCCAGGGCCAGGGCGCTGCCGACCATTCCCGCCCCGACGATTACCAGATCCGCGTGCATGTGCGTTCCTTCTTCAGCGGCCCGCGCGGCTCAGGCGCGGGCATCGAAATTCATGCGACCTGTCGCGCGCGCGGCTTGAGCCGGACGTACAGGGTCTTCTGCACCCGCGCCACCAGCGTGCCCTCGCCATCGCGCACCTCGGCGTGCAGGCGTGGCAGGTACTTCGCGCCGTCGGCAGTTTGCTCGCGGATGTCGTCGAGCAGTTGCTGGTCGATGCGGAAATCGGCGTAAACCGGGCCCTTGCCGGGGCTGACGAACTCGATGTTGGCCGCCTTGTCCCAGACGATGTAGTCGCGCCCCAGGTTCTCCATCAGCATCAGCATGAAGAACGGGTCGGTCATGCTGTACAGGCTGCCGCCGAACTGCGTGCCGACGTAGTTGCGATTGAACAGGGACAGGCCCATCTTCACCCGCACTTCGCGGAAGTCCGCACTGATGTGGCGTACCCGCACCCCGGCACCGAGGTAGGGTGGGTAGAGGTTCAGGCCAAGGCGCAGCAGGCGGGCGCGGCGGGCTTTATTGCGCAGTTCCATCGTATCGACTCAGACCGGCCGGGCGCCCAGGCCCATCGCCTGGCGAGCGAACCAGCGCTTGGCTGGCGGCAGGAGATCCAACCCCAGCAGGCCGAGGTTGCGCCCCGTGGCAAGCAGCGGCTGGGCATTGGAAAACAGGCGGGTGACGCGGTCGGAGAAGCCGACGGTCATCTGCTGGTCGAGCCGCTGGCCGTCGAGATAGCGCTGCAGCACGGCGAAACTCCCCGGCCTGGCGTCTTCCTGCAACAGCCGGTCGCCCAGGGCCTGGGCATCGCGCAGCGACAGGTTGAAGCCCTGCCCTGCAATGGGATGCAGGCTGTGGGCAGCGTTGCCCAGCACGACCAGGTGCGGGCGAATCTGCTCTTCGGCCTCGATCAGGCTCAGCGGGTAGCCATAACGCACACCGACCTGGCGGAAGGCCCCCAGGCGGTAGCCGAAGGCATCCTGCAGCTCGGCCAGGAAGGCGCTGTCGGGCATCTCGCGCAGGCGCTGCGCGTCGCTGCCGTCGCGGGTCCAGACCAGCGCACAGCGGTTTTCCGGCAGCGGCAGCAGCGCCAGCGGACCGCTGTTGGTGAAGCGTTCGAAAGCCTGGCCGCGATGGGCTTCGAAGGGACTGACGTTGGCGATCAGCGCGGTCTGCCCGTAGGACGAGGAGCGCACGCCGATACCCAGTTGCTCGCGCAGGCCCGAGCGGCCGCCGTCGGCCAGCACGGCGAGGTCGCAGTCGAGCTGCGAGTCGTCGTCCAGGGTCAGGCGGTAGCCGTCGCCGATGGCTTCCATGCGCCGCACTTCGGCAGGGCAGCGCCAGCTCACCACTTCCGGGTCCAGCGCGTGCCACAGGCACTGGCCGAGCCAGGCGTTTTCAGTCACGTAGCCAAGCGCCGGAACCCCCTCTTCAACCGCCGTCAGGCGCGCGGAACCAAAACGGCCGCGATCGGAGACGTGGATCTGGGTGATCGGTTCGGCGCGCTGGCTGATCTGCTGCCACAAGCCAAGACGTTCGTAGATCTGCCGGCTGCCGAAGGACAGCGCGGACGAGCGCGCGTCGTAGCTCGGCTGGTAGGAATCGCCGGGAGCGAAGGGCTCGATCAGGACGATCCGCCAGCCTCGCTCGCGGGCGCCAGCCTGGAGAATCAGCGCCAGGCTCGCGCCAACCAGGCCACCACCGATGATGGCCAACTGCGTGCGCTGCATGTCAGGCCGCCTTCGCCTTGGCTTCGGCCATCAGCGCCTCGATCTCGGCAACGGTCTTGGGTACGCCATTGGTGAGGACTTCGCAGCCGGTCTTCGTCACGACCACGTCGTCTTCGATGCGCACGCCGATGCCACGCCATTTCTTCGGCACGTCGGTGTTGTCCGGCGAGATGTAGATGCCCGGCTCGACGGTCATCGACATGCCCGGTTCCAGCACGCGCCACTCGCCGCCGACCTTGTATTCGCCGACATCGTGCACGTCCATGCCCAACCAGTGGCCGGCACGGTGCATGTAGAAGGGCTTGTAGGCTTCACTGGCGATCAGTTCGTCGACGTCGCCACTGAGCAGGCCGAGCCTAACCAGGCCGGCGGTGATGACCCGCACGGTGGCTTCGTGGGCTTCGTTCCAGTGGCGGCCCGGGGCGATGAAGTCGAAGGCGGCCATGTTGGCTTCCAGCACCAGCTCGTAGATGGCCTTCTGCTCGGGGCTGAAGGTGCCGTTGGCGGGGAAGGTGCGGGTGATGTCGCTGGCGTAGCAGTCGATCTCGCAGCCTGCGTCGATCAGGATCAGGTCGCCGTCCTTGATCGTCGCGTCGTTCTCCCGGTAGTGCAGGATGCAGGCGTTGCGGCCGGTGGCGACGATGGAGCCGTAGGCGGGCATCTTTGCCCCACCCTTGCGGAAGGCGTATTCCAGCTCGGCTTCGAGGTGGTACTCGTTCAGGCCGGGGCGGCACACCTGCATGGCGCGCACGTGGGCGCCGGCGGAAACCTCGGCGGCGTAACGCATCACTTTCACTTCGCCTGCGCTCTTGTACAGGCGCAGGTCGTGCAGCAGGTGATCGAGCGCCACGAACTCGTTCGGCGGCTGCGCGCCCTGGCGGGCCTTGGAACGGATCACGTTGATCCAGTCCATCAGCCGGCGGTCGAACTCCTGGTTCGAACCCAGCGCGTAGTAGACGCGATCACGGCCTTCGATCAGGCCCGGCAGGATGTCGTCGATATCGCCTATGGGGAAGGCGTCGTCGGCACCGAAGTCCTTGATCGCGCCGTCCTGGCCGGCACGCAGGCCGTCCCAGAGCTCACGCTCCGGATCGCGCTCGCGGCAGAACAGGACGTACTCGCCATGCTCGCGGCCAGGAATCAGTGCGACCACTGCTTCGGGCTCGGGGAAGCCGGTAAGGTACTGGAAGTCGCTGTCCTGGCGATAGACGTGCTCGACGTCGCGGTTGCGGATGTACATCTGCGCCGCCGGGAGAATGGCGATGCTGTTGGGTTCCATCTGCTCCATCAGCGCCTTGCGCCGACGGGCATATTCCGACTTGGCGATACGGATCATGCAGCGACCTCAATGCAGGGAAGGTTTCTCGGCCGGTACCGGCACCTTGCCGAATTCGGAGAACAGCAGCAGCGGGGCGACACGCAGGTACTCCTGCACTTCCATATAGTCGGCCTCGCCATCTTCGGAGTCTTCCAGCGCACCCTGGACCTGGGCGATGGCGGCGATGTCCTGGAGCACTTCGTCGGCCTCGTCGGACAGGCTGGGAGAACGCAGCGCCAGGCCGAAGCCGGCGAGGAAGCCCTGGCACCACTGGCCCAGAGCCGCGGCACGCTCGGCCAGCGGCGCGTCATCGTTGGGCAGCATCAGCACCACGGCCATCTCGCCGGCGCCGAAGTCCTGCTGCACCATGCCCAGCAGGCCACCGAGCGCCGCGCTCAGGCGCTCGCCCGGCTCACCGCCGAGCAGCTCGCTGGCAGCCTGGAGCCATTCGGCCTGGTCGAAACCGCTGCCCGCGCAGACGCGGCCCAGCAGGTGGCCGTGCAGTTCGGCGGGGGAAATCGGCAGGGCAGCCTCGGCAAGCAGGGCGGCGAAGGCGGTGTAGGCGGAACTGGACGTGGACATATCGAACCCGGGGTATGACAGCTAGGCGCCATCAGGCGCCGCGCTTAGAATGTGGTCTCGTATCCTAGCACCGCCGCACACTGCAAGACCATGTGACGGCCCGTGCGTTGACCCACCCCCACGGCAGTCCTATATAGTTCCCGGTCATCGAGTAGAAGAGCCAAGCGAGAGCCCATGGAAGACGCCGACCTGCACGCGCTGATCGCCAAGTTCGACCTGCTGCTCCAGCGCCTGGAACAGCTCAAGGCCGAAAACCGGCTGCTGCGGGCGAACGAAAAGAGCTGGCGGGAAGAGCGCGCCCATCTGATCGAGAAGAACGAATTGGCGCGGCAGAAGGTCGAAGCGATGATTTTGCGTCTCAAAGCCTTGGAGCAGGACTCATGAGCCAGTCGAATACCCTGAACGTTCAAATCCTCGACAAGGAGTACTGCATAGCCTGCCCTCCCGACGAGCGAGTCAACCTTGAAAGCGCCGCACGCTATCTCGACAGCAAAATGCGCGAGATCCGCTCCAGCGGCAAGGTGATCGGCGCCGACCGCGTGGCGGTAATGGCAGCGCTGAACATCACCCATGACCTGCTGCACAAGCAGGAGCGCCAGGACCAAGATTCCAGCTCCACCCGCGAGCGCGTGCGCGAACTGCTCGAACGCGTGGATCGCGCACTGACCAGCGATCCCCTTACCACCGATCAGAGGCAGGGTGAAGTCTGACCCGGGAAGTTTCCTTGGGGTATAATCCGCATCGCTCCCTGGTGTGTTTGCCAGTCGGTGATGTCCCTGAGCCGATAATTGCAACAACGGAGGTTGCCAGTTGGGCTGGTGTGCATGTCCGCACGACGGAAAGCCTTAAAGCCTACTGCAACCGCCACCTTGAACTCTCGGGTTCAAGGGCTAACCCGACAGCGGCATGTCCGGGGAGCTTTACCCCTCGATGATCCACGCAGCCTCTCTTTCCCGCCCTGCCCTGCGCCGCCAGTTGCGCCAGGCCAGACGTGCACTTACCCCGCTCCAGCAACGCCTCGCCGCCCAGGCCTTGTACCGTCGGCTCGCACAGCATCCTCTGTTCCGCCGGGCCAGGCACATCGCCCTGTACCTGCCCGCCGACGGTGAGATCGATCCACGCCCGTTGATGAAGGCAGCGCAGAAGCGCGGCAAGGCGACCTACCTGCCAGTGCTTTGCGCCTGGCCGCCGACACGCATGGCGTTCCAGCGTGTCGGAATCGGCGAGCGCTGGACCCGCAATCGCTTCGGCATCGGCGAGCCCGTGCGCGACCGCACACGACAACGGCCAACCTGGGCGCTGGACCTGCTGTTGCTGCCATTGGTTGGCTTCGACCCGCACGGAGGCCGGCTGGGGATGGGCAAGGGATTCTACGATCGGGCCCTGGCCTACCTCGGAGTGCGCAAAAAATGGCACAAACCGACACTACTGGGCCTGGCACACGAATGCCAGAAGGTCGATCGACTGGAGCTGGCCAGTTGGGACGTACCGCTGATGGGCACGGTGACGGACGGCGGCTGGTATGGCCGCATCGCACTGGCGCCGCGATCCCTGCGGCGGCCGGTGGAGTGAATCAGGGTTGCTGAGTGACCTGGGCAGGTACGTTGCCCTGGCGTTCCCAGAGGCTCTGGGTGTAACCGGTGGTGACGACCCCAAGACCGAACAGGATTACCAGAACCCACAAAAGATCAGGCTTGCGTTTCATCGATTGCCTCCCCCTTCCAGGCAAACTGTCAACGATGGCCGGCGGTGTTTTTTTTTGCCCGTCCGGCGAGCCAAGCTAAAGTCGCGGCATTCTCCGACAATGAAAAGCTTCCCGCAATTCTGACGCCAACCGATCGTCGGAGGAGACGCGGCCCCCAAACTGCGGCCTGACCAGAGCAAGGTCCGTGCCGCCTACGATATTCAATGAAGGCAGTTACGAACCGGGCAATCAAAGACGAGAACGACCTAACATTAATCTCGACGAACCGCTCGTCCGATGCCCCGAACAAGGAGAACCCCCGCGAATGCCCCGCGCCTACTGGCTGATGAAATCAGAACCCGACGAACTGTCGATCCATGACCTGCAACGTCTGAAAATCGCTCGTTGGGATGGTGTGCGCAACTACCAGGCGCGCAATTTCATGCGCAGCATGGCGCCCGGCGACCTGTTCTTCTTCTATCACTCCAGTTGCCCCGAGCCGGGCATCGCCGGGGTCGCCCGCATCGAAGGCGAACCCTATGCCGACCCCACCGCGCTCGATCCCGGCAGCCACTATCACGACCCCAAGGCCAGCGCCGAGAAAAACCCTTGGACGGCGCGCGATGTCGGCTTCGTCGAAGCCTTCGCCGCGGTGCTGCCTCTGGCCACGCTCAGGGCCCAGCCCGGCCTTGAGGAAATGCCGCTGGTGCAGCGCGGCAGCCGGCTGTCGGTGATGCCGGTTACCGAAGCGCAATGGCAGATCGTGATGGGCCTGGCGAGGAAGTGAAAGACCTATAGCACTGTGCTATTAGGTAAGTGATATCTTCGGAATTCATTGCATGCACCGCCTGAAGTCCTCATTCGCCACTTATCTCGGACTTGGCGGCCTACTCTGTGTCCTGCTCCTGGCCAGTACCTGGCTGGGTCGCGAGCTATTGGACAGCGAACGGCAGCGGGTGCAGGAGCGCCTGGGCTTTCAGGCGCGCAGCCTGACGCACCAACTGGAGGCCAACCTGCACGAGCAGGTGCAGGGCCTGAACCTGCTGGCGCAACTGTGGACCCATCACAACCGCATGCCGCGCGCGGAATGGGAGCTCGATGCGCGCTTCTACATCAGCAATTTCGCCGGCTACCAGTCGATCCAGTGGGCCGACCCGAACATGAAGGTACTCTAGGCCGAACCGGTACAAGGCAACGAAGCGGCGCTCAACTTCCAGCTCACGCCCAGCCATCCCAACTACGCAACCGCCCTCGCCGCCCGCGATACCGGCAGGCCGCACCTGAGCGACAGCATCGAGCTGCTCCAGGGAGGCCGTGGCTTCGTCCTGTACACGCCCATCTATCTGCACGATGCCAACGGTGCGCTGCATTTCGACGGGTTCATGCAGGGCGTTTTCCGGGTCGGCACTCTGATGGATAACCTGCTGGAACAGGCCGACAACCATCTCTTCAGCGTCCGCCTGCTGGAGCATGGCCAGCCGCTGTATACACGCGTGCAACCGGACGGCCTGCTGGAAGACACCCTGCGCATTCCCTTGCGACTGCTCAACAACCGCAGCTTCGAACTGGAACTCAGCCCCAGTGCGGCCCTGGTGCAATCGCTCGCCACGCCACTGCCGATGGTGGTGTTCGGCACGAGCGTCACCATTAGTCTGCTGCTGGTCGCCGCCCTCGCCCTGGCGCGGGAGAACGCACGCCGCGCCGCCGCGTTGAGCACAGGCAACCGCCAACTGAGCCAGGAGGCCGAACAGCGCCGGGAAATCGAACGCGACCTGCGCGACAGCCGCGAACGCCTGCAACTGGCCCTGGACCTTACCGACTCCAGCCGCGACGCACTATTCATCTTCGACCTGCAGCATCGCGAGCTGCTGCACATGAACCGCGCCACCTACAGCAGCCTCGGCTACAGCGCCGAGGAGTTTCGTCACTTGCTGCGCGACGACCCGGAGCGGCTGATCCCCGGCTTCTTCGCCTGGTTGCAACTGGTGCAGCAGGCGAGCCGACTGAATCTGTCGATGATCTTCCAGCGCGAAATGCAACGGCGCGACGGCAGCCTGCAAGCGGCGGAGATCAATACCCAACTGATCCACCGGGGTGAGCGCGACTACCTCATCGCCGTCGCCCGGGACAACAGCGAACGACTGCAACTGGAAGCGCAATTGCAGAAGCTCTCGCAGCAGGACGGCCTGACCGGGCTGTTCAACCGGCGCCACTTCGACCGCCAGCTACAGAGCGAATGGCGTCGCCTGCGCCGCGCCGATGCGCCGCTGGCCGTACTGATGCTGGATGTTGATCACTTCAAGCGCTTCAACGACTGCCTCGGTCACCTGGCGGGCGACGACGCGCTGCGCCGGGTTGCCGGCGCGCTGCAAGGCTGCCTCCAGCGCGAAGGAGATGTCGCCTGCCGCTACGGCGGCGAAGAGTTCGTGATCATCCTGACCGACACCGGCCAGGATGGCGCCAGCCACGTTGCGGCGCGCGTGCATCAGCGCATCGCCGAACTGGCCATCGAGCACCCCGGCACCGAACTGGGGCGGCTGACCCTGAGCATCGGCGTAGCCATCGCCACCCCGGGGCAGGATACGGAGCCGGACGAACTGATCGCCCAGGCCGACAAGGCACTCTACGAAGCCAAGCACCGCGGGCGGAACCAGACCTGCGTGTGGCCGGTGGAATAACGCGGAGGGTGAAACGTAGGGCGTATAACGTTCGACTTGATCCCCAGGCACGCCGAATCCAGCCTCGGAGCCGCAGTCTCATGGCACTTCGAGCTCGACCATGACACCGACGATGGGCACGGTGTAACGGCGCCGAACGGTTGTACGCCCTACGCCATCTGCCCGATGGTTCTGCGGAACCGCCACAAGGCGCCGAAGAAGAACGTCGCGCCAATGCCGACAATGGCCAGCAACTGCGGCCAGACGATGGACAGGTCGGCGCCACGGTAGAGAATCGCCTGGGCCAGGCTGACGAAATGTGTGGTCGGCGCCGCCAGCATGATGTTCTGCACCAGCTCCGGCATGCTTTCCCGTGGCGTGGTGCCGCCCGAGAGGATCTGCAGCGGCATCAGCGTGAGGATCACCAGCAAGCCCAGTTGGGGCATCGAGCGCGCGACCGTGCCAAGGAAGATGCCCATCGAGGTCGTGGCGAACAGGTGCAGTGCAGCGCCGAGCAGGAACAGCCCCACCGACCCGCTGATCGGCACGTCGAGCCAGCCGCGCACCACCAGTTGCAGCGAGATCGCCGCCGCCACCAGCACCACAGTGCCCATCGACCAGACCTTGGCCATCATGATCTCGAAAGTCGTCAGCGGCATCACCAGCAGGTGCTCGACCGTGCCATGCTCGCGCTCACGGATCAGCGCCGCGCCAGTGAGGATGATCGAGAGCATGGTGATCTGGTTGATCACCTCCATCACCGCACCGAACCACGCCTGGGTCAGGTTCGGGTTGAACTCCATGCGTACCGCCAGCTCAGCCGGCATGGCGGCCTCGGCGCGGTAGCGGCTGACGAATTCACGCACCTCGGTGCCGACGATGTTCTGGATGTAGCCGGCGCCGGAGAACGCCTGGCCAGTCTGGGTGGCGTCGACGTTGACCTGGATCGCCGGCTGCCGGCCAGCCAGCACGTCACGCTGGAAGTCCGGCGGGATGTCCAGGGTGAAGGTATACAGGCCAACGTCCATGCCACGGTCCATCTGCGCGTGGCCGATCATCTCCGGCGTGCGGAAATACGGCGGCTGGAAAGCATTGACGATGCGCGAGGAGAGTTGCGACTGGTCCTCGTCGACGATGGCGATCGGCGCGTGGTGCAAGGTTTCCGGTACCCCGGTGGCCGAGCTGTAGACGCCCAGGCTGAAGGCCCAGGCGATCAGGATCAGCATCGCGTAGTCGCGCCCCAGGCTGCGGAACTCCTTGATGCCGAGGTTGAAGATGTTCGCCAGCTTCCTCATCGCTCAGTCCTCCTGCTTCTTCAGGAAGTACACGCTGAGCAACGTCAGCACCACGACCATCGCCAGCAACGGCAGGTAGTAGCCCCACAGGTCGGCAAAACCCAACGCCTTGGAAAAGGCGCCACGGCTGATGATCAGGAAATGCGACGTGGGATAGAGCTCGCCGATGAAGGCCGCCGCACCCTCCAGCGACGATACCGGGTGGATCAGCCCGGAGAACTGGATGGCCGGTATCATGGTAGCGATCGCGGTGCCGAACACAGCGGCGATCTGGCTCTTCATGAAGGTCGAGAGCAGCAGCCCGAGGCCGGTGCTGGTCACTACGTACAGGAATGCTCCCACCAGCAGGGCGAGGAAGCTCCCCTTGAGCGGCACCTGGAATAGCAGCACCGCCATCGCCAGCATCAGCACGAAGTTGACCACCCCCATGCCGATGTAGGGCAGTTGCTTGCCGAGCAGGAACTCCAGGCGCGTAACCGGCGTGACGTAGAGATTGGTGATCGAGCCAAGCTCCTTCTCGCGTACCACGCCCAGGGCGGTGAGCATGGCGGGAATCATGATCAGCAACAGCGGAATCACCGCCGGCACCATCGCCTTGAGACTTTCCACGTCGGGGTTGTAGCGGTAGCGCACCTCGGTGCTCGCCGCCGCACTGGCGGCCGCGCCGCCATTCTGCCGAGCCAGGTCCGCCAGGTAGCTGGAGTGCAGGCCCTGCACATAGCCGAGCACGGTATTGGCGCGAGTCGGCATGGCGCCGTCGATCCACACGCCGATGGCAGGATCGGCACCGCGCTTGAGGTCTCGGCCGAAGTTCGGCGGGATTTCCACCGCCAGGCTCAGTTCACCGCTGCGCATGCGCCGCTCCAGCTCCTCGGGGCTCTGGATCGGCGCGTGCTCGACGAAGTAGCGCGAACCGGCGATATTCAGCGCGTAGGACTGGCTGGTGGTGGTCTGGTCGCGGTCGAGGACCGCATAGGTGAGGTCCTCGACATCCATGTTGATGCCGTAACCCATGATGAACATCAGCAGCGCGGTGCCAACCAGCGCCAGGGTCAGGCGGATCGGATCGCGGCGCAGCTCCATCGCCTCGCGGCGCGCGTAGCTGAACAGGCGCAGCCAACTGAAGCGATCGTTGCCCTTGTACCTGCCAGGCCCGGCGGAGCTTTCCGATGCGGGCGCGGTTTCTGGAACCGGCGCGCTGCCGGCGGCCTCTTCCAGATAGGCGATGAAGGTAGCTTCCAGGGTCGGCAGGCCGCGCTTCTGCATGAGTCCCAGGGGAGTGTCGCTGTCGAGCACCTTGCCGGCGTGCATCAGCGAGATGCGGTCGCAGCGTTCGGCCTCGTTCATGAAGTGGGTGGAGATGAAGATGGTCACGCCGTCGTTGCGCGACAGCTCCACCATCAGTTCCCAGAAGCCGTCGCGGGCCACCGGGTCCACCCCGGAGGTCGGCTCGTCGAGGATCAGGATTTCCGGCTTGTGGATCACCGCCACGGCCAGCGACAGGCGCTGGCGAATACCCAGCGGCAGGCTGTCGGGCAGCTCGTCCTTGACCCTGCCCAGGTCGAAGCGCTGGAGCATTTCCTCGACGCGCGGGCCGATCTGCTCGCGCGGGATGTGGAATAGCTTGGCGTGCAGTTCGAGATTCTGCAGCACCGTCAGCTCGGCATACAGCGAGAATGCCTGGGACATGTAGCCGACGCGCCGGCGGGTCGCCATGTCCTTCGCGTTGACCGGCTGGCCGAACAACGCACAGGTGCCTTCACTGGCCGGCAGCAGGCCGGTGAGCATCTTCATGGTGGTGGACTTGCCGCAGCCGTTGGAGCCGAGGAAGCCGAAGATCTCCCCGCGCTCGATGCGGAAGCTGACGTGGTCCACCGCGACGAAATCGCCGAAGCGGCAGGTCAGCCCTTCGGCCTCGATGGCGATCTGCGGCGCGCCGCCGTGCTGCGGACGCGGCGGAATGACCAGCCTGTGGTGGCCGGCGCGCTTGCTCTCGGGCAACAGGGCGATGAACGCCTCCTCCAGGCTCTGCGTCGCCGTGTGCGCGCGCAGCTCTGCGGGCGTACCGGTGGCGAGCACCTTGCCCTCGTCCATCGCCACGAGCCAGTCGAAGCGCTCGGCCTCCTCCATATAGGCGGTGGCCACCAGCACGCTCATGCCTTCTCGGCCTGCGCGGATGCGGGCGATCAGTTCCCAGAACTGGTTGCGCGACAGCGGGTCGACACCAGTGGTGGGCTCGTCGAGGATCAACAGGTCGGGATCGTGGATCAGCGCACAGCACAACCCGAGCTTCTGCTTCATGCCGCCGGACAGCTTGCCCGCCGGGCGCTCGGCGAAGGGCGCAAGCCCGGTGGAATGCAGCAGGTCGGCGATGCGCCGCTCCCGCTCGGCCTTGTCGTGGCCGAACAGACGGCCGAAGAAGTCGACGTTCTCGAACACCGAAAGCGTCGGATAGAGGTTCTTGCCCAGCCCCTGCGGCATGTAGGCGATACGCGGACACACGGCACGGCGGTGACGGGGATCGCGCATGTCGCCGCCCAGTACCTGGATCTCACCGCTCTGCATCTTCCGCGCGCCGGCGATCAGCGCCAGCAGGCTGGACTTGCCAACGCCATCCGGTCCGATCAGGCCAACCATGCGGTTGGCCGGAATCTCCAGGCAGACATCATCTACCGCGCGGGTCTCGCCATAGCGCAGCGAGACGCCGGCGAGGTGAGCCACACGGTCGGCGCCACTCATTGCGGGACCTTGATCTGCAGGTCAGCGGGCCACTGCACCTGCGGATCGAGGCGCAGGTAAGCCATGCCGGGCACGCCGGTCTTCACGTAGGTGATGTACTTCTCAAGCAACCCCGGATCGAGGCGCGCCTTGACGCGGAACATCAGCTTCTCGCGCTCGTTGGCGGTCTCCACGGTCTTGGGCGTGAACTGCGCGACACTGGCAACATAGGACACCTTGGCCGGGATCACGTACTCCGGCACCGCGTCGATCACCAGGTGTACTTCCTGGCCCAGCTCGACCTTGCCGGCCTGGGCCGATGGCAGGAAGAAGGTCATGTAGACGTCGGCCAGATCGACCATGTTGAGCAGCTTGCCGCCAGCCGCCAGGACCTCGCCCGGCTGCGACACACGGTACTGCACACGGCCGTTGCGCGGCGCCTTGAGCAGGCTGTCGTCGATGTCCGCCTGCAGGCGCACGGTGCTCGCGGTGGCGGCCTCGATGGCCGATTGCGCCTCTATAACCTGGGAACGTGCGGCGGCGATACCGGCCTGCGCCGACACGACCTGCGAACGCGACGCGGCCAGCGCTGCCTCGGCACTCTGCAACGTAGCGCGGTCGTCATCCAGTTGCTGTTGCGGCAGCGCGTTGCGCTTGACCAGTTGTTCGGTGCGGCTGAAGCGCTTCTGCGCGGCGGTCAGTTCGGCCTGGCGCTGCGCTACCACGGCCTCGGCGGTAGTCTTCTCGCTGGTGCGCTGGGCAACCAGGGATTCGGCGGTGAGCTTGGCGTTCTGCGCCTGGCGCACCTCGGCCTGGGCCTGAGCCAGTTGTGCCTGGAGCACCTGGGTGTCCATGCGCGCGACGACCTGCCCTTCCTTCACGAAGTCGCCTTCGTCGACCATGATCTCCGCCACCCGGCCGGGCAACTTGGTGGCCACGTCGACCTCGGTGGCTTCGATGCGGCCATTGCCGCTGGCGAATCCCTCGCCCAGGCCGTTCGGCTTGAACGTCTGCCAGGCAAGCGCGGCGAGCACGCCGAGGACCACGACGATCAGCCCACGGGTACGCCAGCGTTTCGTATTTCCTGTCATCCGATATTCCTCGTGTACACGCTCGAATTCGAGCGAATTATGGAGGGATTGTCGGCGATCAGCGGAGAATGTCGCTTGATACAGGTCAGGCGCGCTAGGAAAATTCCTACACGCCTGATAGGGCGGGGCCTCGCGCCGGATTCAGCGGGCGCGGAAATCGAATCAGGGTTGGACGATCAGGTTGTTGAACAGCAGATCATCCACCAATGGTTTGCCCTCTTCCTGTTGCAACGCGTCCTGCACCTGTTTCAGCGCTTCCTGACGCAGCTTCTCCTTGCCGTCGACGCTGCCGAGCGACTCGTCGGTCTGCTGGGCAAACAACATCACCAATTGGTTGCGAATCAGCGGTTCGTGGTGTTCGACCTTCTCCGAGGCTTCCTTGCCGGTCACCTTCAGGGCGATATCGGCCTTGAAGTACTTCAGGCGCGGACCACTGCCGTAGTTGCCCACCAGAGCCGGTGTGAGATCGACGAAGATCGGCTTGTTGGCGTCTTCCGGCTTGGCGTCCTCGGACGCAGCCGCAAAGGGGCTGAAGGACAGGACCAGCAACAGGGCGAGGAAAGCTCTCAAGACAATGTCTCCGGGTTCGATGCAGGCAAGGATAGCCAGACTCGCGCCGCCGCCCAAGCTATATCGGGGCATAAGCCGGGACCATTGTGATTTGCCCCCTCGCCCGCTACTCCTACACTGCCCCGATACCTCGGAACCAAGAAGGAAGCCCCTCGCATGAAAGCCGTGCTGTGCAAAGCCTTCGGCCCCGCCGAAAGCCTGGTGCTGGAAGACGTCGCCAGCCCCGAGCCGAAGAAGAACGAAGTCCTGCTGCAGGTACATGCCGCCGGAGTGAACTTCCCCGACACCCTGATCATCGAGGGCAAGTACCAGTTCAAGCCGCCCTTCCCGTTCTCCCCGGGTGGCGAGGCCGCCGGCGTGGTCGGCGCGGTTGGCGAGAAGGTCACCCACGTCAAGCCTGGCGACCGTGTGATGGCGCTGACCGGCTGGGGCAGCTTCGCCGAGGAAGTGGCGGTGCCCGGCTACAACGTAATGCCGATTCCCGATGGCATGGACTTCGCCAGCGCGGCGGCCTTTGGCATGACCTACGGCACCTCCATGCACGCGCTCAAGCAGCGCGCGAACCTGCAGGCGGGCGAGACCCTGCTGGTGCTCGGCGCTTCAGGTGGCGTGGGCCTGGCGGCGGTCGAGATCGGCAAGGCGATGGGTGCGAAAGTCATCGCCGCCGCCAGCAGCGAGGCCAAGCTGGAAGTGGCCAAGGCCGCCGGTGCCGACGTGCTGATCAACTACAGCGAAGGCAGCCTGAAGGACAAGCTCAAGCAAATCACCGGCGGCCAGGGTGTGGACGTGATCTACGACCCGGTGGGCGGCGACCTGTTCGAGGAAGCCTTCCGCTCCATCGCCTGGAACGGCCGCATGCTGGTGGTGGGTTTTGCAAGCGGCACCATCCCATCGCTGCCGGCCAACCTCACCCTGCTCAAGGGCGCCTCGCTGGTCGGCGTGTTCTGGGGGTCGTTCGCCCAACGCCAGCCGCAGGACAACGCGGCGAACTTCCAGCAGCTGTTCGCCTGGTTCGCCGAAGGCAAGATCAAGCCGCTGGTGTCCCAGACCTACCCGCTGGAGCAGGCGGCGGATGCGATCAATCACCTGGGGCAGCGCAAGGCGGTGGGGAAGGTGGTGGTGACGGTGCGCTGATTCCGCGCTCCTACGAAAACAAGAAAGCCCCGCGTCAGCGGGGCTTCTTTTTTCTCCGGAGGTTCAGGAATACAGCCCCTTGAATTGCTCCCGCAGCACATTCTTCTGCACCTTGCCCATTACATTGCGCGGCAGCGCATCGACTACCAGGACCCGCTTGGGCTGCTTGAAGCGCGCCAGCCTGCCGTCCAGCGCGGCGAGTACCTGCGCCTCGGTCGGCGCCTCGCCCTTGCCCGCCACCAGTACGGCGGTGACACCCTCGCCGAAGTCCGGGTGCGGCACGCGGATCACCGCGGACTCGGCCACGCCCGGCAAGGTGTCGAGGATTTCTTCCAGCTCCTTCGGATACACATTGAAGCCGCCGCTGATGATCATGTCCTTGTTGCGTCCGACAATCTGCACGTAGCCACGCTCATCGACGAAACCGATGTCGCCGGTCATGAAGTAGCCGTCCGCGCGCAGCTCCTCGGCGGTCTTCTCCGGCATCCGCCAGTAACCCTGGAACACGTTGGGCCCGCGCACTTCGATCATCCCCGGCTCCCCCTGCGGCAGCAGCGTGGGTTCGGCCCTGGCCGGGTCGGTGATGCGCAGCTCCACCCCAGGCAGCGGGAAGCCTACGGTACCGGCGATGCGCTCGCCCTCCAGCGGGTTGGAGGTGTTCATGCCGGTCTCGGTCATGCCGTAGCGTTCGAGGATGGCCATGCCGGTACGCTCGGAGAAAGCCTTGTGAGTCTCGGCGGTGAGCGGTGCGGAACCGGAGATGAACAAGCGCATGTGCGCCACCGCCTCGCGGGTCAGGCCCGGCTGGTCGAGTAGGCGGGTGTAGAAGGTCGGCACGCCCATCAGCAAGTTCACCTGCGGCAGCAGCTTGAGCATCTGCGCGGCGTCGAACCTGCTCAGGAAAAGCATCGAGCCACCGGCCATCAGCAGGCTGTTGCAGGCCACGAACAGGCCGTGGATGTGGAAGATCGGCAGCGCGTGGAGCAGCCAGTCCTCGCCGGTGATCTGCCAGGCATCCACCAGCGCGCGGGCGTTGGAGACCAGGTTGCCGTGGCTGATCATCGCGCCCTTGGAGCGCCCGGTGGTGCCGGAGGTGTAGAGGATCGCGGCGAGGTCGCTGGAGGCACGCGGCACGTCGGCGAAGCGCCCTGGCTTGCCGTGCACGCGCTGCATCAGCGAGCCGTCGCCGGCATCGCCCAGGGTCTCCACGTGGGCCACGCCGCTGATCTTCGCCAACTCACGGGCCTGGGCCTCGAACGCCGGTGCGCAAACGAACAACGAAGGCTCGGCGTCGTCGAGGAAGTAGCGCAGTTCGTCGCCGGTGTAGCCGCTGTTGAGCGGCAGGTAGACCGCGCCGGCGCGCAGCACGGCGAGGTAGAGCATCACCGTCTCGGGGCTCTTGTCGACCTGCACGGCGACGCGGTCGCCCGGCTGCACGCCAAGCTCCACCAGCGCCTGGGCGAACTGCGAGGTGCTGCGCAGCATGTCGGCATAGCTGTAGCCACCACCGTCCGGGGTGCGGATGAAGGGCTTGGAGAGGTCGCTGGGCAGGTGTTTGCCGACTTCGGCGAAAAGGCTCTGGTTCATGGTGAGGTCCTAGCGTTTTGTTTTCGCCGACAGGGTGGCCAGCTTGCGCACCTCGGGAGAGGCCGCGACCGTGCCCTGGTTGGCGTAGGCTTCGTGGTTCTTTTCGATCTGGCGCAGTTCGTAGCGGTAGTTGACCATCAGCCCGGCGGCCTGGTGCAGGCCGCTGGCGGAGAGGTCGCCGCGCCAGTTCAGGCGCTCCAGACGAGCGCCGTTACCCAGGTGGAAGCGCGCCACCGGGTCCAGCGGCAGGCCGGCGCCGTTCTTGGCATGCAGGAAGTACTCGGCGGCCAGCGCCAGCATCGGTAGCTCGGTGCGCGGCGGTGGCGGGGCGTCGGGCTTGAGCGCCTTGAGCAGCTCGGCGGCGGCCGCACCCAGCCGTGCATCGTCGCCCAGGCCGTCGAGCCAGCGGCGCAAGCCAGGTACCGGCGACAGGGTGACGAACTGGCGCAGGCCGGGAATCTCCCGCGCCAGTTCTTCCACCACCTGCTTGATCAGGAAGTTGCCGAAGGAGATGCCGCGCAGGCCGTCCTGGCAGTTGCTGATGGAGTAGAACACCGCCGTGTCGGGCTCCTCCGCCGGCTGCGCTTGCGCACCGGGCTCCAGAATGTCCGCGATGGCGCCGGGCATCGCTCGGGTCAACGCCACTTCGACGAAGATCAGCGGCTCATCGGCCAGGGCCGGGTGGAAGAAGGCGAAGCAGCGCCGATCCGCCGGCTGCAAGCGGCTGCGCAGGTCGTCCCAGTCCTTGATGGCATGGACTGCCTCGTACTGGATGATCTTTTCCAGGATCGATGCCGGGGTCGACCAGTCGATGCGCCGCAGTACCAGGAAGCCGCGATTGAACCAGGAGGCCAGCAGGTGCTGCAGGTCGTGGTCCACCGCCGCGAGTTCCGGCCTGGCTTTCAACTCCTGCAACAGCACGCGGCGCATGGCAATCAATTCCGCAGTGCCGCCGGGCGCCTGGTTGAGGCGACGGAACAGCTCCTGGCGCGGCGGTTCACTGGCCTCGAACAGCGCGGTGGTGTTGCTCGACGACGGGTCGTCGAGGTAGCGCTGGCAGGCTGCCGCCAGCGCATCGTGGGGTGGCGCGAATTCCTTCAGCAGGATGTCGAAGAAGGTTTTCTGCTGCGCCGGCGGGCAGTCCCGGTAGGCACACAGCACCTGCCGCGCCAACGCCACTCCAGAGGCTTCGCCGTGGCCGGAGACCAGCTTGTGGCAAGCCTGCGCCAGCGCCTGGGCATTGGCCGGCGCGGGTTCGCGCGACTCCAGCAGTTGCCGGCCGCGCTCGCTGATGCTTTGCAGCAGTTCCTGGAAGAAGCTGATATTCATGCGTCCCCCTCAGCTTGTGGAAGATCTCGTTCAGTCACCCGCCAGCAGCGGCGGCGGGCAGCGCCGATACCAGTGCGTGGCCTGCTCGTAGGCGTGGGCCAGTTGCAGCACAGCCATGTCGGCCTGGTGCTTGCCGATTATTTGCAGCCCCATCGGCAGGCCCTGTTCATTGAAGCCGACCTGAACGTTCGCCACCGGGCAACCGGACAACGTGCCGGGGATCACCACCTCCATCCAGCGGTGGTAAGTGTCCATCGCCTTGCCGGCGATCTCCCTGGGCCAGTCCCAGCCCTTGTCGAACGGGAACATCTGGGCGCTGGGCAGCAACAGGTAGTCGTAGCGCTCGAACAGCCGGCAGATGGCACGGTACCAGTCGCTGCGCGCGACAGAGGCGCGGAACACGTCCTGGGCGGAGAGCGTCAGGCCGTTCTGCACTTCCCAGACCGCTTCTGGCTTGAGCAGCCCGCGCCTGGCCGGGTCGGCGTGGATCGCTGCCAGGGACCCCGCCACCATCCAGTGACGCAGGGTGCGCCAGGTGTCCCAGAGGCACTCGGCGGAGAAGCCCAGCGCGGTATCTTCGACATGGCAGCCGATGGCCTCGAAGTCGGCGAACGACCTGCGGCACAACTCCAGCACGCCGCGCTCCATCGGCAGATGGCCACCCAGGTCGCCCAGCCAGCCCAGGCGCGCGCCCTTGAAATCACGCTCAAGCTTGCCGGTGAACTGCTCGCCGCTCTCGGCGATGGACAGCGGCGCGCGCGCATCGCCGCCGGCCTGCACCGACAGCAGCAACGCCACGTCGCGCACGCTGCGGCCCATCGGGCCTTCGTAGCCGAGCTGGTCGATAAACAGGTCGGCGCTGTCATCGAAGGGCACGCGGCCCTGGGACGGGCGGAAGCCGATGATGTTGTTGTAGGCCGCCGGGTTGCGCAGCGAGCCCATCATGTCGCTGCCGTCGGCCACCGGCACCATCTGCAGGGCCAGCGCCGCCGCCGCGCCACCGCTGCTGCCGCCGGCGGTGCGCTCGGGGGCGTAGGCGCAGCCGGTGGCGCCGAAGATCGGGTTGTAGCTGTGCGAACCAAGGCCGAACTCGGGAGTGTTGGTCTTGCCGATGATGATTGCGCCAGCCGCCTTGATGCGCTCGACCATGATGCCGTCACGCTCGGGAACGTAGTCCTTGAACAGCGGCGAACCGAGGGTGGTACGGATGCCCTGGGTCAGGGAAAGATCCTTGATCGCGTGGGGCAGGCCGTGCATCCAGCCGCGGTACTCGCCGCGGGCCAGCTCGGCGTCGCGCTGGTCCGCCTGGGCCAGCAGGTTTGCCGCCGGCTGCAGGCTGACGATGGCGTTGACCACCGGGTTGTAGCGCTCGATCTGGTCGAGGTGCGCCTGCATCACTTCGCGGCAGGATACCTGGCGCAGACGGATGCGCTGGGCCAGTTCGTGGGCCTGTAGCTGGACGAGTTCGTTGTGCGGTTTCTGGCTCATGGAGCGAGGCCTTTTTTCATCAGGGCTTCCCGCAGCGGGAAGATTCAGTCGGGTTCAACGGCCCCGCCGGCTGGCAGGGCGTGTATCGAATATCGCGTTCGCCGGGCCGAACGCCGCCGGCACGCCCACGAGGGTGGACGCGAGCGGCGTCGGCCAATGGCTTTCCCGGTCGGGGGATCAGCGCATCAGGTTGGTCCAGATACGGTCGGCCAGGCGAATCGCGCCTTCGCCGCAAGTCTTGCTGAACACCACCTTGGTGCCCTCGGGGATGTGCAACTCAGGTGCATCCTTGAGACTGGCATCGAGGAAGGGCTCTACGCCCTTGATGGGGCTCTGGTGCTTGAGGAAGTTCTGGGTCATCGCCGAGTTTTCCGGCTGGCTGAGGAAGGCGATGAACTTCCTGGCATTCTCCGGGTGCCTGGCACCAGCCGGGATCACCAGGTTATCCACCCAGGCCATCACGCCCTCTTTCGGGTACAGGTACTTCAGGCTCGACTTCATCTCCCGCGCACGCATCGACGAGCCGCCCCAGAACATCGACATGTCGACTTCACCCGAGGCGAGGTTCTCGCGAATCGAGCCGGCCTTGGAGCTGAAGGTTTTCACGAAGGGCTTCTGGTTCTTCAGCAGGGTGAGCACCTGCTGCATCTGCTTGGGGTCCTCGCTGCACAGGGGGATGCCCAGGTACAGGCTGGCGGTGTCGATCACTTCGCTGGCCGAGTCGAACATGTTGATCCGCCCCTGCAGCTCCTTCGGCGGAGTGAACAGCACCGAGTAGCTGTCCATTGGGCCGCTGTACTTCGCGGTATCCAGCACCACGCTGGTGGTGCCCCAGATGAAGGGTACGGAGTAGCCACCCTCCGGGTCCCAGGACGGTTTCTTCAGGTTGTCCTCGATGTTCGCGTAGTACGGCTGGCTGACCGGGTCGAAGCGCTCCAGCAGTTTTTCCTGCACCAGGATCGGTACGAACTGATGCGAGGGGATGGCTACGTCGTAGCCGGTGCCGCCCTGTTTGAGCTTGGCCAGCAGGGTCTCGTTGGAGTCGTAGGAGTCCACGGTCACCTTGATGCCGGTTTCCTTCTCGAACTTCTCCAGGATCTGTGGCGTGAAGTAGCCGCTCCAGCTCACCACGTTGAGTTGTTCGGCGGCCTGTGCGTTGGCTATCAGGCCCAGTGTCAGCGCAGTACCTACAGCAGCGATCAGTTTGCTCATCTTGTTCTCCGGAATGTGGGCGAAGAGTCCGTTCGGGGCCTGATCGAGCGCAGTCCGGACGAGGCTGTTTCCAACGACGTATGGGCAAGCTCGGACAGGCATGGGGCGGGCTCTCAGGCTTTCTTCTTGCCAAGCAGGTAGGACAGGGTTACGAACAGCACGGAAACGCCAAGGATCAGGGTCGATACCGCGTTCACATCGGGCGTCACGCCCATCCGCAGCAGGCCGAAGATGAAGATCGGCAGCGTGGTGGTTCCGGCCTGGGAGACCATCATCGAGATCACGAAGTTATCCAGCGACACGATGAAGGCCAGCATCAGCCCGGAGACGATCCCCGGCGTCAGCAACGGCAGCGTGACCTTGCGGAAGGTCCGCCAGGGACCGGCGTAAAGGTCGGCGGCGGCGTTCTCCAGGGACAGGTCCATGTCGTTCAGGCGCGCACGGATCGGCAGGTAGGCGAACGGGATGCAGAACACCGTGTGGGCGATGATCAGGTTGCCGTAGCCCAGCGACAGGCCGAGGGTGGAAAACAGCGCCAGGGTGGCGACGCCGACCACGATCTCCGGCAGCACCAGCGGCAGCATGATCGCGCCCATCGACAGCCGCAGGCCCTTGAACCTGGCACCGCGTGAGGTGCCCAGCGCAGCCAGGGTGGCGATGACAGTGGCGATCAGGCTGGCGCACACGGCTATCAGCAGGCTGTTGCCGGCAGCCTGGCGCAACGCCTGGTTGGCGAACGCGGCGCGATACCAGTCGAGGCTGAAGCCGGTCCACACGGTGGCGGACTGGTTGGCGTTGAACGAAAGCACCACCAGAACCACGATGGGCGCGTAGAGGTACAGGTAGAACAGGAAACTCAGCCCGCCGAAGCCGGGGAAGTCCTGTACGCCGAGGCGGCGTTTGCGCAGCAGCGAGAGCATCATTCACCTCCCCGTGCGATGCGCAGGCGCTCGGCGCGCATCGCGTAGAACATCAGCACCAGCATCACCGCCGCCATCAGCACCAGCGATAGCGCAGCGCCGAAGGGCCAGTTCCGCGAGTCGCTGAACTGCCGGAAGATCAGGTTGCCAAGCATCATCTTGGTACCGCCGCCGAGCAGCTCGGGGGCGATCATCGCGCCCAGGCAGGGGACGAATGTGAGGATGGCGCCAGCGAGAATCCCCGGACGAGCGATCGGCAGGACCACCTTGCGCAGGGTGCGGATGCGTCCGGCATAGAGGTCCTGGGCCGCTTCGAGCAGGCGCATGTCCATCTTCTCGAGGGTTGCATAGATCGGCAGCACCACGAACGGCGCGTAGGTGTAGACGAGCCCCAGCAGCACGGCGCCGTCGGTGTAGAGCATGTTCAGCGGCTGGTGGATGATGCCTAGGCTCATCAACGTGCCGTTGACCACGCCAGTACCGCGCAACAGCAGAATCCAGGCATAGGTGCGGATCAGCAGGTTGGCCCAGAACGGCACGGTGATCAGGAAGATCAGCAGGCCGCGACGGTGCGTCGGCTGCATCGCCAGCCATACCGCCACCGGAAAGCCCACCAGCAGGGTGATGGCGGTGGTCGCGGCGGCGATGCCGATGGAACGCAGGGCGATCATCACGTAGGAATCGGCGAAGGCCAGGCTATCGTCGAGCTGGCGCTCGAACAGCAGCGAGACGTAAGCGTCGACGCTGAAATGCGGATTCACCCCGCCATAGGGGTTGGCCTGCATCAGCGAGTAGCCGATCACGATGAAGATCGGCACGATCAGGAACAGCCCGATGGAGACCAGCGCAGGCGACACGCCGAGGAAGCTCCTCAGCGCCTTGCGCCGCTCCAGCGTACCGCCGGTGGTGGATATCTGGTTCATGCTCACCCCCGCTCAGTCCAGCAGGACGCTGGCGCTGCCGGTTTCGAACAGCAGCCCGGCGCGTTGCCCGGCCGCCAGGCGCTGACGCTGGCCGGCGCTGTTGGGCGCACGCACGGTCAGGCGCGTGCCATCGGCGAGGCTGACCTGGTACTGCAGGTCGGTGCCCAGGTAGATCTGTGCAACGACCGTGCAGGGCGTGGCGGCAGGGGTTCCCTCGGCGACCAGTTGCAGGCGCTCGGGACGGATCGACAGGGTGACGTCGGCGCCGGCCTTCAGGCCGTCGCGGGCTTCGGCCTGGATCAGTTGGTCGCCCGGAATGCGGTACTGCGCGCCCTGGCCATCGAAGTTCTCGACGCGAGCCGGGAGGAAGTTGGTTTCACCGATGAAGTCGGCGACGAAGCGGTTGCGCGGACGCTCGTAGATATCGTCCGGGCGACCTACCTGCTGCACTTCGCCCTCGGACAGCACGGCGATGCGGTCGGACATGGTCAGCGCTTCTTCCTGGTCATGGGTGACGAAGATGAAGGTGATGCCGGTCTTGGACTGGATCGTCTTCAGCTCTTCGCGCATGGCCTGGCGCAACTTGAGGTCCAGGGCAGAAAGCGGCTCGTCGAGCAGAAGCACCTTGGGGTGCGGCGCCAATGCGCGGGCCAGGGCGACGCGCTGCTGCTGGCCGCCGGAAAGCTGCGTCGGCTTGCGCTGGGCGAAGCGCTCCATCTGCACCAGGGCGAGCATTTCGCGAACGCGCTCGGCGACCTGCGCCCGGCTCATGCGCTGGCCCATCGGGTGGGATTCCAGGCCGAAGGCGAGGTTCTCGGCGATGGTCATGTGCGGGAACAGTGCATAGTGCTGGAACACTGTGTTCACCGGGCGCGCGAAGGGCGGCCGGTCGGCGATGTTCTCGCCGTAGAGCTGGATTTCCCCGCTGGTGGGGAACTCGAAGCCGGCGATCATGCGCAGGAGGGTGGTCTTGCCGCAGCCCGAAGGGCCGAGCAGGGTGAAGAATTCGTTGTCGCAGATGTCCAGGTCGACGCACTTCAATGCGACGGGACCGCTGGCCGGATCGCCGTAGACCTTGCGCACGGAGCGGATGGAGACCGCGGCCGTCTGCAGGCTGTGCAGGGCACTCATGTAAAACCTCCGGTTCCTTCCCGTCCGCCGCACGATGGCGGCCGGGGGTCTTGTAGTTGTTCTGGCAGGACTAGAGAAACGCCGGATGCAGCGTTGGCCGTGTGTTCGGCTCACATTTCTGGTGGTGCTGCTGGGACGGATAGTCGAAGAAAGGCGGTTGAGCGGAAAGCTCAATTTTCTTACAGTCGATATTAAAAAAACTAACAGCTCACCGCAGAGGCAGTATCGATGTCCATCCAGCGTCTTCCGCCGCTCAATGCCGTCCGCGCATTCGAAGCCGCCGCCCGGCTGGGCAGCTATGTCGCCGCATCGAAGGTCCTGCACGTGACGCAGCCGGCCATCGGCCGCCACGTCAAGCTGCTGGAGGACTGGCTGGGCGTGCAACTGTTCGAGCGCACACCACGCGGGGTGAGTCTCACGCCCGCCGGACAGCGCTACTACGCGAAGATATCCACAGCCCTGCAACAGATCGCCGACGCCGGCCACGAACTGGCTCCCGGCGGCACGGCGCGCTGGCTGAAGATCATGGTGGTACCGGCCTTCGCCAAGCGCTGGCTGATGCCGCGCCTGGAGAGCCTGAGGCAACTGCGCCCGGGCCTGAAGGTGGCAGTGGAACCGAACCCGACCTTCACCGAGGTGGACGGCAAGACTGCGGACCTTGGCATCGTCTACGGCCTGCCGGGCATCTACCCGCAATGCCGCACCACGCTGATCCGCCCGGCCGTGTTTCCAGTCTGCTCACCCTCCTACCTGGCCGAGTACGGCCCGCTGGCGAGCGCGCAGGACCTGGCGCGGCACGAGCTGATCCATGTGGACGACGGCGAATGGTGGAACCTCTGGCTATCCACCATCGGCCTGGACCTGCGGGTAAGCCCGGACGTGCTCTACGTCAGCAACGATCACGCACTGTCCATGGCCGAGTCCGGCCACGGCATCGCCCTGGCCAACCAGGTCCTGGTCAAGCACCAGCTCGCCGCGGGCACGCTGGTGCGCCCGCTGCCCGAGGAAGTACCACTGGAGAGCTATCAGCTGCTGCTGCCCACCGGCGCGATCGGCGCCGACGTGGCGTGGTTCGAGGAGTGGATTCGGGCGGCGTTGCAGGAAGAGTTCTCGCCACGCGCGGCCCACATGACTGATTCGACCGAATAGTCGGGCGCACAACGCGCCAGCGTTATCCGCCCCACGAAACTACAGGGGAGTATCCTCCGGGAACGCGGGGTTGAGTCGGCTGCATGGCCAGGCGGGGCGCCGAAGACAGTGCGACCGGCACGGCGAAGCGCTCCAACGACGCCAGGCGCTTGAGTCAGCCGCGCGGGGCGTAGGCGAACACGTCGGCGCGCATCTGGTGCGGGTCCATGCCTGCCGCCACCAACGCATCGAGGGTGCCATAGACCATCGCCGGCGAGCCGCTGGCGTATACGCGCAGGCCCGAGAGGTCGGCGAAGTCTTCGCATACGGCCTCGTGCAGCAGCCCACAACGTCCCTGCCAGCCGCAGAGGTCGCTGACAATCCTGTGCAGATGCAGATTGGGCACGCCTTGCCACTGCTCCCAGTGCGGCAGTTCGTAGAAGTCCTCCGGGCGGCGCACGCCCCAGTACAAATGCACCGGATGGGCGAAGCCGGAGGCGCGGCAATATTCGATCAGGCTGTGCATCTGCGCCATGCCGGTGCCTGCTGCGATGAGCACCAGCGGCCCATCCGGGAGGTCGGCCAGGTGGGCGTCGCCGAATGGCATCTGCACGCGGGCGAAGCGGTCGCGCTGCAGTTGCGCCACCAGGTCGATGGCGCTGCTCTCGCGGGCCAGGATGTGCAGTTCAAGGTCCCGCCCTTCCTGCGGTGCAGAGGCCAGGGAGAAGGCTGCGGGGTCGCTGCCGTCGCGCTCGATCAGCAGGTACTGGCCGGCGTGGTAGCGTGGCGGCTTGCCGGCCGGCGCGCGCAGGCGTACGCGCCAGACGTCGCCGCCCACCGGCTCGCAGAGGGTCAACTGGCAGGACAGCTTGCGCACCGGCAGTTCGCCGGGTGCGAGCACGCCATCCCAGTGCAGCACGCAGTCTTCCAGTGGCTCGGCCAGGCAGGTGAAGAGTTCACCGTGGTCGCGCACCTCGCCATCCTGGCGCACGCGGCCTTCCACCAGCAGCGCCGCGCAGATGTGGCAGTTGCCGTTGCGGCAGCTTTGCGGGCACTCGTAGCCCAGGCGCCGCGCTCCGTCGAGGATACGTTCCCCGGGCCGCAGATCGAGCTGGGCGCCGGATGGTTGCAAGGTCACTTTCAAGCGCTGTTCTCGTTCTTTTAGATTGGAGCTGTCGCCGGTTACACCGCAGGATGGCGTGGAGCGAAGCGATGCCCATCATTCCCGACAGCCTGGGTATCGCCTGGGCTAGCGGAACACCGCCCGCACCATCCTGCAAAAACGCCTCCGTGTTTCCCGCACGCCACAGCGAGCCAGGCTGCCCCGGGAATCAATCGATGCCCAGGCTCGCCCAGATCTCGTCGACGCGGCGGGTTACCGCCGGGTCCTTCTCGATTACCCGGCCCCATTCGCGGCTGGTCTCACCCGGCCACTTGTGGGTGGCGTCCAGGCCCATCTTCGAACCCAGCCCGGAAATCGGCGAGGCGAAGTCGAGGTAGTCGATCGGCGTGTTATCGATCATCACGGTGTCGCGCTTGGGGTCCATGCGCGTGGTGATGGCCCAGATCACGTCGTCCCAGTCGCGGGCGTTGATGTCATCGTCGGTGACGATAACGAACTTGGTGTACATGAACTGTCGCAGGAACGACCAGACACCCAGCATCACGCGCTTGGCATGCCCGGGGTACTGCTTCTTCATGGTCACCACCGCCATGCGGTAGGAACAGCCTTCGGGCGGCAGGTAGAAGTCGGTGATCTCGGGGAACTGCTTCTGCAGGATCGGCACGAAGACTTCATTCAACGCTACGCCAAGGATCGCCGGCTCATCCGGCGGACGGCCGGTGTAGGTGCTGTGGTAGATGGGTTTCTGCCGGCGAGTAATGCGCTCGACGGTGAACACCGGGAAGCGGTCCACCTCGTTGTAGTAGCCGGTGTGGTCGCCGTACGGGCCTTCATCGGCCATCTCGCCGGGGTGGATCACGCCCTCGAGGACGATTTCGGCACTGGCGGGCACCTGCAGGTCGCTGCCGACGCACTTCACCAGTTCGGTCTTGTGCCCGCGCAGCAGGCCGGCGAAGGCGTACTCGGAGAGAGTGTCCGGCACTGGCGTCACGGCGCCGAGGATGGTCGCGGGATCCGCCCCCAGGGCCACGGCCACGGGATAGGGCTTGTCAGGATGCTTCTGGCACCACTCGCGATAGTCCAGCGCGCCGCCCCGGTGGCTGAGCCAGCGCATGATGACTTTGTTGCGCCCGATCACCTGCTGGCGGTAGATGCCGAGGTTCTGCCGTTCCTTGTTCGGCCCCCGGGTAACGGTCAGGCCCCAGGTGATCAGCGGCGCGACGTCGCCCGGCCAGCAGGTCTGCACCGGCAGCTTGGACAGGTCGACATCCTCGCCCTCCTCGATCACTTCCTGGCACGGCGCATCTTTCAGGACCTTGGGCGCCATGCTGATGACCTTCTTGAAGATCGGAAGCTTGGACCACGCGTCCTTCAGCCCTCTGGGCGGCTCGGGCTCCTTGAGGAAAGCCAGCAGCTTGCCGATCTCGCGCAGTTCGGAAACGTCCTCGGCGCCCATTCCAAGAGCCACGCGCCCGGGCGTGCCGAACAGGTTGCCGAGCACGGGAATGTCGTAGCCAGTAGGCTTTTCGAACAGCAGGGCCGGGCCCTTGGCGCGCAGGGTGCGGTCGCACACCTCGGTCATTTCCAGCACCGGGGATACCGGGGCCTGGATGCGCTTGAGCTGTCCGCGCTGCTCCAGGGCAGCGATGAACTCGCGCAGGTCGCGATACTGCATGAGGGTCTCGATGGCGGCAGGATGATGCGACAGTCTACCGCCTATCGCCGCCTGGCAGAAACACGAAGGCCGGGTTTCCCCGGCCTTGTGGCATTGCTGAAGCGAGTCAAGGTGACAACGGCAGAACAGTTTTGCCGGCGACTTTACTTGCTGCGCTTCATCGAGTCGAAGAACTCGTCGTTGGTCTTGGTCTGCTTGAGCTTGTCGAGCAGGAATTCAACCGCGGCGATCTCGTCCATCGGGTGCAGGATCTTGCGCAGGATCCACATGCGCTGCAGCTCTTCCTCACCGGTGAGCAGCTCTTCGCGACGGGTGCCGGAACGGTTGATGTTGATCGCCGGGAACACGCGCTTCTCGGAGATGCGGCGGTCGAGGATCAGCTCCATGTTGCCGGTGCCCTTGAATTCCTCGTAGATCACTTCGTCCATCTTCGAGCCGGTTTCGATCAGCGCGGTGGCGAGGATGGTCAGCGAGCCGCCTTCCTCGATGTTGCGCGCGGCGCCGAAGAAGCGCTTGGGCTTCTCCAGGGCATGGGCGTCGACACCACCGGTGAGCACCTTGCCGGAGCTGGGGATCACGGTGTTGTAGGCACGGGCCAGGCGAGTGATGGAGTCGAGAAGGATGATCACGTCCTTCTTGTGCTCGACCAGACGCTTGGCCTTCTCGATCACCATTTCGGCGACCTGCACGTGGCGGGTCGGCGGTTCGTCGAAGGTGGAGGCGACCACTTCGCCGCGCACGGTGCGCTGCATTTCGGTCACTTCTTCCGGGCGCTCGTCGATCAGCAGGACGATCAGGTGGCACTCGGGATTGTTGCGGGTGATGTTGGCCGCGATGTTCTGCAGCATGATGGTCTTGCCGGCCTTGGGCGGAGCGACGATCAGGCCGCGCTGGCCCTTGCCGATCGGCGAGCAGAGGTCGATTACCCGACCGGTGAGGTCTTCGGTGGAGCCGTTGCCGGCTTCCATGGTCAGGCGCTTGGTCGGGAACAGCGGGGTCAGGTTCTCGAAGAGAATCTTGTTCTTCGCGTTCTCCGGGCGATCGAAGTTGATCGAGTCGACTTTCAACAGCGCGAAATAACGCTCGCCTTCCTTCGGCGGACGAATCTTGCCAACGATGGTATCGCCCGTGCGCAAGTTGAAGCGCCGGATCTGGCTGGGCGAGACGTAGATATCGTCGGGACCGGCCAGATAGGAGGAGTCGGCGGAGCGCAGGAAGCCGAAGCCGTCCTGGAGAATCTCCAGCACGCCGTCGCCAGAGATTTCCTCACCGCTCTTCGCGTGCTTCTTGAGCAGCGCAAAGATGATGTCCTGCTTGCGCGAACGAGCCATGTTTTCCAGGCCCATGGCATCGGACATTTCCAGCAATTCGGCAATCGGCTTTTGCTTGAGTTCGGTCAGATTCATAGAAGGGACGTAAATACGCTGAAAGGGGAAAAGGGAACAAGCGTGATGCTTGAAGAGCCGTGCCGTAGATGACGGACAGGATCGCTTGGAATTCGAATAGGAAGTGCGTCGGCGACGGCTTGCAGGGGACAACGAAACAATCGTTGTGTGCCCGAATTTAACACCCGACTCGGGGAGCGTCTAGAGGGAAAAACAAAAAAGCCCCGCCAGAATGCGGGGCCTTTCGAACGACTTCGACAATCAGATGTTGCTGTCGAGGAAGGCTGCCAGTTGCGACTTGGACAGCGCGCCGACCTTGGTCGCTTCGACGTTGCCGCCCTTGAACAGCATCAGGGTCGGGATACCGCGCACGCCGTACTTCGGCGGGGTGTCCTGGTTCTCGTCGATGTTCAGCTTGCAGACCTTCAGCTTGCCCTGATAGTCCTTGGCGATCTCGTCGAGTACCGGGGCGATCATCTTGCACGGGCCGCACCATTCGGCCCAGTAGTCGACCAGCACAGGACCATCGGCCTTCAGCACGTCCTGTTCGAAGCTGGCATCGGTAACATTGACGATATGTTCGCTCATGTATTCTCTCCGTCAATCGGATGCGAAAAAGTGTCCGCCATCATAGCCCGCCTCGGCCCGCACCGAAAGGCGCAGCTGATTGAGTGTATCTATCGCTGGCGCGGCGCCTGCTGATCAGTGACACCCCCTTCATTGGCACTAACTGCCTAAAATGGCAGGATACCTTCCGTATTTTTCCGGACCTCCCCCTATGCCTCATACCCCAGCCAAAACCTTTCCGATGATCGCAGCCATTGACCTGGGCTCGAACAGTTTCCACATGGTTTTGGCGAAGGCCGATCACGGTGAGATCCGCATCCTTGAGCGGCTGGGCGAGAAGGTCCAGTTGGCGGCAGGCATCGGTGAAGACCGCCTGCTGACCCCCGAGGCCATGCAGCGCGGCTACGACTGCCTCAAGCAGTTCGCCCAATTCATCAATGGCATGCCGCCCGGCTCGGTGCGGGTAGTGGGTACCAACGCCCTGCGCGAGGCACGCAACCGCGCCGAATTCATCCGCGTCGCCGACCAGATTCTCGGCCACCCGGTGGAGGTCATCTCCGGGCGTGAGGAAGCACGCCTGATCTACCTGGGCGTATCGCATACCCTGCCGGACAATCCGGGCAAGCGCCTGGTCGTCGACATCGGTGGCGGCAGCACCGAGTTCATCATCGGCCAGCAGTTCGAATCGCAACTGCGCGAAAGCCTGCAGATGGGTTGCGTGAGCTTCACCCAGCGCTACTTCAAGGACGGCAAGATCACCCCGGCGCGATACGCCCAGGCCTACACCTCGGCCCGCCTGGAGCTGATGAGTATCGAGAACAGCCTGCGCCGCCTGGGCTGGGACGAAGCGGTCGGCGCCTCGGGCACCATCCGCGCCATCTGCCTGGCGATCCAGGCCGGCGGCCACGGCAACGGCGAGATCAATCCCGAGGGGCTGGCCTGGCTCAAGCGCAAGATGTTCAAGCTGGGTGAGGCCGAGAAGCTCGACATCGACGGCATCAAGCCGGATCGCCGGCCCATCTTCCCGGCCGGCCTGGCGATCCTCGAGGCGCTGTTCGATGCCCTCGAACTGACCCGCATGACGCACTCCGAGGGCGCGCTGCGCGAGGGTGTGCTCTACGATCTGCTTGGCCGCCACCACCACGAGGACGTCCGCGAGCGCACCATCGGTGCCCTCATGGAGCGCTACCACGTCGACCCGGAACAGGCCGCGCGCGTCGAAGCCAAGGCCCTGGAGTCGCTGGAGCAGGTCGCCGACGCCTGGGAACTGAAGGACGAATGGCACCGCGAACTGCTGATGTGGGGCGCGCGCGTCCATGAGCTGGGCCTGGACATCGCCCATTATCACTACCACAAGCACGGAGCGTACCTGCTGGAACACTCAGACCTGGCCGGCTTCTCGCGCCTGGACCAGCAGACCCTGGCGCTGCTGGTGCGCGGCCACCGCCGCAATATCCCGGTCGACAAGTTCAACGAGCTGGGCGACGAAGGCGACAAGCTGATCCGCCTGTGCGTCGTACTGCGCTTCGCCATCCTGTTCCACCACATCCGCGGCACCCAGCAGATGCCGGAAGTGAGCCTCAAGGCTGCCGACAAGTCCCTCAGCGTGCGCTTCCCGGACGGCTGGCTGGCCGCCAACCCGCTGACCCAGGCGGACTTCGAGCAGGAAGCCGACTGGCTCAAGCGCGTGGGTTACTCGCTCAACGTGAGCTGATCCCGGGCCCGATGCGCAAAGGCCCCGGGGTGCAGGCACCGGGGCCTTTTCGTTCCCGCATCGGCCGGCCTGCAACCGCGGAGCTGCCGTAGGAAGATCGGATGCCGGAATCCCAAGCGAGCCGCTGGATGGGTACCGCATGCCCCACACATCCTACTGCGACGGCCCAGACAGTCGATGCGACCGTACCCCGGGCTCCACGCAACAGCCCCCCGGCTTGAGTGGCAATCGGCAAGGGCCAACACACGTCAAAGAAAAAGCCCCGCCGCATGGGCAGGGCTTTCGCCATCACGCTGGCCGAATCAGCGCGAATTGATCACCGGCGTGCACAAGCGCTCCAGCAGCGTTGCCTGGGCGTTACGGGCGTTCTGGTTGCCACTGGGGCTCTGGCGCACATAGCTGCCATCGGCCTGCAGCACCCACGCCTGGGTGTTGTCGGTGAGGTAGGACTCCAGTTCCTTCTTCACCCGCAGCACGAGCTTCTTGCCCTCGACCGGGAAGCAGGTCTCGACCCGCATATCGAGGTTGCGCTCCATCCAGTCGGCGCTGGAAAGGAACAGCTTTTCGTCGCCGCCATTGAGGAAGTAGTAGATCCGGCTGTGCTCCAGGAAGCGACCGATGATCGAACGCACCTGGATATTGTGCGACACCCCTGGCACCCCTGGACGCAGGCAGCACATGCCGCGAACGACCAGATCGATCTTCACGCCGGCCTGGCTGGCCTTGTACAGCGCACGGATCACCTTGGAGTCGGTCAGCGCGTTGACCTTGGCCATGATGTGCGCCGGCTTGCCTTCGGCAGCCTGGGCAGCTTCGCGGTTGATCATCTCCAGCAGGTTCTTCTTCAAGGTGAAGGGCGCGTGCAGGAGCTTCTTCATGCGCAGCGTCTTGCCCATGCCGATCAACTGGTTGAACAGCTTGTGCAAGTCCTCGCACAGCGCCACGTCGGCGGTCAGCAGGCTGTAGTCGGTATACAGGCGGGCGTTGCCGGCATGGTAGTTGCCGGTGCCCAGATGCGCGTAGCGACGCAATTCGCCGTCTTCGCGACGGAGAATCAGCATCATCTTGGCGTGGGTCTTGAAACCGACCACGCCGTAGATGACCACCGCGCCAGCCTGCTGCAGGCGGCTGGCCAACTGCAGGTTGGATTCTTCATCGAAGCGCGCGCGCAGCTCGATCACCACGGTGACTTCCTTGCCGTTGCGCGCCGCTTCCACCAGCGCATCGACGATCTCGGAGTTGGCGCCGGAGCGGTACAGCGTCTGCTTGATCGCCAGCACGCTGGGGTCCTTGGCGGCCTGGCGCAACAGGTCGATCACCGGGGTGAAGGACTCGAACGGGTGCATCAGCAACACATCGAGCTTGCCCAGGACGTTGAACAGGTTTTCCTTTTTCTGCAGCAGCTTCGGAATGGTCGGCGTGAACGGCGGGTTCTGCAGCTCCGGGTGGCTGGCCAGACCGGTGACGCTGAACAGGCGCGTCAGGTTGACCGGGCCGCTGACCTTGTACAGCTCGCTCTCGGAGAGACCGAACTGCTTGAGCAGGTAGTTGGACAGGTGCGTCGGGCAAGTATCGACCACCTCAAGCCGCACCGCATCGCCATAACGACGGGAGAACAGCTCGCCGCGCAGCGCGCGGGCCAGGTCCTCGACGTCCTCGGCATCCACCGACAGGTCGGCGTTACGGGTCAGGCGGAATTGGTAGCAGCCCTTCACCTTCATGCCGTGGAACAGGTCGTCGGCATGGGCGTGGATCATCGAGGACAGGAACACATAGTTGTCGCCGGCGCCGGCGACTTCCTCCGGCAAGCGAATGATCCGCGGCAGCGAGCGCGGTGCCGGGATGATCGCCAGGCCCGAGTCGCGGCCGAAGGCGTCCAGGCCTTCCAGCTCGACCATGAAGTTCAGGCTCTTGTTCACCAGCAGCGGGAACGGGTGGGTCGGATCGAGGCCGATGGGCGTGATGATCGGCGCGATCTCGTCACGGAAGAAGCGGCGGACCCAGGCCTTGATCTTCGGCGTCCAGTAGCGGCGGCGGATGAAGCGGATGTCGTGCTTGGCCAGCTCCGGCAACAGGATGCCGTTGAGGATGCTGTACTGGCGGGCGACCTGTTCGTGTACCTGCTCGCTGATGCGTGCCAGAGCCTGGTGCGGCAGCAGGCCGTCGGCGCCGGCCTGTTCGCGGGCGAAGGTGATCTGCTTCTTCAGACCGGCGACGCGGATCTCGAAGAACTCGTCGAGGTTGCTGGAGAAGATCAGCAGGTACTTCAGGCGTTCCAGCAGCGGATAGGACTCATCCAGCGCCTGCTCCAGCACGCGGATGTTGAACTGCAGCTGCGAGAGCTCGCGATGAATGTAGAGGGCACTGTCATCCACGTTGATCGCAGGAGCGGCCACCTCCGGGGGCGGAGGCGTCGCCTCGGTGGTCTCGGCCACTACGACGTCGGTTGTTTCAGCTTCGAGGAGTTCGGTTTCGCTAAGGCCTTCGGTATTCATCGCAAGTCTCGTCGATGGGGGTCAGCCCCCCTTTTTCAATTGTTCTGCAGCACGTTTGGCGAAGTAGGTCAGGATGCCATCAGCGCCGGCGCGTTTGAAGGCCAGCAGCGACTCCAGAATGACCGCTTCGCTGAGCCAGCCGTTCTGGATGGCAGCCATGTGCATCGCGTATTCGCCACTGACCTGATAGACAAAAGTTGGCGCGCGGAATTCGTCCTTGGCGCGTCGAACGATGTCGAGATACGGCATGCCCGGCTTGACCATGATCATGTCGGCGCCTTCGGCGAGGTCGGCATAGATCTCGTGCAGCGCTTCGTCGCTGTTGGCCGGGTCCATCTGGTAGGTGGCCTTGTTGCCCTTGCCCAGGTTGGCGGCCGAGCCGACCGCATCGCGGAACGGGCCATAGTAGGCACTGGCGTACTTGGCCGAGTAGGCCATGATGCGCACATTGGTGTGGCCGGTGGACTCCAGGGCCTCACGGATCGCGCCGATGCGGCCGTCCATCATGTCCGAGGGGGCCACGACCTGGGCACCGGCTTCGGCGTGAGACAGGGCCTGCTTGACCAGCACATCGACGGATACGTCGTTCAGTACGTAGCCATCTTCGTCGAGGATGCCGTCCTGACCGTGGCTGGTGAAGGGGTCCAGGGCAACATCGGTGATGATGCCCAGTTCAGGGAAGCGCTCACGCAGGGCGCGGGTGGCGCGTTGAGCGATACCGTCGGGGTTGAAAGCTTCGGCGCCGTCGAGGGACTTCTTCTCCAGCGGGGTCACCGGGAACAGCGCCAGCGCCGGGATACCCAGCTCCGCCAGCTCTTCGGCTTCCTTGAGCAGCAGGTCGATGGACATGCGCTCCACGCCCGGCATCGACGGTACCGCTTCACGCTGATTCTTGCCGTCGAGAACGAACACCGGAAGGATCAGGTCGTTGGTGGTCAGCACGTTCTCGCGCACCAGCCGGCGAGAGAAGTCGTCACGACGATTGCGACGCAGTCGGGTGAAGGGGAAGGCACGATCGGCGGGAATGAAGCTCACGGTGTACTCCAGGGCCTGAACAGCAGGCACAGTGTGACAGTTATAGGCTGGGATTATGACCGATTGGTAACAACGCGTAACAGTGACTCAAGGTCGCGGCATCCTGACGCACCGCTTCGCCAGCGCTGAACAGCCACGTGGAGTTGCCCCAGGTCAGTGGCGCCGACTGGGATACCTTCCCCCGGAGCGACAACCGAGTTAGGCTGCGCGTTCATTTCGCTGCGTTGCCTCGATAATGCTCCAACAATTCCTGCAGGATTTCGGCTATCTCGCACTTTTCCTCGGTACGTTCTTCGAGGGCGAGACCATTCTGGTACTGGCTGGATTCCTCGCATTCCGCGGCTACATGCAGCTGGAATACGTGATCGCCGTCGCGTTCATGGGCAGCTACGCGGGCGACCAGCTCTGGTACTTCCTGGGCCGCCGCCACGGACGCAAGCTGCTGGCGCGCAAGCCGCGCTGGCAGCAGATGGGCGACAAGGCGCTGGAACACGTCCGCCGCCATCCCGACCTGTGGGTGCTGAGTTTCCGCTTCGTCTACGGCCTGCGCACCGTGATGCCGGTAGCCATCGGCCTGTCGGGCTATCCGCCAGTGCGCTATCTGCTGCTGAACGGTATCGGCGCCATCGTCTGGGCCTCCGTGCTCGGCTCGGCGGCCTACTACTTCGGCAGCGTGCTCGAAGGCGTGCTGGGCAACATCAAGAAGTACGAGCTGATAGTTCTCGGCGGCCTGATCGTCATCGGCCTGCTGCTGTGGGTGCGCCGGCGCTACAAGAGCGCCAGCAAAACCTGACCATCAGGCGGCCTGGGGCTGCCGTTCAGCGCGCCGCAGGCCCAGCAGACCGATGAAGCTGAGCAGGGTATAGACCGCCAGTGCCCACCCCGCCCACTGCGGTAACGCAATACCGCCGACCAGCGCCAGCCCCGCAACAGCCGGCAGGTTGAGCACCAGGCGCAGTACCTCCACCCGCAGCGCCCAGGGACGATTCTCCAGCCAGCAACCGATGGCGTACAGTCCGAACGCCATCCACGCCCAGCCGATCGTCAGCGGCAGCAACCGCCAGTGTTCCCCCACGCCCAGCAGCCAGGTGCCGATCAACACGTAGGTGCCAAACTGCAGCCCTGCGTACCACTGCCGAGCCCGCCCCAGCGGCACATCGAACTTGCGGAAAGCCGCCAGGTCGGGCTTCTCCATCGGATAGCGCTGAGCCACGTCGTCCGGGCGCCAGCCCGTACGCATGAACCAGATGCGCAGCTTGTCCCGCAAGCTGCCAGCACGGCGGGCATCGTTCCACAGGTGCGCATAGACCTGCAGGTTGGCCCACAGCGGGTTCCAACTGACCAGCGGCACGGTGACGCCGAACACCACCGGCTCCTCATCCAGCTCTTCCTGGAAAGTGCCGAACAGACGGTCCCAGAGGATGAACACACCGCCATAGTTGCGATCCATGTAGACCGCATTCTGTGCGTGGTGCACACGGTGGTTGGACGGTGTGATGAACACCCACTCGAACCAGCCGAGCTTGGGAATGTGCCGGGTGTGCACCCAGAACTGATACAACAGGTTCAGCGCGGCGACGGTAAGGAACACCACTGGCGGCACGCCAGCCACCGCCATCGGCAGGTAGAAGATCCAGCCGAAGATGAAGCCTGTACTGGTCTGCCGCAGAGCAGTGGAAAGGTTGTAGTCCTCGCTCTGGTGATGCACCGAATGGGCCGCCCAGAGCACGTTGCGCTCGTGGCCCAGACGGTGGTTCCAGTAGTAGCAGAAGTCGTAGAAGACGAAGGCGAAGACCCACACCCACAGGCTTGCGGACGACAGTTCGAACACCGCCAGATGTTGCCAGGCGATGGCGTAGGTCACGACGCCCAGCCCTTTGGTCAGCAACCCGCTGGTGGTGGACAGCACCCCCGCGCTGAGGCTGTTCAGGGCGTCGCTCAGGCGATACGTCTGCATGCCACGCCAGCGGTCGGCGAGCAGCTCGATGCCGATCAGGAGGAAAAAGAAGGGTACGGCGAAGAGGATGTAGTTCATGGCGCGGCCGAGTCGTTATGCTTGTGGGAAGGCCTTGGGGTCAGCGGACCTCATATCGATCCTAGCCCCTACACTCGCGCCGGCCCCGACCGCCGGCGACAACCCGGGCGGCATATCGCGACACGCCCGGCCCTCTCGAACAGGAGCAGTCCATGCAAAAGAAAGTTGCCGTTATCCTTTCCGGCTGTGGCGTCTACGACGGCGCGGAAATCCATGAAAGCGTGATCACCTTGCTGCGCCTTTCCCAGCGCGGAGCCAAGGTGCAGTGCTTCGCACCGGACATCGCCCAGCACCATGTACTGAACCATCTCACCGGCGAGGAAATGGCCGAAAGCCGCAACGTGCTGGTGGAATCCGCGCGCATCGCCCGTGGCGACGTGAAGGACGTGCGCGAAGCCCGCGTCGAAGACTTCGACGCGCTGATCGTTCCTGGCGGCTTCGGCGCAGCCAAGAACCTCAGTGACTTCGCCTTCAAGGGCGACCAGTGCGAAGTGCAGCCCGACGTGCTGGCCCTGGCCAAGGCCTTCGCCGCCGCGAAGAAACCGGTCGGCCTGATCTGCATCGCCCCGACCATGGCCGCGCGCATCTACGGCGCCGGCGTGGAATGCACCATCGGCACCGACGAGGGCACCGCCCAGGCGCTGACGAAGATGGGCGCCAAGCATATCGATTGCGCCGTAGAAGATATCGTCGAGGACAAGGACCACAAACTGGTCACTACCCCGGCCTACATGCTCGCACAGTCCATCGCCGAGGCCGCCAGCGGCATCAACAAGGCGGTCGACCGGGTGCTGGAGCTGGCCTGAACGGCCCGCTGAACGCAAAACGCCCGGCATTGCCGGGCGTTTTCGTTTCAGCTCGGATCAGCCTTTGCGGCTCTCCGCTTCGCGCATCAGACGCGTCAGCAGCCGGTCCAGGCCGTTTGCGAAGGCCTGGCGATCCTTGTCGCCGTAGGGCGCCTGCCCGCCGCCCACCTGGCCCTGCTCACGCAGGTCGGTGAACAGATTGCGCACGGCAAGACGCTCGCCCATGTTCTTCTGGTCGAACTCGCGGCCACGCGGGTCGAGCGCATCGACACCCTTCTTCACCAGCCGGTCGGCCAGCGGCACATCGCTGCAGATCACCAGGTCGCCAGGCTCGGCCTGCTCCACCAGGTAGTCGTCCGCCGCATCCATGCCGCTCTCCACCACGATCAGCCGGACCCAGGCGAACCGCGGCTTGACCTGAGCCTGACCGGCGACCAGGACCACTTCCAATCCACGCTTGTGGGCGAACTTCACCACCAGATCCTTGGCCGCTCGCGGGCAGGCGTCAGCATCGATCCAGATACGCATCAGAAAATCTTCCTTCCAAAAGCACGACGGCCAGTATCGCACTGGCCGTCGTCAATCGCTGCGGTATCGCCTCAGGACGAGACGATTTGTGCCGCCTTGCGCCTCTCCGACAAGAAGCTGCGGCTGTACAGCACGGCCACAGCCAGCAGCGCCAGCGCCTGGGCCGACAGCGAGTAGGCATCGGCCTTGATGCCGAGCCAGTCGAAGTCGAAGAACGGCACCGGACGGGTACCGATCACCCCGGCTTCCTGCAGTGCCACCACGCCGTGGCCGGCGAAGACCACCGAGAGGGCACAGAGCAGTGCGGCGTTGACGGTGAAGAACAGTTTCAGCGGCAGCCTGGCCGAGCCGCGCAGGATGACCCAGGCGATGCCGATCAGAACCACCACGGCGGTACCCGCGCCGGCGATCACCGCGTTGTGACCCGCCGGACCGGCCTGCAGCCAGAGGGTTTCGTAGAACAGGATGACCTCGAACAGCTCGCGGTAGACCGAGAAGAACGCCAGCACGGCAAAGCCGAAGCGGCCACCGCCGCCGACCAGGCTGCTGCGGATGTAGTCTTGCCAGGCCGCAGCATGGCGGCGGTCGTGCATCCAAACGCCGAGCCAGAGCACCATCACACAGGCGAACAGCGAGGTGAAACCTTCCATCAGCTCGCGCTGGGCGCCGCCGATGTCGATCACGTAGGCCGCCACCGCCCAGGTCGCAAAGCCGGCAACGAATGCCAGCCCCCAGCCGAGGTGAACGCCGCGCACGGCTTTTTCCTGCCCAGTGTTGCGCAGGAAGGCGAGGATCGCTGCCAGAACCAGGATCGCTTCCACGCCCTCGCGCAGCAGGATCAGCAGCGCCGAGACGAAACTGATGGAGAAGCTCAAGGAGTCGCCGCTCAGGGCCTTCGCGGCATCCGCCAGCTTGGCCTTGGCCAGTTCCAGCTGCTGCGCCGCCTCGCCTTCCGGCAGGCCATCACGCAGGGCCTGACGATAGGCCATGAGCTGCTTTTCGGTGGCCTTGCGCAGGCCGGCGTCGACATTGTCGAGCGAGCTTTCCACGAGCTCGAAGCCTTCCAGGTAGGCCGCGACGGACAGGTCATATGCCTGGTCATGGTCGCCGGATCGATACACGGCAAAGCTCTTTTCGAGGGTCGCGGTGGTGTAGTCGATCAGTTGCGCCGGGCCGCGGCGCTCCAGCGGCGGATGGGCACGCAGGGCGCGGAAGCTTTCGGCCGCGGCCTCGCCATCGCGCTCGGCGACATCCGCCGGGGTCTGGGTGGAAAGCGTCGGCAACGGATAGGCATGCGCCGCATCGGCCTTGGCCTGGCCGACACTGAGGCCGGCAATGTAGGCCGCCAGGTCCCAGCGCTGGCGTTCGTCGAGCTGGTCGGCGAAGGCCGGCATGTCGGTGCCGGAAACACCCAGGCCAATGACGTTGCGCAGATCGTACAGGCTAAGCTGGTCGAGGCGCGTACGGTCGGTCAGGTTGGCCGGTGGCGGCTCCAGGCCGATACCCGCCGGGCCGTCACCCTTGCCGGCGTCGCCGTGGCAGATTGCGCACTGCTGCGCGTAGATCGGCGCGGCGCGGCTCGGATCCGGAGTGATGGAGGGCGTCTGCACGACCTGATAGATGTCCGCGACGCGGGCCTCCAGGTGGCGGGCCTGCTGGGCAACCTGCTTGCCCGGCAGACGCTGCTCGATGGCCTGTTTCAGGGCCACGGCTTCCTTTTCCAGATCGGCGCGTTCGTTGCGGGCCGGCAGGCTCAGGATCAGCGCATGCAGATTGCCGACGAATTCCAGCTGCTCCTTGTATTCGCTGGAATCGACGACCTTGCCGTCGGCCACGGTCGCTGGGTAATCGGCGGCGAGATAGCTGAGCAGATGCAGCGCTTGGGACGGGTCGACAGCCGTGTCGGCGTGAGCTCCAAGGCTGAGCAAGCCGCACAGCGGCAACAGCCAGACGAGAAATTTGGAGGGGCGCATAGCGAAAGGCAAATGAGAATGGAAGAGATTAAATTGTCACCTCAGGTTACCGCCGATGCAAGGTAAAACTCTTCCGAAGCGCCTTCCGGAGTATGCGCAATTGCTCCCCGGAAGGCTCCTGGAGCGTCTCAAGCCGGTGCGCGGCGGACCGTCGCGAGCAGTGCGGCAGCGCCCACGAACAAGGTAGCGAAAGTTCGGTTCATCACCTTCTGCTGGCGCGGCGAACGCAATGCGCGCAGCACGCGCGCGGCCAGGCCGGTGTAGCCGGCCATGACGATCAGGTCCACGCTGATCATCGTGACGCCCATGATCACGTACTGGATCAGCATTGGACGGTGCGGATCGACGAACTGCGGCAGCACCGCGAGCATGAACACCACCGCCTTGGGGTTGCTGGCATTGACCAGGAAGCCCCGCAGCACCAGCGAGAGCGGCCGGCCGGTCGGGCGCTCGCCGCCCGCGTCCATCACCTGCGGCGGCGACGTCCATTGGCGATAGGCGAGATAGACCAGGTAGACCACGCCGAACCATTTGATGGCGCTGAAAGCGACCGCCGAAGCGGACAACAGTGCGCCCACGCCGGCGGCCACCACCGCGATCTGCAACGCAAGGCCGATCTGCAGCCCCAGGGCATTCCAGTAGCCACGCCAGAAACCGTATTGCAGCCCACAGGACATCGAGGCGATGGCCCCGGCGCCGGGCGACAGGCTGATCACCCAGCAGGCGATGAAGAAGGCGAACCATGTACTGGCGAGCATCTCGGACCTCGTGGCATCCGTGCGGACGCAATATTTTGTTACGGACGCCCAGTTTGCCTTAGTCGCGCCGCCGCGCCCAGCACAGGCGACGGACGCTTGCACTGCTCCCGGGCCTCACCGGCGCGGCAAGAAAAAGCCCGGCAGGTGCCGGGCTCTTCGCTACGCCAGAACGATCAGCTCGGAATGTCCTTGCGCAATTTCACCGGCTCCTCGCCACGCTTGCGCGCCAGCGCGCCGCGCAGGCGGATGTTGATGGCTTCCACCGCCAGCGAGAAGGCCATGGCGAAGTACACGTAGCCCTTGGGCACGTGGATTTCGAAGGCTTCGGCGATCAATACGGTGCCGACCACAATCAGGAACGACAGCGCGAGCATTTTCAGCGACGGATGCTTCTCGATGAAGGCGCTGATGGTGCTGGCCGACAGCATCATCACACCGACGGAAATGACGATTGCAGCCACCATCACCGGTACGTGCTGCACCAGGCCGACCGCGGTGATCACCGAGTCCAGCGAGAACACGATATCGATGATCGCGATCTGGATGATGATGCCCATGAAGCCGCGCGACTTGCCGCCGCCCTGCTGGCCTTCCTCGGCGCCTTCCAGGCTGTGGAAGATCTCCATCGTGCTCTTGAACAGCAGGAACAGGCCACCGAAGAACAGGATCAGGTCGCGACCGGAAATGCCGTGGTCAAACACGGTGAACAGGTCGGCGGTCAGGCGCATTACCCAGGTGATCGACAGCAGCAGCAGGATACGAGTACCCATCGCCAGCGCGAGGCCGAAGAAGCGCGCCTTGGGTTGCTGCTCCGGCGGCAGGCGGCCCACCAGGATCGAGATGAAGATGATGTTGTCGATGCCCAGAACGATTTCCAGGGCAGTCAGGGTCAGAAAGGCAACCCAGATCTCAGGGCTTGTGAGCCATTCCATAGTGGGGAGTGTCCGTCAGAGAGTGGTGGGGAGATTGGGTCCGCGCCAGCGGCGGATGGATTTCTGGAAGAAGAGGTTGTTGGGCACTTGCAGCAGCGCACCAGGGGCGCCGTCCTCGGCAGCCTCTTCCTCCAGGGTGGTGTAGAGCAGGTTGATGGCTACCACGCGCCCTTTCACGCCAGGCTTGTCCGCGGTGTCGATGACTTCGACGCGGTCGCCCAGACGAAACGGCCCGAGGGTGAAGATCAGCAGCGCGCAGAACAGGTTGGAGAGCACGCTCCAGATCGCGAAGAAGGCCACTGCGGCGACAGCGACGAAACCAGTCAGCGCGGCCCACAACACGTCGGCGGACACGCCCAGGCGTTCCAGCACCATCATCAGTGCCGAGCCCATGATCAGCCAGCGCAGCCCGCCACGCAGCGGCAGCAACAGCTCCGGCGGCAGCGGATAGCGCTGGCCGAGGCGGCTGATGCCGCGCGCTACCAGGCGTTGCGCCGCCCAGGCGAGCACCAGGATGAGGATGATCTGCAGGCCGCGTAGCAGCGGATCGCTCCACGCCAGCAGCAGATTCACATCCTCCATTACTCGCTCGCCTCCAGTTGGCGTTGCAGCTCTTCGAGGGTTTCCAGCGCCATCAGCCAGGCCTCTTCGAGCTCGCCCTCACGAGTCTTGAAGGAGGACTGCCGGGCCAGCAGGTCACGCAACTCGTCCTTGCGAGCGGCCTCGTAGAGCGCACTGTCGCCCAGGCGCTGTTCCAGCTCGGCAAGCTGCTCCTGCACCTTGCCCAGCTCTTTCTCCAGCTTTTCCGCCTCGCGCTTGTGCGGCGCGAGTTGCTGGCGCAGAGCCGCCGCAGCCTGGCGCTGGGCGCGCTTGTCGGTCTTGTCCGCCGCCGGCGCGGAAGACCCGGCGACCGGCGCCTGACGGGCACGGTAGTCCACCAGCCAGCGGGCGTAGTCGTCGAGATCGCCGTCGAACTCCTGAATGCGCCCGTCAGCCACCAGCAGGAACTCGTCGGTGGTGCTCTTGAGCAGGTGACGATCGTGGGAAACCACCACCACGGCGCCAGAGAACTCCTGCAGCGCCAGGGTCAGCGCCAGGCGCATTTCCAGGTCGAGGTGGTTGGTCGGTTCGTCGAGCAACAGCAGGTTGGGCTTCTGCCAGGCGATCAGCGCCAGGGCCAGGCGCGCCTTCTCGCCACCGGAGAAGTTCAGCACCGGCTCATCGCAGCGCTCGCCACGGAAGTCGAAGCCACCAAGGAAGTCGCGCAGTGTCTGCTCGCGCTCGCCCGGGGCGATGCGTTGCAGATGCAGCAGCGGGCTGGCCTTGGGATCCAGGGAATCGAGCTGGTGCTGGGCGAAGTAGCCGATGGCGAGGTTTTCGCCCCGAGCCAACTCACCCGCCAGCAGCGGCAGGTCGCCGGAAAGCGTCTTGATCAGCGTCGACTTGCCCGCGCCGTTGGGGCCGAGCAGACCGATGCGAGCGCCGGGCACCAACTGCAGCTTGATCTTTTCCAGGACAGTCTTGTCGCCATAGCCCAGCCGCGCCTCGGAAAGATTCAGCAGCGGGCTGGAAATCTTGTCGGACTCGCGGAAGCTGAAATCGAATGGCGAGTCGACGTGTGCCGGCGCCAGCTCCTCCAGACGCTCCAGCGCCTTGATCCGGCTCTGCGCCTGACGGGCCTTGGTCGCCTGGGCGCGGAAGCGGGCAATGTACTTTTCCATGTGCGCGCGCTGCGCCTGCTGCTTCTCGTAAGCCTGCTGCTGTTGCGCAAGACGCTCGGCGCGGGTGCGCTCGAACGCCGAGTAGCCGCCGCGATAGAGCGTGAGCTTGCGTTGCTCCAGGTGGGCAACATGGTCGACCACCGCGTCGAGGAAGTCGCGGTCGTGGGAGATCAGCAGCAGCGTGCCCGGGTAGCCCTTGAGCCACTCTTCGAGCCAGAGAATCGCATCGAGGTCGAGGTGGTTGGTCGGCTCGTCGAGCAGCAGCAATTCCGACGGACACATCAGCGCCTGGGCCAGGTTCAGACGCATCCGCCAGCCGCCGGAAAAGTCGCCGACGCGACGGTCCATCTGCTCGCTGGTGAACCCCAGCCCGGCCAGCAGCTTGCGCGCCCGGGCATCGGCTGTGTAACCATCGGCGCTGTCGAGTTCACTGTGCAGGCGGGCCAGCGCAGTGCCGTCGTGGGCCTGTTCGGCGGCAACCAGGGCAGCCTGGATCTGCCGCAGGTGCACATCGCCGTCGAGTACGTAATCGACGGCCAGACGGTCGAGGGTATCCACCTCCTGGCGCATGTGCGCGATGCGCCAGTCGGCCGGCAACTGGCAATCACCGGCATCCTGGCCAAGCTGGCCGCGCAACAACGCGAACAGGCTGGACTTGCCGGCACCATTGGCGCCGATCAGGCCGACTTTCTGTCCGGCATGCAGGGTGAGTTCGGCACCTTCCAGCAAGCGCTGGGGGCCACGCTGTAGCGTAAGATTTTGCAATCGAATCATGATGGCGGCGGAGTTTATCAGCTTCGCCTGCCAATCGCTGTGGGAGCTCTATGTCGGAAGATGTCTGGTCATATGCCCTGAAACTCTACGCCAGCCCTGGTGTGGAGAGCGCTTGCCTGGCGCTCCAGGACGCCGGCGCGGATGTCTGTCTGCTGCTCGCGGCAGCCTGGCTGGGAGGTCGGGGAGTACGTTTTCACAACGAACGTCTGGGGGACTTGAGCAATGCAGCGGCACCGTGGCGAAGGACCGTCATTGCTCCGCTACGCACTTTGCGCCAGCAATGGCGCGAACGGGCGCAGCTGGACCCCGAGCTGCATGCGCTACGCGAGCGGCTGAAGCAGTTGGAGTTGAGTGCGGAGCGGATACTGCTGGACCGCCTGGGAAGCATTGCCCAGAGCTGGCCCGAAGAAGGGGCTCAGGATCTGCAGCGATGGCTGCGGGAAGCGGCGGGAAAAGCGGAGGGCGAGCGCCACGATGCGCTGGAACACCTGCGCATCGCGGCGAGCCTCCTCTAGCCTCAGGAAGCGCTGGAGGGAGTGGTGCTGGCCGGAGCCGGAGTAGCACTGGCAGCCGGAGCGGCAGCTGGTGCGGTCGGCTGAGCAGCCGGCGCGGCAGGCACTGCCGGAGTGGCCGGCTTGGCCGCAACCGGTTTGGCCGGTGCAGGCTTGGCGGCTGGTTTGGCGGCAGGCTTCGCAGCGGGCTTCGCGGCTACAGGCTTGGCAGCAGCAGGCTTCGCGGCGGGTTTTGCGGCAGCAGGCTTGGCAGCCGGTTTGGCGGCAGGCTTCGCAGCAGCAGGCTTGGCAGCCGGTTTGGCGGCAGGCTTCGCAGCAGCGGGCTTGGCAGCCGGTTTGGCGGCAGGCTTCGCAGCAGCAGGCTTGGCAGCCGGTTTGGCGGCAGGCTTCGCAGCAGCAGGCTTGGCAGCCGGTTTGGCGGCAGGCTTCGCAGCAGCAGGCTTGGCAGCCGGTTTGGCGGCAGGCTTCGCAGCAGCAGGCTTGGCAGCCGGTTTGGCGGCAGGCTTCGCAGCGGCGGGCTTGGCAGCCGGTTTGGCGGCAGCCTTGGCAACCGGCTTGGCGGCAGCTACCGGTTTGCGGGTAGCCAGAGACTTGCCAGCAGCCTCCTTAACCTTGTTCACGCCTTGGGCGAGCCTCAGGCTCTCCTGTACATCGCGCTTGAGGTTGGCGATGTAGGCGCGAGTTTCGGTCTGGCGGGCCTTCAGGGTGTCCAGCGCCTCGTCCAGCTCGCTGATCGCGGATTTGGCCTTGGCCTGCGCCTTGGCCTTGCCGCTCTTGGTGGCCTCTTGCAGCTTGGTGCGCGCCTTGTGCAGTTTTTCCTGCGCCTTGCCGCGTTGCTTCTCAAGTTTGGCGAGCAGCTTCTCGGAGTCTACGAGGGCCTGCTTGCAGGCACCCTCGAGGTGCTCGACCAGGCTGTGGGACAACTGATGCAGCAGATGCAACGGGGTAGTGACAGGTTTCTTGTTGGCCGACATGACGTGCCTCCTGGCGGACGTGGTTGCGCCCATACTAGCCCCGCCAGTGGTCTCTCGCCAATGTCCTGATTGAGCTGGAGCCCGCGGCCGGCATAATCTCCAGCCGATTTCACAGTCGAGAGAAGCCATGCTTCGTCATTCGCCACTCTGCCTGCTCCTTCTCCCCCTGCTGGTCAACGCCGCTCCACCCAAGGATGAATTTGCCTACAGCCTCGGCGTTCAACTGGGCGAGCGCCTGCAGCAGGAGGTCCCCGGAATCGCCCTCGACGACCTGCTGGAGGGCCTGCGCCAGGGCTATCGCGGCGAGAAGCCGTCTCTCTCTCATGAGCGCATGGCAGCGGTACTGGCCGCCCATGATCAACCGGCGCAAGAGGCATCTTCAAAGCCCGACTCCGGCGAATTGGCGAAGGCTGCAGAGCGACGCTTTCTCGCCAACGAGAAGGCCCGCTATGGCGTGCATGAATTGACCGGCGGCGTACTGGTCAGCGAGTTGCGCGCCGGGCACGGAGCGAGCAATCCGCAACTGCGCGAAGCGCGAGTGAACTACATCGGTACGCTGGCGGACGGCAACCAGTTCGACGCGAGCAACTCGCCGCAATGGTTCCGCATCGACGCGATCATTCCCGGCTGGCGCACCGCGCTGCGTGCCATGCCGGTCGGCGCGCGCTGGAGAGTGGTGGTGCCATCGGCACAGGCTTACGGTTCCGACGGCGCGGAGGACCTGATCCCGCCCCATGCGCCGCTGGTTTTCGAGATCGAACTGCTGGAAAGCCGCTGAAACAAAAACGGCGCGATCACCGAAGCGCTCGCGCCGTTCCCTTGTCCAGGCTGTCGGTCAGACAGTGGCGGCTTTCTGCTCGTGCGCGTTGTGCAGCACTTCGATCAGGCAATCTTCCAGCTCGAAACGCTCGTGCAGTTGCTGACGCAGTTGCTTGAGTTCGCTGGTCAGGCAGGTACCTTCGCGGCAATCGCCGTTGTCGCAGCGATCGTTGAAATTGAGCGCAGAGGCAGTGATCGTTTCGAGGCGGGGATAGATTTGCTTGGCCAGTTCGAGACCGCGCGTATCACCGAAGGCCTGTGCCTCGTTCATCAGTTGTTCGTAGACTTCGAAGTGGCCCGCCGACACGTAGTCGAGCAGTAGCTGGCAGAAGTTCTGCAGGGACTCGGCGTTGGTCTTCGGCGCCTGGACACCGTCCAGCGAATCGAAGGACCGGACCAGTTCATGTCGATCCCGAAGCCAGCGGTCGATCAGCTGGTGTACGCCTCCCCAACGTTCCTGGGCATTACGGCAGCTCTCGAGCATGTTGTCCTCACTTCCCTTGTCGCCGTCCCGGCTATGTCCGCCCCGGGACAATATTCTGTCGAGCCGCGATATCCCCGTGACTGGATCTGCTTAGGCGGCAACTTTCCGGCGGAATGGAAAACCAGAGTATTCCCGCCGGATGTAGCCTTCAAGACACCCATGCCCGGAAAATTCATACGAGCGTTTAATCGTCAGCCCGCGCTAGCTCTGGCCTGCGCCAAAGGGCGCAGGTCATGGCCGGATGAGATGCGACGCTCAGCCGCGGCGGAAGAACTGGAAGACGGCGAACAGCGAGAAGGCGATGAACGCCAGCAGGCTCCACTCTGGAATGCTCAGGCTGAGCAGGGTCCAGCTGACCTCGGCGCAGTCGGCCGAGCCGTGGAACATGGTGTAGATGATTTTGGTGTAGGGCATGCTTTCGAGCATGAACTCCAGCGGCGGCAGGCACGCCGGCAACTGGTCCGGCGGCAGGGTCTGCAGCCAGATCTGCCGACCCGCGGTACCGGCGCCAGCCAGGGAGCTGAGCAGGATCAGCACCGAGTACACACGTGGCGCGCGGCCATGCAGCGCGGCGATCAGCGAAAACAGACCGGCGCCGGCAAAGAAGATGCGCTGCAGGATGCACAGCGGGCACGGCTCCAGACCGACCACGTACTGCAGGTAAAAACCGGTGCCAAGCATGGCGACGCAGGCAAGAAAGGCGAGGAAGAACAGGGAACGAGGGCTGGCCAGGTTCATGGCGGCTCCGCTGGGTGGGCTGCTGCTGGAAGGCAGCTACGGTAGAGGAAAGTCCGGCGCCGTTTCAAGGCGGCTGTCTAAACTGCCGGTGGCACTCATCCGGGAATCCATGCCATGCGTCGTCCTCCGCTACTCTTCGCGCTCATGTCCCTGGCCAGCCTCCCGACGTCTGCGGCAGACGAAATTCTCGACCGAATCCGCCTGCCCGAAGGCTTCCAGATCAGCCTGCTCAGCGACCAGGTGCCCGGCGCGCGGGCGATGGCCTGGGGCGACAAGGGCACGCTGTTCGTAGGCAGCATGGGCGCTGGCAAGGTCTACGCAGTGCGCGCCAGCGGCAAGGTTTCGGAAGTGGCGGAAAACCTGCAGATGCCGGTAGGAGTCGCCTTCCACGACGGCGATCTGTATGTCTCGGCGGTCAGCCACGTCGTGGTGCTGCGCGATATCGAGAACCACCTGGACTCTCCACCGAAGCCCGAGGCGCTGCCTGCACAGTTCCCAACCGAGACGGCGCACGGCTGGAAGTTCATCGCCTTCGGGCCGGACGGCAAGCTCTATGTTCCCGTTGGCGCACCGTGCAACATCTGCCGGCCGGACCGCGAACACTACGCCAATCTGCAACGCATGAATCCCGACGGCAGCGGCCGCGAGGTGGTGGCCTACGGCGTGCGCAACACGGTCGGCTTCACCTGGCATCCGCAGACCCGCCAACTGTGGTTCACCGATAATGGCCGTGACATGCTCGGCGACGACCAGCCCGACGACGAACTGAACAAGATCAGCCGCGTCGGCGAAGACTTCGGCTTCCCCGACTGCCACCAGGGGGACATCCCCGACCCCGAGGAAGGCAGGACGCTCTGCTCCGCCTTCACGCCGCCTGTGGCCAGGCTGGGCCCTCACGTCGCGGCGCTGGGGCTGCGCTTCTACACCGGCACGCAATTCCCGTCGGAATATCGCAACAACCTGTTCATCGCCGAGCACGGCTCCTGGAATCGCAGCCAGAAGATCGGCTACCGGGTTGCCCGGGTAGAGCTCAACGAAGATGGCTCGCTCAAGCGCAAGAGCGTGTTCGCCGAAGGCTGGCTGGATCAGGGTGGCAAGGTGCATGGCCGCCCCGTGGATGTACTGATGGCGCCCGACGGCGCCCTGCTGGTAAGCGACGACCAGGCCGGCGCAATCTACCGTATCCGTTACGGCTCGCCCTGAGCGACAGGCAGACAGCAGAACGGCGCCCGTGGGCGCCGTTTCTGTTCGAGCGAGCGGTCAGGCGCGGACGGCCACCGGCAGCGAGGAGGGGCCGGAAAGCAAGCCGAGACCTTCCTGGAACAATTGGTTGCTGCGCTCCACCTCGCCCAACTGGGCAAGAAGGCGCGCAAGCTCCGCGCAGGTCTCCGCACTGCGCTGGCGGGCGAGACTCGCCTCCAGGTACTCGCGCGCCTTGCCCCACAGCTTGTTCTGCAGGCTCAGGCGTCCGAGCGCCAATAGAAGCTCCGGATCATCCGGCTGTCCCTTCAGCCAGCTCTCGGCCGTCTGCAACTGACGCGCGGCATCGCGGCTGCGGGCCAGGCCGTAGAGGTGAACAAGGCGACTGTCGAAGCCTTCCTTGAGCGCCTTGCGCAGGACCTCTTCGGCCTCTTCCGGCGCGCCAAGGCGCAGCAGTTGCTGGGCATAGGCCGCTACCAGCGGGGCCTGCCCGCGCAGGTTGCCCGGCAGATTCTGCCAGCGCTGAGTGAGAGGCTGCAGGCTGCTCTCGCCCTGCCCAACGCCCTGCTCGCCAGCCTCGCCCAGCGAAGCGATCCAGGTACGGCGCTCCAGGTCGGCCAGCTCGGCATTTTTCAGCACACGCTCCTTGCGCAGCTCCGGCAGCAGCACACAAAGCGCCTGCCAGTCGTGCAGGCTGACGTAGAGCTGCTGCAACAGGCGCAGCACGGTCGGATGACGCGGATGCTCCTGATGCAGCTTGTCCAGCACCGCGCGCGCGCGGGTGAAATCGCCCCGGTTGATCAGCAGTTGCGCACGAGTCAGTCCCACCGCCAACGCCGCGCCGGGTTCGCGCTGCTGGGCGCGATCGAGCAGCTCGTCGCACTCTTCTTCACGACCCAGCTCATTTGCAGCACGTGCAGCGCCCAGGTAATGCGGCAGCGGGCGATCGCTCAGCTCAGCGGCGCGGCGCAGATGACGCAGCGCCTGCGCCCAGTGCCCTTCGGCCAGATCGCGCTGGCCATTTTCCTCGGCCAGTTGCGAGCGGCGGCGGCGATTGAAACGCGACCAAGGGTTCACCACTCGCCCGGAAACACCAAGCAGCCGCAAGATCATGCGCACAGCCAGGTAGATCACCCAGACCACCACCAGCAGCGCGAGGAACGTCCACAGGCTGGATTCGTAGCGGAAGCTCTTGTACGCGATCAGTACGTAACCGGATTGCTCGGCAACGGCCAGCCCGACCAATGTGGCCGCCAGCACGACAGCCAGAATCAGCAGATAGACGCGGCTCATGGCTGGGCCCCCGCGTCGGGCGCGGCGGCTTCCTGCTGTGCCGCTGCGGCGTCACGGCGCGCGAGGTACGCCTGTAGCGAGCTGAGGGCGGGGCCTAGGTCGGGCGCCTGAACGGTGACGGCCTGATTGCTCAGCTCATCCAGGCGCATGGCCAGGGCACGGCTGTCAGCGAGGTCGGCATTGAAGAAGTCGCCGAGGATCTGCCGAGCCTGCTTGAGCGCCTGCTGGTAAACCTCCTGCTTGCCGTTCAGAGCCGCCCACTGGGCCTGCTCCAGGGCGAGGCTCAGGGCCAGGCGCACACGGTCGAGCTGCTGACCGGAAAGCAGCGGACGAATATCCTGCCCGGCGTTGAAATCGATACGGACGTAGCGGGAAATGCGCTCCCACCATTGGTCCCAGGTGCTGCTGCCATCGCCCCAGGCGGTGGCGGTCGCCGAGCCGCTCTCGTCCGCCTTGAACACCGGATCAAGCGGCTGCAATTGCGCGGCCTGGTCACGCAGGGCGCCCAGTTGCAGGAACAGGCCGGTGCGGTCCGGCCGAGGCAGGCTGCGCAGGGCTTCGAGGCTCTTGGCCAGTTGCGCGCGGGCAGCGAAGGCGCCCGGATCATTCTGCATGCGCAGGATGTCATCGGCGCCCTGGACCAGTTCGGTCGCGCTTTCCACATCCTGCAACGCCGACAGACGCAAGCTGGCGAGACGCAGCAGATGCTCGGCCTCGGCGAGGCGCCACTGCTGACGGCTCTGGCCCAGCACCTGCTTGAGCTGCTTGGCCAGCTGCTGCTGGTCGCCCTGCAGCTCGACGACCAGCCGACGGCGCGCCTCCAGCTCATCCGCACTCGGCAGCGCATCGATGCGCTTGCCCAACTGGGCGGTGCCGTTCTGCGCGCTCTGCGCCTGGCCGCGGGCATCCTCCAACTGGGCAACGCGTTGCTGGTCGCGGGCCTGCATCTGCTGGACTTGCCAGATACCCCAGCCACCGGCAGCGAGGCCGGCGGCGCCGACCAGCAGAGCCAGCAGGGCAAGGCCGGAGCCACCCTTGCGCGGAGCCGGCTCGGACACCGGAGTGGAGGGAGTTTCTTGGGGAGTGACGGCTTCGCTCACAGGTCCATCCTTCGCTCAGAAATTATTCTCGTCGGCACCTCTCAGCGCCTCCATCAGTGCCGCAGCGCTGGCGCCCCGACAATCGATCACTCGCAATGCGCCCAGCTCGCGGGCCTGGCTGGCAACGCGCGGACTCGGGACGAACAGCGGCAGCGCGCTCACTTGCGGCCAGTCCTGCGCGGCGAGCCGATGCAGGTGTTCGAGCCCCTGCCCGCTGCTGACCACTACAGCATTCAAATGCTCGTCCCGGATACGCCTCGGCAGCTCCCCCGGAGGATAGGACGGCAATTCGCGGCGGTAGAGTTCCAGATAGTCGACCGCCACGCCTTGGCCGCGCAGGCAATCGGCAAGGAATTCTCGGCCACCCTCGCCGCGCATGATCAGGACCTTCGGATCATGCACCTGCAACGCCTGCTCCAGCGTCGGCAGCTTCAGCAGAGCTTCGCTGTCGTCACCGTCAGCGGGGTAGCCCACGTCCAGGCCGTACTGCTCGAGAATGGCCGCCGTCGCCGCGCCAACCGTGAACCAGCACTGGTTCGCCGGCGGCTGTGGCCAGTAACGATCCAGACGCTCAAGCCCGAGGCGCGCCGCCGGCTTGCTGACCACGATAACCGCGCAATAGCGGTCCAGGTCAAGAATCAGGCTGCGCTCAGCCGCCGACTCGGGCCGCGGCGAGATCGCCAGCAATGGCAGACTGGCACTGTGAATGCCCGCTTCGGCGAGACTCGCGGCCAGCGCCGCACACTCCTCTTCCGGACGGGTCAGCAGCAGCCGCCAGCGGCTCACGGGTGACCGGCCTCACCGTAGACCGCGGAAAGAATGTCCTGGGCGCCCTGCTCCAGCAGGTCCTCGGCCACCCTGATGCCGAGTGATTCGGCGTCGGCCTGCGGGGCGCGCGCTTCGGCGCGCAGCAGTTGGGAGCCATCCGGCTGGCCAACCAGGCCGCGCAGCCAGAGCTGTTCGCCTTCGAGAATGGCATAGCAGGCGATGGGCACTTGGCAGCCACCGTTCAGGCGCTTGTTCAACGCGCGCTCGGCAGTGACCCGCAGGGCGGTCTCGCGATGGTGCAGGGGTTCCAGCAGCGCATGGATCTCGGCGTCGGCAGTACGGCATTCGATGCCGACCGCTCCCTGGCCACCCGCGGGCAGGCTGGCTTCGACGCTGATGGAGGAGCGAATGCGGCCCTCGAAGCCCAGGCGAATCAGGCCGGCTGCCGCGAGGATGATGGCGTCGTATTCACCGGCGTCCAGCTTGGCCAGACGGGTGTTGACGTTACCGCGCAGAAAGCGGATCTGCAGGTCCGGACGGCTGGCCAGCAACTGGGCCTGGCGGCGCAGGCTGGAAGTGCCGACCACACTGCCGGCGGGCAGCGCATCGAGACTGGGGTACGCGTTGGATACGAAGGCATCGCGCGGGTCTTCACGCTCGCAGATGCAGTACAGACCGAGCCCCTCCGGGAAGTCCATCGGCACATCCTTCATGGAGTGCACGGCGATATCGGCCTCGTTCTCCAGCAGCGCGGTTTCCAGCTCCTTGACGAACAACCCCTTGCCGCCAATCTTCGCCAACGGCGCATCGAGGAGCTTGTCGCCGCGGCTGGTCATCGGCAGGAGGGTCACGATCAGGCCGGGATGAGCCTGTTCCAGGCGGGCCTTGACGTACTCGGCCTGCCAAAGGGCCAGGGCGCTCTGGCGCGTGGCGATACGAATTTCGCGAGAAGACATGGGCATTTCCGTGCAAAAGATGCGTGCCCGCATGATAACAGCTCACGCAGGCAGAAGCCTGGGAGGGGCGTTCCCAGGCTTCATGCGGGATGCGGCACTCTGTCGCTACAGGTTGTGCATGAGCCGCCGGACGCCGGCGACATGCCGACGGCTGACGGTCAAGGCATCGCCATTGAGCCCCTTCAGATACAACTGGAAATGACCCAGCGGTGTGCGCTGCAGACGTTCGATGCGCTCGCGGGAAACCAGCGCGTTGCGGTGAATACGCACGAAACGCTCGCCGAACTCATCTTCCAGAGCCTTCAGCGGCTCGTCGAGCAGCACCTCACCGCCAGCGTGGCGAAGGGTCACATACTTGTGGTCGGCGATGAAGAAGATCACGTCTTCCAGCGGGATCAGCTCGATCCCCTTGCGGGTCCGCGCACTGATGTGACTGCGAGGTCCGGGGCCGCCAGCCGCCGGGGGCTTGGTCAGCGCCGCCAGTTGCACGCGGTTGGGACGCGAAGCCTTTTTCAGCGCTTCGGCCAGGTCCTCGCTGCGAACCGGCTTCACCAGATAGCCAACCGCACTGACCTGGAACGCTTCAAGGGCGAATTCATCATGGGCGGTGCAGAAGATCACCGCCGGGGGGGCTTCGCGCTCGCACAGCTTGGCCGCGACCTGAAGCCCGTCCAGGCCGGGCATGCGGATATCCAGCAGGACGATATCCGGCTTCAGGCTATCGATCAGCGTCAGCGCTTCTTCACCATTGCTGGCTGAGGGCTCAAGGACGCGATATCCGTCCAGTTGCCCCACCAGTCGGGCCAGGCGCTCTCGCGCCAGGGGTTCGTCATCGACGATCAGGACATTCATAAGCTCAGGCTTCCTGCATGAGACGCGCACAAGGATAGCGTAGACAGGTGTAGTGCCGTCCGTCACGGCGCTCGACGCTGAGACTAGCTTTTGGCCCGAAAAGTGCCGCAAGCCGTGCTGCAATATTTTGCAGCGCCTGCCTGGTACCCTTCGTGGGCAGCGTCTGCGTCGACTCGTCGTACGGGTTGCTCACGCAGAGCTGGAACACACCGTCACGGTAGTCCGCCTCAACCTTCACCAGGCCGCCTTCGATGCGCGGCTGGATGCCATAAATCAACGAGTTCTCCAACAACGGCTGCAACGTCAGCTGGGGAATCGGCACGCCATCGGGCACGCCGCTCACCTGCCAGTCCATCTGCAACCGGTCGCCAAGACGGAACTGCTCAATGGAAAGATAGCGTCTGGCCAACTCGAGTTCCTCCCCCCAGGAAATTAATGTTCCCGGTTTGGCCAGGCTGGCACGGAACAGGTCCGACAGATTCAGCACAGCCAGCTCGGCTTTGCCCGGATCGAGCTCGATCAGGCTGGCGATGCTGTTCAGGCTGTTGAAAAGGAAATGCGGACGGATGCGCGCCTGCAGCGATTCGATCCGCGCCCGCAGCTCAGCCTGTTCCTGACGCCGCCATTGGCTCTGGAGATAAAAGTAGCGTAGCAACAGGGTGGACATGATGAGGGCGATCAACGCATGGCGCAGATAGAGATTCACCTCGCCGGCACGGGACATGGGCCCGCCAAGGGAGAGATAGTCTGCCGCTGCGGTGCAGGCCAGGGTCAGCGCCACCACCAGCGCGCAACTGAGTATGCCGGAGGCCCAGACCGGCCAGCGCGCCAGCAGCGGCCGTAGCTGGCACAGCAGACCGGCCGAGAGCAGCACGATCCACTGCACGAAAAGCGAGACCAGCGCCAGGCGGACCCAGTTGAAGCTTGGCGTCATCGGCTCGGCGAGCACCAGCACCAGCACCAGCAGCTCGGCCAGCAGCACCAGGCTGAACAGCGCTTCGGGCTGGCACAGTTCGGGTATGAAGAAATCGTCTTGGGGCGCCGGCTCGGAGCCGGTCTTGGCGAATATGGGCATCCGGGCAGTTTCCGCGTACGCCTGAGCGGCGGCAAGCTTGGAGGCGCCGCGCGGGCTAAATTGAGCGCCGAAATGTCGGCCAACGCAAAGATCGTCCCCGGCCACGCGGCAAGCCACCACACCGCCCCCTGCCGGTCCCGCCGAAGCGCCGCCGGTTTTGTCCTTCAGCCTGCTATTATCGTCGCACTTTGCCCGTCATGCAGGCCGCGCGCCGGCCTGCCCCGTTTCCGCGAGAGAGATCCATGAGCGTAGAGAAGACCAACCAGTCCTGGGGCGGCCGCTTCAGCGAACCCGTCGATGCCTTTGTCGCCCGCTTCACCGCTTCCGTCGACTTCGACAAGCGCCTCTACCGCCACGACATCATGGGCTCCATCGCCCACGCCACCATGCTGGCGAAGGTCGGCGTCCTGACCGATGCCGAGCGCGACACCATCATCGATGGCCTCAAGCAGATCCAGAGCGAAATCGAAGCCGGCACCTTCGACTGGCGCGTCGACCTGGAAGATGTGCACATGAACATCGAGGCGCGCCTGACCGACCGCATCGGCGTCACCGGCAAGAAACTGCACACCGGCCGCTCGCGCAACGACCAGGTAGCCACCGACATCCGCCTGTGGCTGCGTGACGAGATCGACCTGATCCTCGCCGAAATCACCCGCCTGCAACAGGGTCTGCTGGGCCTGGCAGACGCCGAAGCGGGCACCATCATGCCCGGCTTCACCCATCTGCAGACCGCCCAGCCGGTGACCTTCGGTCACCACCTGCTGGCCTGGTTCGAAATGCTCAGCCGCGACTACGAGCGCCTGGTGGACTGCCGCAAGCGCGCCAATCGCATGCCGCTGGGCAGTGCCGCACTGGCCGGCACCACCTACCCGATCGACCGCACAATCACCTGCGAACTGCTGGGATTCGAAGCGATCTCCGGCAACTCGCTGGACGGCGTATCCGACCGTGACTTCGCCATCGAATTCTGCGCAGCCGCCTCCGTGGCGATGATGCACCTGTCGCGCTTCTCCGAAGAGCTGGTGCTCTGGACCAGCGCGCAGTTCCAGTTCATCGACCTGCCCGACCGCTTCTGCACCGGCTCCTCGATCATGCCGCAGAAGAAGAACCCGGACGTTCCCGAGCTGGTACGCGGCAAATCCGGCCGCGTGTTCGGCCACCTCGCTGGCCTGCTGACCCTGATGAAAGGCCAGCCGCTGGCCTACAACAAGGACAACCAGGAAGACAAGGAGCCGCTGTTCGACGCCGCAGACACCCTGCGCGACAGCCTGCGCGCCTTCGCCGACATGGTCCCGGCGATCAAGCCCAAGCGCGAGATCATGCGCGAAGCAGCTCGCCGCGGCTTCTCCACCGCCACCGACCTCGCCGACTACCTGGTCCGCAAGGGCCTGCCTTTCCGCGACTGCCACGAAATCGTCGGACATGCCGTGAAGTACGGTGTCGACAGTGGCAAGGACCTGGCCGAGATGAGCCTGGACGAACTGCGCCGGTTCAGCGACCAGATCGACGATGACGTGTTCGCCGTGCTGACCCTGGAAGGTTCGGTGAACGCCCGTGACCACATCGGTGGCACCGCGCCGAACCAGGTCCGTGCCGCCGTGGTTCGCGGCAAGGAACTGCTGGCGGCGCGCTAAGCGCATCGGTCCATGCACTACTGGAACCAGTCGAACTTCGAAGGACTGGAACGGCTCGCCGATGAGCTGGCGAGCCTGCCCGGCCTGCAGGCGCTGGCGGATTATGCCCGCGCCCGCAGCCAGGGCCGGCGCCGCGAGGCCTTCGCCGCCCTCGACGGATTCCTGCGCAACGCCCCACCCCCGGAGTCCCTGCCTGCCCGCGAGCTAAGCCTGCTGATCCTGACACTGCATGGCCAGACCCGCGAAGCCCATCAGTTCCTCGCCCAGCCGCTGCTCTCGCGGTTCCTGCTCCCGGCGCTACGCGCCTGGGCAGACAGCGAACCGACGGCGCATGCGCCGCTGCACTGGCTGGGGTTGCTGCAGAACGATGGCGACCTTCTGCGCCGCGCGCTATCTGCCTGCCCGGATGATGTCGCCGTTCGCTGCCGGTTGATCGATTTCGCCCTGGGTGCCGCGGACTATGCGACACACCATCTGAACGAGGGCTTCTTCATCGGAGAACCGGCCGGTGCGCGTCAAGCGCTGGAGCTAGCAGCGCAACTCATCGCCGAAGCGCCGCAAACCAGTCCATTCTCGCGCCACTCCGACGAGGTCGCACAGCTCTCTGCCCTGCTGGATGACTGGCAGGCTTACTCGGACCACCCCGAAGGCAGTTTCGCCGACTGGTGCGCCGCCAGACAGCGGCCCTATGCCTGGGCGAAGAAGTACTACTACTCGCAGACCTGAGCTCAGGCACATCCCAGGCAACGCAATTGCTCCGGGGTCAGTTGCAGCATGCGCGTGGCCTTGTGATCCCTGAGCCTGGACAGCTCATCGCCGGACAATCGCGCCGCACTGGCAGCCAGATTGACGATCAGCGCTTCCCGACTGAATACGCCGTTGTCGATGGCATAGGCCGCCGCTATCAGGTTGCGCAGCTCCAGCGGCAAGCGCCAGCGCGTACGCAGGGCGGAGCCGAAGCCGGCGCCGTGTTCCCTCAGCGCCCGATCCACTTCCTCCTCACTCAAGGCTCCACCGGAGCTGCGCCAGTCCTGCAGGCTGCGCAGCAGGGCGAGGTCTCCCAGGCAGTGCAGCAAACCGGCAGTGAAGCAGCGATCCGCGTCCGCACCAAGCGACTCCGCGAGGACGAAAGCACTGTCGGCACTTCGCTGCGAAAGTTGCCAGAATCGCTCGGCACGCTCCTTCAGCAAGGAGTCATCGAGTGTTGCAGCACGCTGCAGGGCGACCGCCAGCATCAGGTTCAGCGCGTGTGCCACTCCCAGCCGCGACAACGCCTGCAGCAGCGTCTGACAGGGCATGCCGACATGGCGTGCGGCGCTGTTGGCGGCGGAGATCAGGCACGCTGTGATCTGCGGGTCGTGGCCGAACTCCTGCTCCAGCATCTCCAGACTGACATCCGCCGCCTCCATGCAGCGATTCACCGCCAGGCCGACCGCGCCCATCAACGGCGCGCCGTCGGTGGCATCGCGCTCGGTCTGCAGGTAGCGCTCGAGCGACAGACTCTGCTCCAGCGCCGGCAGCTCGCAGACGACGTTTTCCCCAGGCGCCAGCAAGAGCGCCCGCAAGCGTTCGCGCAGGTTCTCGGCGTTGAACGGCTTGACCAGATAGGCCGTCGGCGCCAACGGCAGCGCGGCGCGCACACTGGCCGCGTCGGCCTTGGAACTGATCAGGATGAATGGGTGCGCAGTTGGCCCCCGGCGCAGCGCACGCACCTGGCGCAACAGCTCCAGGCCGTCGCTGCCAGCCAACTCGCGCTCGGCGAGGATCAGAGCGTAGGGTTGTCGACGGCAGGCCTCGATCGCGGCCACACCGTCCTCGCAGAACTGCACGCTGGCATCGCAGCGCACACTGAGCACCAGTTGGCTCAGAAGTTCACGGCTCCAGGGATCGCTGGCGGCGACCAGCACACCGGGAGAAGCGCTCATGAATCACCTCTTTAGAATCGGATGCCTGCGCCTGCACGAACAACCGATCCAGAGCGTTCCTTGCCGGTTCTCGCGTCCTCGGGCGCCGTCGGCCAGGGGCCTGCGGATTTAGGCGCAGCGTAGTCCAAAGCCGCCAGGCTTTCCCAGGCCCACCAACAAAAGGGCACAAAAAAAGGCCCGCTTTCGCGGGCCTTTTTCTTACAGCGGCTGAACCGTCAAGGCTCAGGCCAGCTCGTCGAAGCACTCGGCCAGGATGGCCAGGCCCTTGTCCAGCTGGGCATCCGGGATGGTTACCGGCATCAGGAAGCGGATGACGTTGTAATAGGTACCGCAGGAGAGCAGGATCAGACCTTTCTCACGTGCACGAACCACGATCTTGCTCACCAGCTCTGCAGCCGGCTTGTGGGTATCACCGCCTTCGAACAGCTCGATGGCGATCATCGAACCCAGGCCGCGAACGTCGCCGATGACCTTGTGCTTGGCCTGGATGTCGCGCAGACCAGCCTTCAGGCGCTCGCCAACGGCTTGCGAACGCTCCAGCAGCTTCTCTTCGTCGAACACTTTCAGCACGGCCAGGGCCGCGGCGCAAGCGATCGGGCTACCGGCATAGGTGCCGCCCAGGCCGCCCGGAGCGATGGCGTCCATGATCTCGGCCTTGCCAGCAACGCCGGAGATCGGGAAGCCGCCGCCAACAGACTTGGCGAAGGTGGTCAGGTCCGGAACGATACCCAGTTGCTCGGTGGCGAAGAAGGTGCCGGTACGGCCAGCGCCAGTCTGGACTTCGTCAGCGATCAGCAGGATGCCGTGCTCGTCGCACAGTGCGCGCAGGCGCTGCATGAAGGACTTGGAGTTGACGTAGAAGCCACCCTCGCCCTGCACCGGCTCGATGATGATGGCGGCGATGTCGCGCGGCTGGGCGTCGTTCTTGAAGATGCGCTCGATGCTGGCGATGGAATCGTCTTCGCTCACGCCGTGCAGTTCGCACGGAGCCAGGGCGCGGAAGATGCCGCCCGGCATCAGGCCCATGCCAGCGGAGTACGGAACGACCTTGCCGGTCAGGCCCAGGGTCATCATGGTACGGCCGTGGTAGGCGCCGGTGAAGGCGATCACGCCAGCGCGGCCAGTAGCGGCGCGAGCGATCTTGACGGCGTTCTCAACGGCTTCGGAACCGGAGGTGACCAGCAGGGTCTTCTTCGGGAAGTTGCCCGGAACGCGCTTGGCGATTTCTTCGGCCAGCTCGATGTAGGGCTCGTAGGCCAGTACCTGGAAGCAGGTGTGGGACAGCTTGGTCAGTTGTTCCTGAACGGCAGCGATCACTTTCGGGTGCAGGTGACCGGTGTTCAGTACGGCAATGCCGCCGGCGAAGTCGATGTACTCACGACCTTCGACGTCCCACACGGTGGAGTTCTCGGCGCGCTCGGCGACGACCGGGTGGATCTGGCCTACACCGCGCGGTACGGCGGCCTGACGACGTTGCAGCAGGGATTCGTTGGTTTTGCTCATAGCTTCCTCAGTGGCCGCTCATCGGGCGACCGGATCAAAGGATGGAAGCGGGGAGAAGCCTCTCGCGACAGCATACGATGATCGACTGTCGTGGAACTTGCGGCCCGCCAGACGGGTTGTCCGGTGCTACCACCGGAAAACGCCGGCGCGAAGGTTGCTGTCAGCTCTTGCCTGCCACCCGCACGCCCACGGAAAAATCAGATACCGCCGAGGCAGAGGTACTTGATCTCGAGGTAGTCCTCGATACCGTACTTCGAACCTTCGCGGCCCAGGCCGGAAGCCTTGATGCCGCCGAACGGCGCCACTTCGTTGGAAATCAGGCCGGTATTGATGCCCACCATGCCATATTCCAGCTGCTCGGCCACGCGGAATACGCGAGCGAGGTCACGAGCGTAGAAGTAGGATGCCAGGCCGAACTCGGTGTCGTTGGACATGGCGATGACTTCGGCCTCGTCCTTGAAGCGGAACACCGGCGCCAGCGGGCCGAAGGTTTCGTCCTTGGACACCAGGGCATTCTTCGGCACGTCGACCAGGATGGTCGGCTCGAAGAAGGTGCCACCCAGGGCGTGCGGCTTGCCGCCAGTGAGGACCTTGGCACCCTTGGAAACGGCGTCGGCGATGTGCTCTTCGACCTTGGCAACGGCCTTGGAATCGATCAGCGGACCGGTGGTGACGCCCTGCTCCAGGCCGTTGCCGATGTTCAGCTTGGCCACGGCGGCCTTCAGCTTCTCGACGAAGGCATCGTACACACCGTCCTGCACATACAGGCGGTTGGCGCAGACGCAGGTCTGGCCGTTGTTGCGGTACTTGGAGATCAGCGCGCCGTCGACGGCGGCGTCCAGGTCGGCATCGTCGAACACGATGAACGGCGCGTTGCCGCCCAGTTCCAGGGACACTTTCTTGATGTCCTTGGCGCATTCGGCCATCAGTTGACGGCCGATTTCGGTCGAGCCGGTGAAGGTCAGCTTGCGCACGATCGGGTTGCTGGTCAGCTCGCCGCCGACTTCGCCGGCGCTGCCGGTGACGACGCTGAACACGCCCTTCGGAATACCGGCGCGCTCTGCCAGCTCGGCCAGGGCCAGGGCGGAGTACGGGGTCTGCGAGGCGGGCTTGAGGACCATCGTGCAGCCAGCGGCCAAGGCCGGGCCGGCTTTACGGGTGATCATCGCCGACGGGAAGTTCCACGGTGTGATGGCCGCAGTCACGCCGATCGGCTGCTTGATCACGATGATGCGCTTGTCCGGCTGGTGACCCGGAATGGTGTCGCCGTAGATGCGCTTGGCTTCTTCACCGAACCACTCGAGGAAGGAGGCGGCGTAGGCGATCTCGCCCTTGGCTTCGGCCAGCGGCTTGCCCTGCTCGATGGTCATCAGGCGAGCCAGGTCGTCCTGATTCTCGATCATCAGATCGAACCACTTGCGCAGCTTGTTGGCGCGCTCCTTGGCGGTCAGCGCGCGCCAGGCCGGCAAGGCCTTGTCGGCGGCTTCGATAGCGCGACGGGTCTCGGCGGCACCCATCTTCGGCACGGTACCGATGATCTCGTTGGTGGCCGGGTTGTTCACGTTGATGGTCTTGCCGCTGTCGGCGTCGACCCAGGAACCGTCAATGTAAGCCTGTTGGCGGAACAGCTTGGCATCATTGAGTTGCATGACCTGTCTCCTTTCGAGGAAAGCCTGTGGACGGCGGGTCTACCTCGAGTCCCCGCCCGTCTTGTTGTCTGGATTGGAGAGACCACGGGTCTCTACCGTTCATTCGCCCTGATCGGCCATCACCGGCGCCAGAGGCGATGGCCGCCACATCATTGGGCGAGCGCCGGGCGAACGGCTCTTAGTTCGCTCGGCACGCGGACACGAAAAAACGCAGGCCGGGGTCATTGCCCCGTCTGGTTCGAATCGCTCACGCACGGATTCCCGGATTGAAACCAGGAGCACGCCGCCACTACAACCTTCCGGTACGCTGATCGACGGAAGCCGCACAGGGACAAGTCACTTAGGACAAGCGGTTGGCACATCGGAAAAATGTCATCCCGCAGGCACGCGGCCGGCTGCTGTGATGCCAAGTCCCCGGTCTCCTGTTGTTGTGATTGGACGGCGTTTGAAATCTCAAACGAATCCTAGGGCCCTCGACCACAAAGGGCAAGAGCTTGTTGGACGAAACCAACGAGGCTATCAGATTGCAGAGCCTTTTCGGAGAACCTCTACCGACAAGCGGCACTTTTCGTTCGATATCATGAACGAGCGTACTGCCATTGGACGCCCAAGCCCGAGATGCGTATGATTGCCGCCTGCCGCGCCAGCCGCGGCATACGCATCCGTAGCTCAGCTGGATAGAGTACTGCCCTCCGAAGGCAGTGATCATCGGGTTGAGGAACTCGGAAGCTAGTGGTCAAATAGGCCGCTGCAAAATTTACGCACCAGTAGCTCAGCTGGATAGAGTACCGCCCTCCGAAGGCGGGGGTCGTGGGTTCGAATCCCGCCTGGTGCGCCATATCTCCCTGATTTAAAAGACTTTCACTTAAAGTCTCGACCGATTCTGTTCATGGATCGGCCCTCTCCCAAGCTCCCGCCCGGCATCAGCCAGCGAACTGCAGTGACTACTGCCCTCAGCACCATTTTTCGGCCGCTTTTTGGGCTGTGCCAATTCTGTGCCCAAGCCGTGCCACGCGAGCGAACGGGATGCTGCTTCACACCCGGCGATTGAGCACTGGCCATGAGCGGGCACATCTCCTCTATCGGTTTGAGGCCCGTAAGTAGAAGGGGCCTTTCGGCCCCTTCGTCGGTTCAGTTGTTGATCAGGTCTTCCAGTTTTTCGATCAGGAAATCCAGCGGACTGCGGCCCTCCAAGCGCTTTTCGAAGACCTCGTCGCGGTGGTAGGCAACCCAGGTGTCGAGCGCCTGACGGTTGTCCTTCTCGAAGCCGGAGCCGAGGATGCAGACCAACTCGGTTCCACGAGGGTGTTCCAGATAGTGGCTCATGGCCGAGGCCAAGTGCTTCAGGTACTGGTGCTCGCGAGCCTCCATCGATGGGTGCAGAAAGGTGACGTTGCTGCGCTTGATCAATTTCATGGCGCCACTCCTCAGGCCTTGAGATTGGCTTGAATAAGGTTGTCGAAGGCACTGCCGTCGCGCCGTGTCAGGTTGGGGACATAACGCGAGTAGACTCGGAACAGCATCTCTGTAGTCGTATGTCCCATCTGCCTGGCGATCCATTCCGGGTTTTCACCCGCGGCTAGCCACAGGGTCGCCGCGGTATGGCGGGTCTGATAGGGGCGCCGTCGGCGCAGCCCCAGGTGGCGAAGCAACGGATACCAGACCCGGTTGTTGATATTGCGGTACGCAAATGGCGTCTCCTCCCGACTGCAGAAGACGAACTGCCCGACACCGGTCTTCTGCTGCTGATCGAGCAGGGCCTGGTAAACCGGCCCCGACATGTCGATCTCGCGCTGCGAGCCGTCATTCTTCGTGTAATCGAGCTTGCCGCCGACCCAGCTTTCGCGGATCAGAATCTGCCGGCGTTGGAAATCGACGTATTTCCACTGCAGGCCATCGATTTCTGCAGTGCGCATGCCGGTAAAGAAGCGCACCGTGTAGTAATTGCGGAAGTCTTCACGTACTGCCCCAAGGATCTGCAGCACCTCTTCCAGAGTGAAGGGCTCCACATCGGTCTTGGGGACCTTCAGCGATTTGATGTTGAGGTACGGTGAAGTAAACTCGAACCGGTCAGCTGCCTCACTAAGGATCATGCGCAATGGCGTCATGATGTGGTTGATTCGCGTCGCTGACAGAGCCTGTCCCTTCAGCCCGGGAACTTTGCCGAGTGCCGAGCGGAAGGACAGGATTTCTGCCTTGGTGATGGCGCTGACCTCTTTCTTGCCGAATTCAGGTAGCAGGTATTTATCGAGTGTGAGGCGCACCGTCTTTGTGTGCGTGTCGCGCCACTCCACCCTCTTTTCGTCGAACCAGCGCTCGGCGAAGTCCTTGAACAGCGGTGTCCTCAACTGGGCACAGCCAGCCTGCAGCCGATTGAACTCCGCCACCTTGCTGCTCTGCGGGAAGTAAGTTGCGTAATCAAAGACCCCAAGAGTGATTTCGGCCTCGATGCGCTCGAGGATTTTCTCCAGCTTCCTACGGTTGGCCGGCGTGTCGGGCAGCATCGTCTGCTCACGACAGCGTTTGTCCAGATAGGTGAAGTCGAAGAACAACTTCTGATTGTCCGAGCGGGCGCGAATCTTACCCATGACAGATGCCTCCACCAGCCATCGGCACCAGGCCGGAGGTACGGGAGTACTTCTGCATGTCCTCTTCGATAGCTTCCCAGATGAACAGGATCTTACGACCACCGAAGGGGCGGAAGTAATGGATGCCTTCGAGCAGCACCGAATCCTTCAGTCGATTACGGATAGTGCGCACGTCGTACTTCATGCGCGTGGCAAGCTCTTCGGTTGTTAGATAGGTTTGAGACATTGCAATGTCCTCTCTGCTAGATTGAGCGGCAGAGGAGTCTTATGGACTTCTAAAGCCACATAATGATCTCCTGCAGATCAAAATAACGTCTTTTTTGAACAATGCAAGATCAAAATGATCCCCAGGAGATCATTTTTCCAGGAGAGAAGGATGGTTAAGTGCCATTTGTCCCGCCTACTGGGGGAGCGGAAGCTGAAGATCAGTGACGTAGTGCGGGAGACAGGAATCAACCGGGGAACCCTGACGCGGCTCTATCACGAGACCGCGCAGAGGGTCGAGTTGAAGGACCTGGAGACCATCTGCCGGTACCTGAACTGCCAGGTAGAGGATCTCTTGGAAATCCAGAATGATCCGGAGGGCTGAACAGCCTTCCGGCCCCATTCATGTCCGGAAATGCCAGTCGATGGAGGCCATCAGGAATAGGTAGCGCAGCGCTGCCCCCGAATGTCGGTTCTGCTGCCGCCCCTCCTCCAGCGCCAGCGTGGCCCGAATTCCAAGATGGGTATTTTCGGCATCCGGATTTTCGGGCGCATGCTGGCTAATCGGCCGACGAATATTCCCGAGCTGTTGACGCCAATATGACTTGGCGGCTCTGGGCTTTCGTGTGTCGTAGATAATCAACTCGATGGATTGGGCGGGAGCGCCGATGGCTGTGAGCAGCCACAGGTAGTCCCGTGCATGCTCCTCGTCGCAATCACGGTAAAAACGCAGCGTCGTTTCCGTTGCCCAACAGCGTTCGGCGAAATCGTCTATCGCTCGATTGGCACGCTCGCTCTCCGCTCCCTCCAGCAACTCGTAGAGACGTTCTGCATACCCTGCTACGGCATCTCTTCCACCATGTCGAGGAGGCATTGGTATGAGCGATGGCGTCTCAGCCTGCAGAGAGGCTCGCAGCCTGTGCTTGCCCCCAGCCTCCGGTTGAGATCTCTGCGTCAGGCCGCGGATATACTGAGCTCGATCCAGCATCATGCTCCGCTCTTCTGTCGCGAACTCCAGCCACTCCAGATTGATCTGCCGACCACTACTCTCGGCATACGATGCGTATGCCAGCATCGACTCGATCCGACGAATACGCTCGATCGCCCAGTTATTTTCGACCTGCTGAACGGCGAAACAAACCGCAGCCCGTCGAGGCCGTCTTTTTTTCTTGAGCGACTTGATCCGGCCAATGATCCGCAACAGATGTTCTGGACCGCCGACGGAACCGGAATCCATCGTAGGCAGGCTGACCTTGGCAATCGACGCGACGTTATGCGCGCTGAAAAGCCAGGCCCTGGGGTTCCACTGCCAGGCCTGGGCCATTACCAGAGGCAGGCTGTGGATGTAGTGCAGCAGTGAGGTTTTGGGGCTACCGTGACCGAGCAGAGCACTGACGATATGGACGATACGCCGCGTGGGGCCACCGTGAGCAGATATTAGCGCTTCACGCTGCCTGGCATTGTCGCTGAGCCATCGAGTGGTCAGGGGCAGATCACGGAATATCAACTCCGCCGATGAGTCGGTAATGGTTCCCATCAGTTTGAGCATCTGCCAGGTGGCGCAGGAATGCCGCAGGTGATGGTAGTGAATAACCTCGGAACCTGTGACTGCGCGCATGCAGGCATGAAGTGCTGGTAATAAGGTGCTTTCGCTGACCCACTGAGTTCTCAGCTCCGGGATGCAGAATAGAAACTCCGATGAAGGCGCCCGGCTTTCTTCTGCTTGCCGTTGCTGGTACCAGCCCATCAACAGTTCGAGTTCATCGGGCGCCAACAACAGGCGGAGCGGTAACCGCCGAACCGAGTTCTGGGTTTTCAGACCGCGCTGTGCATGTGGCCGTACAAGCAGGTCAACCGGCAGATCCAACCCTGCCAGCTCCTGGTTGGAGAGAATCTGCATCTCCGGGTGACGCCTGCGAATACGTTCGCTGGCTTCACTTGATAATTCGGGCAGATGTAGATCACTGAGCCGCAGCTTCAAGGCCTCATTGCGCCGCAGGCCCAACCGGAATCCCAAGATCAAGAACAGCTTGGCAGCCGTGACCAGACGCGGGGTCCGTAATTCCAGCCCGCAGGTGTCCAAGGCGCGCAAAACGGCCTGATATTGGTCCTCGGAGAGGATCCGAGCATCAACGCTAGCCACATCCCGGCCAATGCCCAGGACCGAGTAAGGGCTGATCGGTGGATAGTGAAAGCGACGCCCCAGAAATGCGTGGAACTCATGAATAGCCTTGGCCAAGGTGCGGCGCTTGCCATCGGTTATCTGGGCATCGAGGACCGTCTCGTAGACACTCTCCAGTGCATCGGGCTCCATCAGGAAAACACTCTGGCCACCCAATTGCGACGCCAACGCTTCCCCGAGCAGTCGGGTGTACCGGGCGATGCTACTGCGCCCAATATCATGACCGTATACGGACGATCCACCTACCAGGTAGGCAACCCACTCTCTGATGAGCACTTCAAGTGCTTCAGGACCCTCAGTCTCTGGCGATAGCTCGACAGGTTCACTTGCCCGGATCTGCCGACACAAATCCAGCACCCAATTGGGAGTATCGTTTTTTTCCTCTCCGTACTCGTCCGATCTGACACTATCTCCATAGGTGCCAACCGGATCTTCCAAGCCTGGATAGCCGAACATTTCCCCCCAGGACGATGGTCTCAGCGACTGCGATACGAACCCATGTCGACATGCGAAATTCACCAGAATCTGAGGCAGGCGCAATTGCATCTGCATCCACAGCAAATCCAGCAGCTCCGTCAGGCTGGTCGGCAGATCCCGACTTGGTACGCCCCCCCTTCCGAGAAACGCTCGAATACACCTGAGAACAGTTTCTCTGCGCCTCAATCGAGTGCCCATTGCTCGCATATCGTTCGAACAACGGATCAACAGAGCCAGCGTGGCTGGGTCCGGGAACCATTGCCGGTATTCCGCCTGCGCCTTGCCGCGAATGGAGAGGGGCAGTCTTAGTTCCGGAACGCCTGCGATCCACTCGATTCGCTCAGAGGCCACCTCGACTAGGGCATTCAGTTGAGCAATGTCCATCAGGCCGCCACCATAGGCCGCACTCATCAATAGCAGGCCGATGCGCTCCTCTGGGCGGAACGAATCGAGATCCAGCCTCAATCCCTGCTGCAATACATTGAGCAGTTGGCGACTTCTGCGTAGTCGTTCGGCCGTGTAGATGTCGGGGTTGATCGGGTTCGCTGGGCGTTCGACGGCAATGGCGATACGGGCCAATGGGAACCCTGGAATCTGCCTTCTGAGTCGTTGGGTGATGGTGCGCAGCATGTTCCGTAGCGCGTGATTCGTACCAAGCTGCGCCTCCAGTTCACGCACGTGCTCGATCGACACCTCGCGCATGGAACACTTTCCCAATAACCACTGCCCCAGCGGCACTCCAGACGCCTCAGCTATCGTTTTCAGGTGCTCCCGCAGCTCTGGCCTCCAATCCGGCTCATGATCGCCAGCAGCCCATAGATACTCGACCTGTTGATTGTCCAAACGGGGCACGTTCACTCCACCACCCATGGACTACCAAATGCGCACCAGCCCAGATCTTTCAGCAGTCGAGTAATCCACTCACCGACTACCTCTGTGTAAGTCAACGGACAGAACGATGAATATGCGTCCTGCGGCTCCTCCCCTCGCAGCCAGTGCCCCATATACGCAGCTAAAACCTCAGCGGGGCAGCCACGTTCCGCCAGCTCCGTTCGGATGAATTTGCGATAGGCATTGATGCGGTGCGGGATATAGCCAGATACCTGCTCCATATGTTGGTGAATGGTGGCAGGCCGGATCTCCAGGCGGCGAATACCGCTTTCACTAGAGGACAGGAAAAAGCCGCGAGACCACCTACCCTCTTCGTCATGTGGCAGATAGCCGATCAGGTATCGTGTAAGAGCCAGACAGTGCTGGAAGTATTGATCTAACTGGCGCCGCAGCATGGACGGCATGCAGATCAGCCGGCTCATGTGCCGATCATCAGAGTCCTTGTCAGACATGGCGCCCATGCCCAGTATCAGGTCGAACTCATCGGTATATCGCAAAGGGTTGCGGATCGCCCGGCAGCCAGTCGACAGCATGAACATCTGTACAACCCACAGGGTGTAGTGGTTGTGCCAGGTCAGCATGTCGCTGAGGCGACCCGCTGGCTTCCTGCGCAGGACACCGGCCAGGGCTTTCACATTCATCACGACAGTTTCAGGCAGCAGGCAGTGGCTCGCCCCCACCGCTCCGCGCTGAACAATCCCAACCTCTACCGGTTCGTACACCAACCCGGCACAGGCATAGACCTGCCGTAGTACACGCCCCAGTGATTCCGCATAGATACGACGCAAATGATTGGCGTCGAATTGCAGGTAGTAGCGTGGAGTTTGAGCAGATGGCACGCAGACCCCGGACAGCATGGACGCAGCAGCCACGTCGTGGGTGTCCGATACGAGCTGGTGGAACAGGTAATTGCGGACCTTGGTCAGGGTGAAGCGAGGATCGCCCCGGCCCAATAGCTCCAGAACTACCCTAGCCTCGGTTTCCAGTTCCGCAGCCTGCCTCCTGAAAACCTGGTTGGATGAACGCGGGAAATGCCTGAACAGCGCACCGATCAGTGCGGAGCTTCCGGCAAGATCGGGCAGCAGAATACGCAACAGCAACGGACGGATACCCGTTGCAGGCAACCAACGATCGTCGCCAACTAGGTCGGGGCGACGGACAATCACACTGAACCGCTCGGGTGATCCTTTGACCAGAGCCAAGCCATCTGTGCAATCCTCCTCGCACTCCACTACCGTCAACTGCACAACCTGGGTTGTCGGCTGCCCCAGCCATAGGCTGATATGCAATAGCAGGATGGCCTCCATTCGGAGTTGTAACCCCGAGGGATCCTGGGCTTGGGACAACTCTTGCTGGCATGACGCGAACAGGTCACTGGCACCGAACAGCAAATCCCGCAGTTCCACCAAGGTGAACTGGGTGTACGAGAACGGCAACAATTGCCGACTGCGCACGATATGCGCCTCTACGGCTTGCTGGCTGAGCTTGTCCGCAACGTATGGCCGCTCGCTGCCGTCATCATCCAGAATCCATATCTCAACCGGCGGGCTCAGTTCGTCTGGCGCCAACTCTCCTTCATGGGAGTCCGCTGATTCTGCGAGGATGTTGTAATGCCCTGGCAACTGGTCAGGGTCCTCCGGATCGCCCAGCACGAAGCCTCTCGGATCCTCGCTGATAAAGTGGCTCAGCTCCTGTTGGTCTGTTTTTTTTCGCCGGCCTCGGCCACTGCCGCCTCCCGATCTGGTCGGTGGTTCTTCGCCATGGCTATAGCGAACGAATCGGCTGATAGGGGCAAAAAGCTCAGCGTCCACTGACCTGGACTCACTGGGCGAAAAAAGCTGACAGCTCGTCAGGAAATGTTCCGCCGTCCCCCAGATATTCAGCTCGGGAGGGATCGAGCAATGACGCAACTCGCACAATCGACGCAGCCCCAGAAATACGGCGTAGCGCTGCTGGTATAGATTGTCCGAGCGCTGTTGCTGAAACGCGACCAACAGTTGAGCAAGCAGCCGTTCATAGTCGCGCGCCCCCTCGACATCGCGAGGCAGATACCAAAGCACGGCATATGGAAACCCGTGCTTCTTGACTCCCCTGTTCAGTACAGGATTTCTGGAGGGAGCGGGCTCTCCTAGCCAGAACAGCTCGCCCAAATCCCGGAAGATTTCGGACTGTTTTCTCAATGAAATCAGCCACTCGCAGGCTTCCCGCCAGACGAGTGGGTCGCAATCTTGGAGCTGGATGGGCCTGCCGATATCGACGGTACGTAGCACTCGTAGCAGCCCTGTCATCATCCGCGGCAGATCAATCAGATCGGGATGGGCATCCACGGTATCGAGGATGGAGCTGATAACCTGGGGAGATTGGCCCTGTTCCGAGGCCAGGCGAAGAAGCTCGTTCCTCCTGCTCACTGGTTACCTACCGCCCTGGTGATTGTTGCCCTTGATCGGCTTCATCCCGACGAGGTGGGCCAAATGCGCATGGCTACGATATCCATGAGGCCATACGGGATTCGCAGGCGTGATATAGGTATAAAGATCACGCACCTGCTGCGCAGTAATACGTGCGAGTGCGGGAGCCACCAAACGCTCCGCGAGTACCAATTGATGGATGGAGGTCTTCGTGAGACTCTCTGGCCATATCAGGCATGACACCCGTGTTTCTGGACTGGCATACGCAGTCAACCAGCGATAAAGAGCCGTTTGACCAATGCAAAATCGATCCGGGTCACTCACCACCAGCGGGTAGACTCTATTAATCAGGTGAATCAGCGATGAAGGCACCAGCGCCCGATCCGAAAGCTCTATCGGCGCAAGGTCAAGTTCCCGCTCCACGCGGGCAAAATCGGGATGAACACCATGTATATCGGCAAGTGCAAGTTCCAGCATGCGTAAGACTCCACTACTCGGTCCTTTACCTAATAGTGGGAAGACAGTGCCCTAATCCGGCAGCCATGTCGGATTTAGCATGCGAAACTCGCCGGTCCGTGAATTTCACTGGGCCACGACTGTGGCAATCCAGGCTGCGCCGATAGCTCCTCCCAAGTACCCCATCAGCACCAGCAGCATCAGCTCGGCCCTCCGCGGTTCACCAAGCCGCCTCAACACCCGGACGAGAGCCAGAGTGGGTACGATAGATAAAAGTCCCCAGCATATCGCTGGCTCTGGCAGTTCTAGCAACCCCACCATGGACCACAGGGACAACTCAATCGTCAGCCAGAGTGCGTAGGGACGCCATATCGCCCCTTCCACCGAATTGAATGTATTCATGTAACCTCCTGAATATCGAGCATCCAAAAGCTTCTGCAGAAAAGAGTACCCTTCAAAGTAAAAAATTCAACTCAGAACGCACACAGAAAAACAAAAAACAGACATCCAGGAATGAAATACCCTATCAATTCGCAACAGACTTTCGCATGCTAAATTGAACCTTAAAAATCTTAGTTGAAATTAAGACATACCGGAGTGTCAGATGCCCATCAAACCCGATATTGAAATTCCTCCGACGGATTTCCAGGCCCTGATAGAGCGTATATCTACTGAGAGCCGTGCGAGCTTTTCTCCAGAGCTTTACATGGAAGTGTTTGCCATGGATGAACAAACATTTTCCCGCCTCGCCCATGTGTCCCCTGACGCCGTCAGAACGGCTCCCGAGTCCGAGAGGATCCAGGACTACATCCGGAGCACCCTCCGCGTGCTCAGCGCTGTCGCGGACACAGGAACTGACATTGGCAAAGCCATCTACTGGCTCAGGAGCGTGCACTTGTCGACGTTCAACGATAAAACAGCCGAAGAGATGGTCAGTGAGGGCCGGACAGCACAACTGATCGACTACCTACGCTCATGGGAGGCAGGAGCCCAAGGATGACCTGCACGCTGTTCTGCACCAACCTCCAGAAGCAGCAGATCGAGCATGATGACGGTAAAATTTTGTCTATCCATATCCATATTTTTCAAATAATGTTTGCCCGGTTCAAAAAACTTTAGCCAGGAGCACAGAATGGAGAGCCCACTTGTCGGCTATGCCTTTCTCGTCGAAACCCTGAAGCTGAAAGTCTTCCCGATTCAGCGTCCTGCAGTGATCAGACCTGTCACGCGGATTGAGCCGTTGGGCCGCGAACTCGCCGTACCTCAGCGTCTCGCCCCACCACCAGGCGACTGTTGTGCTCATGTCCTGTTCGCCCTGAAACATGAGGGGGTCAACCTAGGCGTGCTGGCCCAGGCATTGCCTCAGATCCCTGCCGCCACCATGCTGGCAGAGCTTCGCACGGCCCCGAGCGGCGCCTATATCCGCAAGGCCTGCTTCCTCTGGGAGGCCTTCAGCGGAACCCGGCTGCCCCATGATGTGAGTCCAAAAGGCGCAGCAACCCTGCTGTTCGACCCGGACCGCTACATCACTGGCCCTGCGCGGCGCGATACCCGCTGGCGGGTGGATTTCAACGGCCTGGGCACACTCCATTACTGCGCTACGGTCGAACGGACACCCGAGATCGAGGCGCTGCTGGCACTGGACATTCTCGGCAAGTCACGTGAGTTCATCGGCTCGCTGCCCGCGGGAATGATGGACAGGGCCCTGAGCTGGGCCTACCTCCACGAAACCCACAACTCCTTCGCCATCGAACGTGAAGCCCCCAGCGCTGACAAGGCCGAGCGCTTCGTCCAGTTGCTGCGGCAGGCCCATGAGCGCCAGCCGCTGACCGAGGACTACCTGGTCTCGCTGCAGAACAGCACGATCAGCAATCCCTTCGATCGGGCTGTCGCCTTCCGCCACGAACAGAATCACCTGAACAACGGCCTGCGCGGCGCTGCGGGCGTGACCTATGTTCCTCCACCTCCCGAGCTATGCCGAGACCTGATGGAAGAACTGATGCAGTTCGCCAACGAAGCGCCCATGCAGATCGATCCGCTGGTCGCCGCCGGTATCATCTCGTTCGGTTTCGTCTTCCTGCACCCGTTCATGGATGGCAACGGCCGCCTGTCCCGGTTCCTGATTCATCAAGCGCTATGCCGAAGCGGTGCCATGAGCCATGGCCTGCTGCTGCCCGTCTCTGTAGCGATGAAGCGCGAGGAACAGCGCTATCTCGAAGCACTGCAAAGCTTCTCGCGCCCTGCTCGCGAGTTCTGGCGGGTATTGTGGCTCGATGCGAACAACCTGAGCTTCGAATTCACTGGGAATGAGGGGATCTATCGCTACTGGGATGCTACGGCGTGCGCGGCTTTCACCCTGGAGATGGCCAGGCAGGCGCTGGAAGTCGAACTGCATGAAGAAACCGAGTTTCTCCAAGCCTACGACCAGATATTCAAGGCCGTCGACGTACGCTACGACGTCCGCGGCAGTGACCTGGCGCAACTGGTGATGATGTGCCTGAGTAACAACGGCATCGTCTCGCGCAATCGCCGCAAACAGTTCCAGTACAGCGTCCCGGAAGAAGTATTCGACTTTATCGAGGAGCGTGCACGGCAAGTTCTGGCTGAACAGGCAACGAAGAAGGCAGATCCTAATGAGTCCACCTTCTTAAGCAAGAGCTAACTCTCAAGACTTCAAAGACCCGCTCATACATAACCCGATTACATCACGCACCCAACAATCTTCCACAAGTATTTCACTCATGTGCTCGCGCATTAGACTAACCCTCAAAGACGAGTTGGCTGCCAAGTCCACGCCATCTTTAAGAGACTTTAAAGCACAACACCAAATTTAAACCTGCATTGAAAATGCCCTACGTCCCAAGGAGGTAAAGTCCATATTCCCCGCAACTATTTGGTCAAATACGAGCTCCCCCTTTTGCTGTCGTAGATAGCGTTCAGTGCCGCACTTCGAGCAGTTCGCCCTGAACCCGGCAGGACTCTGGAAAACCAGACCTGCCTTTTCCTTACAGACTGGGCACGTTTCCAAAGCGAGTATCTCCTGATTAAGCAGCTCCAGAGCGTCCCCCTGCTGAGTTGCGTTAGCCGCAATCAAGGCCTTTTTCAGTTCATCAACGCGCTCGCTGGATACCACCTCTCGTACTCTCAGGACATGCATCTGATGATCAACGTGTAAACCGGAAACCCCGTCGGCCAAAGCCAGTACTTTTGCTGGCATTTTGGTGAGAGGCCTCCCATAAGACTGCAGCACCTTACGGTAAAGCACTCGATCAATAAGCTGGCCAAATCGCTCTACGCAGTACATGTCTGACGGGGAAAGAGCGATCCAGTTCTCCTGATATGCAGCCTGCTGAGGCTCCTGCCCAATAGCGGGCCAGGCAATGAATCTATCCCCAGGGATTTGCTGCAACGCCTCAAGCCCAGGCGTACTGCTCAGCCAGGGCACCACGGTGAGCAAGGTTTCGTCACCAGATTGCTCTCTAGAGGCGACGCTTACCAGCCGCCACTCCAGCTCATCCTGCTGAAGCCGTATGACTCTACCGGCCCATATGCCCTCATCGCGCCCATGCAGATACGGATATAAGGCATGTCGTAGAACCAGCCCGGCATAACGTGAATAGGCATGTGCTAGATACTGATTCTGCCTGAGCCGCTCTTCGGGAGTTGTTCGACTGCCTTGCGTCGTTTTTTCCAGAAGACTCCAGAGAATCGCCAGGTGCCGATAATGAGGATCATGGCTGAGGATGTTCGTTAGGTGCAACGAGCCCGTAACCTGCACCTGGCGACTCACCAGCATGTACAAGCCACTTTGCTGCAACCCCGAAATGGTCTTGTGCAGACGCTGAAGCGTTTCGAGCGTTTTGCTCAGGAGCTCCGATGCCTTGCTCGTCGCATTCTGGTCAAATGTCATCCCCCAGAGCCGGCAAACCTCGCGAGAAAGACGATAGTCAATCTCTTTTGACTGATAAAACTCCAGCGCCTGACTCAGGGTTGCCTGCAGGTCCTTCAGGGCTAACAGGCGGCCCCACAAATGGCGCTCGATTTTGTCCAGCAGCCGGGCATAAACAAGATTCTCGTAGATGCCGTAGTCATCTTCGCTAAATCGGGCGAGCACTTTCTTGGGAATCACACCGCTGAGCGTTTGCCGCTGCCAGCACTCTGAGTGGGATGCCAAGTGCACCAGTGCACCTTTATCGAGGCGCCGTGCACGCGCGACATCCGCCACCTCGTTCTCATAGCGCAAATCCAAACGTGGTCGTTGCGATATCTGATGCAGATGCCCATGTTGCACCACATCAAGCAAGCGCTCTTCAAAGGGCAGGAGATGGCTTTGAGCGTCAATGATCGCAGCCGGCATCAACGGCGACATCAACGGGGACGGCTGCATGTCGGCATCGATGGTTGCTATTGCTTTTGACAGCAGTTCTGCTGCCGTAGCCTGTGCATGCTGCGGTAGAACAAAAGAGCGCACCTCACTACCCAACTGACAGCGATCCCCGCCATCACTCACCAAGACACCCGAAAAATTCGTCGAGTGACCATTGAAAACCAGGCTGCTGGTAGCAAGCTGATAGCGCCCCGGCTCGACTACCGCAGGCAGGTGACGGCATTGCTTCCCTGTGAGTCGATCAAGCCACATCATCCACGGCCTTCCAAGCGTCTAATATCTGCGTCCAGCAATTCAAATGATTTCCGAGGCTCTCCATCCAGATCTGCCTCAATCCAGAAAGTCTCCAAGGCGCCTTTCAAGTTTCTGACTGCGTCAACACTCACGTTGTAGCGACCGGTGACCTTGCCCGAACGCATCACACGAGTGGACAGCAAATGATCCAGCGCTTCACCTGAGGAGGCACCACACGCCAGCATTACCGGAATGAAATCCAGTGCCTGTTTTTCAAAGCGATTCCCCCACCCGAGTGCAAATTGAGTGCCCAACTGCTCAGTGAAAGCATCCCCAGTCAGACGATTAAGCAACTGAGTAACTTCCCCTTTTCTCTCTTCACGAGCGCGGTTAAATGCTTTCCGCAGGGAGCGATAGGAGTAGCTCGTTGGCTCCATTTTCTTGATATCAAAACGATGATCCTGCTTGGGCAGTGTCATCACATGGGCCCGGTCATAGGTCTTATCAGCCAGTTCATTGGTAGTTTCATCGTGGTTGGCCGTACCAATAAACCAGACATTGCCTGGCACCAGAATCTTGCGCCCCTCATGCAGCATGGCAGGTGCATTTGGTAGGGCCGTCTCGGACAGACTGATCAAGCGCTCGTCCCGATTGTTCTTCTCCAGCGCGGAGAGGAACTCGGCAAAGTACTGCTCGGGGCGAGAAAGATTCATTTCATCCAGCAGGATGACATTACACGTGTCCTGCCAGCGAAGCGTCTGAGCCTTGTACAGGGCCTGTAAACAGTCTTTCTCGTAAAAGCGGCGCTCGAACGCGTTGTAATGCCCCAGCAGATCGTCGCGATCACGCCAACCGGCTTGAACGGCGATGTCCGTACAGAACCCTCCCATTGCCTTGGCAAGGGCCTTGGCCAGACTGGTTTTGCCAGTCCCGCTGATGCCCTGGAAGACATGCAATTGGCTCATGGCCAAGCCGCCAAGCAGCACGCGAATATCCTCGAGTGGATAGAACAGCTCTACATGCTTTTCGGCCTTGGCGATCCGGTGCTGCAGCTCCTCGGCAAACAACTTGAGATCGGGCACTTCCTCCAATTCCATACTGGCTCGGTACTCACGATCGGAGTCCATAAGCGACATGGCCGGGAAAGGCGTCTGGGTTTTCTGTGCGTTGGTGAGCTGCTCGATTCGGCTTTCAAGATCATCGATATGCACAGCCAGCGTATTCTTGTGCTGCTCTAGTACGCGCTTCTCCCGCGCTACAGCCTCCAGCTCAGTAGATGCAACGCGCTTGATGCTCAGCTCTCGCCGCAGATCATCCAACTCGGGTCTCAGCGTTGCGATATCTCGCTCAAGATCAGCCTTGCTGCTGCGCAGATATTCATTTTCCCGCTGCAACTCGGCTGTGTCCGACTGCTCCAGCGAGCGTTTAAGGACCCTGTTCTCCTGCCGCAAGCTCTCAAGCTGTTCCAGAATCTCTGCAGCCGACTGCTCACCAAGCGCCTGCTTGAGCTCCTGAATATCCGCCAATTGTTCTTTCAAACCCTCGGCTTTGCTCCAGGCGTTGTCACGCTGACGCTCCATCCTGGAAATAGCTTGCGCATGGCTCGTACGCTCCGCCTCCATTTCAGTAGCGATACGCTGCTCCAAGTCGCTCTCTGCAGCCTTGATTTCAGCCCACTCACGATCCAGCCTGCTACGTGCACGATCAAGCTCTATCTTCCGCTGCTGGATTTCATGCTCACGCTGATCCAACTGCCTGGTGCGTTCGGCCTCCTCCTCAGTACAGTTGAACTTGACCTCGGCCAAGCGCCGGGCGACCTGACTGAGCTCGCCATCAAGTTTGCGTTTCTCATCCTGCAACTGCTGTAGATGAGCTTCATGCTGCTGCGTCAGTTGGCGCTGTCGCTTTTCAAGCTGGCGTAGCGCATGCTCGTTCTGCTCAGCGTACCCAGCTTCTGCGTTTGCTTCACGCAAGTTCAGAGAACGTTCGGTATCCAGCAGCTCCGACTTCTTCCTAGCAAGTAGTGCTTGTTCACTTGCCAGTTCAGCCTTGTCACTCTCCAAAGCAGCGCTTGCTTCCTCAAGCGCTTGCTGCTGTGTCGCAAGTGCTTGCTCCCTTACTTCAGCAGTTAAGGCGAGCTGATTAGCCGCGTCCCAGCGCTCGGCATATTCGTCGTGCAGACGCTCCTTGAACCTCACCAGCTCTTTGCACACATTCGCAAATTGCTCAATCCACCGTGCAAGATCGGTGTCCCCGTCGCCCCGGAAACGTTCACACACGCTGCGTAACCAATCCGGCTCGACCTGGATATCAAGGCTCATACCAAACGACCGGTACACCTTGGATGCGCTCTCAAATGAAGCACTCCAGACAGGGATCTGCTTCTCCAGCGAAGGACGTGGCACTCCTGCTGTGGCAGTTGCAGCCGCGGGCATCTGCTGAGGACCAAACTTGTTTGAGCTCTTCTTCGCCATTACATCCATTCCTTAAAACATGCAGTGAAGCTCAAGGCGTACTGGATACTGTCCAGCGCCATACGGCTGGTGAGTTGAGTTTTTTCTCTTCCGGTAAAACTGCTCTGGGCGTGGCTGCTCCGATTACGCAAATCCGCGAGCTCCAATAGCTTCGACAACTGCAGCTCACGAGTACCCAGCACCTTGAGCGGATGCTGCGGCGCATTAAGAGTGCCCATGGCTGCGGCAAAAGTGAGCGCCTTAAGCGAGGACTCAGGCTTTGAGCAAGCCCAGATAACCTGATCAATCTTCTGCCTAGCCAGCAGCCTGATAACTTCCTCAGTGAATGCAGGGATCTGCAACGCTGAGAGAATCCGCTGATTAAGCTTCGGATCGGGCCGTTGCTGTTTTGGTAGTTGTCCTACGTCCGCTGGATACGTGCGAATCAGCCACTGCATGACGACCTCCAGCAGCTTCTGGCATTCCATCAGCGCCGCATCCAACTCTTGGTCGTGACTATCACCTTGATGGAGCTTCTCTTTGCGCACCAGCAGTGCAGCCAAATGGCGCTTGATATCAGGCTGGCGCTCCACCCAGGGGAATTCAATCAGGACCTGCAGCTCAGTCTGCTTTCGTAATGCTTCCAGCCACTGTTCAACACTTTGGTTGTCAGCTCGCGCTATACCCACCAATGGCTCCAGGCGAGCAAGCAGATTTGCGTCACGATCAATTACCCACCGAAGCGTGCCTTGCAGCCACCACGCATTTTCACGTAGCTCAAATGGATCCTTGACCGACCATAGGTCACCACCATCGTCATCAGCCGTAACCCAGACAAGAGCCCGTGCAGATTGCGGTGCATCATCCAGTCGCTGCACACCCTGCAAACTGATCTGTTTCGGTAGTTGGTTGCCGTGACCAAGTTGCTGGTTGGCACGATAGTCTTCGCGATAATCCCGATAAGCCAGCGTCAGGGACTCATGATCGAGTGGAGGCAGATCAGTTCTCCCGCTCGCAATCATGAATGGCCTGATCGTCTCCCCGGTCTTTCTTTCCCCCAGAAATTCCGGATACCGGGCCAGTGGGTCTCTTGGCTCGAGCTGGTTTAGCTGAGCAACCAGGCGCGGCCAGAACTGCCCCGTCAGCGCGTCCTGGAGCAAATAGCCGGCTTTCAGGTTGGCCTCGTCTGTCTCCTCGTCGTCTAGCAGACGCTCACCCTTGGCTGTCAGGGCCTGAGCATTCTCCACCAGCCAACCATTACTCACGCCCTGAGCCAAGATTAGCTTGATCAGGTTCTGGTGAAGCCCGGTCAGCTCGGCGATTGTCTCATCGCGGACAGCGCGTGCACGAATCAACCCAAACACCGCACGCTGAAACAGATTCAACTGCGGTCGCTTGGCGTCCGGGTATAGCACTCGATGCACTAGCACAGGCCAGAGCACCGGCCTTTTCTTGCCCCTCGGGGCGGGACCGAACCTGAGGTATGTGCCGGTTTCAACGAAGGCTGCCATGCTCACCTCCACACAGCTGGTAGAAGGCCGCCAATGCCGGCACCGCCTCTTCCGCCTCGGGACTGGTTGCCAGTGCCGCGTCACCCACGCAAATCAGCATTTGCCGTTGACGGCTCATAGCCACGTTCATTCGGTTCGGCAAACGCAGGAAGCCAAACTGGCGATTCAATTGCTTCTCACGATCGGCTGCATCGTCGCTGGCTTGCCCAGGCCTTGCCTGCTGGTAGGTACGTACGCAGGACAGCAAGACGACATCAAACTCCTTGCCTTGAAAGGCGTCGACTGAACCCACACGCAGTCGCTCTTCGAGGCTGACTGAGCCATCGCCTCGCACCTTTTTGGCCCATTTGAAATGCTCGTGTGGCTCATAGGCGCCGTTGCGGCGCTCCATCAACGCAACACCCTCTATCCGCTGCTGAGCGAGCTTCTCCATGATCAGATCACGTTGCGCCGCATAGAAGGTGATGATGCCAATCGAGAGGCTGTCACCTCCGGCATGCATCAGCCTTACCACTTCATCAGCAATGCGCTGAGCCTCAATATCCCTGACCCGGCTCGTCCCGCGGCGCTGATCCTTGCCCAGGGCAACAGGTACGTCGATCCATTGGCATACCCGGCCTCGGTAGTGCGGCTCAAGCTCCCCTAGAGCAGCCAGCAAATCCTGGGAGAAGACAAAATCTTCCGCAGCCCTGCCGGAGCGTACCGCCCCTAGACCAACAGCCTCGTAGAACTCTTTGCTGACGAAATCCCCCAATATGGGATGCATGCGGAACTGGGTATCCAGCATCACGACCCGGCGAATCGTGTCCTGCTTCTCCAGGTCTTGCAGCTTCACGCGCATGCGCTCGAACAGGCTGGAGCGAAAAGCCGCCAGTTGCAGCTCAGTCAGCTCGTGCTCCTCCTGCAGTTGCCCTTCAATGTCAGGCTCGAGCATGTGCGGCAACTGCCGGTCATCGCCCACCAGGACGATGCGCCGCTTGGCCATGGACATCGGCACAAACAGATCCAGAGGGTTGGCGCGGGCGGCCTCATCGATCACCACGGTGTCGAACTCAATATCGGAGCCATCCAGACCAGCCACTGACTTCAGACTCGCCATCTGCCGGCCTGCAGCTTGCTGACAGGTTGCCCCCACCACCATGGAGTACTCGTTAACCACAGCCTGAGCAGCATTGCGGTCCATCGCCAGGCTGTCGGCGAGCTGCTCCAGCACCCAGGCTACGCCCTGCTTGCGCTGGCGCAGTTTACTCTCCAGATGCCTGTCGATTTCATCAAGCAGAGCCTGACCTTCAGGGTCCGCCTGACGCCTCAATTCCGTAGGCCGGTAATCGGGCAAATACTGTTCGAGTAGGCGATCCTGGCACTCCGCAAGCGCATGCAGAGCCGACTCCGCCGGCTGCGAGCTATCCGCAGCGTCTTGCAGCAATGTCAGCAACTCGGCGCTGCAACCTTGGCCACAACGCTTCAACCAGCTGAGCAAATCCCAGGCTCGATCGGGGCCATCGTCAGCGAATGAGGAGGTCTCGACACGTAACGCTCGAATGCGTCTCAAGGCTTCTACATCCGGCCGGCTCTCGACGGAACTTGGCGCCTGCTTTTTTAGTTGCTCGATATGGTCCTCAAGCTGACTTTCCAGCCTGGGCGGCAATATGAGACCGCTTTGCTCCAGGTCTCGCAGTCCGTCCAAAATGCGGTCGAATGCTTCCGCTTGTTGAGCTGGCGATGCGCCGACAACTCGAGCCAGCGCCAATCTGGTCGACAGATCCCTGATGCTCTCCAGTTCCGGGTACTTGCTGTACTCCGTGGTAATTTTTTCCTGCAAATGGGCAACATGCCGCTCAAGCCAGGGATCGATCAGCGACGCCTCATCGCTCGCGCCGCGCTTACCGCCCACGCGCGCGCCAGGTAAGCCGAACACATCGCTGCGATCCAGAGCGTTGTCTACGGCATCGTGCTGAAAGCTGCTGATCAGGACCTGCGCGGCAATGTTCCGCTCTTCTGCCTCCTCAGCCAGGCGACGCTGCAATGCCGCGATTACCTGCGTTTTGCCCGTACCGGGTGGGCCAATGATGATGGCTAGGTCTGGTGTATTGAGTGCAGCATCCAGGGCCAGGGCCTGCTTCTCTGTTGGCTTGCCCCCCTTGAAGGTTTCCTGCGCATAGGGCGTAAGCCCTTTGATGGGCCGGCGCCGGGCCGCCGGCACCGCAACGCCCTCCAGAAGCCACTTCAACTGCGACAGCCGCTTGCCCGAGTCAATGGATTGTTTGGCCGCAAGGCGCCTCTTGCCTACGGAACGCTGGCCTGCCAGTGAGAGGTAGAGCCAGCCCTCAGCCTGTTTCGGGCGAACATCGCGCCGGTTTGAGGCAGTCTTGAAGACAACATAGTCAGGCTCAAAGCGTACGGTGCCGCGCGGCGTGCTCGCGGCTGCCTTCGCCTCGTCGGTGGTCAGCTCTTCAGCCCAGTCGGGCCGCTCAGTACCCAGGTCGAACTGGGTGTCGCTTGGCAATTCGAGATCGCGCCATCGCTGACGAAACTCCCGGTAGTCGTCCTGCGATTTCGGAGTCAGACGCCAGACGTTTTCACGTCCATCTTCCCCTCCATCACATTGCACGAAACGCAGTGAGCGCAGGGTCTCGGCCTGCTGCAATGCACTCTGCCATTCCTTGTCGTTGTAGAGATTCCACAACTCCAAATAACTGGCACTGTCGCGCAGCGCGGCATCCAGCAACGCCTGCTGACTGGCGCTATTGAGAACAGCGGCAACGGAGGCATCACAAAACGCAAACTGGCCGATCAGCAATGAAAATGCACCATCACGGCGAGAGTGGCGGGTAAGGCGTTTGATCAGCAATCCACGGTCCTGCCGTTGCTCCACATCGGCGCGCCAACCCTTGCCCAGCAGTTGGAAGCCTCCTTTGGAGGCGCTGTTGCTAAAGCGCGCGACGGTGAGCCAGTCCCCCTCGGCCAGCCCACGCACCAGAAACTGCTCCGCGAACCATCGGCAAGCAAGGTCGATGCTCTTATCGGCGATTTCCTGCTTGCCGTAGAGATCATCTGCGATCAGCTCGTCTATCCCCAGTTCAAGCTGCATGGCGGACACTTCGACTGGTGCGCAGTACTGCACCAGCAGCTTGCCGCCCTGTTTGCTGGTCAGCAGCCAGCGGCTCTGATCGCGCATTACCAGACGGCTAAATAGGCCATGGTCAGCCGGAGCGCAGTTGACCCTGACACGTGAGTCGCCCTGAACCGCCAGCCACTCATCCTGATAGCTCTGGAGGAAGATCGCCTGGCCGGCCAGGAAACCGTCGATACGCTCATCCGTAGAGAGAGCCAGAACATCCTCGGACAGCATGGGAAAGTCTTTAAGTTCCATACGCCATCACCACCTGAACTGCCAAATGACATGGGACTCTTCCAAGTCGCCTACATGGATCTGGTAAGGCTCCTCGTGCTGTCCACGCAGACTTTCCTTAAGCCCCTGGTAGCGCTCAAGAGGCTTCTTCGCCGCCCCCCGCTGTAGATGCAATTTGCTTTGGGACAGGGGGTGAATACCGAGCCCCTGCTCGGTGTACTCGATGCGGATATGGTCGGCAGGCCAACGGTCATAGCTGAACGTTGGCATCAGGCGCTTGAGTTCCAGATTGCCTCCCGGCTGCAGCCATACCTTGCGGCCAGTCGCCATCAAGTTGCCTAGCTCATCAGACTGACTCTCACCTTCTACCGGTAGAGCAATGAACTCCTGGAGCAACACCAGCCGGTTATCGGCAGGCTCGTCGCAGAAAAAGCATGACGCGTCATCGAGTGAGCCAAGCTCCACAGGCAGCAAGGTAGTGCCACCACAACTTGCGCAGCAATAAAGGCGCTCGTCAATTTCCGCCAGCGCCTCAAGCCACTCGGCCATGCTCGGCCGCTCGCTGGCGCGATGCCGCCCCTGCTCGAAGCAGCGGCTGAAGAGCACTGGCAGCCGACTGTGCTCAATCAGTTGGATGGGCAGGTTGGCAAAACACTGATTGGCATCGTCCTGCACGTCATAAATCCAGGGATGCTCACCACGCAGCGCAGCCTCTTCTTCCTCGGGTTCACCTTCGCTGACCAGCTCGCCCTTGAAGGGGTGGTTATGGGTCAGCAACTGGTAAGCGATGACCGCAAAACTCCAGCTGTCCGTCAGGCTGGACAGCAGCGCATCACCGCGCACCACCTCGGGCGCCCCATAGTCCGCCGTATGCACGGTCAGACCGCCATGCGCTTCCAAGCTGATGTTGTCGCAGTCAATCAGCCAGGTTTCTGCGTGGGCAGTGTCATCCGACACGAAGATATTGCTCGGGGATAGATCGCCGTAAAGCATGCCGCGCGCATGCAGTTGGTTCAGTGTTCTGGCCAGTTGGCTCAAAATACGGATACGCCGCCGAAGGCCACCCTGCCGCAGATAATCGGCAGACGCCTCATCTTCAGCATTGATGAAGCTGTCGAGCAGGCTTTGCAACGGAACCAGACCGTCCATCAGCTCCATGACATAGCCAAAGCGCGGTTCAGCCAACAGCGCCAGGGGCCTGGCCAGTTTCAGGTCACTGAGGTCCTGACGAATCAGCCAAGCAATATGACGATGCCAACGCAGACGTGCTTGAGCATCCTTGTTGGTAAAGCCCTTGATCAGGGCCTGGGGATACTGAGTTCGGTAGACAATACCCTGTCCACCCCGGCTCATTTCCTCTCTCAGCTCATAAACCGAGCCTTTGGTGTCCTGCACCACACGCTTCTGCTGCGCTGTCGTAGTCGCGGTCATCTGCTTCAATCCGTTCTGAAAATTCCAGCGATGGTCTTGTCGTCACCATGACGAGGTGTGGACCAGCCGTGCAGCTCTCGTGTCAGCCACTGGCGCATACGGCGCTTGCTGCAACGCAACTGGCGCTGGTAAATCGCATCGAAGAATGGCTCCAACTGCTCCGGAATCAGGTCATCAGAGATGCCATCCGTCATCAGCAATACGCCATCACCCGGGAGACTCAACACGAGGTCGACGCTGCAGCCATCCTGAGAATCCGCCTGCGCCAAAGTAGTGGTCTGATTTCCGAAGCCTTGGCGCCGCTCAGTCAGCGCCGTGAACACACCCTGGCTTCTAACCAGCAACAAGCCATCCCCAACCTGACCAGCCACACCTCGCCCGGAGGCATCCACCCGAGCCCACAGACAGGTCGTTTCGTGGTCCCTGTAACAGTCACCAAAATGAACCAGCCAGGCATCACGCAAGACCGGGGCAACCGTGCCACGCGGCATGTCTTGTCGCTGACGGGCTAGCTGCCTGAACAGCTGGACGACTTTCCGGGAGCCAAGATGACTAAGCGGACGGCTGCCCAGCCCATCAGCCACGGCGATGCACCAACCGCCGCGTAGACCGCTGACGCACAGAGCATCCTGATTAGGCGTGCCATCCAGCTGATGCGCGGGACCTCGCACCGAAGCTCCGCCTGCCAGCAGGCGCATCAGAACTCCCAGTCTTGATCGTCAGCGCTGGGGATCTGCAAGGGCGTCGATTGATTAGGTGTGGCCGACTGGCTGCGCGCACTGACGCTCATGGTCACTGCCCGGAAGAAACGGTGAATGTCTCGGGCGTTCTCGGCATGGAACAGCGGCGCCTCAGGGTCATTGGCGAAGTCGCTGAGCATTACCTCATCCGCATCGGCGCCGATGGCCATGGCAAAGCGAGTGGCCTTGGAGGAGCGTTCGCCATTGACCAGGCGAGCAAAGGGACCCTGCCAGTCATCATTGGGATAACCATCAGAGACCAGCACGATCACCGGCTTGTAGGCGCGGGAAGGGATGCTGTCCTTGTCTTCGATCATCTCGCTGGCCAGCGACAGGGCACCGCCCAGCGGGGTCATGCCCTCTGCCACCAGCGGTGTGAAACTTTGCAGTTGGTGGGCCGGGGTCAACGGCAGGTTCAGCTCAGCCTGGCTGCCGCCAAAGGTGATCACACTGACCTGGATCTCTGCACGCAGACGGCTCTCACCGGCAAAACTGCTGATCATGTCCTTGAGCCCCTTGTTCAGGGCTTCGATCTTGCCATCGACCGACATGCTGCCACTGATATCAGCCAGCACGATGATCGGCAGCGGACGTGCGGTTTGGACCTGGAATTTTTTGAGTTCAGACATCTGTACTTTCCTTGTTGATTACTAGGTGACACTCACCACTAAGCGCATTCCATGCCAGAAGAATAAAATTCTTTTAGATCAAAAGCTTAAATGCGAAAGCCATGAGCGATCCCAGAAAAATAAGTAAATCTATTTATCGATAGGTAAGGATGTTTACTCGCGCAAGATCCGTAGACCTTCACATCGAACCCCAGCGCTCTCAGCGCCTTGCTGGTTCGTCCATTGCGGGGCGGAACTAATTCCGGCCGGGCCCACGCGACCACTTCGGCCAGCGAGTTCAAACCGTAGCGCGCAATGCTGTAATCCGAATCATGCCCTGCATGGTAGAGGCACTGCCAAGTCTCCTTGACCCTACCTCGTTTCCGCGCACCTCAAGTCATGCAGCCAAGGGGGTAACTGAATACTTTTGTGAAGACATGTACGACGTCCTTTTTTGGTAGCAGGATTCAGTTGGCCTGAACCACGGGAGCCTCAGCGTACTGCTCAATCTCCCCAGCAATCTGCGCTGGCTGCAGCTCTTGATACCCAACCATCATCTTGTAGTGGCCAATCTGGCCAGCCTTATCGAAGATACTTTCGAAAACGCGCAAATATGCCTCATTAGTTTGCTCTCCATGATTAACGTAAAGATCATCATGAATCGAGTGAGACCCGTCGTTTACCCAAGAAAACAGAGACTGGCAAATCAGCTTGTCACGCCCCTCAAAGAGCGCACAAATTTCGTCCTTACCCATTCCGCCCCACATGGTGAAGTAATTTTCCAATATACGGCGCAATGTATTTTGCAGACTAACACTCGAAATATTTTCTGACTTCACGTCTTCCCATAACAACTCATAAGCCGAGCGAATCGGATTCGTCGCGCACCGTTCTACAACGGAACCATGCTGTAGCTTCTTTACCAGCCAGAAGCTCTCCTCGTTAAGCGCTCCATCAGAAGGCCTAGCTCTATTGAAACTGATCTCTTTGTGGAAATAGACATTATGAGTCAGCAAAAATATCTGCTTAATTTGTGAACCCGGACCTCTCGCCTCTTCCATAACACCTTTAATCAGGCTACTGACGATGTAGAGGATGTCGCTATCTAACGAGGAGATAGGATCATCAAACACTACCACCCGATTTGCCGTGATACCCGAGGGCGACTGAGCACCTTTAATGAGATAATAAAAATACAAAAATGTAATAAACGTTTTTTCGCCTTCACTCAGTGAGCGACTGGCATCCTCTCCGTTAGCACGTACAATTCGATAATGCCGACCTTCATCGGCATCACCGATGGAAAAGGAATGGAAACCGAATTTCCGCAACAGATCGTTAATTGCCACAATAGTTGGCTGAATGGAGGTGGTTTGTTTTTCCAGTTCTTTAACCTGATCTTGCAGGTCGCGGAGCTGCCTTTTCTTATCTCCAAGACTTTGCTCCATGCCTTGGATTGTTCGTATCAGGAGATCCTTGAGTTGTTGATACTTCTGCAAGTCATCTGCCAATTCATTGAGCACATAGCGCCACACTTGCGCAGTCAATGTATTTTTTTCAGTCGTAATATTTTCTACGATTTGGTTGTGATGGATAGTCGCCTTATTTGCCTCAGCCACCAAGGCTTGCAACTTGTTGATCAGTGACTGAACCGGTTCAAGGTCTACTTTTCGGCTAGGCTCATCGAGCTTTTTTGTCAATCTAGCCTGATTGCCTTTCAGCCTTTCGACAAGCGCCTGAGCTTCCACGCTAAATAGCTCAGCATTCAGAAAAGGGTGATTGAGCTCCATATTGCGCTGCATGGTAGCCACCAACTGTTCACTTGCTTTTTGGTAATTTTCTTTCAGCTCCCTTAGCGCTTGAATGTCGTTATCATAGGCCTCACTAAAGAACGACACCAGACTATCTGCAAAATGCTCATCCGTTGGTTGCTGGCAAAAAGGGCATATCTCTGATTCTTGCTCGCGATACTTAAGGCCTTGTTTAACCCAATCACTGTTTCCCAAGCGATTGATTAGTGCAGCAATATCAACATCCTGGTTGCCTACAATCACTTTTTGCAACAGCGCATCCCCCTCAGCCACAAGGAGATCATCGGCTACCAAATTCCCAAGCAACGAAGCACGTACGATATTATTTGAGAAAACGGTTTGAGCTTTTTCTTTCAGTTCGACCAACGAACGCAATTCAGCCGTATTCGTTGCTTGCTCGGCCAAAACCTTATCTTTGAATTTTTCGGCACTACTGCGAACACCAGAGAATGCCGTTTGAAAATAATCATCGTGGAGTTGCTTCTGCCTCCAGCATTTGTCCCTCAGCGCAGGCTCTATGTCTGCCAGCTCTTTGCGCTTACCGGATTGGCCGTCCTCTCCATCCAATTGGATATTAAGACTTGATATTTGGCCGTTCACCCTTTCTATTTCAGGCTGTAAGCGGGCGATCTCACGCTCTGCTTCAACCTGATTCTCACCTAAGGTAAAAACGCCTTGCAGAGGGCCATCCTGATTGAAGTTTCGATCAACGAAGTCACGGTTATAGAACATCACCTCCAGCGGCAAACCACCTTGCCATAGAAGGTGGCAGTGCTCGTGCCCGGGCGCCTGAGCAATCACACGGCTGATGGTGGTTTTGCCGGTTCCATTAGCTCCAAAAATATAGTTAATGCGGCGAAGATCATTGAGTTTCGCAGGATTCTGATAGGTAGCTAACGGTGGAGTGATTTGGATTTCACTGATCATACTCTCTCCTTAGAGCTTGCCTGAAAAGGCTCTTTGGCTCAAAGAGCCAGATAATCTCTCTTGTGCGTCAAGAGCATTCAGAAGGCGTTCTTTGTGCGTCTGAATAGATCCATAACGCTCCAGAAAAGCTATTTGCATGTCATGAGGAGGTAACGCCACTGGAGTTTTTGCAATCAGACCAACATTCAATGTGGGCTGCGCTACAGCTCGAGTTTCCCGCTCGAAATAGCCTTGAACCACCGGACTCTGAAGATAACGATAAACATACTCTCGATTTACCCCTTCACGAATTGGTATACGTGTAACTGCGCGTGCAATATTCCATCCGATCATTGCATCACTAACCCAACCGACACGGCCAATAGTGCCTACGCACGCGATCAGAATTTCATTTCCCTTAAGCTTTGATTTTCTATGCTTTGAATCTATGCTCGCCGATACTCGCCTAAGCTTTTTGACGTCAGGAGTAACATCAGAAAGGTCGCCAGACCTCACCAGTGGAACCCCATCCTCTTCATTCTCACCCGGTTGAACAACCCCGTAATTCAACTTATCGCGAGGATCAACAAGCGTTGAAAGCTCGACGACATCCCACCCCATCGGATTGGTCACCGGGTCGCCGAACATGTCCAGAAACACGGCGCGGAGGAAGTCGTCGGCGAGCTGGATGGCTTGCTGGCGTTTGCGGCGGATGGCGTCGGCCTTGTCGAGGATGGCGGCGATGCGCTTTTGTTCGGGTAAGGGTGGGAGGGGGATTTCAATCTTTGTAAGTCCCTGCCCAGTTATTTGAGGCTGTGCCGAACCAGAAATAACGTCATCGAAACCTCGCCCTAACAGGTAATAATAGAGAAACCTAATATCTACCCTCTCACCATCCAATTCATCCAAAGCCATTGCATTGCCATTAATGTAAGACTTTGGCTCAGATATATGGACATTTCCGCAAGTAGCACCACGACAAGTTATCATCAGCGCCGGGAATTCGTGGGTATACTCTGAGTAGAAACCGATTTTTCCATTTGCGCCATAAACCGGGTAACCCTCTTCAAGCAGATTACTGGCGGATATAGTTTTCCACTGCCGAGGGCGGCATACATCATGCAATTTAACCAACGGCCAACTCACAGCATTCCCTCCAGCTCATCCAGATCCGCCAGAATTTCCTGCTCCAGCCCTTTTAGCCGTTGCAGAATCACCTTCGGGTCTTCGTACTGCTCCTGCTGGTACTCCACTTCCTTGTAGCGGTTGATGGAGAGGTCGTACTTGTTGGCGGCGATGTCCTCGGCTTGCACGACAAAGGCCTTTTTGCGCTTGTCTCCGAACAGGGTATTGATGGTGCTGGCGCTGATATTGCTTTCAACCATCTGCCGGTATTTGTGCCACTGGGCGATGGCGTCGGGCAGGTCATTGCTGCCTTCACCTTTCAGCTCGGTGCGTTTGTCGTCCAGCGAGTAGCCGTCGGCCTGCAGGTCGTAGAACCACACACGCTCGGTGGTACCGCCCTTGGTGAAGATCAGGATGGCGGTGCTGACGCCAGCGTAGGGTTTGAATACGCCGCTCGGCAGGCTGACGATGCCTTCCAGCTGGTTGTTATCGAGCAGTTCCTGACGCAGTTGCTGGTGGGCCTTGCTGGAGCCGAACAGCACGCCGTCCGGCACGATCACTGCGGCGCGGCCGCCGAGCTTGAGCGAGCGGAGGATATGGGCGACGAACAGCAGCTCGGTCTTCTTGGTTTTCACCAGACCGAGCACGTCGGGATTGGTGTTGGTTTCGTCCAGGCTGCCTTTGAACGGCGGGTTGGCCAGCACTACGTCGAAGAAGTTCTGCTCCTGGCGCGGGTAGTGCTCCTTGATGGATTTGCTCAGGGAGTCCTGGTAGCGGATGTTCGCGCCGTTCACGCCGTGCAGCATCATGTTCATGCTGGAGACGCGCAGCATGGTGGTGTCGAAGTCGAAGCCCCAGAACATCTGGCTGTTGATGTGCTGGCGGTAGGGTTCGAGCAAGTCGCCCGAGTAATGCAGATTACCGTCTTCATCGCTGAAGGTGCCTTCCGGACTGGAATGCACACGGTTGAGGTATTCCATGGTGCGGGCGAGGAAGCCCGCCGTGCCGCAGGCCGGGTCGCAAATCACGTCCGTCGGTTGCGGGGCGATCAGTTCGATCATGGCGTCGATGATGTGGCGCGGCGTGCGGAACTGGCCGTTGATGCCGGCGGTGGTGAGCTTGCTCAGCAGGTATTCGTAGATATCGCCCTTAACGTCGCTCTGGGTCAGCGGCAGGTCGTTGACCATCTCCACGGCGGAGGTCAGCACCGACTCGTTCTTGATCTCCAGGTCGGCGTCCTGCATGTATTCGCTGATATGGCCGAGCCCTTCACGCTCGCCACCCTCACCGTCGGCACTGCCGAGCTTGGCGAAGAAGGGATAGACGTTCTGCTTGAGATGCTTGTGCAGCTCCTTACCGCTCATGTTGCGGAAGTTTTTCCAGCGCAGCAGCTGACCTTCCGGCGAATTGGGAAACAGGCGGGCGAAGTCTTTGCCGGTTCGGTTGGCTTTGCGTTCGGCCACGTCTTCCTGCATGTCGAGCATGCGAGCGAACATCAGGTAGCTGATCTGCTCGATCACGGTCAGTGGATTGGTGATGCCGCCAGTCCAGAATTTTTCCCAGAGCTTATCGATATCATTGCGGATTTTGCCGGTGAGCATTCGGGGTACTTCTCTCGTTCAAAAATGGATTGTCAGGCCTGCGGTAGCAGCTCGCCTTCGTGACGGTTCTGGATCAGTTGCGGCAGATCGTCGGCTGGCTCCGGCGCTTCCTCGAGCGCCTCTACGATCAGCGCGAGCCGCTCGCTCTCGAAGTCCATGTGGGTGGGCTCCAGCGCTGGCAGGGTCTTGCTGACCTTGGCCGAGAGCTTGTTGAAGCGCTCCACCTTTCCGTAGAGGCCTTGCTTGCCAGCCAGCGCCTTGACGGTGTCGTTGTAGTGGTTGCTGACGGTGTTGAGAGTGCCGCCCAGCTTGCCGAGGCGCTCGGCCACGGTGCAGACCTGGTTGTAGATCTCGCCCGCCTTCTCGCTGATTTCCCGCGCTTCGGCGTTGCTGCGCTCGATCATCCAGAGGTTGGAGACGGTACGCAGAATGGGAATCAGGGTGGTGTGCGAGACCAGCACGATGCCTTTCTTGTAGCCGTACTCGAACAGGTCCTTGTTGTGCTTCATGGCCTCGATGTAAGCCGGCTCGATGGGCATGAACATCAGCACGAAGCTGGGGCTGCGCATACCGACGAGGTTGGTGTAGTCCTTGGAGGCAAGGTCGTCGATGTGCTTGCGTACGGCTTTGACGTGCTCAGCCATCGCCAGTTGGCATTCTTCCGTAGACTCGGCGGCCACGGCGCGGTCGTATGCAACCAGCGAAACCTTGCTGTCGATGATGATGTGTTTGCCGTCGGGCAGCTTGATCAGGTAGTCGGTCTGCCTGGAACGGCCTTCGGCATCCTTGAAGGCGCTCTGCACTTCGTAGTGCGCCTCTTCGATCAGGCCGCTCATTTCCAGCGTGCGACGCAGTTGTGCCTCACCCCAGGCGCCGCGCTGCTGGGAGTCACCCTTGAGGGCCGAGGTCAGATTATTGGCCTCTTTGCTCATCTGCAGGCCGATTTCCAGCACCTTCCTGATTTCGGCATTAAGGCTGGTGTTGCCTTGCAGCGAGGCATCATGAACTTCGTTGATGCGCTTCTGGAAGCCTTCTATCTGCTCGCGGAAAGGCTTGAGCATCCCATCGATACTGGTCTGGCTGGCCTGGGTGAAGGTCTTGCCCTTCTCCTCGAAAATCTTGTTGGCCAGGTTTTCAAATTCCTGGGTCAGCGACTTGCGGGTGTCGGCCAACTGCGCCATCTGTTCCTGGAAATGCTCCTCGCGCTTCTGCAAGGTGGTCTTGAGTTCGGTGTGCTCAGACGAAAGTACGTTCAGGCGCTCCTGCAGCTCGTTGAACGATCGTACTTGCTGAGAAAGCGCTTCCTTGGTTTCAAGAAGTTGGTTTCGCACATCGCGCTCGGCAGTTTCCAGGGCCTTGGCCCGTTTGCCTTCATCCGCCAGTCCGTCTTTCAGACGGTCACGATCCGTGTGTAGCTGTTCATTTGTGGCTTGAGCCTGAGCCAGGCGCTCTCGTAGCTCGGCCACTTGCTTCTCGCTCTTGTCCAGAGCGGTCCCCAGCTCTGCATGCTCATTGCTCGTCGACTGATAACGCGCCTGCAAAGCGTCGAATGCCTGTGCATGCTCGACCAGCTTTTGCTTGATCTCGTTGAGCTGTTCGCGAGCTTCACGCTCGGCGGTTTCCGCCACCTTCGCGCGAGTTTCCTCAGTCGCCAAGGCATCCTTGAGGGAGTCACGCTCCTCTTGCAACGCAGCATTTGTCGTTGTCGAGGTGTCGAGGCGCTGGCGCAATTCGGTCACCTGATCCTGGAGCCCCCGGGCGCCAGCCTGTACAGCCTCCAGACGCTTGGCGGCCTCGTGATGTTGCCGGGTAGCTTCGTCCAGTTTCACCTGCAAGTCTGATCCGGCCGCTTTACGCTCATGCAGCTCCGTAGAAAAACGTGCCGCGGTATCGGCCGATGCTTGCAACTGCGCCTTCAGCTTGCCCTCTTCGATCTGCAGCTCATGGCTGCGTGCTTCTGCTGCCTTGAGCTGAATCTGCAGAGATTGCTGCTGAGTCTCAGTCGACGCCCTGGCCTGCTCTGCTTGCTCAAGCTGCATGCTGAGCTGGCTGATCTGCCTTCCCTGGCGCAGGGCGGCGATCACGTAGCCGATAAGCGCGGCGGCGATAGCGAGCACCCCGCAGATCACGATGGTTTCTGTCGTCCATTGGCTGGCTTGCATGATCACTCCTAGTGACTGCTTGGCGAGGCATCCCCGCGCAGGAAAGGCTTAAGCACGGCGACCAACTCGCTGACATCCTCAGGGGCGAAGACGCCGTCGATACCCTCGTGGGAAATATTGGCGAACGGCGGTTCGTAGAGCTTTTCCACAACGATGCTGCCGTGCTGAGCGATGTAATTCTTCAGCAGGTTCATGAAGCGAACCTGCTGGGCGGTCAGGCTGGGATGGGCATGAAGGAAACTCTTGAAATGCTCCTCGATGGCTTGCGCATCCAGGCCAATGATCTCTCGCACGGTGAGATGCAGCTGATCGGCCGCACGGCCGTAGAACTCGTTGAGCACGTCCAGGCTAAAGCCCGGATGGCTGGTGAGGATGGTCGAGGTGAGCGTCTTCAGTTCTGGCTCGGCAATCGGCTCGCCCTTGTGGATTTTCTGCAGAGTTGGATTGACGGCCAGCATACCGTCAAGAATGTCCTTGAGGCGGCGGCGGTAGATCATCGCCTCGTTGGCGCCGGCGATATACACCACACGCTCTTCGCCCTGGACGTTGCCATCCGTGGTTCGTGTGGTGTCTATGCCATAGCCAGGCCCGATGTCGGTCTGCCGGTACTTCATGATGCCGCGCAGTTCTTGGCGGGCATGTTCCAGCTTGCCGATGCTGGGTTGTTGCCAGAACTCGGCGCTGCGTACCTCAGCGATCATGGCATCCTTCTGGCGAACGGCCTGGATGTTAACGGCGAGCTTGTCCACTTCGGCCAGCAGAGTGATCTTGCCATCCTCAAAGCAACTGGCCTGCTCGACCAGGCAGCGTTGAATGCCTGCGATCAGCTTGTCCAGCGCGGTGGCATGTTTGTCGCGCAGCACCCGGGCCGACATCAGCGGGGCGATACTGTCCGTCAGCAGGTGCTGGGTTTTGGCATCGAACTGTTTCAGCAGCACGGTTTGCTGCAACTGATGCACGACTCGCAGCTCGCGTTTCACGGCCACGCTGGTGTCCGGCAGGTCATTGATGTCCGCCCGCAGTAGCTCGATGGCGGTATCGAAGGCGGCTGCATGGTTGTGCTTGAGCGCCGCCTGTGCCAGCTCCACGCGCGCCTCGAAGGTGGTTTGCAGGAGGGATTTGCCGCCAGTGTCCTCCGGCTCCTGATACTCCTGCTCGAAGTAGTCGAAGTTGCCGTAGTGGTCGAAGATCAGGAATTCACTCTTGTTCTTGCCTGGGCCGAACAGGTTGGGGCGCAGGCGCGTACCACGGCCGATCATCTGCCAGAACTTGACCCAGGACTTAACCGGCTTGGCGAATACCAGGTTGACCACTTCGGGCACATCGATGCCGGTGTCGAGCATGTCCACCGAGATGGCGATGCGGAAGTCGTTATCCGGCTTCTTGAATTCCTTGATCAGGGTGTCCACGTGCGGAATGGCATTGTGGATAACCTTGCAGACCTTGGTGCCATACTGCGGATAGAGCTTGCAGAAGAGCTTTTCCAGGTGCTCGGCATGATCCTGGCGCTGGGCAAAAATGATGGTCTTGCCGACCAGCGAGCCGGTTTCGTCCTTGATGCCGTTGTTGATCAGGTTTTCCAGGATGATGCGGTCGGTGTCTTCACTGAAGATCTTGCGGCCGATGTCCTTGCCAGCGATGGTGGTGCGCTTGGCCTCCTCTTCACCGAGATCTTCTTCGAGTTGGCGCTTCTGCTCATCGCTCAGGTCGTTGTAGTGGATGCCATCGCGCAGAAAATCGGTGGTGAGGTCGCGTACGCGGAACGGCACCAGGTAGGGCGGCTCGTTGTTGATGGCGGCATCCAGGCCGAACTCGAAGGTGGGGTCGGTGGTTTCACAGTCGAACATGTCGAAGGTGTTGCGGCTGATGAACTTCACCGGGGTGGCGGTCAGGCCCACCTGCAACGCATCGAAGTAGTCGAACAGGTCGCGGTACTTGTTGTAGATGCTGCGGTGGCTTTCGTCGGCAACGATCAGGTCGAAGAAGCCCACGTCAAGCTGGGCGAAGCGGTTCATCATGCCCGGGTAGGTGGCGATATAGATGCGCGCGGTCCGGTCGACTTTGTTGGTTTCGCCAATCACGCAGCGCGGCTCGCTGGGCAGGTTCTGCTTGAAGGCATCATCGGCCTGTACGCGCAGCTCCTTGCGATCACACAGGAACAATACGCGCTTGGCCCAACTGGTGCGCAGAAGCAGCTCGGCCAGGGCGATGGCCACACGGGTTTTGCCGGTGCCTGTGGCCTGGATGATCAGGGCCTTGCGGCGCTGCTTTTGGAAGTGCGCGGCGACAGTCTTGATCGCTTCGATCTGGTAGGGGCGATCAGCAATGCTCAGCTCGGGGTTGTACTTTTCAACCTCGGCAATGCGGTACTGGCGCTGGTAGATCAGGTATTCGAGGCTGTCCTTGCTGTAGAGGCCGTAGACGGGGCGGTAGGTGTTGTATTGCTGGTCGTCCCAGATGAAGGTTTCGTAGCCGTTGCTGTAGAAGATCACCGGGCGTTGCATGCCCATGCGTTCGAAGCCGTCGGCGTACATGCGGGCCTGTTCGCGCCCGGCCTGCAGGCTGACATTGCCGGATTTCTTGGCTTCGATTACGGCCAGCGGCTGGCCGTTATCACCCCATAGCACGTAATCCGCACGCCCCTTGCCAGAGGTGTTATCCGGGAAGTCGACCTCCACCTCCTGACCGACCTGAGCGGGGTTGCTGACATCCCAGCCGGCCTGCAGAAGCATGGCATCGATCAGCAGGGTACGAGTCTTGGCCTCGTTCCATTGCAGGCTATCGGCAACCTTCTGGCTCTGTTGCTGGCGCTTTTGCTGGTCAGGCTTGGCCGGCGGCTCCAGCTTGTCGAGATTGCGGGTGCGCTCCTGCTCCAGCTTGTCCATGACACGTTGAAGCTCTTCCTGCTGCTGGTTGAGCTCCTTCTCGTAGCTGGAAACCGTCTTCTGCAGGCTGGCCAACGCTGCTGTCGGATCCTGCACCTCGGCAAAGGGCGGAATATCAGCCTGCGCAGTGCCGTAGTACTTGATGGCCATGTACATGGCCAGTTGGTGAGCAGTCTTCAGCGCCAACTGTGCGTTGCGCAGATCACCTTCGGCACCATGGGCGGTGTCGTTGCCCTGAATACGCAGAAAGTTGATCTGATGAACCAGAGGCTTGCTGACGCAATCGACAAACACAGGGTTTTTCACCAGATCGTAGAAGGTCGACTGCGGCATGCGCGGCAGCAGCTCTTCCTTGTAGATGGCCTTGGTCAGCTCTTCGGCAAAGCTGCGCAGACGAGTCAGCGCGCTGCCCGGGTCAATAAACAATACGGCTTCGGCCAGGCCCGCGAGGTTTACCAGCAACTCGTTGCCGGAGCGAAGGAATTCGAAGTTGGCTGATTTCATATAGGCGATTTTGTCCATGCCAGTCCTACAGCGAGGACCGTGCCAAGTTTTTATTCGATGCCGTATTTGTCCATCCAATTGCTCAGCGTTTGCTGGCTTTTAAGGCCCAACAGGCTGGCAGCGCGAGTCTTGTTGTGCCCGGTGAGAGTGAGTGCCTTGTGCAGGTAATGCCCTGCAACCTCAGCAACTACCTCTTGCAAATCAATACCTTGTGCAACATCCCGCGCCATGATGTCGGCTTGTTCCTGCGGAAGTTGAAACAGCGCCTGTTCAATATCCGCCGCACCGATTGCACTTCCCTGGCACCACAGCGCAGCTCGAAGCAATGTGGACTGAAGCTCCCGGACATTGCCACGCCAGGGATGTTTCAGAATAAGTTTTTTTGCTTCAGCGGAAATTTTCTTACCAGCTAGCGAGGAATCTTGCTCAGCGAGGCTTTCAAGCAGCGCATCTGCCAGCAGGAGCAGATCCCCCTCACGTTCCCGCAGAGGCGGCAGATGAAGAACTCCGACAGCTATCCGATAGAACAAGTCCTCGCGGAAACGCCCCAGAGCCACTTCCTGCATCAGATTTCGGTGGGTAGCCGTAATCAGCCGCACGTCGACCTTTAACTCCTGGCTGCCTCCAACCGGCGTGAGCGTGCCTCCCTGGAGGACTCGCAATAGGCGAACCTGCACGTCCGGCTTCAGCTCACCAAATTCATCCAGAAACAGCGTGCCGCCATGCGCTTGCTGGAACACCCCATCTCGATTCTCCACCGCACCGGTGAAAGCACCTTTTCTATGGCCAAATAGAGTGGAGTCGATGAGTTCAGGCGCAATCGCCCCGCAGTTGACCGCAATGAAGGGGCCAGCAGAACGTGGACCGGCGTTGTGGATAGCCCTGGCAAATAGCTCTTTGCCAGTACCGGTTTCACCGTAGATCAGCACCGGTACTTGTTTCTGTGCCAGGACCTGCGCTTGAGCCTTAAGCGTCAACATACGCTCGCTCTGCGTGACAATGCTGTCGAAGGCTGCGTTGACGGGAACGTCCTGTCCTGCCAGCTCCAGTAGCTTGTCGCTGGTGATGCCATTGGCGGCGGGCACGTACTCGGCGGCTATCTCGAATGGTACCTCAACCTGCTGTACGCCCTGCTCGAGGGAGGATTGGTAGAAAGTGGCCGGATAGCGAGTCTTGCCGAGAAGAATCCACACGGCCTGCATGGCAGGCGTGCCTGGGCTGAGCAGAATCGAAAGATCGGCACGGGAAGCGGACAAGCGCTCCAGATGCTTGTTGGCGGCCTGGTAGATTTCCCCGAAGTGGACTGGGGAGCTCAGAGATTCGTAATGAGCCTCGACCGGTATATCGACACGCTCGCGCAACCATGCCAGATAGGGCTCAACCCGCTCGACAGGGTAAGAACAAAGCAGCTCGACACGATCAAAGGACGCAGCCCGCAGGGTCGACAAAATCGGCCCGACCTCGCTGTCGTTAACAGCTTTGAGATCGTTCCCGCCCACCCAGCAAGTCAATGCGCGCTGCCTCTTCAACACTGTCCCTGTACTCCCCACTCATGCCCCTGGTCGGTACCAGACAGGAGTAAATTGTGCTGCGATTCGCGTCTCGAATAGTAAACCATCGACCCTGTGGGGTCGTTGTACGCCGTCGGCTGAGCAGAGCCACAGCGTCGGCTTCTGGTGAAGCTCATACAGCTCCTCGGTAGCAGGCAAGTACGTCAATGCAGCGGAGGGCGCCGCCGAAGGCGCACGATTAGCCAACACGCGGCCTTCACTACTGGCAGTTTGCCCACCCCACTGGCATGCTCGCAACAGGCTGGCAGCAAGCTATGCCGCGTCAAGGAGTCCGCCATGGAGTGCAAACGTTGGATTTGAAGCAGAAAGCCAGGGCAGGGCAACCTGGCCGAAAATCAGCAACCGCCTGCATGGCTACTACATTGAGAGCCCGGTAAGTTGCGCTACTTGCCCCAGGCCTCACCGAAAATCGAGCGTTTGAGCAACATGTCATTCCTGCGGGATGCGCGCAAAGCATGCGCACGAGCGGCGTTTCGCTTATTGGCTGACAGGTCGCTTTCTCCCAGAGCCACGGAAGGAATCCTGCACATACTTGTCCCTCGATGGGATGCCAAGCTGGGCGACTCGATCGTTTCGTCTTTCTTCTTTCGCGAGGTGCGCAAGCTCAATGCCCGGGTGACCGTGTTGACGGTCGCAGAGCTTGCCCAGATGCACACGCTGGATTTTGCGGTGGATCAGGTCGTGATCACCAAAGCCAATCCCGGAGTCCGCGAACTCCGCCGACTGGCACCGCAGCTTGGGCGAGTCGATGTGGTGGTCCATCTGGTCGGGAGGATTCAACCTGCGGAAATCCTGTTCCTACGACTGCTGCGCCCAGTTCGGGTGTATTCCCTCGACGACCGTTTACGCTGCGTCAATCGCAAGTTCGGTGCAGCGACAGCCGGGCTGGACGTGGCTGAGCGCTACCGACGCGTGCTCATGGACCTAGGTGCAGGCCGGGTCGAGAAGAAGTACATCGTCCCCCTTCCCGACGCGCTGCCACCCTCTTCCCAAATCCCGTACATCCTGTTCAACCCCTACGCCAGCCGGCCAGACAAGTGCTTGACCTTCGATCGATCAGTGAGCTTGCTGCGTGCTATCGCCGATGCTTACCCTGCCCGGTCTGTCGGTATCCTGTGCAGCCCCGCGACACTGGAGGACGCGCAGCACATGGAAATCACCGTGGCGCGAAGAAACGTCCGCGTCGTCCATGGACTGTTATCGCCCAAGGACGTCACTGGGTACATCCGTTGTACGCAAGCCGTGATCAGTGTCGATACAGCAATCGTACACATGGCGGTCGGCCTGGAAACAAGGCTGGTGGCAATCTACCCAGCCATGGATGGACAAGCCAACCCGTGGCTGCCTCCATCCTCTCCGTTGACCCGTGTGATCTATAGCCGGCAAGACCCTGGACAATATCGTCGCACAGGGAAAAAGGACATGAATGCATTCTCGCTCAAGGCTCTGCTCGACAATCTCCACGAGCTGTTGGCCACTGCGCCAGAACCTGACCACTACCTTTCGCTCAAAGCGCGGATAGTGCCTGGTCTAGGTGTTGCGAAGGGAACTCTCGCTCGCCAACTGCCGCTGATCAGCCAGGGCTTCCCCGAAGTCGCCGACTGTCACCCTGGAACCATAAATTTGGAGCTCGACTCCCCTTTAGTGGTGGCGCAGCCTGACTATCGCACCGCTCCGCTCGCCTGGACCCCGAGCGGACGGACAACAGAAGTATTCGACCTAGTGCGAGTTGAGCTCGAGTTCGACCAGTTACCAGCGCGCGTAGCCGCATGGTTGTACGTTGCCCATGGTTCGCCTCACCGTTGCACACCGACCGTCCATGAGGTGATTTCTCGGCAGCTAAACCTGAGCGAGGTCCGTGAGTGCCGACTTCATCTACGCGCAAGCGCCGTAACACTGGCATGCCCAGATCAAGAAACGGCCTCCATCAGCCGCTCGCTCTCCCCCAGCCAATAACCAAGGTCGGCCTCGATGTGCAGGAACAACTTGGCTAGCAAGGTGCCGCCAGCAAGAAACTCTGCAACAGACTCCATGCGCTTGGCCGTACGCCGGAAGTAGGTGTTGTAGAGCTTGAGCATGGTTGCATCTGTCAGTAGGAAGTCAGCGACACTCACATCCTGACGACGCATCACCTCGCAGCTAGCGAAGTTGTACCGTGGACGGTAGCCGGGGTCGATGACATCTCCAGCAATAAGCACCAGTTCGTCATCTGCCTGCGCCACGATGTCCTTGATACGGCCGGGATTACCCCAGGCATGGGCACCTCCGTCCAGACCTGTAGCCAACGCCCGTGCAAGCAAGGGGTTACCCGGCTGGGAAGCAAAAATACATTCACTATGCCAATGCAGCTTATGACTGAGGCCTGCGGGAAACAGCGCGCTGGTTGGGTCGCGCAAGAACAGCGTGTCCGCATCCACCCACGCGCCGCCATGTCGATGGACGAAGGCCATGCGGATGAAGTCGCTCTTGGCAACGATGGCCTCAATTCCCTCTGCCAGAGTGAATGGCAATGGTTCAAAGCCCCATGTTTTACCAAGGACTCGTGGGTCGATCAGGTCCAAGACCGTCCGCGGTGTAAGCAACAGAAAGCGCTCACCCAGGGTTCTACGCATCGAGACCAATGCCAGCGCGACATAGGCCGGCATGACCTGCCCAGGAGCATTCTCCCAATAGCTCACATATCGCACGGAACCATGAAGGCAGCTGTTCACTGGTGAATTGACCTGCCATCGGTACTCAGCATCCCAGCTTTTGTCAGGTATTCCCTGAGCAACACCAAGGAAGGAACACATTGCGCCTGGCCTAGAAACTCATTACCCAAGGCAGACTTGTACAGGCGCAGCCAGGTCGGCGCAGGCACCTTCGGTAGGAAAGCGGCGAGTGACTCTCGGTTGCCCTCCCCGAACAACAGGCGCAGGGTGCGCAAGATAGGTTGGTAGTCCCGCGCAGACAGCAACTCCGCAACGGTATCGTCCAGTCGTTGCTCGACCACCACACTATTCAGCCGATCCTCGACCGAGGCATCGCCCAAGGCCACTCGGGGATCGATCGCCACCGGATAGATTGCGCGGAACGACTTTGCACCGTTACGCATGGATTCATAAAGCACTTTGTCGGCAGTAGATCCGGTAACCAGCACATCGTCGCCGAAGATCACATGCACACCGCTCCAACGATAGAAATTTTCAGCCGGAATGACGTGATCCTGAACCAGATTGACCCGCTCGCGCTCCTCGGTGCTGAGGCTGGCGTAGTCCTCACAAGGTGGCGCAATCCTGGGCAGCTTGACGTTGATGATGGTAGGCAACGCCATATGCGCTAGTTTGACGTTTATTTCCTCTACCACGATCTCATAGAGCACGTTCGCCGTGGAAGGCACGTTACGCCAACCGGTGGTCATCATCACCACGTTGTCACCACACGCCTTAGCGTTCCGGAACAGGTATGACCATTGCGAGTCTGGCCTATCCAGCTCGCGGCAGAGGTAGTCGATCAGTTGTCGTGCGAGATACCGGATGTCACCCACACTGCCGTATTTTGCACGGCTGTAGATCCCGGCCAGTACCGTGGCATCGTTGCCCGTGGCCATGTCTCGAAACAACCCCGACTCGGCAGGTGTAAGGCAGTTCAGGGCAGTGCCGCCGAAAATCGAAACATACTCGGTCATGCTGACCAGTTCGCGTGAAAACAGGTCGGCGGCGAACGCGCGGAAACCAGTTTTCACATCATCAGCATAGGGCTGAGCGGAAGCCTGACGAAACATTGCCAATTGGACATCAACCGGCCTCTTAAGCACCTCGGACCAAAGCAGTGATTTTCCGGGGGTCATCATGTTCAAGGCCGTTCAAGTCCTTCTGTCAAAGTTGCTGGTGTGCCCAGCAACGGCAGGCTGTCGAGGGCAACATCGATTCGTCGGCGCCTCTCGTAGTAACTAATGCGTTTCAGCCCCAAAGGCCGCAGGGCCGTGAGCAGCTCGGCAATGCCAGAGCCGGCGTCACTCGGGTCATGGGTATCGGACCCAACAGTGAAGGGCACTTCGTGTGCGATGAGCTGCGCCACCAATTCCCGAGACGGATAAGACCACAAGCCCTGAACCTCCCTCCCCGTTGCAGGATCCAGGCTCGACTTTCGAAGGCCTGAGGCATTGAGCTCGAAGGCAATACCGCTTCGGGCGAGCGGTGCCAGCAAAGGCTCGAAACGGCGCAGGAAGATGTCTTCCGGTACGCCACGCAGCAGAGTGTCGGCGTGCCCTACGGCATCGAACAGCCCACTGTCCAACAGCCCTTCGAGGTTGGCGAAGTAGCGGTCCAGGAACGCCTGCCCGGCCAGGCGCGGCAGCTCCCATACCTTCACCATGGTTTCGTCTGGAGTTTCCACGTAATGAATCGAGCCGATTACGAAGTCCATCGGGTAACGAGTAAGCAGCTCGCGATTGAAGGCATCGGTGCCAGGCATGTAGTCGAGCTCCAGGCCGCACAGGATGGTGATCTGCCCCTGGTAGATCTTCCGTGCCCGCTCGATGTCGGCGAAATAGCGATCAAGTTCGGACGCGAGCAGACGATTGTCCGTATCCACGGGGAATGGCGCGTGGTCGGTGATGGTTAGGATGGTCACGCCGGCAGCGATTGAGGCGCGAACCAATTCATCGACGGTGCCGGTTGCATGCTTCGAATAAGAGGTGTGGCTGTGTGAGTCGATCATGCAACCTCCCATTGTTCGAGCAACCCGGCATGACCTGCCAGCTCCTTCACCAGCCAGTAGGGGTTGTTCGCCTTGGCAATGATCGAACGCAGCAGGTCGGTGCTCTCCAGGCGCGCCAGCAACTCGGTCAAGGGTTGCGTATAGAGTGCTCGGGTCAACGGTGTCTCCCGCACGTGGGCGACCAGCCGTTGCCAGTCGACCCGATCAAAGTGGATGTTGCCTAGGCGCTGGTTCTCGATACCGTACAAGTACAAGTCACCACTAGGCTTCACCGTGACATCCAAACCGTTAGCCTGCGGCGGCTTGTTCAGACTGCCGAAAGTGAAGCGTTTGTTGACTTTGGACTCGATCGCCTCGATGTACCCCTGCATGTCTAGATAACCCGGGGCGGTTCCAGGAGCGGGGTGCACCAGGTTCTTGTAGTCGATGCCGAAGCACTCACCACCCGCAACCAAGACGTCTTCCAGAACACTCCGCGGCTCGATGGTTGCCTCTACTCCCCAGCAAGCCAGCTCGGACTTCAGATACTCGCGAGTGAAGTCGCGATCGGTGTCGATCGAGCGGAACGAGAAGCTCAGTCCCGACGGTCTCCGGCGCCTCAGATAGTCCAGACTAAAACCATGAGCCCGCCATTTGACCTTCTCGATATGGTGGCTGTCGGCGCTCAGGCGGATGTTGCAGGTGTCGCCATTGCCCGAGACGATGCGATTGGTGGCGTCATAGAAGTCCGCCATCTTGTCATGTGGGTAGAACCCACTAGTGATGAATTCGAAGCACTTGCCACCTTCGGACAATCCGAGGATCTCGTGGAACACTTTGGCGTTGTTGAGCGGCTCGCCTTCGCCACTGACGGAGATGCGCTTGACCTCTGGGGCATTGATCAACCGGGCGAGGTTTTCCCGCGCCAACGTTGATAGCTCCATGCTGATGCCCGCCTTGTGCTTGTCGGCGTACATACAGAAGGCACAGCCGATTCCACAAATCTGGGTGATGTCGATGTAAAGCAGATGACCTTGGAGATCCATGTCCGATGACTCTGTACAGCCTCGCGCCAGCAGCGCGGGCAACTGTCCTGAAGGAAGTGCAGCGCTGGCCATGAAGACCGCACTGCATATACGAGGGGGGGGTAGCAGACCAGCGTCAGAAAGGGACATTGACCGACAATTTCTGGGTTTGCACCGAGTGCGGATAAATGAGGTGGAGCAGTATCCGCTGCTCTTGTACGGCAGGCTGCTACGGGTAATCTGCCAATTGGGGCATTACCATCGCCAGCCAATCAGCCCACTCGGCAGAACGCCAACCCTTGATATCCTGCCGGGCTATTGAGAACCGGTAGATCCAGTTGCTCATCGCGCATGAACTCCAACTGCATTACGTTACCGCGGATGATCTCGTGCGCACCGACAGCCTGCTCAGCGATATTCAGCAGACGAGCATGATTGGTCTCGCCCTGCCGACCCGCCCTGAGGCGCAGCGCTGGATTGCTCAGGCTCTGCTGCAGCTGCCGACCGAACCCGGCGTGACGCTCCTTGAAGTCATTGGCGAGCTGCGCAGCCACATCCATTTCACCTAGCCGAGCCAGCACCTGTACCCGCCCCTGAGCCGACATCACCCACCCACGGTAAGCGGCCCCAAACTCACCAGGCTGTAGATACTCAAGCGCACGCTCACCCACATGCTGCAGCAGCCCGCCAAAATAACTGTGGCTCTCTGCGAGCTGGCTGCTGGCAATACCCAGCTGCTGATGCATCAGTGTGGTGTTGCGATACAGCCCGGCTTCGCGTAGATGCTGCAGGGAGGCATGCAGAGGGGCCAGTCGGCCAATCATCTGTCTGGCATCCAGCCACTCCACACCCTGCCGGATGTCATCGAGCTTGCCATCCATGTGTTTAAGCTTGTTCTCGATACCCTGTAACTTGTAAAGCGTTAGCGCAAAGCCAGCGACACTAACGGCCAGATTGGCCACCTGCAGCCCCATGATCATCTGCTGCTGTACACCGAGCAGCTGCAGCTGCTCAGCCTGCTGGCGCAGCAACTGGACCTGCTCGGCCCCCTGTTTGAGCAGTTGCTCGGCCGTATCGCGTTCAAGCAGAACACCTTCCTGCAACCACATCACGATCTGCTTGTCACCTACCCTGCGGATGACGCCACCGATACGTTCGTAAACACCGTTTTTCAGCCCCTCGGCAATCGCCTCCGGAACATCGAAGATCACATTTAGCTCAGCCATCGAAAGCTCCATTCATGAAATCGGTCGCTGCCTCGGCACGAGCCTTGAGACGCAGCATGGCGATATGCAATACGCAAGGAATGGTGACCCGGTAGGCAGGCCCAGCCAGATCCACGGCGGTCCAGACACCGGCTATGACCCAGCCGACCGGCCCGGCCAGCGCGGCGACGGCACGACCGCCGGCAAAGGCTCCCCCAGCGACCACCGCACTGCGCAGCCCGTGCCCAAGCAACTGCTGGGCCATCGAATTCACGATCACCGTCGAAGTGCGATAGAGGATCATCCGTGCTACGGCCGGCACCACCAGCCCACTCAGTGCCGAACCATTCAGCAGAGCCGTCATCTTGGTCTTGTCGAGCCCCGCCTCGCGCAGAATCTCTTCCAGCTCGCGACGATCCTCACCCGACGACTTCTCCAACGCCTGACGTAGGATCGACTGCACCATCGCCTCCTCCAGCTCGATGAGCTCCATCGAACCAACACCCTTGACCTTGAGCTTACCGGCAACATCTCGCACCACCTCGGTGTAGGAAGGCCCGCTCTGGCGCCACAGGTTGGCGAAACTGTTGCCGCCGAACAAACGCAGCTCATCAAGGATCGTACTGGCATAACGGCGGTGTTCCGGGTGCCAGCGCTTGAAGTCCACTTGCTTCGACAAGGACTCGGTTCGGGCCTTGAGGATGTATTCCACCAGAGGCTCCAGATCATCGTTGCTGACACGCTCCAGAAGCTGGCGGGTACTGCTGGTATCGTTGATGGTCACTACAGCGATTCCTTGTCCTGCTGGTAAACGTCCCGACTGATCAGCCCCACTCTATAGGTCAGCGCAACCGGTCGGCTCGCATACTCATTACCGTACATAGCTAATCCTTTATCGTTTTCTCTGCTCACCTGGCACACATCATCGGTACATCACGCATGAGCATTTGAGCTGCGTTTCCCTGCGGCATAGGCCGCTTTGCCCGCCATCTGCAGCGTGACAACCACGACAGCACCAGCGGCGAAACAGATAACGTTGGTCAGCAGGAACTCCAACGGGGAGATCGTAGGGTTCATGAGAAGCTCCTCAGGTCAGTGTTTACTCGTGAAGGGAATGCGGTCAGCGATCGACCAGCCGCGTACCGCAATTGCCACAGAAGTTGCTGCCAGGGCTGACCGATGCGCGGCAGCCGGGGCATTCGGGCTTGAGCAGCATTTTCTGGCGCATGTGACCGATCTGGATAACGCACGGCAGCGTCACCCGGTAAGCAGGGCTGGCCAGGTCGAAGGCCGTCCAGATGCCGGCGATCGCCCAGCCAACGGGCCCTGCGAGCACCGACAGTCCCCTGCCCAAGGTTGCTCCCCCAGCAAGCGCGACACCCCGGCCGACCAGGCTGCTCATCGTTGCGCTGGCCACCATTGCGGCCAGTCCATAGGAGGTCATACCGGAAGCGCTCAGGCTGGCTATCAGTGCTGCCAGCGCAACCGGCCCCATGCCCGATCTGTAGCTTGCCCCCAGTGATTCGAAAAAGGTCGCCTTGTCTTCCTCGCTCATGCGGCCAATCGACTGTTCGAACACCTTGGTAATGATGGCCATTTCCATGCGTGCGCAGTCGCCCGTACTCTCCTTCGAGACACCCACGTGAGAGGCAACATCGCTCAGCAGTTCCTTGTAAGGCACGCCGCTGCCGCCCCGGAACAGGTTCATCAACGAGTTACCTCCAAAGCGCGTGAGTTCTTCGGCGACCATGCCGCGCTCGAACTCGCCGACCACACCCTCCTTCGCCGCGCTCAGTTGGCGGCACACCGAGGAGGACAAGGAGATCCGTCCGTTGCCGTTGTCCGTGATGACGTCGATCAGCAGCCTGATATCGTCTGAGCTTGCGCTCAATAGCACGTCCGCTAAGTCGGCGTCGTGAATGATTGCCATACTGCGATTCCTATTGATTACTCGACGTTTTAGTCGTCGATGTTCGGATCGTTCGGCGTGCTGGCGCTCACCAACGCACCTGCTATCGCGGCGAGTGCAACACGAGATTGGTGGGCACGACCTGGACGAAGCATCAGGGCACCGAACTTGAGGCAGCTACGCCGGCGCCATTCATCCCTTGCATTGGCACGTGTAACCTCTGGAGATGAACCAACACCCATCGGCCGGGCATCGGGGTGAACCTTGCATTCGCGCAACACCTTCTCGACCGGGCTTCCATTATCCAGTTGGCCGGCGCTATGTAGTTTCATGGCGGCGGCCAGATAGTCACCGCTGGCGCCCAGTGCTTGGCCCAACGCGAACCAGTCCTGCGGCCGCATGAGCAGGAAAGCAGGAGGAACACCCAATGCAGCGGCGAGGCGATCGAGCGTGTCGAGGTCCGGATTGGCGGCACTTTCGCCGCGCTGTGACTTCAGTGCCCGTAGCGTGCTGCGGGCGACGCCCGTTTTCCGGTGAATCTGGGTTGCGGTCATCGGCCCTGGCGAGCCTACCGAGCGGTTCTCACGCTCCTTGCCAGCAACCGCCAGCACGGCGCTGAGGTTTTCACTGAAGTACCGCCCCAACGGCATAAGGGGTCCATCTGGCGAGCTTCTATCCATAGCGATCTTCCGTGTTGTGATGACGAAAGATTATGCGTGGCAATGCGCCATTACCAGCCTAAATGGAGCTCAGGCACTCCAGTCACAAACCACATTGAAGCTTGCACGCTCCATTTTTTGTGCATCCGCATTTATCAAAATGTTTTGGTGTTAAATCCAGAAATGGGGGTAGGGCGAAAGCACGATTAACTTGCTAAGCACATTAATTTGAGAGTCACAGTGGATGGCAAAGTAATGCCGGCTACTAACACTTCATTAACGTCCTGCTCTGTCCACTAGATGTGACGGGGGATTTTTCAGCCGCTCGGTGGAATTACGAGGTTTCTTGTAGGAGCGTTGCATGCAACATGCCCACGCGCTCGCCAAGTTGCTGCACCTCGCCGTCATCTGTCAGTCATGCAGTCAAGCCGTTCGCTCAGGATGAGCCGGCACTACCGACTCTCCGAACCATTTACTAATGGCCAGTTCGACCTGCATGCGTGGCAGATACTCCTGCTCAAGGCGTCCCCGTTCCTGCGTAAGGAGATACCGATAGAAATCAGCCTCGTCAGTCATCAATCCTTGGGGAGCCAATTCCTGAGCTTTAGTTGGCTCGACGACCGCGCTTCCCACTGAGTGCTGGTCAAACAGCTCCCGTTCCATTAGCAGTGCTTCGACTGCAGGTTGATGGAGTCTCGCTCGCGCCAGCATCAGCAAGCCCCAGGTATCCATGTCGCCCCAGTATGCGATCTGTTTCCCTGCCAGGTGCGCAGACGCCAACCACTGTAAATCGAGCCCGGAGCCCAGTACAGCCAGGGTGTCCGGCAAGGTTTCGGGCAGCAAGTGAACGCATTGCTCATTTTCCACCACCAGCAAGCGCGAACCGGGAAGTGGGGTTTCGGCCAGTTCCGAAGTGGTGAGCCTGAGCCGCTTGAAGGGCAGCAGCTCAGGCTGAAGGGGAACGACCAGAACCCAATGACTGCTTTCTTCAAAGGCATCCAGAAACGTCGTCAGGCCTTGCTCGGCCGCCGCGCCTTCGAAGCGCTCGTCGAGGAGCCTGGTCAGCAAGCTGGCGTTACGCTCGAAAAACTTGGTGTCTACGCCGTGCTCTGCAAGCAGGCGCAGTGGACGGCCTCGGGCACAGCCTGGCGACAACCGGGTGGCGAGTTGCGCCGTGGCGACGACTTCTTCAGACGGCTTCGTCAACCACAGGCTGCGTTGAGCCACCAGCAGCGCATGAAAGGCACTGTCTACCTGCTCGACCAGATACTCGAGTTGAGCGTATTCCCGGCTGACCGTTGGATCATTGGTCGCGGCAATCCATTCGGAGGGACTACGCAAGTGCCAGCGCATCGGCAAGGAAATTGGGGCCAGCCCAGCTCGATAGCTGACTGACTCCCAGTCGACCTTCCCCACTTTCACGCTCCGCCAGTTCTCCACATGCTGGAGCACCGCATGGATGTTTTCAGCGAAGACTCGTGCCGAAGGCTTACCGATGTTGAAGCATTGCGGCCAGCTGCCGGGATTGAGCAAGCGTTCCAACCGAACACTGGAGCGATGCCATTGCCTGGCCAAGCTGCGACCGATGTCAGTGGGCGACTTCATGCATGGCCTTGATGCGCTGTTGATGATGCTCATCCAAAGCTTCCCAGCTCAGAGAAACCAAACTGGATTCCACGCCGCGCCGGTGAACGACGACGGCCGAACGCGTATGGTGGCGCAGCAGGCGCATTTCTTTGTTGGGCGTGATGAAAACAGCGTGCAGGCCGAATTCCCTCAGCGCCGCGATGATCCGACCGGCAACCGCATGGGAGCTGCGCGAGAACGCCTCGTCGAGCACGATGGTGCCGAACAACGGCCGGCTGCTGCCATCGGGACAGAGCGCGTAGCTCAGGGAAGCGGTCAGTACATAGGAGGCGATGATCTCCTTCTCTCCACCGCTGCCGCCCTGAGAACCTGTCCGGGTTTCGATGAGATTATTGCCTTCCCGATCGATCACCGATACCGCGAACTCCAGGCGGAAGCGCGGATCCAGCAGTGCCTTGGCACCCTGATTCCTGCTGTGTTCGCAGGCATCCTTGAGCAGGCCAACGAGCGCCTGCAATGCCTTGTAATGGCTCTCGCCTTCATCATCGATGAAGCGCGCCGAGTTCAGTTGGCGCTGAGCCTGTTGCAAGGTGCGCAGGCTTTCATGGATGACCTTTTTCGCCACCAGGCGCAGATAGCGTCCGGGCTGAAAGTCGACACGCTGCATCGTACTGTTCAGGTCATCCAGGCGCTCCTCGATCATCGAGACCTCATGGTCGATATAGCTGAGCAGCTGGGTGACGCCGTCATCCGAGGAGCGATTGAGGTATTCCAGGAAGCGCTTGAGTTTCTCGGGCAGGGCTTCCTCGGTCAGCACACGGAGACGCTCCAGATACCTGGGTACATCCACCAGTTCTCGCCCGACCTCTGCAAGCGCACCGGTGTCTGCTTTCAGGGCGTCGGACATACGTTTGGCAAGCTCTGTTTTCTGGTCGCCCAGTTTCTCGCCGAGCGTTTTGAGTTGCCCTTGAAGCTCACGCGTATGCTTGCGCTCCAGCTCGTCAATATCGCCGAGGTCATCCGCGGTCAGGGTCGGGAAATGCGCTTGCGCCAGTTCACGCTGTGTATCGCTCAGCCCCTTTTCGGCGCCGCGATAGGCCTTACGGGTAGCGGATGCGGCCTGGTCAAACTGAGTTTTCAACTGCACACACTGCTCGATCAGTCGTTGCAGCTGTTGGTCCAGAGACTCCCGCAGGGCCTCGGCTTGATCCAGCTCGGCCTTGATCACAGCAAGGTCAGAATCGGGACGGGTCAGGGTGTCCAGCTGAGTACGCAGCGACTGCAGCTGACGCTCGGCGCCCGGCCGATCAATCTCCTCGAACTGCAGTTCTTCGACGCGTTGCAGCAGCGAAGCTTGACTCTCTAACTGACCGACATCGCCCTGGGCAGCATCCAGGGCCAGCTTGGCGGGCACGAGCTGTTCATTGACCTCGCGAATATGCTCAGTCAGGAAGGCCAGACGATCGCGGTTGTCGAAGCCGGTCAGCCAGTCTTCATCCAGGCGCTTCTGATCCTGCTTGTCGAAGAAGCGTTCTTTGCCCGACATCAGCCCCTGAGCTGTCATGGCGTAAGGGGTATGACGCAATTGCTCCGGGCTTTCGACGCAGTGGCGGTCATTATCCGCCAGTAGAGCCTTCACAGCTTCTCGGTACGGATGCTCCTTGAAGGTCAGTTTGCGGGTAAAACCATCGTCGAAGAACACAGGGCGCGACGACGGCTCCTTGACCTCCAACAAGCGCACATGCAAGCGGTTGTGCCGTTGGTTCACCCAACGCAGTGCGGCCTGGGATGAACCCTGCGGCACTAGGATACGCAGCCGGTGGCTACCGATTGCCCGTTCGATGGCACCCCGCCAGGCCAGCTCCTCGGGCTTGACCTGCACCAGTTCGGCAACGAAAGGCAGGGCCGACTCATCGACACCAAGCGCCTGTGCCAGATCGCTTCGAAAAGCATGAAAATTCCCGGGCAGGTTCGAGCCTGGCCGTCTCTCAACCTCAGCACGCTCCTGCTGTAAGCTCTGCAGGCGGCCATTGAGCTCTTGCTGGACGAGACCTGCGTCGAACGCTTTCTGGCGCGCGTCTGTAGTTTGCTGGGCCAGTATTTCCAGGCGTGCCGCGATCTGCTGCTGATTTTCTTCGAGCGCAGCGGCCGATAACTCATCCGCGAGTCCAAGCCCCTTGGCCAAGCGTTGGTATTGCTCGGCTTTCAGGCGCCGCCTATCGCACTCCCTGACCCAATCAGCGATGCGCCCGCGTAATTGGTCTATCCCTGCGCCCCCTACTCGCAGGTAGCGCTGACGATGTTGATCGACCACGCCCTTCTGGATCTCAAGCTGACTCCTGCATTGCGCCTGATCCAGTTCGGCCTGTTTGTGCTCCTTCTCAAGCCTGTTGGTTTCAGCCAACCACAGGCGATACCCCTGCTCGGCGAACCAGACCGGGAGGATGCCTTCGAGCGCTTGTTTATCCTGCAACTGTTCTTGCAAGGCCCTATAACGTTCCCAGCCATCGGCGACAGGTTGCAACGAGCGCTGCTGCTTTCTAGCGGTTTCCAGTTCTCGGTGGATGTCAGTTAGATCATCGAAGCTGCTGGCGACCTCGGCAGCCCGCTCGAAGGCGGAGCGGTCATCCAGTACCAGCTCTCGAAAGATCTCATCAATACTGTTGAGCTGCTTCAGGCCGGCAGCGCGGTTGAGCAAGGTGAAAGCGTTTTCACCGACCTCGAAGTAATCCCTCAGCCTGGCCAGGAAGGCTTTCTTGCTGGGATACGGCCAGATCCCCGTACCATCCTTCTCCATCTGACGCAGAGCCCGCATGCCGCCTGCGTGATGCTGGCTGAGCCAATGCTCCAGCCTCTGCTCAGGGGACTCGCTTAACAGCCAAAGTTTTTTCAGATCGGACGCCGAGGAGCTGGTGCCCTCGAACCAGAGCACGGCGCCCAGTCGAACCTGCGCACCGTCACGCTCGAGCGTGGCGGCAATGGCGGTGACCGTCTTACCCTGGCGCGCGATATGAGATTGCTCTACACCTCCGTCCCCGGGGCCGGTGACGCCGCGTACATAGGACACCAGATCGCGGTCGCTTTCGTGCCCGCCCGTGGATGCCAGGTTGTAGCGCGGATTGGCGCACAGCAAGGTCATCAGAGCGTCCACCAGCGTCGTTTTACCGCTCCCCGTCGGGCCGATCACGGCGGTACCGGAGGGGTCGATCTCGGCACGGTGATAGCCCTGAAAGCCGCCCCAGTTATAGAGCTCGATGCTGGTGAGAATGAAGGTCTCGCTGTCACGCCAGAGGAGTGCCTGCTTCATGCCATATCCTCCTCGCCATCGGCAGCCGGCGTCGCCGCGCCCTCCACCTGCTCTCGCAGCCATGCCACGAGTGCCTGCAGGTTCTCCGGGTTAGCCAAGTGGGTAATGATGGGACGGATGATGACGCGATCATGGGCGTCCAGAGCCGACACCAGGCCATGCCCCTTGAGCTGATCCAGCAGCGTGATGATGCGATTGCGCTCCTTCGCCTCACTGCCCAGCTCGCCTAGGTAAACCTGCAATTGGGGAATCAGCTCATCGACCGCTACCGATGCCTGACTGGCGCCCGTACCGCTTTCCTGTTCGTAGGCGATGAACTGCTGGCGCAGGATGGCTATCAGGAGAGACTGCTCCAGATTCAGCCTTTGCCGACGCACGAGGGGGTGCGACCAGTCATCCTGCTCGGCCACCTCGCCCTGGCGAACGGTAACAAACACCAGCCCCCGAACCTCGTCGACCCCCATGGCAAGGTCGAGCGGCTCCAGGATTCTGTCGACCGCCTCGATATTGGAAAGCGCTGAGCGATACAGGTTGGGCTTGTGACTCTCTTCCAGCAGCCCGTACTTGAGCATTTCCTGTACGGTCTCACGTACCCGTTGCGGCGTCCGTCGCTCATCGACCTGTACAGCGGCGCTCATGACAGGTTGTTCGTCATCCATTCCGTCATCCAACGCCATGGGCTCTGCTGTCAGCTCCGTTTCGTCGGCACCAGAGGCGCCTGCAATGCGATCGAAGATCCCCGCCATGCTCACAACTCCCAATCGATGTCCTTGAGTGCCTCGTGGTCGAGTCCGACATAAGGCAAGTTGAAGCGCCAGCGTTGCTCATCCTCGTCAAACAGATCCACGATCTGACGCTCCTCTGTCAGCACCTCAATACCTGCCTCGCGAGCCATAGCTAACCAGAGCGCAAAGGTTTCCAGGTCGTGAGCAGGTGGAAGCAAAGACGCAAGCTCCCCGAGACTCACAGGTCGCCCCTGCTCCAGCAGCACCGCCAGAGTGTCATGAATCAACGCTTCACGGTCCAACCCGTCGAAAGCATCCCAGAAGTCATCATCTATATGTTCCAACCCCGCAGGCTTCAAACTCAGATCCAGCTCGCCCGTGTCATCGTCATCCAGGGTCTTGAAACGCAGACGCTCGATTGCCGGGACACCGGCAATGGCGACGCCAACCGGCGGCAAACGGACAGCGCTACGGCGCACGGCCTGGCGTTGCCAGTCGACGCTGAGTGCTAGATTGAAGAAGTCGCTGAGTAACTGTCCGACGCGATGATGCTCGGCGGCCAGGCCCGTCCTCATGAAGCCACGGACATCGCGCTCGCTTCGGGCACGCGCCTGAAGCACAGCCTGCGACTCCCGAACCAGGCGTAACGCCAACCAGCGCAGTTCACGTTGCTGGGGACGATTCAACGCCTTTGGAACCGCAGGATGACGAAGGATGGTGCGCAAACGCTCACGCATGGCTTCCCACTCAGCTGACTGCCGCAGTTGCTGCTGGAAGCTTTCGAAGACACGCCCTTCCGGTGTGTTTAGTAGAGCATCTTGACCGTCCAGCAACCGATCGACGATTTCTCCACGATGAGCCTGCTCGCTGATGATGGAGTGTCGAAGAGCGCGATCCGCCTCCCGCCAGGAGTCTTCAACCCGTCGAAAGTCTGCGCGCAGGCTGGTGGCCAGGTTATATACCTCGCGTATGCCCTCTATCACCTGCGCTTCGTCCAGCACGATGACGTGGCCGGCCTCTACCTGCTCAAGCTCATGTTCCAAATCCCGGATTCGGCGGCGCAGGCTGGCAATACGACCAGTTGGGCTGGGGTTCAGCCCCGTTTCCAGGTTTTCGATCTCGCGCTGGACCACCGAAAGGCGAGATGCCGTGGAGGTCATGATCCGACTATCCAGCGAGTCGACGAACTGGATGGCGGACTCCAACGCGTCGGTTGCGTAGATGCGGCCCTCTCGCTCTACGACCAGACGCCGCTTGATCCATTCACGAAGTTCACGCCCGGCCTGGAGATGCGTTGTATCCGGGTCGATCTCGTAAAGCTCCTGGCTGGCATAAGCAGCCAGCATTTCGGACAGCGCTTGCAGCGCATCCTCCATGGGGATCCCATCGTGCGCCCGCTCGAACAGCGTTTGCAGGCAACCCAGTACAAGGGGAGCACGACGTGAGGCGAGCAAAAGCCACGCGGGGTGCTGGCTGCGGGTGGATACATAGCGTTCTGAACGCTGTTGCGCGCTTTCTTCCATGACGGCCACTTTTCCAAAGGTAGTCCGAGCACGAGATTACCGAAGTAAGTCGTGGCCCCATGATACGTATTTGTTTTGGCGGATGGGCCCATTTGATAGCCAGCAGAGCTCGCGTCTTGCCCGAATAGAGCTGGGTGAAAAGCCAGGCCAGTCGAGGTTTGGCGGCTTATTCCAGGTTCGCGCACTGGATATTGGCGATTTGGCGGAGGGATCTACCGTCACGAGGGTGTATTTGGCTAATTCGGCGAAGGCGTCCCAGTGAGCGCATGTGGCGGCTCAGTGGTTTTTGCAGGACTGCCACTGACATTCTGCGGTAATCCAGTGCAGCCATGGTGGCTACAGAGCGAAGTCTCGATGACCTGCCGGTGGATTAGCTGAATGTGGCATGGGGATATTAATTTCCCCCGGTGGTATTGCGGGATTTTCTGCCCATTAAGGGCGATGGTAGCTGGCAGGCCCGGAGCGAGTTCAAATGTCAGAAGCTGCGGCTGGAGGTGAGGGGTGTCATCGTTACAACGCTCTAAGCCCGAGAGCTTTTTGCTATTCTGTCGACCTGCGCCGCGGGACTTCGTTGGCATCGGCTCGCCGTTGCCTCCCCCTGCGGACACTTCATTCAGCCGCTGCCTGGGGTCACGATGCGGAATCATGTAGTGATTGAGGACTGGGACGGCGACGGTGCTATTCGCCTACCCGATGACGTTCTGCAGGAGATGGGCGTCGACATTGGGGACACGCTCTATCTGCTTGAAGAGTACGTAGGCACTACCCGTTGCCTGGTGCTCAGCAAATCTCCGCGCATCCCCGATCGCGTAGATGAGCTGGTTGGCCACTGGGAGTCGTCTGACAAGGTCTCCGCCGAGGTAAACGCCAAGGACGACTGAGCTGACTGCCCAGCCTCCTGCCCACGAATCTCGGCGCTTGCCGCTCTGCCATGGTCTCCTGCGAGGGCAGAGCCTGGCACCAGAAAAAGCTTCGCTAACTTTTTGGTCCGCGCATTCCTCGGTTGTACGTTCGTAACGACACAGCCCAGAGAAGCAAAACGGAGTTGGCTGAACTCAGGCGCAGCTCCGCTTGCAGTCGTCATTCCAAGGTCCTATGGAACCGGAGCAGCGCAAGGTCTTATCGATCTGTCAATTTCCACGGCCCACCAGTGAACGTACTGGGTGAGGGTGATCATCTGTAGGTCGATAGTCGAAATTCAGGTTCAGTCAGACGGCGGCAGGGCGAGCCTGGATTTGGCTAGTAGTCAAAAACCGGCATCCCAGATTTCGTTTTTTGTGCCACGGATAACCACCCTCAGGTGTCGCTATAGGCCTTAAACTGCAGGGAGCGCCACAAGACGAAACCCTTGCAGGATGGCACTTAGCGGCATTTTTGATCTCTGCATGGCAACTGAGATTCCTGTACCGCATTGGCCTCCGAAGGCAGGGGTCGTGGGTTCGAATCCCGCCGGATGCGCCATAGAAATCAAGGGCCCAGGCGAAAACCTGGGCCCTTTCTTTTTGCCGCGAATCCAGCCGCGCTGAATGCCGACGCGAACGGACGCCGGCAGAGCCTCCCAACTAGACGCCGACCCCGTCGCTCACATAGCGAAGGAAGGCGGCAGTCCGCGCCTTGTCCTTGAACAGCGCCTCGATCTTGTCGCCGTTGGAGTATTTGACGATTACCTCGTACTCCCTGAACGGGCCGCCCTGCGTCGATTGCTCCTGATACTGCTGAACAAACGAGGCAGCCTCGGAAATCTCCTCGAATTCGTTGGATTTACCGTGCAGCGGGATGATCACGACGCTGTCGATCTGCCGGTCCAGCGTCGCCGCGAGGTTCTGGAAGAACTCGTCGATGAGTTCCTGGTTTCGCGTTACCAGATCTCGCTCAAGGGCCGCGCGACCGGCCGCATCTAGCGCTTCGTAACGCTCGACCGCAGCCTGGAACACCTTGTCCGGCGTATGTTCGTCGAATTCCGCATCGATTCCGACGCTGGCAAAGGCAGCCACGACGCTCGAATAGGGGAACAGCACGACATCGAAGCCGGAGGAAGCCATCTGGTTGATCGAACTCAAGGTGAAAACCCCGCCGAGCACCGCACCGAGGAAAGGCTTGTCCCAGGAATACTTTTCGGCGATGGGCAGTACCGCGCCCTGGATTTCCTGGGCCTTGTTGCGTGAGTGCTTGGTGTACCTGCGCCAGGCCGCTTCGATGAAGGCCAAAGGGCGCCCGATTTCATCATCGGAGCCGTTCTTTTCGATGACGAAGTCCAGGTCATGGCTGTTGCCGTACTTGTCGAGCCAGGAAACCTTCTTCCCTTTTCTGGCCTTGCCTCTGCTGCCTTTCTTGTCGAGGTAATACCCCCGGCTATTGCAGAATTCCTGAAGTTGCGGAGCGATGATTTCTTCCAGCAGGTCGCCAATGATCTGGCCAAAACGATGCGCAGGTGAGTTCGCCACTTTTATCCCTTAATCCACAAGCGCCCTTCATGCAAGGGCACTTGATGCTTCCTGTTTTTCCACTTTACGTTTCTATCCCTGAGTTTCTCGAAGGAGTAGGACTCGAATCCAGCGGCGAGCGCGAGCTCTCCCAGCCAGACATCCGCCGGGACATATACCCCATACGGGGCAGAGTCGCCCACCACGAAGCACATGGTGCTTCCCGGCCTGCACACTTTGCGCAGCCCCTGCAGGACCCTGGAAAGGTCGCAGAAGTAGGCCGCCACCATCGTGTGATAGGCCTTCTTGCCGCCCTTGGTGAGACGAACTTCGGCCAACTCATTGCACACGGCGGACAGCTCTGCGCGAATGGCATCGACCGACACATCGGCAAGCAGCGCGTCCAGCTTCAGTCGCTCGGCAGTCGAATGCTGCGAGCAGGAACGAATGATGTGCTGGCGAACGACCGACTGCAGGTCGCCCCAGGACTTCACCTCATTCCAGAAGGTCATTTCAAGGCGCGTGGCATCCGCATAGTCGTAGTTGTTCGGGTACGGCGGCGAGGTGACGACGAGGTCGATGCTGTTCGGCGCGATCAGGTCATGCTCCTGGCGGGAGTCATGCTGGAACACCGTCGCATCGCTGCGTACGACCTTCCGGGCAAGCTCGGCCATATCCACGGCCATCTCCCGGACCTTTTGCGTAAATGCAAAGAAAGGTTCGAGTGTCCTCGCCTTCGTCTTGTTGGGAAGTACATACTGCCATTGCGCGGTACCAACATGACTGCAAGGGCGCAATATTGCCGTAATAGCCAGCCAGAGCAGTCTTGATATTTCGACATTGAAACTTGGCGAGCAGGAAAAGTATGCCTGTTGCAACGCATACAGTTGCTGCATGACTTCCGGCGAATAACACTTCTTCATGAGTTCCGGAATATCGTCTTCCGCAACCGGCACGGCATTTGCCGATGCCAGCAGAACTCTATCGGCGCACTCAAGCAGCAGCCGTGGATCATGATCCCAGTGAATCTTCGCCTCGGCGATCCGGGCCACGAAAGGGTGGCTTTCGAAGCCATATGCCTTCACGCCGGCAGCCTCGGCGGCAAGCAGAGTTGTTCCGGAACCCGCAAAAGGATCGAGAACCGCAGCAGGGGAATATTCTTCAATAACTTGTTCGACCCATTCCGCAGAAAATCCGGCCGAATATCTGAACCAGCGATGCACTGGCAACTTCATATTGTCGGTAAAAGTGCCCGAACGGGCCGAGCGAGTATTCTTTTTTACGGGACTATGTTCTGAAGTCGGTTCAAGAAAAAGTTCGTGCTGCTGAATGTTCATCTGTGCTCCTCTGCGGCCGTTACTTTATCAAGCCACTGCTGCCATTGACAGTCGCGCCAACGCGACGGCGATGAAACGCGCCGCCGCCTGCTCCGCTCTGTGCCGGCTGGAAACGAGGACCTTTCAACAGGCGAAACTTTCCGCGCACCACCACATCGCGCAACGTCCACGGGCATGAAAGAACCCGCTCGATGGGGAGCGTTTCGTTCCGCGACGATCAGCGTCCCATGATGCGCTGGTACTCGTCGCGGTACTGCTCGTAGGGCAGGTTGCGCTGTTGCAGTTCGAAGAGCTGCTGCTCCTGGCTCTGCGGACGGGAGACATGGGCGACGGTTTCCATCGCCGCCGGCGAAACGGGAGCGGGGGCGGTCTGTGGCGCAGCGGCCGGGGCGCTTGACCGGGAAGGCGGCAGCGGGCGGGAAGGACGGGCCACCAGCATGGCGCCGGCGACTTCCTCGACGATGCGCTCGGACACCGCATCGAGCTGCGATTGCCCCATCGAGGCGAACAGGTCGCCAGAGGTCGCCGCCTCGCTGTCGTATCGACGCGAGGCCAGCAGTTGGCCAGTAAGCCCGTCGTGGTAGCGCACGGTGGAGGTGACCCATTCGCCATCCTCGGCGGGCGGGCGGTTGTTGGCGCCGTGGCCGCCGCCGACCTCTATCACCACCAGCGTGGAGAGGGTCTCCGTCGCACGGGGCTCGCCATCCTGCGTTGAGAACTGGTAGTCCGCCGAGCGAGCCTCTTCGCGCAGAGCCTCCCGCCAACTGCTCATCAACGCGCCCCAGCGCGGGCTGGCAGCCACCTCGGCGTCAGGCTGGAAGTTCACCACCAGGTTGTGCCGGGTGTCGCGGTATAGCGAAATCGGGGCAGTGCGTTCGTCGGTACGGATCGAGGAGGAGCAGCCGCCAAGCACGGCAATGGCCAGGGCGATGGGGAGATAGCGCATGGTGATCCCTCTTGTTGTCCGGGGCATTCTGCCAGCACTTCATGACACAGAGATACCGTCTGGAATCAGTCTTCCAGCCACTCGTCCTCGTCATCCAGGCCCGACTGGAACTCCTCCGCCTCGTCGTCTTCCGGGTGGTCGTCGAAATGCACCGAATCCGCCTCCAGCAGGGCGTCGAGATCATCGTCGAGGTCGAGCAGATGGTCGTGTTCGGGCTCGGGAAGGTCGATGTCGTCGTCAGTCATGGCCGATCGGGAAAACAGGGAAGGGACTGACAGTATAAGCCGCCCCATCCGGCCATGACGCTTTCCATGAGAGTCGGCGCCGCTTTCCGGCCTTGCCGGATCGCCATCCGTCCACGATTCTCTAGAAATCTCGGGCAGCGCGACATGAAACGACGGAGGGGTTGGAATGAAGAGTGTGGCTCAACTGTTGAACGCCAAACCGGACCAGCAGGTGTACACCATCACGCCGGATGCCGTGGTGCTGGATGCGCTGCGTCTGATGGCGGAGAAGAACCTCGGCGGCCTGCCGGTAGTGGAAGGCAACCAGGTGGTCGGCTTTTTCAGCGAGCGCGATTACGCGCGGCGCATGGCACTACAAGGGCGCTCATCGGCGGACACGACGATCCGCGAGGTGATGACCGCCCCGGTGATCACCGTGGACACCCACCTGAACATCGACAAGTGCATGAGCATCATGACCGAGCGCCACCTGCGCCATCTGCCGGTGGTGGAGAATGGAGAACTGCTCGGCCTGCTGTCGATCGGCGACCTGGTGAAAGCCGCCATCGCCGAGCAGGCCGACCTGATCCAGCAACTGGAGCAGTACATTCGCGGCGAGTGAAGAATTGGCGGCCGCTCAGTGCGCGGCCGCCGTCTCCACCGCGCCAGTGACGATATCCACCAGGCTCAGGCAGCCGTCCGAGTAACCGCTGCCGGTGTCGATATAGTGCGTATTGCCCAGCCGGCGCACGCTGACCTGCGCGGTATGCCCGACATACAGGCGCGCAAGTCCGGGCACCTCGGCATCATCCTCGCCTTCGATACGAGTACGCGCCCACATCGCCAGCGCCGCAGCACTCTTGCGCGCCGCGCCGCCCATCTCTCCCGCCAGGGCCGCCATGCCGCTGTCCCAGTCCGGGAAGGCCGGCGATACCGGAGCCTCGGCATGCACGATGCCGACACGGCGGCCTTCGCCGATTTCCACTTCGATCGCCAACGGCAGATCCAGCAGGCTGCGGGCGATGCGCTCACGCTCGTCCTGCGGCAACTGGTAGAGCCACTGGCCACCGTTGCGAAAGTGCAGGTCGCGGTCGTCGCCGGCCAGCACCACATCGATGACCAGCTGCTCATGATTGCCGCGCACCGAGTGGAACCAGGGGCGCTGCAGCCAATCCACCACACGCGGCGAGTACGGACCGCGATCCACCAGGTCGCCAGCCGCGAACAGACGATCGACGCCCTCGTCGAACCCCACCCGCGCCAGCAGGCGCTCGATGAGCTCGAAATGACCATGCACATCGCCCACCACGAAATCGCGCCCCCGCAGGTTGCGTGCAAAGCGTTGCAGCGTGCGCTCGGGCAAGAGGCTATTCATCACCGTCTCCGAAACATGCGAACCCCCAGTCTATCAGCGCAACCCCCGAGCCAGAGCTGCTTCGGAGCAATGGTGCACAAGCAGGTCGACGGGCGGCCCGATCCGTCCCTGCATCTGTCGCCGGCGACCTTCCTCAGGCTGGCGTGCTAACCCTATAAGTGCCGCTCTCCCAATGCCTCGAGGTGCACTTCATGAACAAGATCGTCGCCATCACCGGCGGATTCGGCCATCTGGGCAGCGTGGTCGGCCAGGCGTTCGCCACCGCCGGCTGGCAGGTTGCGTTGCTCGACCGCGCGGTCAGCCCACGTTATCCACAGGCCGGGGCGCTGTGCCTGGGCGGCGTGGACCTCACCGACAGCGCCGCCGCCCACCACGCCATCGACCGTGCCGCCGAACACTTCGGCGGGCTCGATGCACTGATCAACGTCGCCGGTGGCTTCCACTGGGAAACCCTGGCCGACGGCGACGTCGATACCTGGGACCTGATGTACCGCATCAACCTGCGCACCGCGGTGGTGTCCAGCCAGGCGGTTCTGGAGCACCTGAAGGCCCGGGGCCGCGGCCGTATCCTCAACATCGCGGCAGCCGCCGCCACTCGCGCCGCCCTGGGCATGGGTGCCTACGCGGCCTCCAAGGCCGGCGTGATGCGCCTCACCGAAGCGCTGGCCGAGGAACTGAAAGACGCCCGCATCACCGTCAACGCGCTGATGCCGAGCATCATCGACACCCCACAGAACCGCGCCGACATGCCCGGCGCCGAGTTCGACCGCTGGGTGCGCCCGGAACAACTGGCGGCAACCCTGCTGTTCCTCGCCTCGGACCAGGCCGCCGCGATCACCGGCGCCTGCATCCCAGTCACCGGGCGCGTCTGACCGGCCGCGAGCGCATTGGACGACGGCGGGCCCTGCCCCTATGCTCGCCTGCCGTTCCACTGTCCGGTTGTGTTGCCATGTTCCACGTCCTGTCCGTCGTTCTGCCGATCTTCGCGCTGATCCTGGTCGGCTGGCTCTGTCGACGGACCAACCGCCTGGGGCCGCAGGCCGCGTCGGAAATCAACAAGCTGGTGGTCTGGCTGTGCCTGCCGGCGATGCTGTTCAAGGTCACCGCCACCTCCACCTGGGCGGAAATCTGGCAGCCGGGCTTCCTCGCCGCCTTCACTGGCGGCTGTCTGCTGGTGTTCTTCGCCACCCTCGTCTGGCGCCTGGTGCAGGGCCGCGCGCTGCCGGCAGCAAGCATCGACGGCCTCAGCGCCTCCTACGCCAACACCGGCTACATGGGCATTCCGCTATGCCTGCTGGTGTTCGGCCAGGACGGTCTGGAGCCGGCGCTGATCGCCTCGCTGCTGGTGGTCTGCGTGTTGTTCGCCATCGCCGTGGTGTGCATCGAAGTCGGCCTGCAGAACGAAAAGCACATCGGCCGCGCCATCGCCGTGGTGCTCAAGGCACTGGGCAAGAACCCCCTGGTGGTGTCGCCAATCCTCGGCGGGCTCTGGGCGGCAGCCGGCATCGGCCTGCCCACGCCGCTACTGCACTTCCTCGACATGCTCGCGGCAGCCACCACGCCCTGTGCGCTGGTGTCTCTCGGACTGTTCCTGGCACAGAAGCAGGAAACCCAAGGTGCGCAGGTCAATGCCTGGCCAATGGTGGCGATCAAGCTCGTCGGCCAGCCGCTGCTCACCGGCTTCCTCGCCTACCAGGTCTTCGACCTGCCCCCGCTATGGGCCGACTCGGCGCTGCTGCTCAGCGCACTGCCCACCGGCACCGGGCCGTTCATGCTCGCCGAGTACTACCAGCGCGAGGCGGCAGTGGTGTCGCGAAGCATCCTGGTATCGACGCTGGGCTCACTGGTGACCCTGTCGCTTTGCCTGCTCTGGCTCGCGCGCTAGGCAGCGGCGCAATCGTCCGGGAAAACGCTGAACGTAGGATGGGTGGAGCTTGCGATACCCATCGATTCCGCGCACGGGGGCAGCATGGGTATCGCTCCACTCCACCCATCCCACGAAAGCCGCCGTGCAGGCATAAAAAAACGGACCGGCCATCGCGGGGATGGCGGGTCCGTTGCGCAAACGCAGGGGTCCGTCACGGGGGAAGATAATGACGGACCAGACGCAGCCCCTCAGGCGTATGGCCCGAATTGCGTCAACGTTGCGATCAAGCCGGTTCGGTAAGCGCGCCAGTAACGCGCGTGGATCGTTGGCGGCCGGAAATCCGGTGGGCATCGCCCGCAGGTGCGGTGCCCTTGTCGTAGGGCTTGGCCAGCAGCATGTAGACCAGGCCCGCGCCGAGCACGATCACGGTGGTGAGGATCATCGAGTAGTTCATGTACCACGGTGCATCCGGGGTACGCGGCCACACCATGTTGGTGATCGCGGCAACACCGTAGACCAGCGCCGCCACATTCACCGGAATACCCCACTTGCCGAGGGTGAACTGGCCACCGGGCATCCAGCCCCTGGCTCGGGCGATGAGCGCGGCGACGACGATCAACTGGAACGACACATAGATGCCGATCGCGGCGAAGCCGACGATGGTGGCCACGGCGTCGGCCATGAACAGGCCCAGGCAAACGATGGCCGCCGGCATCACGCCCGCCACCACCAGCGCAACGGCCGGCACGTGGTGGGTGTTGAGTTTCGACAGGGCCTTGCTGCCGACGATCATCTCGTCACGGGCATAGGCGAACAGCAGGCGGCTGGCGGCGGCCTGCAGGCTCAGCACGCAGGACACGAACGACACCATCACCACCGCCATCACCAGCTTCGAGCCAACCGGGCCGAAGGCGTTGGCGAGGATGGTGTTCACCGGGTCGGTATCTTCGCCGTTGATCACACGCTGGATGTCCGGCACCGAAAGGATCAGAGCCAGGCAGGCGAACATCGCCGCCGCACCACCGATATAGATGGTCATGCGCATGGTCTTGGGGATCATCTTGCCGGGGTTCGGGGTTTCCTCGGCGACATCACCGCAGGCCTCGAAACCGTAGTACTGGAACAGGCCGGCCAGCGACGCGGCCAGGAACGCCGGCCAATAGCTGCCGTCGATCTTGATGTCGAAGGTGTTGAACAGCACGCTGAAATCGTTGTGGCGCTCGAAGATCAGCAGGTAGCCGCCCACCAGCAGCGCACCGCCCAGTTCGCAGATGAAACCGAACATGGCGACACGGGCCAGCAGCTTGGTGCCGCTGAGGTTGAGCACGGTCGACAGCGCGATCAGCGCCAGCGCAATGCCGATGGCGGCATTACCGTGCATCTCGAAGCCGAGCATGGCGGCCATGTACGGGCTGGCACCGACGGCGATGCCGGCGATGGAAGTGCACAACGCCCAGGCGTACACCCAGCCGACCATCCACGCCCAGCGCTTGCCGACAAGGCGGCGCGCCCAGGGGTAGACGCCCCCGGAGATCGGGAATTGCGAGACCACTTCGCAGAACACCAGGCACACCAGCATCTGGCCCAGGCCGATCAGCAGGTAGGTCCAGAACATCGGCGGACCGCCGGCGGCCAGGCACAGGCCGAACAGGGTGTAGACGCCGACCACCGGCGACAGGTAGGTGAAGCCCAGGGAGAAGTTCTCCCACAGGCTCATGCTGCGTTCGAAGTTGGAGCTGTAGCCAAGCGCGGCAAGCTGCGCGGCATCGGTATCGGTTACGCCAGCGGCACGCGTGGCAGGGGACCCACTCATCGTTGTTTCCTCTCGGGGGTTGATGGGCAGAAGGCAATCGGCCGGCGGGCCTCACGACGCCCGCCGGTTCCCTTTTCGGGTTTTTAGTTGTGTGCTGCGAGCAACGGTGCTCTTTGTGCTGTCACTGACCGTCGTCGAACTGCGAGAGCCACTCCACGGCCTGGTCGCGGTAGCGGGTGAAGCCCTTGTAGTCGACCAGTTCCTGGTTGAGGGTCTTGAGCACGCGGTGCATGCGCTTGGCCCACGCGGGGTTGGTGGCGATGTCTTCCAGGCTCAACAGGTAGGTGCGGATCGGGAACACGATGGCGTTGCTGCGCGGCAGACGGTGCAGCGGTTGCAGCTCGATGCGCAAGTAGACCTTTTGACCGGCGTTCTCGGCGGTCACCGTGGTGCGGTCCGGCGCCCACTCGGGCAGGGACTCGGCGGAGACGTCCAGGCGCGGGTTGACGGTCAGCGACCAGTTCAGGCGGCGTACCGGGTGGCCGTTGCGCAGGCGCAGGAGGAACTTCAGCGCGCGGTCGAGCATGCCGGTTTCCTTCACCAGCGGCACCGGGCCGTGGAACTCGTGCCAGGCCATGCCCAGGTTGAAGCGCAGCGAGTAGTCGGCGCGCTGGGTGGCGATACCCGCGCCCCAGTACAGGGTGCCGTCGCGCTCTTCCTGCAGGACCCAGTCGCCCTGGGCCTGGCGGGTGACGTACTCCATCGGTTCAAAGGGTAGGGTCGAGGGATCACCGAAAGTGAAGGTGTCGTCGATGTTCAGCAGCTTGTTGGTCCAGTGCCAGCGGGTGCCGTCCTTCTCCAGGGAGAAGTACTCCGGGTAGTCCTTGGCGTAGGACTCCATGATCAGTTCGAGCAGGTCCCACTGCGCCTCCATCATGTGCGGCGCCGAGACGTAGTGCATGCCCGGGTCTTTCTCCAGGGTGATCGCGCGGTCGCGGCACTCGCTGATGTAGTGCTCATCGATGTCGAACACTGCGCGGAAGGCGCCGTCGCCCACGCTGACATGCGGTTCCAGGTTCATCGAGTACATGTACTCGTCGTCCGGGAAGGGCCAGGGCGCGCGGGCGATGCACTCCGGGCTGTTCTTGTAGGTGTAATCGTCGCGGTAGGTTTCGTCGGGGCGGAATTGAATGGTCACGGTCGTTCTCCGGCTCAGCAGTCGATGACCAGCCGCGAGCACTTAGCGCGCGACACACAGGGCATGATTTTGGTATTGGCGGCCTTGTCCTCGTCGGACAGCCAGTCGTCGGTGTGGAGGATTTCGCCGTCCAGTTCGAGAACATTGGTCTCGCACATGCCGCAGGCGCCGCCGCGGCACAGGTACGGAATCTCGTGGCCGGCGGCCTCGGCGGCCTCCAGCAGGCTCTGGTCAGGCGACACGTCGATGGTCGCGCCGCTGCGCGCCAGGGTGACCTGGAACGCCTCGCCGACGCTGCCCTGTTCGAGGAAGCGCTCGTAGTGGATGTGGCTGTCGGTCCAGCCGTGGGCGTGGGCGGCGTCGATGGTCGCCTGGATCATGCCCTCGGGACCGCAGACGTAGACGTCGCTGCCCAGCGGGCGGTCGGCCAGCACGGCGGAAATGTCCAGGCGCTCGCCGCGGTCGTCGCGGTACAGGCGCACGGCATCGCCGTATTCCTGCAGCAGCTCTTCACCCAGGCGCGCATGGGCATCGCCGCGTACCGCCAGGTGCACTTCGAAGGGCGTGCCGCGCAGGCGCAGCTCGGCCAGTTGCGAGCACACCGGCGTGATGCCCACGCCGCCGGCGATGAACAGGTGCAGGCGCGCGTGCTTGCTCAGCGGGAACAGGTTCACCGGGCGAAGGATTTCCAGCTCGTCGCCTTCCTTCACCACGTCGTGCATGTGCTTGGACCCGCCACGGCCGTCTTCCACGCGGCGCACGGCGATCTGGTAGGCACTGGCGTCGTAGGGCGAACTCATCAGCGAGTAGGCATTGCGGTAGGTGCCGCCGGCGTGGGGCATCAGCACCACGACGTTGCTGCCGCCGGAGAACGGGGTCAGGTGCGAGCCGTCGGTGGACGCCAGGGTGAAGCGCTTGATCTCCGGGGTCACCTGCTCGATGCGGGTTACGCGGACTTTCAGAGTTCCGTTGGACTGGCTCATGTATCTAGCTCCTCGGCTTCCGGCAGCTCGCCGGGGACTTCGGCGTCGGCCTTCACCGCCTGGAAGGCAGCCAGGCGGCGCGAGTAGTGGTCGCGTACCACCAGGGTGCGGGCGCAGTGCGGGCAATCGAAGACGCGCTGGGTGACGTTCTCGGTGTAGCCGTCGCAGTGCACGCACCAGACGCGGCGCACGAAGGAGCCGGCGTGCTCGCGCAGCACTTCGTCCTTGTTCAGGTTGATCGCGTCGGCGGCCTGCATGGCGGTGCCGATGAAGCTCTCGGAGCCGGCCAGGTACAGGCGGGTACCCATGCGCGACTGGCCCAGCAGCGCGTGCAGGTCATCGACGAGCGCGCGGTTGCTCGGGTAGATCGCAAGCTCGACATCGGTGATGTCGCGCAGCGCGGCCAGGTGGTTCTGGCCAGAGAAGGACTCGGTGGAATACAGCACGCGGATGGGCGCGGTGCGCGGCATCTCGGCGAGCAGGCGGAGCATGGCGGCGCCGCCGCTGCCCTGGCCTGCGACGATGTGGTGATGACCACCGGCGAGCGGGCGCAACTGGTCGTAGACCGGCCGGCTCTTGATACCTGTGATGAGCATTATTCTTGTACCTCCAGAACTGCCGCCCCTCTCGGTCAGAAGGAGCGGCTCGATTCGAGGACCCATGCACGGCCACGGGTCGGAGGTACACATGGCACAGACTGTGCCAACTATCTAACTAATTGAAATTAAACAGAAAAGTAAAAATATGGGAACAAAGGTGTAAGCAGAAATGACAACGCCTGTAGGCAGACCTGCAGCGGTGAATTGTCGCAGTGGCATTTCTGCCGGACGCGGGAAAGCCGCGTGACCGAGTGGTCGCGCTCAGGCATTGAATTTCGTCGTGGCGGATTTATCCGGAGGCACAATCGCAGGACGGCACGGAGCGCAGCGATACCCATCGACTCGGTGCACAGACAGCATGGGTATCGCTCCGCTCCACCCATCCTACGGGGAGCGGAGGAAGCTCACTCGTCGCGCTGCAGCTTGCGGATCAGCGTGCCGACGTCGATGCCCAGGTGCGTCGCCGCCTTGCGCTTGCTGCCGCACAGGCGAACCGCCCGCAGGATCACCTGGCGCTCGTAGCGCTGTACCTGAGCCTTGAGCGGCTGGTCGTCGATGGCCTGGCCGCAACCGGCTCATCGGCGGCCGCACTGCCAGCAGGCGGCGCGCCGAGCAATTCAGGCGGCAGGTGCAACTCCTCCGCCACGTCGTCGGCCAGCACGGCCAGGCGCTCGAAGATGTTCACCAGCTCGCGAATGTTGCCGGGGAAGTCGTAGGCCAGCAGGCGCTCCCGGCAGTCGGAGGAAATCCGCAGCGGCGGTTGGCGATCGCTGTTGATCCGTGCCAGCAGGATATCCATCAGCACCGGCAAGTCATCGCGGTGGGCACGCAGCGGCGGGATTTCCACCGGCAACACGGCAAGGCGGTAGTACAGGTCGGCGCGAAACTCCCCCGCCGCCACCTGGGCGCGCAGGTCCTTGTTGGTGGCGGCGATCACCTGCACCTGGACCTGCTTGGACAGCGGCGAGCCCACTGGCTGGATGGTGCCGTCCTCCAGGAACTTGAGCAGCTTGGCCTGCACCTGCAACGGAATCTCGCCGATCTCGTCGAGGAACAATGTGCCACCCGAAGCACTCTCGATGTAGCCGCGCTTGCCCGATTGCAGCGCGCCGGTGAACGCGCCGCGCTCGTAGCCGAACATCTCCGATTCGAACAGCGTGTCCGGGATGCTCGCGCAGTTCACGTCGATGAACGGCCGGTCGCCCCAGCCGGCGGCACGGTGAATGTGCCGGGCGATGGCGGTCTTGCCGACCCCCGGCTCACCGAGCAGCAGCAGGCGGGCGCGGCGGCGGAATGCGCGCACCCCCATGTCGGCGATCGACGACAGCAGCGGCGACATATGCAGTGCATTGTCCTGCGGATCACCCAGGCCCTGCAGGTCGGTGGTCGAAGCGCGGCCGGAAGGGCTGCGCAGACTGCCGGCGGTACCGGGTTCGTACTCGCGCTGTATCAGCAGGCTGTAAGGCTTCTCATAGGCACCGGTGGGCACCGCCTGGGCGCGGGTGAGGAATACCCGGCCATCCCGCGAGCGGGTCAGCGCACTCTTGCCGCCGCGCCGCAGGGCCTGCAGGAAGTCGTCGAACTGCAATGCCGAGCGCTGGAAGAAGTCCGCATCGGACAACCCCAGGACATCCTGGCGGGAGACACGGTTGACCCGCTCCGCCGCCAGGTTGAGGAAGCGCACTCGCGACTCGCCATCGCAGACGATCACCGCCTCGCCGAAGCTGTCGAGCAGTGCGTGCAGCGCCGGGGTTTCCAGCAATGTGGAAAGCATCTCCCCGGACGCGCTCACCGAGGAGCGCATGCCCATACGCATTGGCGCGAAGAAGCCTTCTTCGCTCATGGATGCAGCTCCGTGGCCTTGCCCGCCTGACGCAGCACGAAGACGCGCCAGGCTACCCCCTCGCGGATCAGGATCCGCGAGCAGTGGCTATCGAAGGACTGGTAGTTGCCGAACTGGTCCGGCAGGTCGAGCACCTGCCAGGTGCGTTCGGGCAGCGGCAGGCGGTTCAGGGTCGAGGCCAGCCCGGCGGCGCGGGTGATGCCGAAAGTCTGCTCGAAGGCCGCGTTGCGCCATTGCGGCTGCGCCTGTTCGTCGATCACCAGCACGGCGTCGGGCACCGCATCGAAGACCCGGCGCAGCGCCTCGATGCGCTGCTCGGCATCGTGCTGCATGCGCAGCTCCTGGCTTACATCGCGCAGGCTGCCCCACATGCGCAGCATGCGGCCATTGTGGATGCTGGCGCGCACGTCGTTCTCCACATAGGCGGGAGAGCCGTCGTGGCGGCGGTCTACCGAAAGCGCGCCGTCGACGTGGAACTCCGCCTCGATCAGGCGCCGCACGAACTCTTCGTTGGCGGGGCTGCGCGGCCAGTACAAACGCACCGGCTGCTCGCTGAAATCAACGTCGGCAGGCATCTCGTAGATGTTGGCCATAGCGCGGTTGCACATGCGCCAGTAGGAGCGGTTCTCGAATACCTGGCGAACGATCTCGTCAGGCGTCTCGCGCACATCCACCGACTCGGCGAATTCGATACACCAGTACGCCACCCGGGCGCTGAACAGCATCTGGCTCATCACCTCGTTGGCACTTTGCAGTTCTCCCAGGCGGCGGCTGATCGGGCCCAGCGGCATTTTCACCAGATACAGCCGCGCCGGAGCGCCATCGCGCCACTGCAGCACGCCGCTGGCGAGCACCGGCAGCAGTCCTCCATTGTGGCGGATCAGCGTCAGCTCCAGATCCTGCACGCGCTCATCGGCCGGCGGGCTGGCGAACAACTGGAGCAAGGCGTTGACCGAATCGGCGGTGTAAACCTGCTCGATCCCTTCACCATCCAGAGAACCCGGCGGGTAGCCGAGCTGATCGGTCTGCTCGGCAGAAACCTCGATGAATCGTCCATTGGACGACAGGCTATCGGACAGCAGCAGTCCCCTGTCCAGCAGCAGTTGTAGCGGGTCCATTTCCCTCTCCATTGCATATCCGAAGTGGCCGTCTGGCGGCCAGCCAGGGACAGGAGGCATGTTGCATGCCAGCGGCGAACAGCCCGTGCGGCGCAGGGTTGCGGGCGCAAGTGTAGGCAGAATTGCAGCACTCGACGCATTCATGCAGCGCACGCTGCAGGTTAGCGGCTGCACGAATGCAGCAGCGCGCCAGGCGACGGAAGGCAGGCAAAGCGTGGCCTGGGCCACACAATACTGGCTAGTTGATATCTTTTGAGACCACTTGAGACCGTGTGGCTGATAGCATGCGCGCGCGAAATCCCGTTAAAAGCCCTGTTCCCGACAAGAGGCCCGCATGCGCAAGCACCGTCGATTGACCTTCCGCCACATTGGCCAGATCAACGTGACCAACCGCCTCAGCGGCGACGCGATGGGCGTCGTGGGCGACGTATCGATGGGAGGCCTGCGCCTGGTGACCGACGCCCCGCTGGCCGCCGGCAGTTGCTATGACATGCGCCTGGAAATCCCGGTACGAGAGGACCACACCCGTTCGGTGGACATCACCGCGATCTGCCAGTGGTCGCGCAAGGACGCCAAGAGCGGCCGCTTCGAGCAGGGCTTCAAGCTGGACCGGCCGAGCGCGGCCTTCACCGAACTGGTGACCTCGATGTCGGTGAGCTTCAACCGCAGCCTGCTGGGGCGCGCGCGCCTGCAGTGAGCGCGCAGGGAACAGGCGCAGGGGGCAAGCCCGACGCCTGCCCGCCCATGCGCTGATTAGCCCAGCGTTCCCATGATCTGCACCCCGACCCGCTCGGGTATTTCGTTCTGCGACAGCACGTGCAACCCGGGGCTGAACACCCTCGCATAGCGCGCCAGCAGCGGGCGCAGTTGCGGCATCACGGTGAGAATCGGCGGATGGCCGTCCTTGCGCAGCTTCTCCTTGACCACCGGCATGCTGTGCTGCAACTGGTTGAGCAGGCTGGGCTCCACCGGAATATTGTCCAGGCTTACCGGGCCTGCCTGCTGAGCGATGTTCAGGGCGCCAAGCAGGGTGTTCTCCAGCGCATTCTCCAGCACGAACACCGTCAGCTCCGGGCGGTCGCCCGCGATGCTCGACACGATGCTGCGGCGCAGCGCATAGCGCACGTCCGAGGCCAGCAGCACCGGGTCCTTGGTGGTCTCGCTGCCTTCGAGCAGGGCGCTGGCGATGGTGACGATGTCCTTGAGCGGCACTTCTTCCTGCAGCAACTGGCGGTATACGCGATGCTGCTGCGAGTAGCTGAGCTGTGCCTTCAGCGACTCGGCCAGCTTGGGTGCCTGCAGTGTCAGACGCTGCATCAGGTGCTCGACATCATCGTGCTTGAAGATGTCCGGCAGGTGTTCTCGGATCACCTTGCTCAGATGGGTGGCGACCACGCTGGCGCAGTCGATCACCTGGTAGCCGAGGTTGAGCGCGCGCGACTTGTCCGCCGGGAGGATCCACACCACCTGCATGCGGTACGCCGGATCGACGCCGAGGATGCCGTCGATCTCGCCATACAGTTCCGGCGAAGGAATCGCCATCAGCCGGTCGGCATGGATTTCCGCGCCGTCGATGCGCTCGCCGTTGATGTGGATGGCGTACTGCGAGGCTTTCAGACGCAGGCTGTCGCGAATCTGCACTTCCGGCAGGAGGAAGCCCAGGTTCTCCGAGAGCGTCTGGCGCACCCCGCGAATCCGCTGCGGCAACGGCGCGCCGCTGGCCTGGTTGACCAGGCTGACCAGCTTGTAGCCCAGCGATACCGACAGCCGCTCCACCAGCGGAATGTCCTCCCAGGCCAGTTGCTGCGCGCGCTCCTGGTCCATCGCCTGGGTCAGCGCCTGGGTCTGCTCCAGGGTCTGCGCCTCCACCGGCGGGCCGGCCAGCGCCAGGCGCCAGGCAATGAACGCCACCAGCGCGGCGAAGGCGAAGAAGGCCATGTGCGGCATGCCCGGCACCAGGCCGAGCACCACGAGAATGCCGGCCACGGTGTAGAGCAGCGCCGGCGAGGCGAGCATCTGCTTGCGCACCAGGCTGGTTATTTCCGCTGACTCGTTGACCCGGGTGACGATGATCGCCGCCGCGGTGGACAGCAGCAGCGCGGGAATCTGCGCCACCAGTCCGTCGCCGATGGTCAGCAGGGCGTAGCGCTGGAAGGCGGCGCCGGCTTGCAGGTCATAGACGAACACGCCAATGGCCAGGCCGCCGAACAGGTTGATCAGCAGGATCAGGATGCCGGCGATGGCGTCACCGCGAACGAACTTCGAGGCGCCGTCCATCGCGCCATAGAAGTCGGCTTCCTTGGCCACTTCCGAGCGGCGGCGCTTGGCCTCGTTCTGGTCGATCAGGCCGGCGTTGAGGTCTGCATCGATGGCCATCTGCTTGCCGGGCAGCGCGTCCAGGGTGAAGCGCGCGGTCACCTCGGAGATACGTTCGCCACCCTTGGTGATGACCATGAAGTTGATGATCATGAGGATCACGAAAACGATCAGGCCGACGATGAAGTTGCCGCCGATCACCACGTGGCCGAACGCCTCGATCACCTTGCCCGCAGCGCCCGTGCCGGTGTGGCCCTCCAGCAGCACGACGCGGGTGGAGGCCACGTTCAGGGTCAAGCGCAGCAACGTGGTAACCAGCACCACGGTGGGCAGCAGCGAGAAGTCCAGCGGACTCTTCGACGACACGCTGACCAGCAGCACCAGGATGGCCACGACTATGTTGAAGGTGAACAGGGCATCCAGCACCAGCGGCGGCAGGGGCAGGATGATCATCGCGAGGATCGACAGGATGATCAGCGGGATGCCGATACGGCCGCTCTGGAAAGTCGGCAATAGTGACTGCAATAGGCGCATGGTCAGACTCTGTTCACCAGTTCTTCGGGAATCGGGAGGTTCTTGATCAGCTCGGGCCGCTCGCGGCGCCCGGAGCGCCAGGCCTTGAGCTGGAGGATGTAGGTCAGGACATGGGCGACAGCCTTGTACAACTGCGCCGGAATCTGCTGGTTGACCTGGGTGGTGGCATAGATCGCGCGGGCCAGCGGCGGCAGTTCGAGCACTTCCAGGTCATGGGCCCTGGCCATCTTGCGGATGTACAGCGCGGTCTCGTCCAGGCCCTTGGCAACCACATAGGGCGCCTGGGCCTTCTTCGGGTCGTAGCGCAGCGCCACGGCGAAGTGCACCGGGTTCACGATCACCACGTCGGCGGTCTTGATCACCTTGTTGATCTGCCGCTGCACCAACTGGCGCTGCAACTGGCGGATGCGCGCCTTCACCTCCGGCCGTCCTTCCTGGTTCTTGTGCTCTTCCTTGCGCTCCTGCTTGGTCATGCGCAGCTTCTTCTTGAAGAAGAAATACTGCAGCGGGATGTCGATCAGGGAGAACAGGATGAACACCACCAGCAGCGACAGGGTGATGTCGTAGAAGGTACCGAAGGCCGTGCCGATGGCGCCCTGCACATCGCCGCGCTGCAACGCCAGCAGCCCGGGCAGCGCGGCGAGCAACTGATACACCGCCACCGCGATCAGCACGGCGATCTTAAGCAGCGACTTGCCCAGCTCGGTCCAGTTCTGCATCGAGAAGATGCGCCCCAGCCCGGTCAGCGGGTTGAGCTTGGAAAACTTGGGCATGAAGTTATTGCTGGAGAAGATCCAGCCGCCGGGAATCATCGAGAACAGCACCACCAGCAGCGGCGTCACCAGCAGCGGCAGCAGCGTGGTGACGAACAGCACGAGATGATGCCCCAGCACCAGCGGCAGGTCGTCCAGGCCGATCTCGCTGTGCTTGAGGTCGATGAAGGACAGCGCGAAGCCTTCCTTCAGGCCGTTGTAGAAATGCAGCACGCTGAACTTCAGCGCCACCAGCGTGGCCAGCAGCGACAGAGTGGTGGAAAGGTCCTTGGAGCGGCTGACCTGGCCTTCCTCGCGGCTCTTCTTGAGCTTCTGCTGGGAGGCCTCTTCGGTCTTTTCCTGGGCGCTGTTCTGATCAGCCATGCCGCCCCTCCTGGAAGATCCGGCCGATGGCGTCGAGCAGTTGGCGGGTGAGCTTGAGGTAGTTTTCCGGGATGTCCGGCAGGGTCAGCCAGATGCACAGCAGGCCGCACAGCACCGCCATCGGGAAGCCCAGGGAGAACAGGTTGAGCGCTGGCGAAATACGGTTGAGCAGGCCGAAGCAGAACTGCACCAGGGTCATGCAGAACACCACCGGCAGAGTGATCAGCACGGCGGCGGAGAACACCCAGGCCAGGCTGCCCAGCACCGACTGCAGCCCCAGGTAATGCAGGCCGCTGCCCACCGGCCAGTAGATGAAACTCTGGTAGAGGATGCTCACCACCAGCAGGTGGCCGTCGATGGCGAGGAACAGGAACACCAGCAGGATGAAATACAACTGGTAGAGGATCGAGGACGACGACACGCCGTTCATGGGGTCGTTGTACACCGCCATGCTCAGGCCGAGCTGGGTGGAGATCACGTCACCCACCACCATGAACACAGTGAACACCAGCATCAGCGCCAGCCCCAGCATCAGGCCGAAGGCGACCTGCTCCAGCGCAACCAGCAGGCCGTGCGCCGACAGCGGGTCGATGGCCGGCGGGCGCGGCAGCGCGGCGCCCAGGGCGACGGTGAGCGCCAGCCCGAGCAGGATGCGCAGGCGCATCGGGATCGCCTTGTGGCTGAAGATCGGCGCGAGGCCGAACACCGCCATTATCCGGCAGAACGGCCACCACCAGGCCTGCAACAGTTGCAGGTAATCGAATGCCTGCAGGATCGACGTCCCGTGCTGCATGGCATCAGCCGACCAGTCGGCCCGCCTGCTGGAACGACTCGATGAACAACTCCGAAAGCGTCCGCAGGATCCAGTGCCCGGCGAAGATCAGCATTCCCAGGGTAATCAGCAGGCGCGGCAGGAAGCTGAGCATCTGCTCGTTGATCTGCGTGGCCGCCTGGAAGATGCTGATCAGCAGGCCGCCGATCAGGCTCGGCACGATCAGCACGCAAACGATCAGCGCGGTGATGTGCACAGCGTTGGAAACGATATCGACGGCGCTTTCGGGTGTGAGCATCGCGGGCGTTCTCCGTCAGGGCCGCTACAACGGCTGCACGCTGCTGGTCAGCGTGCCCATCATCAGCGCCCAGCCGTCCACCAGCACGAAGATCATCAGCTTGAACGGCAGCGAGATCATCATCGGCGACAGCATCATCATGCCCATCGCCATCAGCACGCTGGCCACCACCAGGTCGATCACCAGGAACGGGATGAAGATCATGAAGCCGAGCTGGAAGGCGGTTTTCAACTCGCTGAGCACGAAGGACGGCAGCAACAGTGAAAAATCCAGGTCCTCGAGGTTCTGCGGCACCGTTTCACCGGCCAGCGAAACCATCATTTCCAGGGAGGTGCGGTTGGTCTGGGCGAGCATGAAGCGGCTCAGGGTCTGCTTGGCGCGGCCCAGGCCCTCTTCCAGGCTGATCTGGTCGGACTCGAAGGGCTGGTACGCGTTGGCGTAGACGTCCTGCCAGACCGGCCGCATCACCAGCATGGTCATGATCAGCGCGATGCCCACCAGCACGTTGTTCGGCGGGCTCTGCTGCAAGCCAATGGCCTGGCGCAGGATCGCCAGCACGATGACGAAGCGGGTGAAGCAGGTCATCAGCATGAGCATCGCCGGGAGGAAACCCAGCAACGTCATGACGATGAGGATCTGCAGCTTGACGCTGAACGTCTGGCCGTCCGCCGTATCGTGGAGATTGAACAGCGTGACCTCGCCACCGGCCGCCTGCGCGTAGAGCGGGCACAGGGCGACGGCGAACAGGCCCAGCGCCTTCACGCAGGGCGCGGCCAGGGAACGACGCAGCATCACGCGGTCAGAGCGTCGAGGCTGGCGCCGCACAGTTCGAGCACGCGCAGGCCATAGTTGCCGTTCATCACCACCACCTCGGCCTTGGCGAACAGCGCGCCATTGACCTTCACGTCCAGCGGCTCGCCAGCGAGCTTGTCGAGGATGATCACGCTGCCCCCGTCGACACCCATCAGCTCCTTGAGGGAAATCTCCACCGAGGCAACCTCCAGGGTGACGTTCACCGGAATCTTGCCGAAGAAGCTCAAGTCCTGCTGCGGCAGCGGCGCGCGCACGGCATCGAGGGTTTCCCCGGCGCTTTCCTGGGTGAGGCTGAGGTCGCTGTCGTTGATCAACGAGTCGAACTCGTTGTCCGAAAGTGGGCCAGTCATGGGTTTTTCACGCTTTCCAGAGAAGAAAGGAACAGGGTGCCGTCGTCTTCGAAGATGGCACCACGGAACAGCTTCTGTTGGTTGATGCGCACCTCGACACGGTCGAGCGGACGAATCAGCAGCACATCGCCCGGCGCAAGCCCCAGCACCTGGGAGAGCGGCATGCGCGCGGCGGCGATCACGCAGTCCAGGCGCAGCGGCAGGTGCATGATGTGCTCCACCGGATTACCGGTCAGGCGCGGCGGCGGCGGGCCGGCCAGACGGCGGGTCAGCTCGTCCACCAGCGGGTTGTCGAGGTACAGGTAGATCGACGAGCGCGTGCCGGTGAGATGGCTGGTGTAGCTGAACTCGGCGACGTACTCCCACTGCACTTCTTCATAGGTGGGGTCGATCTGCTGCAGTCGGCCTACCGACTCGCCGGCCAGCAGGGCGCGGCCGAACAGGTCCACCACGTCCAGGCCGAGACGATCGAGCATGCGTTGCTCGGAGGTACTGATTGGCGGCGTGTCACGGTTGGGCACCACGGTGCCGCCGTAGTAACACTCGATGACTTCGGTGAGCAAGGCGCGATCCATGGCGAAACCCAACTTGCCCAACGGTGAATCGAACAGGCACTCAAGTTCACGAGGAAGTTCCTCGTGAACATCCAGGCGGTCGAGTTCCAGATTGATTCGATAATTCCGGAGGAAATAGTCACTGATGATCCGCGGATACTTTCCGGAGATCTCTTTAATGTATTGCGGAATCTTGTGATAATGCCGACCGAGCTTCTGCGGTTTAAGACGAATCAGACTGTCGGCGGGCACGCCTTGATGGACTTTTGTTTTGCCAGTCATGCTCAGAGTCGTACTTCCTGGTTCGATCTGTCATCTGCTTGCGGGCGTATGGGAGAGTCCCTGCCGAAGAGATCGTGAATTCCGGCGCTGTGCTGTTCACGGCACGCTCTGTGGGGTCGTGTGCACCGCTGACCGAAGCGTCACGGGCTACTGACATGGCGAAATAATAGCGTTGAGTCGCCTTTTGATTAAATCAATAGATATCAAATGCTGTTTTTGACGGAACTTTTTGGCTATTGATCTTAATTAATCAACGGAGGCTATGGCGAATTGCTGGCACTTGTTAGTGTGGGCGGGTTAGTTAAAGGTTGCTGCAACTCAGGGAAGTTCGAAGTTGCCGCAATGCCCCCGGTGAGACGCACAGTGCAGAAACGAGTTCCGCAGACTTCGATATTTTCCTGGAAGAAGGATCGAAGCGTCTGAGCGATAGAACGACTGACTGGCGTCGAACGCACTAGCGAATGGAATTTTGCAGTGAGCAGTTTAAGCCAGTCGATCGACCAATTATGTGAGACGGTGCTCGAAGAGCGGCCTGCGCAGAAAAAAATTGCGATCATCGGCCCCTCCTCCGACCCCGCCCACGCTCCCCTGTTGCAAGCACTGCTCGGCGAAGGTTGCCGGGTCGAGCGCTTCGCCGGCTTCACCGAGCTGCTCCGCTCGCGCAGCGACGCCGGGCTGCTGTTCGTGATCGCCAGCGCCTTCGACGCAGCCGATCTCTATACCCAGGTTGGCGTCCTGCTGCGCGACGGCAGCGAACGCGATGTCGTGCCCATCGTCGGCTACGACGAACAGGACAAGGCAGCCACCCTGCTCGAACTCGGTTGCGTCGATTACCTGCTTTCCCCCTTCGGCGCCGGCCAACTGGCCGCATTGCTGCGCCGCCAGGAATCCGCCTGCGCCGCCCAGGACCTGTTCGTCTCGCGCTCCCAGGCAGGCCGCCGTCTGCTGGCGATGGCCCAGCGCGTGGCGCAGACCCGCGCACCGATCCTGATCACCGGCGAGACCGGCACCGGCAAGGAACTGCTGGCCCGCTACATCCACGGCATCGCCAGCCCGCAGGCGCCCTTCGTCGCAGTGAACTGCGCAGCGATCCCCGAGGCGATGCTCGAATCCATTCTCTTCGGCCACGAACGCGGCGCCTTCACCGGCGCAGTGAGCGCCCAGCCGGGCAAGTTCGAACTGGCCAACGGCGGCACCCTGCTGCTCGACGAAATCGGCGAACTGCCGCTGGCGCTGCAGGCCAAGCTCCTGCGCGTGCTGCAGGAACAGCGCGTGGAGCGCCTCGGCGGGCGCCGCGAGATCGAACTCAACGTGCGCATCATCGCCGCCACCAACCGCGACCTGCAGGCTGAAGTCGCCGAAGGCCGGTTCCGCGCCGACCTGATGTTCCGTCTCGACGTGCTGCCGCTGCATATCTCGCCGCTGCGCGAACGCAAGGAAGACGTGCTGCCGCTGGCGCGCCGCTTCATCCGCCAGTACGCCCCGCAGGACGCCGAACACGACCTGCTCACCGAAGCCGCCAGCCGCGCGCTGCTGCAACACGACTGGCCGGGCAACGTGCGCGAGCTGGAAAACACCCTGCAACGCGCCCTGGTGCTGCGCAACGGCCTGTTCATCCAGCCGCGCGACCTTGGCCTGGCCGCTCCCGAAGTGCCGCCGGCCACAGTCGCCGCCGTACTGCCCCTGGCTACCGAAGGCGGACGTGCCGCGCTGCGCGCCAGCGGCAAGCTTGCCGAGTACCAGCACGTCATCGACACCATTCGCCGCTTCGGCGGGCACAAGACCAAGGCCGCCGAAAGCCTCGGCATGACCACTCGCGCACTGCGCTACCGGCTCAACGCGATGCGCGAGCAGGGCGTGCAGGTGCAGTTCTGATTTCGCTTTTCAGGGGAAACCTTCCATGAGTTCGATCATGCGGGCCCAGCAGGACATGCTGGAGCGGATGAACCAGTACGCCGAGCTGGCCGGCGGTTCGGCGATCCAGCCGGCCGCACAACTGGGGTCCGGGGCGCCGGTATCCGGCATCGCCGGCAGCTTCGAGCAGGCGCTGCGTTCGGTGGATGCCGAGCAGCACAAATCCAGCTCGGCGATGGCCGCAGTGGACAGCGGCAAGAGCGACGACCTGGTCGGCGCGATGATCCAGAGCCAGAAGGCCAGCGTGTCGTTTTCCGCGCTGCTGCAGGTGCGCAACAAGCTCACCGGCGCCTTCGACGAAATCATCCGCATGCCGCTCTAAGGAATAGCAGTGCTGCAGAATCTCAAAGAGCGCCTGCCGCTCGACAAGCTCAAGCTCGACCCGCGCATGGGTCTGCTGGCCATCGCCCTGGGCGCTGCCCTGCTGGCGGCGGCGGTGGTCTTCTACCTGTGGCGCGACCAGGGTGCCTACCGCCCACTGTACGGCGCCGGTGAAGCCTACCCGGCTGCCGACGTGATGCAGGTGCTGGACGCCGAAGCCTTCGACTACCGCCTGCACCCGCAGAGCGGCCAGGTGCTGGTGCGCGAGGAAGACCTGGCGCGGGCACGCATGCTGCTGGCGGCCAAGGGCGTGAAAGTCTCGCTACCGGCCGGCTACGAACTGTTCGACAAGGAAGAGCCGCTGGGCACCAGCCACTTCCTCCAGGACGTACGCCTCAAGCGCAGCCTCGAAGGCGAGCTGGCACGCACCATCATGGGCCTGAAGGGCATCGAGCAGGCCCGCGTGCACGTCGCCCGCGAAGACAGCAACTCATTCGTGGTGGGCCGGCGGGACCCGGCCAAGGCATCGGTGCTGCTGCAACTGGCGCCCGGCCAGCGTCTTGGCCCCGAACAGGTCGGCGCCATCGTCAACCTGGTAGCCGGCAGCGTGCCGCAGTTGAAGCCCGAGGACGTCAGCGTGGTCGACCAGAACGGCGTGCTGCTGTCCCGCGGCATCACCGGTGCTGGCGGCCCGACGCAGAACTGGCAGGCGGTGGACGAGTACCAGCGCAAGGCGGTGTCCAACGTCGAAGAAGTGCTGGCGCCGGTGCTGGGCCTGGGCAACTACCGCATCAGCGTCGCCGCCGACATCGACTTCAGCCAGAAGGAAGAAACCTTCCAAGGCTACGGTGAATCGCCGCGCCTGCGCAGCGAGTCGCTGCGCAACGAAACCACCCTCGACCAGCTCGCCCTCGGCGTGCCCGGCTCGCTGAGCAACCGCCCGCCGGAACCGCCGCCGCAACAGCAGGGCCAGGCGAACCAGCAGAACCCTGCGCAACCGGGCAACGGCAAGGTCGCCAACACCGACAACAAGGCTGCCACCTCGACCCGCAACGAGACCACCCGGCAGAACGATTTCGATCAGACCGTTACCCACATCAAGTACCCCGCCTTCGCCCTGCGCCAGCAGAGCGTGGCCGTGGTGATCAACGCAGCCACCGCTCCGGAAGGCGGCTGGACCGACAAGGCCCGCGCCGATCTCGAAGCGATGGTCAAGAGTGCGGTGGGCTTCAACTCGCAGCGCGGCGACCTGATCACCGTCAGCGTATTCCCGTTCGCCGCCACGCCGGTGGAGGAATCCACCTCGCGCTGGTGGGAAAGCAGCGCCCTGCAATCGCTGGTTCGCTACACCGTGCTCGGCCTGGTCGCGCTGCTGTTCCTGCTGTTCGGCGTACGTCCGGCGGTCCGCAGCCTGACCCAGCGCGCGCAGCCGGCGACCGCCGCCGCACTGCCCCATAACGCCAACGAGTATCCGCTGGCAGTGGATGCCGAGCGTCGCCTGGCGCTGGGCAGCGAAAGCGTCGGCGGCCTCAACGTCCTGGGCGAGCTGAACCCGCTCTCGGAAATCCGCCTGCCGGCGCCGGGCTCGGGCCTGGAACACCAGATCGAGCACCTGCAGATGCTGGCGAAGAACGACCCGGAACGGGTCTCGGAAGTGATCAAGCACTGGATTGGCCGCAATGACCGACATGAGCCTGCCTGAAGACGGCGCAACCCTGAAGAAGCGCGGCCCGCAAGTGCGCGCGGTGAGCTCGCTGGAGCAGGCGGCGATCCTTATGCTGAGCATGGGCGATGAAGCCTCCGCCGGCATCCTGCGCAATTTCAGCCGCGAAGAAATCGTCAGCATCAGCCAGGCGATGGCGCGGCTGTCCAACGTCAAGCAGAACACGGTCTCCGATGTGATCGGCCGCTTCTTCGAAGACTACAAGTTGCAATCGAGCATCAAGGGCGCCTCGCGCTCCTATCTCGCCGGCATGCTCGGCAAGGCGCTGGGCAGCGACATCACGCGCAACCTGCTCGACAGCATCTATGGCGAGGAAATCCGCGCCAAGATGGCGCGCATGGAGTGGATCGATCCCAAGCAGTTCGCGGCCCTGATCGCCAAGGAGCATGCGCAGATGCAGGCAGTGTTCCTCGCCTTCCTGCCGCCGGGCATGGCGACTGACGTGCTCGAAGCGATGCCCGCCGAGCGCCAGGACGAACTGCTGTTCCGCATCGCCAACCTGAGCGAAGTGAACAGCGACGTCATCGCCGAGCTGGAGCAGCTCATCGACCGCAGCCTGCGCGTGCTTTCCACCCAGGGCTCGCAAGTGCGCGGAGTGAAGCAGGCGGCGGACATCATGAACCGCTTCAAGGGCGACCGGAACCAGATGTTCGAGCTGCTGCGCGCGCACAACGACACACTGGTGGAGAAGATCGAAGACGAGATGTACGACTTCTTCATCCTCTCGCGGCAGAACCAGGAAGTGCTGCAGACCCTGCTGGAGGTCATCCCGCTGGACGAGTGGGTGGTCGCGCTCAAGGGCGCCGAGCCGGAGCTGGTGCGCGCCATCCAGGGTGCCATGCCCAAGCGCCAGATGCAGCAGATGGAGTCCATCAACCGGCGCCAGGGCCCGGTGCCGCTGAGCCGCGTCGAGCAGGTGCGCAAGGACATCATGGGTGTCGTACGCGAACTGGCTGCCGACGGCGACCTGCAGGTGCAACTGTTCCGCGAGCAGACGGTGGAGTAACCGCGCATGGCGATCAAAGTCATCAAGGCCGACAGCCGCGCCTGGCGCCCCTTCCGCTTCCCGCCACGCTGCGCCACCGCCAGCGCCGACAATCACGGCTGGGACAGCGACCCCGCCGCCCGCCAGCGCGCCATCTCCGAGGGCTTCCAGGAAGGCCTGGAGAAGGGCTATCAGGACGGCGTCGGCGAAGGCCGGGAGGCCGGCCTGCGCGAAGGTTTCGAGGCTGGCCGCCAGGACGGCCTGCGCAAGGGCCGTGAGGAAGGCCGCGCCCAGGGGCGGCAGGCCTTCGACGAAGCCTGCGCACCCTTGCAGGCCGCCGCCGATGCGTTCGCCGAGTTCCACCAGGCCTTCGAACTGGCGCGTCGCAAGGAGCTGCTTGAACTGGTGCAGAAGGTGGCCAGGCAGGTCATTCGCGTCGAACTGACCCTGCATCCGACACAACTGCTGAGCCTCGCCGAAGAGGCGCTGGCCGCCATGCCCGGCGAGCCGACCGATGTGCAGATCCTGCTCAACCCCGAGGAGTGCGCGCGCATCCGCGAGCTTGCCCCCGAGCGTGCCGCCAACTGGCGCCTGGTGCCCGACGAGCGCCTGGCGCTGGGCGAGTGCCGGGTGGTCACCGCCCAGGCCGAGGCCGACATCGGCTGCCAGCAGCGCCTGGACAGCTGCATGGAGGCCCTCAGCGGCCACTTGCAACAGAGCGAAGACTGACGATGGCGCTGGGCGACGGCTTCAAGCTCGAAGATGCGCTGCGCTCGCTGGACTCGGTTCAGCTCGCGCGGGTCAGCGGTCGCCTGGTGCGGGTCTCCGGCATGCTGCTGGAAAGCCTCGGCTGCCGGCGCATGACCGGCCAGCGCTGCTACGTGGAAATGGCCGACGGCGAACGCCTGGAAGCCCAGGTCGTCGGTTTCAACCGCGACATCACCTACCTCATGCCCTTCAAGAAGCCCGTCGGCCTGACCTCCGGCTCGCGGGTCTTCCCTGCCCCGGACGAAGCCGTGCTGCACATCGACCACTCCTGGCTGGGCCGCGTGGTCAACGGCCTGGGCGAGCCTCTCGACGGCCTCGGCAAGCTGGCCGGCCGCCACCCGCTGCCCAGCGAACTGCCGCAGGTCAACCCGCTGCGCCGGCGCCCGGTGTCCGAGCCGCTGGACGTCGGCGTGCGCGCCATCAACGGCCTGCTGACCCTGGGCAAGGGCCAGCGCGTCGGCCTGTTCGCCGGCAGCGGCGTGGGCAAGAGCGTGCTGCTGGGGATGATTACCCGGCAGACCAAGGCCGATGTCGTAGTGGTTGGGCTGATCGGCGAGCGCGGCCGCGAAGTGCAGGAATTCATCCTGCATTCCCTCGGCCCGGAAGGGTTGCAGAAGGCCGTGGTAGTGGTGGCGCCGGCCAACGAATCGCCGCTGATGCGCCTGAAGGCCACCGAGCTGTGCCACAGCATCGCCGCGTACTTCCGCGACCAGGGCAAGGACGTCCTGCTGCTGGTCGACTCCCTCACCCGCTACGCGATGGCCCAGCGTGAAATCGCCCTGGCCCTGGGCGAGCCCCCGGCGACCAAGGGCTATCCGCCGTCGGTGTTCGGCATGCTCCCCGAGTTGGTGGAAAGCGCCGGCAACGGCGAAAGCGCGACCGGCAGCCTGAGCGCCATCTACACCGTGCTGGCCGAAGGCGACGACCAGCAGGACCCGATCGTCGATTGCGCCCGCGCCATCCTCGACGGCCATATCGTGCTGTCGCGGCGCCTGGCCGACATCGGCCACTACCCGGCCATCGATATCGCCGCCTCGGTCAGCCGCTGCATGAGCCAGGTGGCAGACCCCGCGCATCTCGCCGCGGCGCGGCAGTTCAAGGAGTTCAGCGGTACCTACGAGCGCATCAAGGAACTCATCCCGCTGGGCGGCTACACGCCTGGCATGGACCTGAAGACCGACCGCGCCGTGCAACTGGCGCCGACCCTGGAGCGCTTCCTGCGCCAGGAGACCGCCGACGGCGCCGAACTGGGCAACAGCGTCGCCACCTTGCAGAGCATCGTCGGTGGCCGCGCGTGAAGGCGCAGATCGATATCCTCACGCGCCTGGCTGGCGTGCGCGGCGGCAAGGTTCGCGAATTGCTCGGGCGAGTCAACTACCAGCGCAACCTGTGCCAGCGCTACCGCAACAACATCACCGGCCTCGACCGGCTGTGCGGCTTCAGCGTGGCCACCGACACGCCGCTGCAGCGACACAACCAGCAGCAGTACAAGGCGACCCTGCACAAGATGCTGCAACTGCAGCGCCGCGAACTGGAAGTGGCCGAGCAGACCCTGGCGCGCATCCAGGGCGAACTCATGCAGGCGATGCGCAGCGAGAAGGTGCTGACCCAGGTGATCGAGACGAAGATCAGCCAGTGGCAGCAGCAGCTTGCGCAACAGGAGCAGAAAATCCAGGATGGCCTCGCCGCGCAGTCGTGGTGGCGTGCGCAGGCATGAAAATCGGCATTTAAGTTTTTTCCGCGGGCAGTCGCCCTCTAGGGGAAAGCCCAGGAATTCGGATAACCACTATGGAAATCACCCGGCAACTGACCAGCGCCTCCCTGGCCGCCAGCGAGTCCGCCAAGACCGCCCGCGGCGAGCGCGTCAGCCCCGTGACCGAACCCAGCGCCCCGGCGCCGGTAAACGACTCGCTGCGCCTGGACGAAATGCAGGAAACCCTGCGCGCTATGCCCGACGTCGACCAGAACCGTGTTGCGGAAATCCGCCGCGCGCTGCTCAACGGCGAACTGTCCAGCGACACCAGCGTGCTCGCCACCAGCATCCTCTCCTACCATCGCGGCAACGACGCGTGACCCAGCGCGCGCGGCTCTTGCAGGTAGTCGACCAGGACATCCAGCAGGATGCCCGCGACTGCCTGGGCCTGCGCGACCGTCTACAGGAGCTGTACCGGCACCTGCTGGCACGCGACAGCGCCCAGATCGACCGGCTCAACCCGGAGATCCAGGCGCTGCTCGAAGCCGTCACCCTGCGTGCCCAGCGCCGCAGCAAGGTCCTGCGCGCCTTCGGCCTGCAGCAGGACGCCGAGGGCATGCGCACGCTGCTCTCCAACTACCCGCCCCCGCGACGCGAAGAACTGCAGCAGGAGTGGCTGCAACTCGGCCAGCTCACCGCCCAGTGCAAGCGCCTCAACGAGCGCAACGGCAAGCTGCTGGCGATGCACCATGACATTCTCAGCCAACTGATGGGCGACGTGCGGGAGCAGGCGGTCTACTCGCAGCAGGGGTACTGAGCCGCATCTGCCGCATTCGTGGCTTGGCTGGTGTTTCTGCGCTGCTTCGATGTGTGGCGGAGCGACGTTGTTTCGCCCCCTCGGGCGAGCCCCTTTTGGGCCCCAGGTGGAACCAGAAGGACCAGTCCCGGCATCCGCCTCTTCGCTTCGCGAAGACCTCCCCCGTCCGGCATCCCGACGGGACTCTGCGCGCGCCGGGAACCCTGGTTGCTTCATGCCGGGTGTCGGGTGCGGCTCTCGCTGGCGATCGCCGCGCTTGGCCCAACCACTCAGGCCAACAAACTCACCACCGCAAAGCGGCTCAGGTTCGCCTGCGCCACTACGGTCTGCGCCGCGGTGCTGTAGTTGGTCGCGCTTCGTTCCATGCGCCCGAGCATCGAAGCCGCGAAGCCGTGCGCCCATTCGCGCTCGTCCTCGCTGGCGTGGCGGTCCAGGAAGTCGCGGATGTCGTCCTGACGATGGCGTAGCTGGTCGCGCAGGCCGCCGATGCGGTCCAGCGCCGAAACCACCGAGTCGAGCAAATGACGCTGTTCGCGGAAGGCATCGCTCTTGATCTCGGTGGGGAAGGCCAGCAGGCCGTCTTCCTGGCTCTTGAGCCGGGTGTTCTTGCCGGCGGCGAACAGTTTGCCCTCGCCCTGCACGGCCAACTGGCCCTTGAGCAGTTGCCAGTCGGCTTCTGGCGCCGAGAATTTCAGTGCGCCGTCGCTATCCAGTTCGGCTCGGATGCCGGCCTGGCCCAGAGTGGCGTTGAAGCGCCGCAGCACCTGCTCGGTGCTCATGCTTTCGTCGAGCACCACCGCCGCCGGTTCGGCAAGATGGCGCCCGGCGCTGAACAGCAGGGTTTCCTTACCCGAGCGCTGGATGGCTTCGACCGACTCCAGGCCCTCCAGGCTGAAGCGACTGCGCACCGGCTCGTTCAGACGCAGGCGGAAGTTGGCGTCGAGGCTGTTGCCCGAGCGTTCGGCCCGCTGCTCAAGCAGCTCGTTCACCTGGCGGGTGGCCTGGCGTACACCTTCGCGGTCCTGGGATTGCGGGGCACTGAGTTCGCGGCTGAGGTTGAGCTTGAGGCCGCCGAGGCGATCCTGCAGGTCGCTCAGGTAGCTGTCCGCCGACTGTATCGAGGAGAGCTGCTGGTTGAGTTGCAGGTTGAAGCTGCCGCTCTTCTGCGCGCCGCGCGCCATCTGGGCGGCGCTTTCGCCCTTCTCTTCACGTTTGCGCAGCTCGCCCTGCCGCTCGCCGGCGGCGGGCAGGATGACGTCGCGGCGCTCGCGGGGATCGAAGACGGCGGCCGCCGGCAGTTGCTTGATGACCTTCATGGCGACCTCTGCACCGGGCAAACGCTGCCCCGACCAAGGCACGGGGAGCGTGGAATAAAAGGTAGGAGTGGCCGGCCAGGATACCGTCTTTCAGCGTCCAGACCTCCAGTCGGCGAGGCCGGGCCGCTCCTACGAAAACTTACAGGCGACTGAACAGCGACAGATCGTTGAGCTTCAGATAGGTCTTCTGCGTGGCCTGCAGCGAGAGCTGGTAGGTGTTCAGGTCGATGCTCGCGGTGGCGTAGTCCAGTTGCGACAGCTCGCCGTTGATCTTCTGGTTCACCAGCGACACTTCTTCGTTGCTCGAATGCAGCATGGTGAGGGTGTTCTGCCGGCCGCCGAGTTCGGTGATGGCGCCGAGAACGCCGTCACTGGCGCGGTCGAGGCTCTCGATGGTCGCGGTGATGCTGGCGCCGAGCGCCGGATTGGTGGTGTCCAGTGCCGGATCCTTGAGCATCTTCACGACGCCGTGCAACTGGTTGAGGAAGTCCATGCCGGCGCCGAACACGCCGACCGCGGTGACGTTCTCTTCGACCTGCACGCCGTTGGCCACGGCGGCCTGACGCGACTTGTCGTTGCCAGTTGAGACGTAGCTGTCGGTCAGCGGCTCGTAGGTCACCGCCGGAATGTCGCTGAGGGTGCCGGAGAACAGGTAGCGCCCTTCCTCGTCACGCACGTTGACGAAGCTGACGATAGTTTTCTCGATGTTCTCCAGCTCGCCGGCCATCGCGTTGAGGTCCCTGCCGGCGTTCGAGCCGTTGGCCGCCCACAGCAGCAGGTCGCGCACGTTGAGCATGGCGTCGGAGGTGGCCTGCAGGTTGGCTTCCTGGGTCGACAGGTTGCCGGACACGTTGCTGATGTTGGTGCGGTACTGCGCCAGGCTCGCTTCCTCGCGCTGGATACGCAGCATGCGCACGCTGGCGATGGGGTCGTCGGAGGGCTGCAGGATGCGCTTGCCGGTGGACATCTGCTGCATCAGCTTGCCGAGGGCTGCCGAGTTGTTGCTCATCGAGCCGCTCATCAGCGCGGTGATCTGTGCGTTGGTGATCCTCATGGTGTTGCGTTCCCTATGTTCCGCGCAGAGATCAGAAGGCCGCCAGCATGGAGTCGAACAACTCCTTGGCCGTGCTGATGACTTTCATGTTGGCCTGGTAGGCCTGCTGGTAGGTGATCAGGTTGACCGCTTCTTCATCGAGGCTGACGGCGCTGACACTGTCGCGCTGGGCCTGGGCCTGGGCAGCGACGGTGGTGGCGGTCTTCTGGTCGGCCTGGTTCTGCCGGCTGGCGCTGGCGACCTTGCCGAGCAGCCCGGCGAAAGCGTCGTTGAGCGTTACCTGGCTGCCGCCGACGGTGATGCTCTGGCCCTTGAGGTCGAGCAGCGCCAGCAGGTTCTTGTTGTTGCCCGACTCGCCCGCGGTGTCCGACAGCGCGAGGTCTTCGGGCTTGAGCGGATTGAGGCTGAGCATCGCCGTGGTGCTGCCGGCGTTGTAGTTGAGCAGGGGCTGGCCGGCGCTTGAATTGAGGTCGAAGCCGTTGGCCAGGGTGTCGTTGACCATCTGCGCGAACTGTCCGGCCATCTCGTGCAGCGCGGTCTGGTTCGGGCGCAGGGCGTCGTACTCGGTGTCGTACAGCGCACCGAGGGAGCCCCCCATGCCGTCCTGGGCCAGCGGGAAGCTGGTGCCGGCGAAGGTCAGGGCGATTTCCTGCTCGCCGCTGGCGGTGCGGCTGATCGCCAGTTGGCCCGCGGAGTTGCCGGCCACCAGCGGCTGGCCGTTGGCCAGGGACACCGTGAGCGAACCGTCGGCCACCTCGTTGACGCGGATCGAGGCGTACTTCGAGAGGTCCTGTACCAGGCTTTCACGGTGGTCGCGCAGGGCGGTGGTGTCGCCGCCAGCGGAGCCGACTTCGACGATCTGCTTGTTCAGCGCGGCGAGGTTGGCGGTGAGCCCGTTGATTTCGCCGACCATCGCACCACGCTGCTCCTGCAGGGCGCGCAGTTGGCTGTCGATATTGCCGGACAGGCCGTTGAAGCGCTGGGCGAGGTTCTTGGTCTCGTTGATGATCTGCTGGCGCAGGGCGATGGAACCCGGCGTGGCGGTGGCCTCGCTGATCGCGGCGAAGAAGTTGTCGAGGCCGATGCTGATGCTCGACCCTTCGCCACCCATCAGTCCTTCCAGTGCGGAAAGGTACTGCTGGCCGCTGTCGTAATAGCTCTGCTCGGTGGTGGCGCGCCACAGTTGCTGATTCTGGAAGTCGTTGGCCATACGGCGGATGCTGGTGACCATCACCCCGCCGCCGACGTTCAGGCCGCCTTCGCCGGCCAGCGACGCGAGCACCGGGCTCAGGCGGCTGAAGCCGGGGGTGTTGGCGTTGGCGACGTTCTGCCCGGACGTGGCCAGGGCGATCTGCGCCGCACGCAGGCCGCTGTAGCCGATCTGGCTCAACATACTCAAGACGCACTCTCCTTCGATTCGATCCGGATCGGCTGGGCAAACGCCGCCGACTGCGGCCGGGCGATCACTTCAGGCTGTTTCCCCTGATAGGCGACGGAATCGGCGTATCGCTTAAATCCCTCCTGCGGCGCGTGCTTGAGGCCGGACTCCGGCGACAGCCCGCTGCCTGGCAGACGCGCCGGTGCCGGGTTTTCCTTGAGGCGGCGCAGCACGCCGAGGGTGTAGTCGCGGGTTTCGCCGTAGGGGATGCTGCGCACCCAGTCGGCCATGCCGACCTTGCCGTTGCGCGGGTCACCGTTGTCCCTGAGCCACTCGTCCACCTTGCCCGGCCCGGCGTTGTACGCAGCCAGGGCGAGGACGTGCTCGCCGTCGTAGCGGTCGAGCATCTTGCCCAGGTAGGCGCTGCCCAGCGCCTTGTTGTAGGCCGGGTCGCTGGTCAGGCGCGCTTCGTCATAGGGCAGGCCCAGCTCGGCGGCGACCTCCCGCGCGGTGTCGGGCATCAATTGCATCAGACCGCGCGCGCCCTTGGGCGACACGGCCAGCGCGTTGCCGCCGGATTCCTGGCCGATCACGCTGTCGACCAGCGCCTTGAAGGCCGCGCTGCCGCTTTCCCAGGCACTGGAGAGGCGCTCGACGCCGCGCTGCCAGGTATCCACCAATGGGTTGCGCGCGGACACCGAGGGCCGCCGCAATGCCTCGCCGCCATCGGCCAGCGCGGTGGCACCTGCGGCGTTGCCGCTTTCGCCGGAGAGCTGGCGCACCAACAGGTCGGCGATACCGGTCTGCTTGCGCGAGGCCAGATGCTCGGCCAGCGACTCGTCGTAGAAGTCGCGCATGGTGTCGAGGTCGCGGCTGCGCATCGGGCTGCCGGCGGAGAGCACATCACCGGCCTTGCGCATCTGCTTGAGGATCTGTTGCAGGAACATCGCCTCGAACTGCTCGGAGGCAGCCTGCAACTGTTCGCGGCGGATCGCCTCGGGGGACTCCCCAGGCTGGCCGGTGGGAACGATGGGGCGGTTGAGTGAAGTGATGCTCATGCTCTAGATCACCACCAGTTCGGCATTCAGCGCGCCAGCCTGCTCCAGCGCCTGGAGGATGCTCATCACATCGTCCGGCGTCGCGCCCAGACTGTTCACCGTGTTGATGATGCTTTCCAGGCTGGTGCCTTCGGGCCACTTGAACATCGGCTTCTTGTCCTGGCTGACGGAGACGTCCGACTGCGGGGTGACGGCCGTGGTGCCATTGGAGAACGGCCCCGGCTGACTGACCTGCGGGTTCTCGCTGATGGTCACGGTGAGGGTGCCGTGGGCCACGGCGGCGGCCTTCACGCGCACGCCCTGGCCGACCACGACGGTGCCTGTGCGGCTGTTGAACACCACCTTGGGCCGCGTGCGGCCTTCCTGCACTTCCATGCCTTCAAGCATGGCCATGAAGCTGGTGCGCTGGGCCAGGCTGACCGGCGCACGCACGGACACCTTGGTGCCGTCCAGCGCGGTGGCGGTGCCGGAGCCGAAGCGCTGGTTCACCGCGTTCATCACCTGGGTGGCGGTCTGGAAGCTCGGTTTGCGCACGTTGAGCATCACGTCCGGGCGCTGGGCGAAGTCGCTGGGGATCATCCGCTCGATGGTCGCGCCATTGGGAATCAGGCCGCTGTTGGCGCTGTTGATCGACACGCTGGAGCCACTCTGCCCCTGGGCATGCAGGCCGCCGACCACCAGATTGCCCTGGGCCAGCGCATAGACCTCGCCGTCCACGCCCTGCAGCGGGGTCATCAGCAACAGGCCACCGCGCAGGCTCTTGGCATCGCCCAGCGACGACACGGTGACGTCCACCGTCTGTCCGGCACTGTACGAGGGCGGCACGCTGGCAGTGACGCTCACGGCGGCGACGTTCTTCAGCTTCGGGTCGACGTTCGGCGGCAGGTTGACGCCGAACTGCTTGAGCATGTTGGCCACCGACTGGTTGGTGAACTTCACCTGGTTCTTGTCGCCGGTGCCGTCCAGGCCAACCACCAGGCCATAGCCGATCAACTGGTTCTCGCGCACGCCTTCGATGTCGACGAGGTCGAGCAGCGGAATGGCCAGCGCTTCGGCCTGCCATAGCAGACAGAGGGTCGCCAGCAGGCGGGAAAGGGTTCTACGCATGGAGTGCTCGCCTGCTTACATCGGGAACAGCGGATGGGTGAAGAAGCGCGTCAGCCAGCCGGCGGAGTTGCTGTCGTTGAGCACACCGCGCCCGGCGTAGGAAATCTTCGCGTTGGCGACGTTCTGCGAGGACACCTGGTTGGCGCGGTTGATGTCGTCGAGGCGCACCAGGCCTGTGAGGCGGATGAACTCGTCGCCCTGGTTCAGGCGCAGCGACTTTTCGCCCTTCACCATCAGCACGCCGCCGGGCAACACCTTGTGCACCGTCACCGCGATGGAGCCGGAGAGGGTGTTCTGCTGCGAACTTTTCGCCGAGCCATTGAAGTCGCGGTTGGCCGTGGCCGAACTCTCAAGCCCGCCGTATTCCTTGGTCAGGATGGTCGGGGTGGGCACGTCCAGGCTGGATTTCTTGCCGAAGCTGGTGCCGGCGCTCTTGCTCGACTGGGTCGATTCGTTGAGCACCACGGTGACAATGTCGCCCACGCCGATGGCGCGCTTGTCGCGCAGCAGCGAGCCGGAGTAGCCGGAGCGGAACAGGCCGCCGCTGGTGGTGGGCGGCATGCTGTAGTCCAGCTCCGGTGGCTGGTAGGCCGAGGAATCCTCGTCCGGCAGCATCTCGTTGAAGCTCTGGCAGCCGGCAAGCAGCGCCAGGGCCAGCGGCAGGGCGGCTCGGATCATGCGCATCAGACCGTCTGGTTGAGGAACTGCTGCATGCCCGACGCAGCATCGAGTACCTTGGCATTGGCCTCGTAGGCGCGCTGGATGGCGATCATGTTGACCATCGCTTCCACCACCTGCACGTTGGAGCCTTCCAGTACGCCCTGCTTGAGCGTACCCAGACCCTCTTCGCCGGGTGTGCCTTCCTGTGGCTCGCCGCTGGCGGCGGTCTCCTTGTAGAGGTTGCCGCCGAGGGCTTCCAGGCCAGCCGGGTTGGTGAAGCTGACCAGGGTGATCTGGCCCAGCTCGGTCGGCAGGGTCTCGCCCGGGAGGATGGCGGTGACGATGCCGTCGCTGCCCACGGTGAAGCGGCTGGCGCCGGCCGGCACTTCGATGTTCGGCGTCAACGGCAGGCCCTGGGCGTTGACCACGATGCCTTCGTTGTTCAGTTGCAGTTGGCCGTTCTCGGTGTAGTAGGTGTCGCCGTTGGGCGCTTCCACCTGGAAGAAGCCGGCGCCGATGATGGCAAGGTCCATCGGCTGGCCGGTGGTCTGCATGCTGCCTTCGGTGAACACTTTCTGCGTGCCGACGACACGCACGCCGCTGCCGAGCTGAATGCCCGACGGCACGGTGTTGACCTGATCGGCCTGTGCTCCAGGCTGCAGTTCGACCTGGTAGAAGAGGTCCTCGAAGACCGCGCGGTCGCTCTTGAAGCCGACGGTGTTGACGTTGGCCAGGTTGTTGGCCACGGTCGACATGGCGGTGTCTTGCGCCGCCAGGCCGGTCTTGCTGACCCAAAGTGCCGAACTCATCTCTCGCTCCTGCTATGCGCGCGGATCAGCCGCCGCGAATCAATCGGTCGCCCGCTTCGGCCAGGTCCGAGGCGGCTTTCATCATCTTCACCTGGGTCTCGAACCGGCGATTCAGGCTCATGGTGCCCACCAGTTGGTCGATGGCCGAAACGTTGCTCGCCTCCAGGTGCCCGGAGACCAGGCGCACGTCTTCGCTGGCAGCGACGTTCTGCCCATCCTTGCTCACCAGCAGGCCCTGGGCGTTCTTCACCAGCGTGGCGGCCGGGGCATCGACCAGCTTGATGCGGTCCACGTCGGTCATCAGGTAGTCGCCGCGCGGCATGATGGAAATCGTGCCGTCGCTGCCGATGGCGATGGCGTCGTACTCCGGCAGGTTGATCGGACCGCCCTCGCCGAGCACGGCGCGGCCGTTGATCATCAACTGGCGGTCGGCATCGATCTCAAGGTTGCCCTGGCGCGTGTACGCCTCGCTGCCGCCATTCGCCACGGCGATCAGCCCACGACCCTGGATGGCAAAATCGAGGTCGCGCCCGGTGGCCATGAGGGTGCCAGGCGTCATGTCCACGCCGCTGCTCTCGATGCGCGCCAGGTGGCGGCTGTCGTAGCCCGCGCCCTTTACGTCGACGGCGGTGGCGTGCTCCAGGTCTGCCCGGAAGCCCGGGGTGTTCACGTTGGCCAGGTTGTTGGCGCGCACATCCAGCGCAGACATGCTGCGGCTGGCGGCGGTCATCGCGGTGTAGCCGAGTCGGTCCATGTTTGCGCCCTATCAGATCGCTGCGAACAGCACCTGGGTGAGTTCCTTGTCGGTGGTCATCACCTTGGTGTTGGCCTGGTAGTTGCGCTGGCCTTCCATCAGGCCCACCAGTTGCTGGGTGATGTCGACGTTGGAACCTTCCAGGTTGCCCGCCGAGAGACTGCCGAACTGGCCGATGCCGGGAACGCCAACCAGCGGGGTGCCGGAGGCGGAGGTCTCGCTCCAGGCGGTGCCGCTCTCGTTCTGCAGCCCGCCGACGTTGATGAAGTTCGCCAGCGCAACCTGGCCCTGCAGCATGCGCTGGCCGTTGCTGTAGTTGACGTAGACCTTGCCGTCGTTCTCCACCGCGATGCCGGTCTGCTCGCCGGCGGCATAGCCGGTGGTGCGGTTGGTGGTGACCACGAAGTCCGAGCCGTACTGGCTGGTGCCGGTGTAGTCCAGCGAAATGCTCATCGGGTCGACGCCCGGCAGGGTGAAGTTCACCGGCACGGCGGCGATCGGCGAGGCCAGCGAGCCATTCGGCGCGAACTGCAGGCCCTGGGTGGCGCCCACGGCGTTGCCGTCGACGTAATAGTGGGCATCCCAGTTGTTGGTGGAGGTCAGCACGAAGTACTGGGTCAGGGTGTGTTCCTTGCCCTGGGAGTCGTAGATCTTGCTGGTGTAGGTGGAGTTGTAGGTGGCGACGTTCTGCGGATCGAACGGGCCGACGCTCGGGGTCTTCTCGTTGGAGTCGAGGTTGGCGACGAACTCCAGCTTGTCGGTGGCCTTGGCCGGCAGGTTGGCGGTCTTCACCTGCAGGTCGGACACGGTGCCCACCAGCAGGTTGCCGGCGGCGTCGGTCGGATAGCCTTGCAGGCGCTGGCCGGTGGCGTTGATCAGGAAGTTGCTCTTGTCCTGGCCGAAGACGCCGGCGCGGGTGTACTGCACGTCGCCATTGCCACCCTTGACCACGAAGAAGCCGCCGCCGGAAATGGCCAGATCGAGATTGCGGTTGGTGGACACCAGCGAACCGCCCTGGCTGATACTCTGGGTGGTGCCAGTGACTTCCACGCCCATGCCCTTGCTGTCGGCATAGACACTGCCGAACTCGGTGCGCGAGGACTTGAAGCCCACGGTGCCGGAGTTGGCGATGTTGTGGCTGATGGTATCGAGTTGCTGGGTGACGGCGTTCAGGCCGGTCAGGGCGATGTTGAAGCTCATGGCGTTATCTCATCCTCAAAGGTGGGAAGCAGGCGCTCAGGCGGCCTGGCCCTGACTGAATTCGACGATCTTGTAGAACGGCACCGAGCCTGCGCCCTGGACGTCCAGCACCGGGCCGTCAGCGCTGACGCGGACGTTGTTGACCAGGCCGGAAACCTCGACACCGGGCGCTTCGCCGCTCTCGGTCTTCACCGCCAGGGTGTACTTGCCAGGCTTGAGGCCGAGCGCCACGGGATCCACGGTGAAAGGCACGCTGCCCGGTTCCTGCGGCCCGAGGGCGATGTCGGTGCGAATACCGTTGGCATCGGTGAGCTGCAGTACGGTGGTGGCCGAGGCGTGTTGCAGGGCGATCTGCCCGCTGACCTTCTCTGCGTCGAGCTGCAGGCTGTCCGCGCTGACCTTCACTTCCTGGCCGACCAGGCCGGCGGCGGTGAGGGTCTGCAGGTTGTCCATCAGCACCAGGTTGTTCTGCTGCAGGGTGGTCATGTTCTGCATGCTCTTGACCTGCGCCATCGCCGAGTACTGGTTGATGAACTCGGTGCTGTCCACCGGCTTGGTCGGGTCCTGGTACTGAACCTGCGCGACCAGCAGGGTGATGAAGCTGTTTTCCATGTCGCTCAGCTCACCGAGGTTCACCGCCTGCCTGGGCAGCTCACTGGAGCTTCCGCTGGTGCTGTTGTTGCCGCTGGTGCCGTTCACCGTGCTCATCAGGCGTCTCCCAGTTTCAGCAGGCTGGACTGCATGCTCTTGACCCGGTTGAGCACCTCGACGCCCGTTTCGAAGCTGCGGCTGGCGGACATCATGTCGGTCATTTCCTCGATCTCGTTGACGTCGGGGTAGTAGACGTAGCCGGTGGCGTCGGCCAGCGGGCTACCCGGCTCGTAGCGGCGCTGCGGCGCACGGCCGGAGGTCACCACGTCGAGCACCTGCACATGGGCGCCGCCCATGCCGGCGCCACGGGTGAGCTGGTCGTTCTCGTAGACGGCAGCGAACATCGGCTTGCGCGCCTGGTACACGTCCTCGGGCTTGGCGGCTGCCGAGTCGGCGTTGGCGAGGTTGCTGGCAACGGTGTTCAGGCGCACGGTCTGCGCGTTCATCGAGGATCCGGCGATGCGGTAGATGGAATCGAAAGCCATGACGTCAACGTCCTTCAATGGCCTGCTTCAGGCCGCGGAATTTCATGGTCAGGAAGGTCAGGCTGGTCTGGAAATCCATCGCATTGCGCGAGAACTCCGCCTGTTCGGTTGCCAGCTCGACGCTGTTGCCATCCTGGGAGGGCTGGTTGGGAACGCGATACTTGAGATCCAGGCTCTCGGGGCTGGTGCTGGCGAGCAGTGCCGGCGCGCTGCCCTGGCGCTGCATCTCGGCGGCGAAATCGATGTCACGCGCCTTGAAGCCGGGCGTGTCTTCGTTGGCCAGATTGGAGGCCAGGATTTCGCTGCGCTGCATGTGCAGCGAGAGGGCTCTCTCGTGGATACCCAGCGTCTCGTCAAACCGTATACTCATTCCCACCCACTCTCATCGTTCGGCGTGCGTGGCGTTAGAGCACAATCCATGCCGACCCCTGAAGGCCGCTTCATGTCATTGATTAACAAGGCTTTTCGCGGCGCTTACGACAGCGTGCGCAACGCGGCGTTTCCGCTTTCCGCCCAGCCCGGAACAGGAAGCGGAAAGGCCTTTTCCGCCTGCTTCCTCCTGCTGCTCGCGCCGCTCGCCTGGGGCCAGGATGCCCGCCAGCAACTGGACGCCGCCGCCCAGCGCCAGGTCGCCAGCGAACTCAAGAACGAGGCGCGCGCGCAGGGCTGGAAGGGCATGACCTTCACGGTGGACAACAACCTGCCCAACAGCCTGGGCAAGCTTCCCGCGTGCCCGCGCGAGCCACAGTTGCGCGTCAGCGAGGCGCCCTCTTCCGCCACCGCGCGGCGGCGCTTCGAAGCGGATTGCCCAGGGCAATCCGGCTGGCCCGTGTACTTCACCAGCCAGTCCACTGTGATGCTGCCGGCCGTGTTCGCCAGCAGCGCAATCGAGCGTGGCCAGACCCTGGACGCCAACCAGCTCAAGCTCGCCCCGCTGGACATCGGCAAGACGCCGCGCGGTTACTTCACCGACATCGCCGAAGTCGCCGGCAAGACTGCTCGCCGCCGCATCCGCGCCGACCAGCCGCTGTCGCCGGCACTGCTCGACGGCGCCACTCTGGTCCGCCGTGGCCAGCAGGTGAAGATCGTCGCCAGCCAGGATGGCATCCAGGCCAGCGCCGTCGGCGAGGCGATGGCCAACGGCAAGCAGGACGACGTGATCCGCGTAAAGAACTTGCGCAGCCAGAAAATCATCGACGCCAAGGTGGTGGAGTCGGGCGTGGTGAGCAGCATCTTCTGATGCGCTCCGTACTCACAGCAGCGCAGTGATCACAGCGAGGCTCGCTGGTGCGAGCCATGCCAGGCAATCACAGTCGCAACGGAGCCTGCGGCGGAGCGCCGGAATCTCCGCGCCAGAATTTTCACCCGGCCATTTAATCCTTCCGCGAGAGCTGTCGCCTTACCCCTTCAGCAGGCACAACGCCGGCTTCATCCAGCTCATACAGGAAGTCCACCATGGCCTTGTCGATTCAAACCAACTACTCCTCCCTGATCACCCAGACCAGCCTGAACAAGACCAACACCTCTCTGGCTACCAACCAGCAGCGTCTGGGCACCGGCCTGCGCATCAACTCCGCAGCCGACGACGCCGCCGGCCTGCAGATCGCTACCCGCCTGAACGCCCAGTCCCGCGGCATGAGCGTTGCCATGCGCAACACCAGCGACTCGATCTCGATGCTGCAGACCGCCGAAGGCGCGTTCAGCGAAGTGACCGATATCCTGCAGCGCATGAAGGACCTCGCCACCCAGTCCGCGAACGGAACCAACGGCACCAAGGACCGTGACGCCCTGCAAGCCGAATACGACCAGCTGGGTTCCGAGCTGGCCAACATCATGAAGAACACCACCTACGCTGGTGACACCCTGTTCGGCGACGCCACCGCCATCGACGGCACCAAAGGCAAGTTCTCGGCGGCAATGGACTTCCAGATCGGCGCAACCGCTGGCGAGAAGCTGACCCTGAACATGGCCACCGCACTGGGCAAGGCTCTGGACAGCACCGCCGGCCTGGGCAAGGTTTCCACCTTCTACGCCACCACCACCCCAGCCACTGCCGGCACCGAAATCGCCACCGCTACCGCTGCCAACACCTCGATCACCACCATCAACACCGCGCTGGACAACATCGGCTCCCTGCGCGCGCAGTTCGGTGCGAACATCAATCGCCTGCAGCACACCTCCAACAACCTGGCCAACATGAAGGACAACACCGACCTGTCCAAGGGCCGCATCATGGACGCCGACTTCGCCACCGAAAGCGCGAACATGAGCAAGAACTCCATGCTGATGCAGTCCGGCATCTCCATGCTCAAGCAAGCTGGCCAGATGCCCAGCATGATCATGGGCCTGCTGGGCTAATTGCCCGCTGCGATCCGCGGCGCGCCCGCGAGATCGCGAACAGCCTGCAAGGTCGACTTTTTCGCGCAATGCCCTCCGCATTGCGCGAACATCGCCCGGCAAGACGCCCCGCTCGTCGGGGCGTTCTGCTGTCTGCGGGTCCGCAGACATAGACTAACGGCGCATTGCCACCAGCCGGACCCGCTCTGGCTCGCGCCTCCTGAATTCGCATGAAAAATGCAAGCGTGAGTGTGCAAAATTCAGAACTTGCACCCACATTTTTCTGACGTCAAAATAATGCCTTTGCCTCCTTGGACAAATGGAGATTTCCGCAACCGTCAAGGAAGCGGCTCGCAAGGGCAAGATGACCACACTCACTCCAACGCTTGCGGACAACCGGGCAGCGATTACCTGCCTGACCCTCCGCACCGGCCGTTCCGACTGCCTCGCGCAGTTCTATCCCGCGCTCTATCAACTCGACCTCGTCCGCGACGGTCAGGTGGAGCGTATCGACCTGGGCTTTTCCGGCAGCCGGCTACTCGAACGCCTGCTGCAGACACCGGGAGACGTAGTTGCGCGCGATGAACTGCTGACCCACGCGTGGTCGGACCGGGTCGTCGGGCAAGGCAGCCTCAACCAGCAGATCTATACCCTGCGCCAGGTGCTGGCGGACGAGAAGCAACGGCAGATCATCCAGACGCTTCCGCGTCGCGGCTACATGTTCAACCCGCAGTTCCTCGCCAGCGAAGCGCCTTCCGAATCGGAAGCAGAGAGCGCTCCTGCACCGTCGCCGGCACTGCTGGAAATTCCGCCCCCGCGAATTCCGTCGAATTCACGGCGCCTGAAATTCGTCGCCAGCAGCCTGTGTACGCTCGGGCTGCTGGTGCTGGCCGGGGCGTTCTACCACACGCAGGTGCGCAGCCAGATGTTCACGGCCGAGCAGCAGTTAGGCACGTTGCAGATCACCTATGTGGAAGAGGACGAACAGGAACTGCAGCGGCTGATGCGTGACACCCGCCCCCTGGCGCATCAGCTCGCCGACCTGGCGACACGCCCGGTCGGGCTGCTGCTGCACATGACGTCGGGCTTCTACGAACTGGTCTGCGTGCAGCCAGAAGGCAACTCCAACTGGCTGCTGATCCACGAGAGCCAGGTCGCCCGGATTCCCCAGGAGCAGCTGCGCAAGTGTCTGAACTGATCCTACGCCGCGAAGCCGGCGTGGCGCGCCGCTGCCTGCTCGTCTCGCTGTTCGGCATCGCCTGTCTGAGCCTGGCGCTGTGCCTGCTGTGGAAACACGGCAAGAACACCTCGGCAATCGATGGCCGCTACGCGTCGTCCGGCCAGGTGGTGCTCGGCAACGGACGGGTATTGGATATCGCCCAGACCACCATGTTCCACGAGGGGCGCTTCTACTCGATGATCCAGCAGGACGCCAACATCCTGGAAGTCTCCGGCCAGGTCGGCAGCGACCTCACCGGGCGCTACCAGTTGCAGGTGGAAGACAACAGCATCAGCAACCTGCAGGCCGACAGCGGCCTGGACAGCGAACTGATCTTCAACCTGCTCTACGGCCGTCAGCGTGGCGCTCGCATCACCCTCGAACCCCTGAGCAGTTGCCTGTACGGCGTGGAAACACGCCAGGTGTTCTGCCCCAAGCGGCTGCGCAACGAGCACTGACATTCTCACGGTTTGTCCTCTGCAGCAGGCGCCGATACTGGTGCCGGAGCGGGCACGGCCTGCGGCTCGACGGTGGCCTTGGGCGCAACCAGCCGCGCCCCGGAAGCCGAGTAATGCACCTGTGCATAACTCTCGCCGAAGATTTCCCGGTACAGCCCTTCGGCGTGGCGCGTCAGCAGCAGGATCTCGATGCGGCGGTTGGCGCCGTTCTCCGGGTCTTCCGGACGCAGCGGCATGACGTCGGCCTGCGCCGCCACCTGTAGCACGTGACCGGTCGGCAGCCCGCTGTCCACCATCACGTTGCGCGCACGCAGGGCGCGGTCGCCGGACAGGTTCCAGTTGTTGTAGCCGTCGGGCCGGCGGTACTGCACCGCATCGGTATGGCCACTCAGGATCAGCTTGTTCTGCACTTTCGCCAGCACCCCGGACAGCGCGCCGAGCAGGGTCTGGAAGTGCGGATCGAGCGTGGCCTTGCCGCGCTCGAACATGAAGCGTTGCTGGTCGTCCTTGATCAGGATGCGCAGGCCCTGCGGCACCACAGTCACTTCGATGTTGGCCAGCGCATCCACCTTGCCGGACACCTCGCGGATCAGTTCCGCCAGCTCGCGCAGGTCGTCACGGCTGTCGTACTGGCGCGCCTCGGCGTCGTGGGCGGTGCCGTCCTTGCTCTCGTCCCGCTTGCCTGCCGCGGCCAGTTGCGGCGCGGGCTTGTCCGGGGTCTTCACCGGCTGCGGCATGCCATCCAGCTCGATGGGCGTGCGGCTGGCGCCGTCGAACACACCGGCGCCGCCATCCACCAGGGGGTTGGCATCCTGCTCGCCGACGGCCACCGGCTGCGGCTCGGTCTGCGGATGGATGATCCACAGCACCATGAACAGCGCCATCATCGCCAGAGTGAAGTCGGCGAAGGCTACCTTCCAGGCGCCGCCATGCTCATCATCGTGGCCCTTCTTGCTGCGGCGCTTGATGATGATCTCGCCATGCTTGTCGGCACGCTTCTTCATGCGACGTCCCGCTCTTCCTCATAGCGGGTAACCCAGGTTTCCAGCTGCTTGAAGGCCGGCTTGACGTCCTGCTCGATCAGCTTGCGGCCGGCGTCCACCGCCAGCAGCGTGGGTTTGCCGGCAACGTGGGCGACCAGCGTGGTTCGCACGCATTCCAGCGCCGACAGCTCGGTCTTCACCCGTTGCGCCATCGCGTTGGAAAGCGGGTCCATCAGGCAGTAGCAGACGAAGATGCCGAAGAAGGTGCCGACCAGCGCGGCAGCGACGTGGGCGCCGATTTCGGCCACCGAGCCGCCGATGTTGCCCATCGTGATGATGATGCCCATGATCGCCGCGAGAATGCCGAAGCCCGGCATCGCCTCGCCGACCTTGTGCAGCGACTTGGACGGCTGCAGCAGCGCGTGCTCCATCGCGTCCAGCTCCTGTTCGAGGAAGCCTTCCAGCTCGTGCGCGCTGATCTTGCCCATCGCCATCAGGCGGAAGTTGTCGGCGATGAACGCCATCAGGTTCTTTTCCTGGAGGATCAGCGGGTACTTGGCGAACAGGTCGCTCTGCTCCGGCTCCTCGATGTGCGCATCGAGCACCTTCAGGCCTCCCACATCGACCATTTCCAGCAGTTCGTAGAGCAGCATCAGCAGTTGACGCTGGAACTCCTCGCCTCGGCGCTTGAAGACGAACACGCCCTTGATCTGCGAGCACATTTCCAGCAGCACTTCACGGGGGTTGGCAACCACCAGGGTGCCCAGGCCGGCGCCGAGGATGATCAGGATTTCCGCCGGCTGCCAGAGCGCACGCATGTCGCCGTTGGCCATCGCGTAGCCGCCGAGCACGCAGGCGATGATGATCAGGGCACCGATGATTTTCTGCATAAGTCGGGTTCTTCAGGGGCTGTCGGGGTCGTTGAGGAATCGGCTGCACTTGCCGATCGCCTGCTTCATCAGCTGGCAGATACGCGCATCGGTCAGTTCCAGCACCAGCGCGATCTCCTTGAGATTCAGCTCGTGCTGGTAGTACAGGTTGAGAATCAGTCGCTCACGCTCGTTGAGACGCGCCAGCGCCTGGGCCAGCAGACGCTCCTTGAGCACGCGCTCTTCCAGCACGTCGCCGCTGCCCTGGATGCCGTCCTGGCCGCTCTGCAGCAGCGCATCGAAGCTCTCGATGGCCTCGGAGGATTCGGCGCGCAGGTAGTCCTGGTAGCCGGCTTCATCGAGCCCGGTAGCGGCCAGTACTTCGTCGTCGCTGGGCATCCGGCCGAGCTGGCGAGCCAGCGCGCGGATGGTGTCGCGCACCTTGTGTGCCTGCTGGCGAACTTGGCGCGGGCGCCAGTCCTGGCGGCGCAGTTCGTCGAGAATGGCGCCACGGATGCGCAGCGCGGCGAAGCGGCCGAACTGCTCGTCGGGCTCGCCGTAGCGACGCAGTCCTTCGAGCAGGCCCATCAGGCCGATCTGCTCCATGTCTTCACGATCCAGCACCTGGTTGGCCTGCAGCGACAACTGGCTGACGATGCGCCGCACCAGCGGCAGGTACTGCATCATCCAGCGCTGCTCGGCGGCCGGAGACAAGCGCGCGTGGCCGCCTCCGCCGCTGTCGGCGTAGGTGCTGCCGTAGTCGAGTGCCGCTTCGCGAAGGGCGTGCATGGCGGCTTACTGGACGATCATCTTGCTGAGCAGGACGTGCTCGAACGGCACCACCACCTTGCGTGCGGCGAAGTCGTCGAGCAGGGCCTTCTCCAGACGCTGCTGCACATCGCCGATGGGCATCGCGCGCAGGGTCTCGAACTTCTCCGGGGTCAGGTTGGCGACCACCGAGCTGCGCACCATCGGTGCCACGCTTTCGAGCTTCTTGCGCTCCTGGTCGGAACGCCCCTGGAGCACCAGGTCGATCACGAAGTAGTGCTCGCGGTCTTCGCCACGGGAACTGACGATGATCTTCTCCACGGGCACGAAGAGGTACTCGGCGCTTTCTGACTCATCGCCAGCCTCGGCCTTGTCCCCTTCGGCCGTGGGCGTGGCAGGCGCAAGGCTGGCCGACTTGATCATTTGGTAGTTGACGAACACGCCACCCAGCACGACGGCGATATTCACGATGAGCATCAGTACAACGAGACGCGACGTGGACATGGTGTTTCTCGAATAATCCTGTGAGGGTACGGGCCGCCTGCGGCCTACACGGTGATCAGTACATCGCTGTCGAGGCGCGGCGCAGCGCGCTCGCCCGATTGCGCGTCGCGCGGATTGGTGGCGACCGTGGCCTGTTCCTGCTCGAAGCGCTGGCGGTTCTGCTGGCCCGACTGGCCGGACTGGGTATCGGAGGAGACCTGCACGTTGACCTGCAGGAAGTTCTGCCCGACCAGTTCCTGGCGCAGTCGGTCGCTGGTCTGCTGGAGCATGCGCACTACGTCGCCGTGGGACGCGGAAATCTGCACGTTGAGCTGGCCGGCCTCATGACGCACGAGGATTTCCAGGCTGCCCAGCTCCGGCGGGTCGAGGCGGATCGTAGCGTTCTGCACGCGCTGGTTCAGTTGCAGCTCGACGTTGTCACGCAGCGCACTGACCATCTGCTCGCCCCAGTGAGCGTCGTTGCCCTTGAGGTGCAACGGTTTGTCCAGCGCCAGCGTGCCTGGCGCGGACGTGGTGGGCGGCGCGCTGCCGTCCGCGACGCTCAGGCGCGGGTCCAGCGGCACGGCGACAGGAGTTTGCGCGGCAGCGGCATCTGGCGCGCTCGCGGCGCTCGCCAGGTGCTGTTGCAGCAGTGTCTGCGCCTGGCTCTGGGTCGCCTCGCGCGGTGCGGGCGCACTGGCTGGCTCGGTGTCGTCAGGTTGCGCGCCGACCGGCATCGGCTGGACAGCGGCCAACGGCGCGGTGCCGGCGCCGGCGCCGGGCTGCGGAGCACGGATGTCCACCGCCTGGGTGGCGAATCCGGCAATCCGCGTGGCGCTCTGCGCCTGCGGATTGTCGCGGGCCTGCACGGTCAGGCCGGCCTGGCCGAGCATCCCGGCCAGCCAGGCTTCCGCGCCGGACGGCGAGCCTTCCTCGCGCACCGGCTGCTGCGGATCGACGCTGTCCGTCGGTTCCTCCACAGGCCCGGGCAGCAATGCCGGCGATGGAATCTGCGCCGTCTCAGGCTGTTCTTCCTGACGAGCCGTATCGAACTGCGCCAGGAACGACTGCACCGTGATCGCCCGACCCTGCGCGGCCTGGGCGCGGAATCCTGCGATGCTCGCGACAGTGCCTAGGGCATCGCGCGGCTGGGCATCGGCGACCGGGCTATCGGTGGTGATGGCGGCAGGCTGGATCGGCAACTGGATCACGGTCTATCGACTCTCCTGGAACATTTCCACCTGCATGTACGCGGAACGGCCTTCCGCGTATTCCAGGTGCGACAACAGCAGACGGCGCAGGCGCTCGCACTCTTCGGCACATGCCTGCGAAGCCTGTTCATGCAGGTGTTTCAAGCGTTTCTTGGCCAACAGCACGTCGGCTGCCAACCCTGGTTGCGAGGACATCGCCACCAGTTGCGCGCGGATCGCCAGGTCAACCTGCCCCATTGCGTTCCAGTCCTTGCGCTGCAGCGCCCCGCCGAGCTGTTCGTATAGCTCCAGCAGGCGCTGGCGATCATCCACGTGCCGCACTCACGCCCTCCCAGCCCTCGCGCAGGATGCCCAGCAGGCGCACCACTTCATCGATGCCCTCGACATCCAGCGAAACGCTGACGTCGGAGAGGCGATAGATGCAGTAGTCGTAGAGCCGAGCCAGCCCCTGAACGACCTCGCCGCCGTTCTCATAGTCGAGCGCGCCGTTCAGGCCATTGAGGATGTTCAGGCACTTCTCCAGGGAGCGGCCCTTCTGCTGGTAGCGCTTGTGCTCGATGTGCCCGCGGGCACGGGCCAGTTCGTCGAGCAGGCCGTCGAACAGCACCAGCACCAGTTCATAGGGCGACGAGGCGGCCGCCTTGGCCTCCAGGTCGACCATCCGGTAGCTGTCGTAGCTCTCGTTCATTGCGTAGCCGGTCATCCGAACATCCCGCTGGTCTGACTCATCGACTGCATCGTCTGCATCATCGAGGTGTACTGCTTGAGGTAGCGCGCGTAATAGCTGTCGTACTGCTTCTGCAGCGTGTCGTAGTCATCGTTCACGCGGCGCAGGCTGTTGTTCAGCGTGTCCTTGCGGGACTTCATCACGCCATTGGTGGCGTTGGTGTACAGCGCCAGGTTCTTGTCCACGCTGTCGAGCAGGTTGCCCTTGCCGACGAAGAGCTTGTCCAGGCCCTCCGGGTCGGCGGCGATGGCTTTCTCGAAGCGCGTCGAGTCGAGCGTCAGCTTGCCGTTACGGTCGGCGCTGATGCCGAAGTTGATCAGGTTGGCGCCACCGAAGGAGGTGCGCAGCAACTGGTTCAGGCTGTTCTCGATGGCGCGCACGCTGGAGTCGCCGGCCAGGGCGCCACGGGCGTTGCCGTTCTGGTCGCCGCTGGCGGTGAGCGTATCGATCTGGCTGGCCAGGGCGTTGAACGCATCGATGAAGGTCTGCACCTTCTTGGTGGTCGAGCTCTTGTCCTGATCGATGGTCATGGAGATCGGCAGCTCGCCCGCCTTCTGCGCCTGGGTGAAGGTGACGCTGACGCCATCGATGATGTTGTCGTAGGTGTTGCTGTCGTTGGTCAGCAACATGCCGTTCTCGCCACCCAGACGAACGCGGGCGTCCTGCCCCTTGGACAATTCCTGCGGGTTGGCCAGTGCGTTCTCGAAGGCGTTGTTGGCGGTGGAGGTGCCGCTGAGAGTGATGCCGATGGCATTCGCCGCGCCGCTCTTTTCCGCGCCGAGAACCAGGGACACCTGGCCATTGCTGCGCACCAGTGTGGCTTTCACGCCGGTGTTGTCGGCGGCCTTGTTGATCGCCGCGGCCAGCTCTTCCATCGAGTTGCTGCCGTCGCCGTCGCTATCGATCTTGCTCAGGTCGATGTCGAAGGATTTGCCATTCTGGGTCAGGGTCAGGGTGCCCTGGGTATCGATATCGCCGGCCTGCAGGCCGGAGAAGGACATCTGGTGAGAAGTGGCCAGTTGTTCGACGAAGAAATCGTACTTGCCGGCCACGGCAGTGCTGCCCACCTTGGCGCTCAGGTAGCCGTCCTTGCTCATCGTGGCGCTGTTGACCAGCATGCTCGCGTCGGTGCCGTTGAGGCCCTTCACAGCGCTGGAGAAGGTCTTGAGCGCGGACTCGAGCGCGGTCACGGCAGAGAGCTGCGACTGGTACGAAGCCTTGTTGCGGTCAGCCTTGTTCAGCCCGTTCTGGACCTCGTAGGTCGCCAACTGCTGGGCCATCTGTTTGACGTAGTCGGAATCTATGGTGGTCATCTGAAAACACCCCTTTGCTGCCCGAAGAGCAATATCGATGCCAATGGCCGGAGCCCCGTGCCACGGGGCTTTGCGGGAAATCCATGCAGAAGCCGGGCTTCCGCCCGGACGACCGTCGCGCGCACCGGGAAACGCTGTTTCCGCATGGCGCGCGCAGTCTTCGCTGCAAGGAAAAGGCGACCGCGGGGGCGCGTTGATTAAGCCCAGCCCGCGCAGGGGAAAATCGGCGGACAGAAAAAAGGCGGAGCACCTTGAGGTGCTCCGCCTTTTCAGTCACCGCCAGCGATCAGGCGAGTTTCAGCAGGCTCATGCCCAGCACCAGCATCGCCAGGCCAACCCAGCCACGCCAGACCAGGCGCTGGCCGAACAGCGCCCAGCCCATCGCCACGGTGGCGAGGATGCCGAAGCCGCCCCAGATGGCATACGCCACCGACAGCTCGATGCCGCGCACCGCCTGGGCCAGCGCGGTGAACGCGCCGAGCACGCAGAGGATCGAAGCGACGCCGATCAGGCGCTTGCGGAAGCCATCGGAGTACTTCAGCAGCAGGTTGGCGATCACTTCCAGAACGATGGCCAGGCCCAGCCAGGCCATCGGAATCAGGTCATGGTTCAGCATGTGGCGACCTCCATGTTGCCCTCGCGCTTGCCGCTGCGGGTGCCGGATTTCACCAGCAGGATGCCGGCGATCATCACGGCCAGGCCCAGAGCCTTGTCCAGGCTCAGATGCTCGCCGAGGAAGAAGGCGCTGACCAGGGTGATCAGCACGATGCCGATGCCTTCCCACAGGGCGTAGGCCACGCCGACCGGTACATGCTTGATGGCCAGCGACAGGAAGTAGTACGACAGGCCGATCATCACGTACATCAGCAGCAGACCCGCGACCGGGTACAACGCATGGGTGAATTTCATCGAGGTGGTGCCAACGACTTCGAAGCCGATGGCGGCAAACAGATAGATCCAGGAACGCATGGTACAGGCCCTCCCACGGGCGGCCGCGCGCAGTCGCCAGGGGCATCCTTGCGGCGGTTTTCGGTTCGGGGTCGGTGGCGCCGACTCGGGCGACGGAGGTTCCGCCGCGCCTGGCGCCACGCTCAGGTAGCTGCCGTCGGGAGGGGCTAGAGGTCGCCGGTCCAGTGACGCTCGCGCGAAACCAGGCGGGAAGTGGGGAGGGGCAAAGCCTTAATGTTCAACATAATGAACACAATATTGCCAATTTCAGGGCGAGTTGGCAAATCGACCCCCTCTATTTCGCTTATCAAAGCCCGTATGTCGACTCCTGCGACCACCCGCGAAAGCTGCGCGCCACCCAATCCGTGCAATATTTTGTTCACCCCGCAAGACCTGCGACAGCACGCCACAGGCATGACCTGCGCCAGATCACTGCCACGCGGTTCCTGCTAGCATTCACACTCGATACCCCGTCGGAGACCGCGATGATCGCCCTGCGAGAAGCCTGGAAGGCCGGACTGTTCGGCCGCGAGCACTGGACGCGCAACCTGGTGGCAGGCGTGATCGTCGGGGTGGTTGCCCTGCCGCTGGCAATGGCCTTCGCCATCGCCAGCGGGGTGAAGCCGGAGCAAGGCATCTATACGGCGATCTTCGCTGGCGTGCTGGTATCGCTGCTGGGCGGCAGCCGGGTGCAGATCGCCGGGCCGACCGGCGCCTTCATCGTCATCCTTGCCGGCGTCACCGCCAAGTACGGCGTGGACGGACTGCAGATCGCAACGCTGATGGCCGGGGCGATTCTCGTGCTGCTCGGCGTCAGCCGGCTCGGCACGATCATCCGTTTCATTCCCGCGCCGGTGATCGTCGGCTTCACTGCCGGTATCGGCGTGATCATCTGGGTCGGCCAGTGGAAGGACTTCTTCGGCCTGCCGGCAGTGGGTGGCGATCACTTCCACCAGAAACTCTGGCACCTGATCCAGGCACTGCCACAACTGCACCTGACCACCACCCTGCTGGCGATGCTGAGCCTGGCGCTGGTGCTGTTCGCGCCCCGCATCAACGCGCTGCGCCGGGTACCCGGCCCGCTGGTGGCGATGGTGGTGGTGACGGCCATCCAGTCGCTGTTCCACTTCGACGGAGTGGCCACCATCGGCAGCGCCTTCGGCGGGATTCCACAGGGGCTGCCGAGCTTCAGCCTGCCGGAGGTAACCCTGCCGCGCGTACTGGAGCTGATCGGCCCGGCCTTCGCCATTGCCATGCTCGGCGCGATCGAATCGCTGCTCTCGGCGGTAGTGGCCGACGGCATGGCCGGGACTCGTCACGACTCCAACCAGGAACTGATCGGCCAGGGCATCGCCAACCTGGTCACTCCGCTGTTCGGCGGCATCGCCGCCACCGGTGCTATCGCCCGCACCGCGACCAACATCCGCAACGGCGGCAACAGTCCCCTGGCCGGCGTCACCCATGCGGCGACGCTGGTGCTGATCCTGCTGTTCCTCGCACCGCTGGCCTCGAACATCCCACTATGCGCGCTGGCGGCGATCCTCTTCGTGGTGGCCTGGAACATGAGCGAGGCACGGCACTTCCTGTTCATGATCAAGCGCGCGCCGCGCGCCGACGTCACGATTCTGCTGGTGACCTTCCTGCTGACGGTATTCAGCGACCTGGTGATCGCCGTGAACATCGGCGTGATCCTGGCAATGCTGCACTTCCTGCGGCGCATGGCGTCGTCGGTGGAAGTGCACGCCGAGGAAGGCCCGGAGCTGGACGTCGAGCTGCGCGGTCGCGGCCTGGCAGAACTGCCGCCGGGCGTGCTGGTGTACAGCATCGAAGGGCCGCTGTTCTTCGGCGCGGCGGAAACTTTCGAGCGCGCGCTGGCCAAGACCCATACCGACCCGAAGACGCTGATCATCCGTCTGCGGCGCGTGCCGTTCATGGATATCACCGGCCTGCAGACACTGCAGGAAGTGATCGAGCAACTGCAACGGCGCGGCATAGAAGTCCGGCTGTGCGAAGCCAACGCGCGGGTGCTGGGCAAGCTGCGCAAGGCCGGGGTGATCGATGCGCCGGATGCCGCCACCTATCACCCGGACTTCCCTGCCGCCCTGAGCGCAGCCAGCGCCGGGGGCTGAAATGGATGAGCCGATCGAGGCGGTGATCTTCGACTGCGACGGCACGCTGGTGGACAGCGAGCGCCTATCCGCCGGGCTGATTGTCACCCTGCTGGGCGAACGCAATGTCCGCACGTCGCTGGAGGCGATCCTGTCGATCTATCGGGGCGAGCGCTTCCAGGATGTGGTGGAGCGCCTCGGACAACTGTATCCGGGCATCGCGCCAGCGCAGTTCCTGGCCGAGTACCGACAGCGCAGCCTGCCCTGGCTGCGCGCCCATCTGAAACCGATGCCGGGCGCCGTGGAACTGGTGCGCCGCCTGCGGGTGGCGAAATGCGTCGCCTCCAACGGCCCCCGCGACAAGATCGAAACCAGCCTGAGCTGCGCCGGTCTGCTGGATGACTTTCGCGGCCAGGTGATCAGCGCTTACGAGGTGGGCGCATGGAAGCCAGACCCCAAGCTGATCCTCCATGCCGCCCGCAGCCTGGGCGTGGCGCCGCAACGATGCCTGGTGGTGGACGACAGCCTGCCCGGCCTGCGTGCGGGACTGGACGCGGGAGCGCGGGCGATAGGCTTCGGCGAGGTGGACTTCGCCAGCCTGGGCCTGGAGATCGCACGGGTACGGGACATGGCCGAGCTGGGCCGTCTGCTGGGCGATCTGGAACTGCTGGCGCCGCCCTCCGCACGGTGAGGTGGAGGGCCTCGCCAGTCAATCACTTCACCAGCCGCGCATCCAGGCTGTTCTGCGCCAGGCGCTGCGCCTGCTCCCTGGTCATGCCCAGGTGCTCATGCAGCGCCTGGAAGTTCTCGCTGACGTAGCCGCCGAAATAAGCCGGGTCGTCCGAGTTCACCGTCACCTTCACGCCACGCTCGAGCATGTCGAGGATGTTGTGTTCGCGCATGTGGCCGAACACGCAGAGCTTGGTGTTGGACAACGGGCAGACGGTCAGCGGGATCTGCTCATCGATGATGCGCTGCATCAGCCGCTCGTCCTCGATGGCGCGCACACCGTGGTCGATGCGCTCGACCTTGAGCAGGTCGAGAGCCTCCCAGATGTATTGCGGCGGACCTTCCTCGCCGGCATGGGCGACGGTGAGGAAGCCTTCGCTGCGGGCACGGTCGAACACGCGCTGGAACTTGCTCGGCGGGTGTCCGACTTCGGAGCTGTCCAGGCCGACGGCGACGAAGGCGTCGCGGAACGGCATGGCCTGGTCGAGGGTCTTGAACGCCTCCTCCTCGGGCAGGTGGCGCAGGAAGCTGAGGATCAGGCCGTGGGTGATACTCAGCCGCTTCTCGCCATCCTCGAGCGCGCCCTGGATGCCGCGCAGCACCACTTCGAACGGAACGCCGCGGTCAGTGTGGGTCTGCGGGTCGAAGAACGGCTCGACGTGGATGACGTTCTGCGCCTTGCACCTCTCCAGGTACGCCCAGGTCAGGTCGTAGAAGTCCTGCTCGGTGCGCAGCACGTCGGCGCCGGCATAGTAGAGATCGAGAAATTCCTGCAGATTGTTGAAGGCGTATGCCTTGCGTAGGCTCTCGACGTCGCCCCAGGGCAGGGCGACCTTGTTGCGCTCTGCCAGGGCGAACAATAGTTCGGGCTCCAGCGAACCTTCCAGGTGCAGGTGCAGTTCGGCCTTGGGCAGGGCATTGAGCCAGTCGTACATGGTGAGATCTCGTTATCAGGCTGTCGGCGGGAATTATTGCATGGCTACGGCCGCTCGGCGGTATCGGCGGAACCCCCGAACGCAGCGGATAGACGAACTGCGCGGCGCAGCCAGGGGTGCGCCACGGCGTCCGCTGGTGCGCTTGCGGCGCATTGCCTAAGATGGCGCACTCGCCTCCGCGGAACGGATATCCCTCGATGCTGCGCGCGCTCAAAGACGAAAAATTCCTCATCCTCGCCCTGCTGGTGGCGCTGGCGGTCTATCCGCTGGAACACAGCCTGCTGGGCGGCGGCAAACTGCTCGCAGGGATCGCCGCGAGCGTCTTGCTGGCGGTGATCATCAGCGTTTCGCTACGCGTCGCGCATCACGCCGAAGTGCTCGCGGAAAAGGTCGGCGAGCCCTACGGCACCATGATCCTGACCCTGGCGGCGGTACTGGTGGAGGTGGTGATCCTGGCGATCATGATGAACCACAACCACTCGCCAACCCTCGCCCGCGACACCATCTACGCCGCGGTAATGCTCGACATGAACGGCATCCTCGGCCTCGCCGCGCTGCTCGGCGGGCTCAAGCACGGCGAGCAGTCGTACAACGACGACTCCGGCAAGACCTACGTGACCATGATCCTCACCGCCGTGGGGATATCGATGGTGGTGCCGGAGCTGATTCCGGCCGAGCAATGGAAGCTCTACTCGATGTTCACCATTGGCTGCATGGTGATGCTCTACGCGCTGTTCCTGCGTATGCAGACCGGCCTGCACAGCTACTTCTTCAGCTACAACTACGCCGCCCACGGCGAGAAAGGCGAGCCCCACGAAAGCCACGGCAGCAGCCGGCAGTCGGTCATGCTGCTGGTGGTGGGCGTGGTGCTGATCGGCGCGCTGGCCGAGGTGATGTCGAAGACGCTGGACGTAAGCCTGGAAGGCAGCGGCGTGCCGCCGATCGTGCCGGCGCTGCTGGTGGCGGCTATCTCCGCCAGCCCGGAAATCCTCACGGCCCTGCGCGCGGCGCTGGCCAACCGCATGCAGCCTGTGGTCAATATCGCCCTGGGCGCCTCACTGTCCACGGTGATTCTCACGGTGCCGGTGATCGAGGCACTGGCACTGTTCAAGGGGCAGCAGATCCAGATGGCGATGACGCCGCTGCAGACCGGCATGATGTTCATCACCCTGATCGTCGCCGGCTTCAACCTGCACGATGGCAGGACCAACGCCATCGAGGGCATGACCCACTTCGTGCTGTTCGCTACCTTCCTGATGTTGTCGCTGATGGGACTCTGACCATGCTCAAGATCTACCTCGCCGGCCCCGATGTGTTTCGCCCCGACGCTCTCGAACAGGGCGAACGGCTCAAGGCGCTGTGCGCCGAATTCGGCCTGCAGGGTGTATATCCCCTGGACCATTCGGTGCCGGAGGGCATAGATGGCCCCCAGGAACAGGCGCTGTGGATCTACCAGGCCAATCTTGCACTCATCGCCGGAGCCGATGCCGTGTTGGCTAACCTCAACCCCTTCCGCGGGACGGAGCCGGACAGCGGCACCGCATTCGAACTGGGCTACGCCTCCGCGCTGGGCAAGCCACTGTACGGTTACATCGACGAAGGCGGCAGTTGTGCCGAACGGCTGCCCTGCGAATGGCTGGGCAGCGACCCCGGCCATGACCGCGACGGCAATCTGGTGGAAGCCTTTGGCCTGCCGCTGAACCTGATGCTCGCCGTACCGACGCAGATCGCCGTGGGCGGACCGCGCGAAGCGCTGGAGCTGGCGAAGGCGGAGCTGCTGACGCAGGAAGCGTGACGCCAGGCGAGCACGCCCCAGGCATAACGAAAAACGCGCCCCGGGGGCGCGTTTTTCGTGGCTGGCGAAACGGACTCAGCGTCGGGCTTTCTTCAGCTCGAAATTGAATACCTTGGTGGCCTGGCGCGCGACGATCCGGCCGCCCAGCATGCGGGGCTCGAAGCGCCATTTCTCCATCGCGTCACGCACGCTGCGCTCGAAGACCCGGGGCGGCGTCGACTCGAGGAACTGGATATCGCTGATCCGCCCATCGCTGGTGATAGTGAACAGCACCTTCACATGGCCTTCGATCTGCCGCGCCTGAGCCATGCGCGGGTAGACCGGCTGATCCATGCGCAGCGGCTTGATATCACTGTCGCTGAGGCTGCCGGTAGGCAGGCCGGCGGGGCCTTGAGAGCCAGCCGGCGCGGCTTGCGCTCCCGGCGTGAACTGGCCGACGGTTGGCGCGGCGGGCGGCGGCGGGGGTGCCTGAGTCGGCGCGGCGGCGGATTCCTGCGCAGGCTCGGGTTCCGGCTCGGGCTTGGGTTTCGGCTTGGGTTTGGGCGAAACCTTGGGCACGGCCTTCTCGACCGGCTTGGGTTTGGGCTTGGGCTTCTCCACCGGCTTGGGCGGCTCGACAGGCTTGGGCGGCTCGGGCTCCGGCGGCGGAGGGGTCGGTGCGGCAGCAGGTGGCTGCTGCACCGGCTCAGGCTTGGGCGGCAGGGTGACGACGCTGACCTGCATCGCCTTGGGCATTTCGCCCTGGCCAAGATTCAGCTCGGCGGGAGAAGGCATCACCCACACCAGCGCAGCGACGATCGCCGCGTGCATGCCGATGGCAAGGCCCGACGACTTCCACCAGCCACCGCTGCGCGGCGGCTCCTCACCCTCTTCCACGCCCTCAACGGGCGCGGCATAGGGAATCAGTACCTCTTCGGGAACCACTTCCTCGTCGCGGCGCTCGCCCGCGCAACTCACCAACCGCAGACTGGCCTCATTCACGCGCTGGGCGTTCACGCTGGGCAGTACGGCACCGTCCACGGCCGTGGCGGAAGTGGACAGTTGGTCCTCGGTGGACACGGCAAAACTGGCGTCCACCGATTCGCGCGGTTGGGGTAACGACATGAGAAAGCCTGCGGAAAGAGTTCACGAAGCAGTATCTTCTGATAATTATTATCATTCACCAGCTCCGCGAGGGCAACCTCGTCTGTCAGTCTGGAGCAATGGCATGGCTGAGCAACGCATCCTGAAGCGTTTGCTCATCGATTTCCGTGGCCAGGATCAATTCGATCCGACTGTCGCGCCGCCACTCGCTGGCCGTCCACGGCGCCGGCCGCCCGGTACGGTTGCAGGCGCGCCAGCCGTCGACGCCATGCAGCACGGCCTTGGCCCGCAGCAGACCGGGAATGGTACCTAGCCAGGCATCCAGCTCGTCGACGCGGAAACGCCAGTCCGGGTGGAAACGCCAGCCAACCGCCTGTCGCCCACCATCGACCCGGGCCTGTCGCAACGGCTGCCGCCGGAGCAGCAGCACCGAAGCCTCGGCGGCAGGTGACGGCGGCAACTCGGCAGCCGCATCGGCCAGTCCGCTGCTCGGCAACCCGGCCAGGGCCAACTGCCCGTGGCTGGTCCAGGCCATCGGCAACGCCGGCAGGCTTGCCCGCAGCTCGGCGCGCTGCGCATCGCTCAGACCTTCGGACTTGTTCAGCACCAGCAGCCCGGCATGCGCCAGCGCCTCGCGCTGGGTCTCCTGCAACGCCTGCCCTGCGGCGAGCGCAGCGGCGTCCAGCACCATCACCAATGGCTGTATGGCCAACACGCCTTTCCAGGGCTTCGCCTGCAACTGCGCAAACAACTGCATCGGGTGCCCCAGCCCGGATGGCTCGATGAACAGCCGCTGCGGCCTGGCCTTGCGCAGCAGGCGCCCCAGGCCTACCTGGAACGGCACGCCGTTCACGCAGCACACGCAACCACCAGCTACTTCGCCCAGCGCAATACCGTCGTCCCCGCGTTCGAGCAACGCGGCGTCCAGGCCGATCTGGCCGAACTCGTTGACCAGCACCGCCCAGCGCTCGTCCGCCGGACGCTGTGCCAGCAATTCGCGCAACAGAGTGGTCTTGCCGGCGCCCAGCGGGCCGGCGATGAGATGAGTAGGGATCTGCTTCAACATTCGCTCATGGTGCCGCCTGACGCGTGTGAGGAAAAGCGCTAGAGTCGCGGCTTCCTCCAGAGGACCCGATTTCCATGCGCCCGACGGCCCTGCTCCTCGCTACACTCTCCGCCCTTCCGCTGCTCGCCCAGGCCGATGCCTGCATCGTGCACAGTCAGGGAACGAATCTCGATGTGAAGGTCTGCCAACAGAACCGCAGCATCCCCGAGAAGCTGTTCCGCGATGGTTTCTGCCAGCCGCAACTGAAGGACCAGAAGGTCCAGGTCACCTTCGCGGAGAGTTGTCCGAGCGGCGCATTCGGCGTCTGTGAGAACGCGCAGGTACAAGGCGCACCGTATCGCCAGGACATCCATTACTACGGCATCGCCAGCGATGCGCGCATCCTCCAGCCGTTCTGCGAAAGCCAGAGCCACGGCCAGTGGCGCAAGCCCTGAGCGCCATTCATCGGCCTGTCACACACCTCGGGCTTACTGTCCACGGGTACCTCACACCCTCTCGGCACCCCACGCCGGGCATGATCTTGGTGAATTGGGCCGCCATCCCCAGGCGGCCCATTTTTTTGCTCAACCCAGCCAGTCGAGCGTCAGTAACAGGCGCCGCTCCCCCATCGCAGTCTGCGGCGAGCGATGAACGATTCCGCCACCCTGGTTGCCCGACCATTTCTCACCCTTGAACAGGCCCACATCGCCGCTCGCCATCTGGCGTATCTGCGCGCGCTGCTGCGGCTCCGCCTGCGGGTCGCCCAGGCGCGAGCGGGCCATCGCCCACTCTTCCAGCCACTGGCTGGCGGCTCCGACGTAGGTGGTGACCAGGCGCAGCGGAACATGGTCGACATGGAAGCGCGGACACATCGCTCGATCCAGGCTACGCAGGCGCAGGCCGATACGTTGCGCGCCGGTGAGGCAGGCGAACGCATCCGCCAGCCATTCGAGATCGGCGCGGAACATGGCATAGCCCGTCAGCGAGGAATACATCGCCAACAGCCCCCCGAGCAGCACGCGCTCGTCCTGCACGGCCAGAGTCTGTTTCAGATCCACCGGTTGCGCCCGCAACACATCGGCGAACTCGGCGATTTCCGGATACAGACTGCGCCGCCAGACCGCCAGATTGACGTCGTCCCGTAGCACCTCGGCAAGAACCTGAGGGTCTTCGCCGAGCACCTGGCGCGGCCATGCCGGCGTCTCGATGGCAAACATCAGGCGGATGCCTCCCAGGGCTCGAACGGGTCGGGCAATACCTTCCATGCGGCCGGCCCGGCGGACATTTCGGCGTCATCCAGCAGGCAGCGGTCCAGCTCCGCGAAGAGTGCCGCGAAATCGAGGTGCTGGCCGATGAACACCAGTTCCTGGCGGCAATCCCCGCTATCGGCGTGCCACTGGCGAAGCACTGTCTGCAGGTCGGCGGTATCCTGCGGCCAGGCCTCGCGCGGAACGAAACGCCACCAGCGCCCGGCCAGGCCGTGGCGCATCAGACCGCCCGCCTGGGACCAACTGCCCGCCTCGCGATAGCGGCTGGCGAGCCAGAAGAAGCCCTTGGAACGCAGCAGCCGCCCATTGCTCCAGGGGCGCGCCAGGAAGTCATGGAAGCGCTGCGGGTGGAAGGGCCGGCGCGCGCGGTAGACGCTGGAGGCGATACCGTAGACTTCGGTTTCCGGCAGGTGCTCGCCGCGCAACTCCTTGAGCCAGCCCGGCGCGCGGGCCGCACGCTGAAAGTCGAACCGGCCGGTGTCGAGGATTCTTGCCAGCGGTACCTGTCCCATGACCATCGGCAGGATATCGGCGTCGGGATTGAGCTTGCGCAAGATGGCCAGCAACTCGTCACGCTCGGCGCTGCCGATCAGATCGATCTTGCTGACGAGAATGACGTCGGCGAATTCCACCTGCTCCACCAGCAGGTCGCTGAGCGAGCGCTCGTCATCTTCGCCGAGGGTCTCGCCACGCTCGGCGAGGCTGTCGGCGCCCTGGTAGTCGGCGAGGAAGTTCAGTCCGTCGACCACCGTGACCAGCGTATCCAGCCGCGCCAGGTCCGACAGGCTGCGGCCCTGATCGTCGCGAAAGGTGAAGGTCTCGGCGACCGGCAACGGTTCGGAGATGCCGGTGGACTCGATCAGCAGGTAGTCGAAGCGGCCTTCACTGGCGAGCCGGCTGACTTCCTCCAGCAGGTCCTCGCGCAACGTGCAGCAGATACAGCCATTGCTCATTTCGACCAGGCGTTCCTCGGCGCGGTTGAGGCTGACGCCCTGCTGCACCTCGCGGCCATCGATGTTGATTTCGCTCATGTCGTTGACGATCACCGCGACCTTCAGGTCCTCGCGGCTCTTCAGCACATGATTGAGCAGCGTGCTCTTGCCGGCGCCAAGGAAGCCGGACAGCACGGTGACAGGAAGTGGGGCATTCACGGGTGGGTCTCCGGATGGATCATGCTTCGCGGATGTGCAGTTCGCGCCGTTCCTGGCGCTCCTTGGCCTCGATGCACAGCGAGGCGGTAGGGCGCAGCAGCAGACGGCGCAGACCGATCGGCTCGCCGGTCTCCTCGCACCAGCCGTACTCGCCGCGCGCCAGGCGATCCAACGCCTGGTCGATCTTGTCGAGAAGTTTTTTCTCGCGCTCCAGCAGACGCATCTGCCACTGGCGCTCCTCCTCGCGGCTGGCGAGATCGGCGTCGTCGGCAGGCCGCTCGCCATCGCGCAGCGCGTGGAATTCGTCGTCGATGCGCACCTGCAAGGCGTTGCGCTGGCGGTGCAGAAGGTCGCGGAAATAGCCCTGTTGCGCCTCGCTCATGTAGGCCTCGCCGGGCTGGGCAAGCAGTTCCTGTTCGGTCATGGCCGTCTCCGGAAGGATGCGATATTTATGTTATATTATAACAATTCAAGATCGACAATCCGCCGCCGACGTGCGATACCGTTGCACCACACCAGCCATGCGAGACGCTGATGCTCCGCCGCTTCCTGCTTCCGGGACTGCTCTGCCTGCCTATTTCCTTCACCAGCGTCGCCGGCCAACCACCGCTGCCCTTCCCCGGCGAGGCGCCCGCCGCCTGCGCCTGGTCCGCGCGGGTGCTGGCCTGCATGGACACGCAGGGCAATTACTACAGCGTCGCCACCCAGGGCCACGACACCTACCTGCGCGGCTTCGATGCCGCCAGCGGACAGCGCTGGGCGCAGACTGGCACGCGGTTCGGCAGCCTGACGTTCTTCACTGGCATCACCAGCGACGGACAGATCTGGGCTGGCACCAGCCGTGGTATCGGCTGGACCAGCGTGAGCCGCCTGAGCAGTTCTTCCGGCGGTCGCGCCCGACTGACCTGCGGGCGGGTGAGCGGCTGCGTCCAGTAGCCAAACTGAGATCGTGGTTGCAGGAATGCTGCGAAGGAAATAGGTTATGTTATAACACTATCTTGCATGACTGCCGCCATGACCATCTTCCTGCCCGACATCGCCCGCCAGACCTCTGCACTGCCTATCACGCTCGACTGGGTTGGAATGCAGGGCATCGCGGTACCGCTGCTCATCGCCGGGATGCAAACCCCCGCGCTGGCCGATGCCGGCGTCAGCCTCGATGACGCCGGTGCCCGGGGCATCCATATGTCGCGCCTGTACCTTGCGCTGGAGATGCTCGAAGGCGAGCCGCTATCGGCCGACCTGTTGCGTCGCCTGCTACGGCAGTTCCTCGATAGCCATACCGGGCTCTCCCTGCGCGCCAGTCTGGCGCTGCGCTTCGAGCTGCTGCTGCGCCGCCCCGCGCTGGTCAGCCCTCTGAGCGGCTGGAAGCGCTACCCGTGCGAACTGCACGCCAGCCTCGACCACGACGGCCTGCGCCTGGAGCTGGAGCTGCGTCTGCCGTATTCGTCGACCTGTCCGTGCTCCGCCGCCCTTGCCCGCCAACTGATCCAGGAACGCTTCGATGAAGACTTCGCACATCGCCCATTGCATGCCGATGAGGTCCGCGCCTGGCTGGGCAGCAGCCAAGGCATCGTCGCCACGCCGCACAGCCAGCGCAGCGATGCGCACCTGCGGCTGCGCATCGATCCACAGCTCGCGGAGCTGCCTCTGGTAGCGCTGCTCGACCTGGCGGAAAGCGCCCTCGGTACAGCCGTGCAAACTGCGGTGAAGCGCGCCGACGAGCAGGCATTCGCACTGGCCAACGGCCAGAACCTGATGTTCTGCGAGGACGCCGCGCGACGCCTGCACCAGGCGCTGCTCGGGCATGAGGCCGTGCAGGAGTTCGAGCTGCAAGTAACCCACGCCGAGAGCCTGCACGCCCACGACGCGGTGGCGCGCAGCCGCTGGCGCCGAAGCTAGGGTTGCAGGTCCAGCGCCAGCAGGATCTGGTCGCGGCACTGGATGCCGTTCTCGAAGATCGGCTCGGGATAGTGGCGGACGAAATAGTCCGGCTCGACGCCAACGATGCGGAAACCCACGCGCTGGTAGAGGCTGAGCTGGGCAAGGCTGGAGTTGCCGGTAGCGATGGTCAGCCGTTGCACCCCGGCGTCCCGCGACTGCTCGATGGCCGCCAGCAGCAACCGTCGCCCGAGGCCCCGTCCCTGGCAGGACTCGTCCACCGCGAGGTTGGTGATCTCCGCTACGCCTGCCTCACGCGGCGTGATTACCACCACCCCCAGGACGCGTTCCTCGCCCTCAAGCGCCAGCACGCGCGATTGCGCCAGGTAGCGCAGCACCTGCCCGCCATCGGGATCGGCGAGCAACAGGAGCGGCCAGGGAGCCTGGTCGACAGGCAGTTGCCGCAGCGTGATGAGTGACGATGGCGACGCGGTCATGGCGTGATCCCGGACAATCCTCTAGATTCGCGCAATCCTACCGGCTTCATGACAAGGACAGTCATGTCTCCACGCGATTTGCTGACGATCTGGAAGCAACTGGACAGGGGGCTGCGCAGGCAGTTCTTCCAGGCGCTGCCGCTGCTGCTGGCAGCGTTCATGATGGCGGTGATGCTGGGCTCGGTGATGCTGATCTCCACGGTGATGCGCGTGGTCGAATTCGCGCAGCTGCACGACTCGCCCTATCCGGGCATGTCCGACGAGGATTTCACCCGCTGCCTGGACATCTCCGAGCAAACCCTGCAGGCGCGGCGGGCCGCCGCGAGCCTGGGTAACAGCCCGGCGGCGGGTGTCGCCAGCGATGCGGCATTGCAGCGGGTTGAAACGCTGGCGGCCGACTACCGGCAACATTGCGCCGAGCAGCGCTGGCAGGCCGCCTTCGAAGCGGGGGCAAGGGAACGCGGCGTGCCGCCGGCGACCAGCCCGGAAACCTGGCTGGCCGCCGACCGTTTCTGAAGATCAGGCGTAGATGTCGCGCCGGCTCCACGGAACTTCATGGAAGCCATCGGCGTGCGGCTTGCTCGCCAGGATCTGGTGCAAGTTGACCCAGCCTTTCTTGAAGCCATAGGCACAACCGGCCAGATACAGGCGCCAGATGCGCAGTGCCCGCTCAGGCACCAGCCTGGCCGCCTCGGAAAGCCTGGCTTCAAGGTTGGCGCTCCAGAAATCCAGAGTGCGCGCGTAATGCAGGCGCAGCCCCTCGACATCGACCACTTCCAGCCCTGCCTCGCTCATCCGCGCCACCGCCAGCGACAGGTGCGGCAGTTCGCCGTGGGGGAACACATAGCGGTCGATGAAGTCGCCGGCGCCCCGGCCAACCGGGCGGCCCTCGGTATTGCTCGAGGTGATGCCGTGGTTCATCACCAGTCCTCCCGGACGTATCGCGTCGTACAACTGCTGGAAGTACAGGCCGAGATTGGCGTGGCCGACGTGCTCGAACATGCCGACGCTGACCACCTTGTCGAAGCGGCCGTCGCGCGGCAGGTCGCGATAGTCCCGCCATTCCAGCGTGACCCGGCTCTCCAGGCCATCGGCCTTGACGCGTTCGCGGCCGAGCTTGAGCTGCTCCTCGCTCAGGGTGATGCCCAGCACCTCGACACCGAACTCCTTGGCCGCCAGCCGTGCCAGGCCGCCCCAGCCGCAGCCGACGTCGAGCAGCCGCTCGCCTGGCTTGAGGCGCAGCTTGCGGCAAAGGTGGCGCAGCTTGGCCAGTTGCGCGGTGGCGAGGTCCTCGCAGCCGGTCTCGAAGTAGGCGCAGGAATACACCATCTCCGGATCCAGCCAGAGCTGGTAGAAGTCGTTTGACAGGTCGTAGTGGTAGTGAATCGCCTCGGCGTCTGTAGCCTTGTCATGGCTTTCGCGCACGTAGTCGGTGGCACCGTCGTCCGCGCCGAGAGCCTCGCTCAGGGCATCGCCCATAGCGATCACGGCACGGATGGGGCCTTCGATGTCCATGCGTTTCTCGACATAGGCACGGCCGAGCATGTCGAGGCTTGGGCGAGTGATTTCCTTCAGCAACGTCGGATCGCGCACGACGAGAGTTACCTGCGGGTCGGGGCCGAGGTCGAAAGCCTGGGCCTCGCCGATGCGGATACGCAGCGGCAACTGCAGGGACAGCAACTCAGAGGGCAGATTGGCGTTCATGCAAACCTCCTGGTCACAGGGCTGAGGAACTATAGACCAGCTTCTCCATAGTCTTAGCCTATGGCCTGGCCCCGCGAAAAACTATCGGGCGCCAACCGCTGCGGTGGGCCCACCGACTCCCTTTGCTGTGGAGTGCACCTCGGCGGGAAACGTTCCCGAAAGAAGCGCGCGGAACGATAGTTCGCTACGCAAGCGTAGCAGCCAATCCGCGATACATCGTCTCCGCGCTCGAGATAGAGCCTTTCCTACCCTGAGAAGGTGAAGCCGGCGTGACAGCCCGGCGTCGCATTGCACTAAACTACCGCTCCCTACCGGGGGCATTCCGACCACTGCAATGAAGGGGTCTGCAGTTTTGAATACCTTCTCCGAGCCGCGCCCGGCCGTCCGCACCGTATTGGTGGGGTTGATGCTGGCGATCTTCCTCGGTGCACTCGACCAGACCATCGTCGCCGTATCCCTCCCTGCCATATCCGCCGGCTTCGGCGACTTCGACCTGCTTGCCTGGGTGATCTCCGGCTACATGGTGGCGATGACCATCTCGATGCCGATCTACGGCAAGCTCGGTGACCTCTATGGCCGCCGCGTGCTGATTCTCTTCGCCATCGGCCTGTTCACCGCCGCCTCGCTGCTGTGCGGCGCAGCCCAGAGCATGGAGCAACTGGTGATCGCCCGTGTCCTGCAGGGCATCGGCGCCGGCGGCATGATGTCGGTGAGTCAGGCGATCATCGGCGACATCGTTCCACCGCGGGAACGCGGGCGCTACCAGGGCTATTTCAGCAGCATGTACGCCATCGCCAGCATCGCCGGACCGGTACTCGGCGGGCTGCTGACCGAATACTTGTCGTGGCGCTGGGTGTTCCTGATCAACCTGCCGGTGGGCCTGGTCGCCCTCGCGGTATCGCGTCAGACCCTGCGCGGCCTGCCCGTACCGGGGCGCAAACCGGTGATCGACTACCTGGGGACGGTTCTGATGATCGCAGGCTTGGGCAGCCTGCTTCTGGCCATCACCGAAGTCGGCCAAGGCGCGCGCTGGAACGATCCCCAGATGCTCGGCCTGCTCACTGCGGCGCTGGTGCTGATCGTGCTCTTCGTGGTGCAGGAGCGTCGCGCCCCGGAGCCGCTGGTGCCAATGCAACTGTTCGGTATTCGCGCGGCGACCTTGAGCTGGCTGATCGGCTTCTTCGCCAGCTTCCAGGTCATTTCGTTATCGGTTCTGGTGCCGTTGCGCTTCCAGTCGGTTACCGGAGCCGGCGCCGACAGCGCGGCACTGCACCTGTTGCCGCTGGCGATGGGCGTACCGATCGGCGCGTACTGCTGTGGCCGCCTGACGGCGGTGCTCGGCCGCTACAAGCCGCAGATCGTAGCCGGAGCGCTGCTGACGCCCTGCGCCATCGTCGGCCTGGCGCTCGCCACGCCGGATGCCTACCTGTTCTCGGGCCTCTGCATGCTGCTGACGGGTATCGCCGCCGGGACCCAGTTCCCCACCAGCCTGGTGGCGGCGCAGAGTGCCGTGGACACGCGCTTCCTGGGCGTTGCGACCAGCAACATCACGCTGTTCCGCTCCCTGGGCGGAGCGGTGGGCATCGCACTGATGTCGGCGTTGTTACTGGCCATGCTGCAGCCGCTGGCGGGTGATGCCGGCCAAGGCCTGTCGGCCAGCGCGCTGCTGGAAAGCCTGAGTGGCGCAGGCCATGAAGCTCAGCGCCTGGTGCTGGACCGGGTGTTCAGCCACCTGTTCCTGATCAACGCCGGCTTCGGCGTACTGGCGCTGCTGCTCGCCCTGGCCCTGCCCAACCACGCACTGCGCGGCCGGACGGGCGGCTAGATATCCGGGCTGCGCGCCGGGTCAGTCTTCATCGTTGAGATAGCTGACCTTGCGCAGGTCCGGCAGCAGCAGGCAGACGATCAGCGCCACGCCGCACATCACCGAGACATAGATGTAGAAATACTCTTCCACACCCACGCTCTTGAGCCCGAGCGCCACGTACTCGGCCGAGCCGCCGAAGATGGCATTACCCACGGCGTAGGAAAGGCCCACGCCCAGCGCACGGATCTGCGGCGGGAACATCTCCGCCTTGATCAGCCCGCTGATGGAGGTGTACAGGCTGACGATGGCCATCGCCGCGATGATCAGCACAAAGGCCAGGTATGGGCTGCTCACCGCCTTGAGCGCGGAAAGGATCGGCCAGGTAAAGATCATCCCCAACGCACCGAACCAGAGCATCGAGGTCTTGCGGCCGATACGGTCGGAGAGCGAGCCGAACAGGGGCTGCATGCACATGTAGACGAACAGCGCGAAGGTCATCACGCCGCTGGCCAGCTTGGCGTCCATCCCGGCGGTGTTCACCAGGTATTTCTGCATGTAGGTGGTGAAGGTGTAGAAGATCAGCGAGCCGCCCGCGGTAAAGCCGAGCACGGTGAAGAAGGCGCGCTTGTGATGGGTGAACAGTTCGGTGAGCGTGCCGGACTCCTTGCGCTGGAGGTTGGCTTCCTTGGCCGTCTCGTTCAGCGACCGGCGCAGGTAGAAGGCAATCACCGCGGTGATTGCGCCGACCACGAAGGGAATCCGCCAGCCCCAGTCCTTCAGTTCATCTGAGCTCAGAAGCTGTTGCAGGATCACCACCACCAGCACCGCCAGCAACTGGCCGCCGATCAGGGTGACGTACTGGAACGAGGCGAAGAAGCCACGCTGGCCCTTGAGCGCCACTTCGCTCATGTAGGTGGCGCTGGTGCCGTACTCGCCGCCCACCGAAAGCCCCTGGAACAGCCGCGCGATCAGCAGCAGCACAGGCGCCGCGACGCCGATGGTGGCGTAGGTCGGCATCACCGCGATGGCCAGCGAACCGCCGCACATCATCAGCACCGAGATCATCATCGCGGTCTTGCGGCCCTTCTTGTCGGCGATGCGGCCGAACATCCAGCCACCGATGGGGCGCATCAGGAAACCGGCGGCGAAGACTCCTGCAGTGTTGAGCAACTGTACCGTCGGGTTGTCCGACGGGAAGAACGCATGGGCAAAGTAGAGGGCGGTGAAGGCGTAGACGTAGAAGTCGAACCACTCCACCAGGTTGCCCGAGGAGGCGCCGACGATGGCGAGGATGCGCGAACGGCGCTCATGGGCCGAGTACTGGGGAGTCGAGGCAGGTGCGTTCATGGGGCTTCTCTTGTTGGGTTGAACTGCTTCCCGGACATCTGGGCGAAAGTCCCTGGTCGCCCCGCATCAGACACATCGCCTCGGCGATCTTTCGCTGACACATTCGGAAACAGTATAGACACCTCCGATAGCCGGCTAACGAAATCCGCGGTTCATCAATGCGCATTCGGTTCGAATATCGAACATGGCCAACGAGCGTTTGCCGTTTTCGATTGACCGGCCAGTAGCCAGCTTCTATCGTTGGCCCGCTCTCGCACCCTTCGGGAGACTTGTCAGGTACCCCTCGAAGGGTCGGAGTCCGACCTTGTCCACAAGACAAGGTCGATTTTCATTCCCCTCGTGTTGCGGCTCCTGCCGCATGGCCTCGGTGCCCCGTCCACACCCCCGGACGTGCAGGCACCGGGGGAATGTTGATCCCCCGCCTCCCCCATGAACGAAAAAAGGCCCCCGAAAGGACCTTTTCCCATTGGCGCGCCCGCTGTTTCACGGGCTGCGGCCTACTCCACCGTCACGGACTTCGCCAGGTTACGCGGCTGGTCGACGTCAGTGCCCTTGAGCACTGCAACGTAATACGACAGCAGTTGCAGGGGCACGGTGTAGAGAATCGGTGCCAGGCTGTCATGGATCGCCGGCATGCCCACCACGTGGATACCCGCGCCATTGTCGATGCCGGTGCCGCCTTCGGCGAAGACCACCAGCTCGCCACCACGGGCGCGCACTTCCTGCAGGTTGGACTTGAGCTTCTCCAGCAGCTCGTTGTTCGGCGCCACGGTAACCACTGGCATGTCGGCGTCTACCAGTGCCAGCGGGCCGTGCTTGAGCTCTCCGGCCGGGTAGGCCTCGGCGTGGATATAGGAAATTTCCTTGAGCTTGAGCGCGCCCTCCATCGCCACCGGATACTGGGCGCCGCGGCCAAGGAACAGGGTGTGGTGCTTCTCGGCGAACAGTTCGCTGACTTTTTCTACCACCGTTTCCATCGCCAGCGCCTCCTCCAGGCGAGTCGGCAGGCGACGCAGCTCAGCTACCAGCTTGGCCTCGACACCCTCGCCCAGGCGCTTCTGCACCTGACCGATGCCCAGGGTCAGCAGCATCAGCGCCACCAACTGGGTGGTGAACGCCTTGGTGGAAGCAACGCCGATTTCCGGGCCGGCGTTGGTCAACAGGGTCATGTCCGATTCGCGCACCAGCGAGCTGGTAGCAACGTTGCAGATCGCCAGGCTCGACAGGAAGCCCAGCTCCTTGGCATAGCGCAGCGCAGCCAGGGTATCGGCGGTTTCACCGGACTGGGAAATGGTGACGAACAGCGAATCAGGGTGCACGGCGACTTTCCGGTAGCGGAACTCGCTGGCAACTTCGACCTGGCAGGGAATGCCGGTCAGGCCTTCCAGCCAGTAACGGGCGACCATGCCGGCATGGTAGCTGGTGCCGCAGGCGACGATCTGCACATTGCGCACCTTGGCCAGCAAGTCGCGGGCCTGCGGGCCGAAATTGTCTACCAGCACCTGCTCGGTGCCCAGGCGACTTTCCAGGGTGCGCTGCACAACGGCGGGCTGCTCGTGGATTTCCTTGAGCATGAAGTGGCGATAGGTGCCCTTGTCGGCTGCCTCGGCACCTTCGTGGTAGCGCACGGTTTCGCGCTGCACGGGCTGGCCCTTCACATCCCAAAGCTGCACGCTATCGCGACGGATCTCGGCGATATCGCCTTCTTCGAGGTAGATGAAGCGGTCGGTCACCTGGCGCAACGCGAGCTGGTCGGAGGCGAGGAAGTTTTCGCCGTGGCCCAGGCCCACCACCAGCGGGCTGCCACTGCGCGCAGCAAGGATACGGTCGGGCTGCCTGGAACTGATCACAGCCAGGCCGTAGGCACCGTGCAACTCCTTGACCGCGGCCTTGAGAGCGACGGTAAGGTCGCCCAGCTCGGTCAGGCGCAGGTGCAGCAGATGGACGATGACTTCAGTATCGGTCTGCGAAGTGAACTCGTAGCCACGCGCCTGGAGCATCTCGCGCAGCGCTTCGTAGTTCTCGATGATGCCGTTGTGCACCACGGCCACTTCGCCGTGGGAGAAGTGCGGATGGGCGTTGGACTCGGTGGGCGCGCCGTGGGTGGCCCAGCGGGTGTGGGCGATGCCCAGGCGTCCGGCCAGCGGCTGTTCCTCGATGGCCTGCTCCAGGCTCGAAACCTTGCCCGCGCGACGGCGGCGATCCAGCGCGCCGTTGCCGTCGACCACGGCAACCCCGGCGCTATCGTAGCCTCGGTACTCGAGGCGCTTGAGGCCTTCGACGAGGATCGGGGTCACATTACGTTCGGCGATTGCGCCAACGATTCCACACATGAGTCGGTTCTCCTTCAGTCTTCGCAGCGTGCGCGGATCACTTTCACGCCACGTGCCTGGATCAGTTCGTACGCCTCGTCGCTCAGGCGTTCGTCGGTTATCAGTATCTGCACGCTGCTCCACGGCAGCTCCAGATTGGGAATGCGGCGTCCCAGCTTGTCGGCTTCGGCCATGACGATCACCTCACGGGCGACTTCGGCCATGACCCGGCTCAGCCCCAGCAGCTCATTGAATGTCGTAGTGCCGCGCTCCAGGTCGAGCCCGGTGGCACCGATGAACAACTGATCGAAATCGTAGGAGCGCAGGACCTGCTCGGCCACCTGGCCCTGGAAAGATTCGGAGTGGGGATCCCAGGTCCCACCGGTCATCAGCAGCACCGGCTCGCGCTCCAGCTCACGCAGCGCATTGGCCACATTGAGCGAATTGGTCATCACCAGCAGCCCTGGCTTGCGGCCCAGCTCGGGAATCAGCGCAGCGGTAGTGCTCCCGCTGTCGATGATGATCCGCGCGTGCTCACGGATGCAGGTCGCAGCCGCACGGGCTATGGCCTGCTTGTAACGCGACAGCGGTTGGCTGGTTTCGCCAATCAGCTCATGGGGCATCGGGACCGCGCCACCATAGCGGCGCAGCAGCAGGCCGTTGCTCTCAAGCGCCGCCAGGTCCTTGCGGATGGTGACTTCTGAGGTGGCGAAACGCCGTGCGAGGTCATCCACGCTTACCTCTCCCTGCTCGGCGAGCAAGGCGAGGATGTCGTGGCGGCGTTGCGGCGTATTGCGTTTCGACATGAGCGTATAAGTTTCGATTCGAAAGATAATTGCGCGAATCAAAACCTAATAGCTTTCGTTCGTCAAGGACTTCCCGCGCAAAGGGGGGCCGCACAGGGGGTGGACGCGCTTTCCCCGGCGAAAGAGGGCCTCAGTCGACTTCCAGGCGGTTGCGACCGCCGCGCTTGGCTCGGTACAGAGCCTGGTCGGCGCGCTCGAAGACTGCCTCGCTACGCTCACCCCTGCGGAATGCGGTCAGGCCGGCGGAGCAGGTAATCGCCAGCCGCTCGCCCTTGAAGTGGAACGGACAGGCTTCCACCGCTGCACGCAGCACTTCAAGCAGTTGCCGGCCACCATCCAGCGGCGTCGACGGCAGCAGTACGACGAACTCCTCGCCGCCGAAACGAGCGATGAAATCGGTCTTGCGCAAGCGCCGGGCCAGTTCGCTGGCGATGATCTTCAGCACCTTGTCGCCGGCCAGGTGGCCGAAGTCGTCGTTGATGCGCTTGAAGTGGTCCACGTCCAGCACCGCTAACAGCAGATCGCCGCCGTAGCGCTGCCAGCGCGCCATCTCCAGCTCCAGCCGCTCGCTCAGCGCGGCGCGGTTGGGCAGGCCGGTGAGTGCGTCGGTCATGGCCTTCTGCCGCTGATCTTCGATATTGGCCTTGAAGGTGCGCGCCTCTTCTTCCATGTTCGCCACGCGGGTCATCAGCGACTGGATGCGCTCTCCTACCTCGCGCTCACGGGCTTCACGCTCCTCGCGAAAGCGGTCCATCGTGCCGACCAACCCCTGCAACCGGGACTCAACCGTATGCTTGAGACTATCCAGATCGGTCGCGCCCAGAACGCTGTCCTTCAGCCCGCTGACCTGCTCGCGCAGGCTGTCATCCAGGCGGCGCGCACTGGAGCTGGAGCCGGCGTGATCCTCATGTACGGTCTGCAGGCCGTCGAGAAAGGCACCCAGGCGCTCGTTGAGCTGATGCAGGTAGCCTTCGAACTCGCGCTGGCCGCTGTCGTTGAGCGACAACACTAGCACCGCCAGATCGTCCAGGACCGGCACCAGTTCGTACCAGTTCAGGCTGCCATGAATACGTGTACGCAGCGCCTCGGCCTGGGGCTGATGGGTTGCCGGCAGGCGCATTTCGTCCAGCAGGTGCAGCAGGCTGGCCTCGATATGCGGCGCCACGGCGCTGTAACCCGGCTCCGGGCGCGGCGGCAAGGCGTAGGGATCGCTCGCCTCAGTGAGCTCCTCCGGCTTGCCGAACAGACCGGGCGGCAGGGGCAGGCTGTCGAGCAGCGCCGGCTCGTTCGGTGCTTCCGGTGCGCGAGAGGGTTCCGCAACGGCTACCGGCTCGGCATTGCCGGAGATGACCGATTCAGCGCGTCCCTGACCCGCAACTTCCGCTGCGGCGGGCGCCACAACAAGTGCGGGTGCGGGTGCGGGTGCGGGTGCGGGTGCGGGTGCGGGTGCGGGTGCGGGTGCGGGTGCGGGTGCGGGTGCGGGTGCGGGTGATTGAGTTTCCGCAACGGCCTCTGGCACCGCCACCTCTGTCGCAGGCAGCGGCGCGGCTGCATCAGCCATTACAGGCAGGGCAGCAGGTGCCTGCTCCACTGCGTCAGACGGCACGCCATCGCGGCTGCCGAACAGCCGCTGCAGCAGGCCGGGACGTTGTTCGGCAACGCTTTCGCCGAAGTGGTCAAGAACGCGACGCTGCAGGTTGCTCAACTCACTGAGCAGCGCTGGCAACTCGCGGGAGGTACTGGCGCGGCTGGGAATATCCTTCGCCAGGCGCTTGAGCGGTTTGCGCACCTCGCCCGGCAAGTCCAGCGCCAGCAGTTGCTGAGACAACTGGCCAAGCGCGGCGATATTCTGCTCCACCCGCTGCTGGCGTCGCTGCTCGGAGTCGAGCACAGCCTTCTCAAGCTGGGGGATCAGGCGAGCGAGGCCCGCATCCATCTCATCGCACCGGAGTACTTCGCGCAGCTCCTGCATGCAGGCGTCCACCGCCTTGTCGCTTCCTTCGGCCGCCAGGCTGCTCCGCACCAACCCCCGGCGCAGCAGATCCACCCGGGCATCCCAGCGGCGCTCGAGCTTTTCCTGCTGCTCAAGACTGTCCAGGTATTTCTGCTTCCAGCGTTGCTCGTCGTCGCGGCTCATTCAGGGGCCTCGCCGCGCAAGGCGAGCGACGAGGAAGTGCGCAGGGCATCCGGCAGGCGGATCTCCACGGCCACGGGCAGGTGGTCGGAAATCGGTTGCGGCAGGACACTGACGCGCTCCAGCGCCAGCTCGGAACTGAGCAGGATATGGTCCAGGCAGCGCTGCGGACGCCAACTGGGGAAAGTGGCCTCCACCTGCGGCGCGATCAGCCCGAGGTCACGCAGGGGCGAGCTTTCCAGCAGGTCGGTGGCGTGGGTGTTCATGTCACCCATCAGCACATGGTGCCTATAGCCCTGCAACAGCTCACGGATATAGGCGAGCTGGCGGGTACGTGTCCGCGCACCGAGTGCCAGGTGCATCATCACCACCGCAAGAGCATCGTCACCATCGCCGAAGCGCATCAGAATCGCGCCTCGCCCCGGCGGCCCGGGCAGCGGGTGGTCCTCCAGCGCAGCCGGTTGCAGCCGGCTGAGCAAGCCGTTGCTGTGCTGGGCTATACGCCCGAGATTGCGGTTGAGCTGCTGGTACCAGTACGGAAAGTCGCCGAGCTGGGCCAGGTGCTCCACCTGATTGATGTAGCCGGAACGCAGACTGCCGCCGTCGGCTTCCTGCAACGCCACCACGTCATAGTCGGCGAGCAGCGCGCCGATGCGCTGCAGGTTGCCGGCGCGCCCGGCGGTCGGCAGCAGATGCTGCCAGCCACGGGTCAGATAATGACGGTAACGCTCGGTGCTGATGCCAACCTGGATATTGAAGCTGAGCAGGCGAAGCCGACCGTCCTCCGGCAACCCTGCCACGCGCTGGTGGTCGGGGTTGACGCGTGCGGTACAGGCACCCGCCGTGCGTTCGCGGCTCCGCCTGGGCAGCATCGCCGGTACCTTACTGGGCGGCCTTGGCGGCAGCACGTTCCTTGGCGATCAGTTGATCGGCCAGCTCCAGCGCAGCGTCCGGGTTACCGGCCGAGCCGATGTCGAAGCGATACTTGCCGTTGACCACCATCGTCGGTACGCCGCTGATCTGGTAGGCCATCGCCAGTTTCTTGGCTTTCTCGATCTGACCCTTGATGGCGAAGGAGTTGTAGGTGCTCAGGAACTTGTCCTTGTCGACGCCCTGCTCAGCCACGAACTCGGCCATTTCTTCCGGGGTGGTCAGGCTCTTCGGGGTGTTGTGCAGTTTCTCGAAGATCGCATGGTGGACCTTGCTCTCGACGCCCATCGACTCCAGAGTCAGGAACAGTTGGCCGTGGATATTCCAAAGACCGCCAAACATGGCGGGAATGCGAACGAAGTGAACGTCTGCCGGCAGCTTCTCGACCCAGGGGTTGATGGTCGGTTCGAAGGCATAGCAGTGCGGGCAACCGTACCAGAACAGTTCCACCACCTCGATCTTGCCCGGCTGGGAGACCGGCACCGAGGGGCTCAGCTCGGTGTAGTTCTTGCCGGCTTCGAACTCGGTGGCGTTGGCACTGAGGGCGAACAGGCCGGCAAAGGCAAGCACGGCGGTGAAGATCAGGTTACGCATGGTTCACTCCTTGGCTGAGCGGATCCGTCCTGCCAGTGCGGGACGGGACAAAGCGGTTTTGACCTGGGGCGCCAGGTACGGTTCCAGCATTGTAGTGGCGGCGGAAGCGAAAAAGGGCGGCCGAAGCCACCCTTTTTTCATTCCAGCGATTTCCGCCAGGCGCGCCTGTCAGTGCAGGCCTTCGATGTAGCTGGAGATCGCAGCGATGTCCTTGTTGGACAGCTTGGCGGCGATGCTGCGCATGATCATCGCGTCACCGTCGTTGGTACGCTCACCTTCGCGGAAAGAGGTCAACTGCTTGGCGGTGTAGGCCGCATGCTGGCCGCCCAGGTGCGGGAAGCCGGCTTCGGCGTTACCCAGGCCGCTCGGGTTGTGGCAACCGGTGCAGGCCGGCATACCCTCGGCGAGCTTGCCGCCACGGAAAAGGGCTTCACCCTCGGAGACCAGCTTGGGATCGGCCATGCCGATGCTCATGTTCTGGCTGGAGAAGTAGGCCGCGATATCGGCCAGATCCTGGTCGCTCAGGTTGGTCAGCAGGCCAGTCATTTCCAGCACGGTACGCTTGCCGTCCTTGATGTCGTGCATCTGCTTGAGCAGGTAACGCTCGCCCTGGCCCGCCAGTTTCGGGAAGTTGGGCGCCATGCTGTTGCCATCGGCGCCGTGGCAGGCACCACACACAGCAGCTTTCGCCTGACCGGCCTTGGCATCGCCAGCGGCGTGCGCAACGCCGGTAAGGCCCAGGGTCAACAGCAGACTCACGATCAATTTGTTCATCAGCTAATCCAATAACGGCTAAGGGTGAAAGAGTAGGGCTCCGGGATTACTTCGCCATCCAGTGGATGATGGCCTGGTAATCCTCGGTGCTGCAGTCGGTGCACAGGCCGCGAGGCGGCATCGCGTTGAAACCGTTGGTCACATGTTGCACCAGCGTATCCATGCCCTTGTCCAGGCGAGGCTTCCACGCGGCGGCGTCGCCCTTTTTCGGGGCCATGGGCAACTGGCCATTGTGGCAGGCGCCACAAGCCCGGTTGAACACGGCTTCCGGTTCCTGGGCCGCCTGGGCGCTGGAAGCCAGCGCGGCAACGATGGCTGCGAACAGCAGTTTCTTCATGATTGTCCTCATCGTCAGGGAACATCCACGTTCTAAGTGCATGGACTCAAGGTTCCCGTGGCTCCCGACCCTGGGGGATAAAGCGCACACAAAATCGGCGGCATTATATACTTCCAATACTGAAACGGAAACGAGACCGCCCCCCGCGACACCTAGTCGCACCCCCCTCTGCGGAATACCCATGTCCTCCAAGATCACTGCGAAAAACCCGATTCTCGGCCTGTGCCAACAGGCCACTTTCCTTATCAGCGCCGCCAAGGTGAACCAGTGCCCGGATGATTCCGGCCTGGAAGTCGCCTTCGCCGGACGCTCCAACGCAGGCAAGTCCAGCGCCCTGAACGCGCTGACCCACGCCAACCTGGCGCGCACCTCCAAGACCCCCGGTCGCACCCAGTTACTGAACTTCTTCCGCCTGGACGACGAGCGTCGCCTGGTGGACCTGCCAGGCTATGGCTACGCCAAGGTGCCCATCCCGCTGAAACTGCACTGGCAGCAGCACTTGGAGGCCTACCTGAGCAGCCGCAACTGCCTTGCCGGCGTGGTGCTGTTGATGGATATCCGCCACCCGCTGACGGATTTCGACCGCCTGATGCTCGACTGGGCGCAGGCCAGCCGGTTGCCGATCCACGTACTGCTGACCAAGGCCGACAAGCTCGCCTATGGCGCGGCGAAGAATGCACTGCTCAAGGTGCGCAAGGAAATTCAGCAGGGCTGGGGCGATGTCGCCACGCTGCAGTTGTTCTCGGCGCCGAAGCGTCAGGGCGTGGAAGAGGCGCAGGAAGTGCTGGCCGGCTGGCTGGGCCTGCTGGATGACGGCGAAGACGAGTTCAGCGAGGAAGCGGAAGGCTGAATCGCAGGCAAAAAAAACCCCGAGCTTCGTATGGGGAGGGGGAAGTTCGGGGTTTAAGTCCGGACCGCTAGGGCGGGGTCCAGTAATCTGCCAACACTAAACACTGCAAAGGAGCATCGAAGGGCTTCACCAGCCATTCACGAGTTCTGACTCGGGTGCTCGCAGGAAAGTTCAGTGGGTCACAAAAAAAACTTTCGGCGCGTCCCGAAGGACCCTTGACTTCCCGGCTGCAAGGCCCGGCTCGCGGGCCCTGCGACCGTTCGTCAGTGTGCCTCGTCCCAGTTCGCACCCACTCCGGCTTCGACGACGAGTGGAACGTCCAGTTCCGCAGCCTTGCTCATCAGCGGCCGAATGGCATCGCGGACCTGATCGAGCTGTTCCTCGCGAACCTCCAGCACCAGTTCGTCGTGTACCTGCAGGATGACGCGCGCATCGACCCCGCTCTCCTGCAGCCAGTTATCCACAGCCACCATCGCGCGCTTCATGATGTCCGCGGCAGTGCCCTGCATCGGCGCGTTGATCGCCGTACGCTCCGCCGCCTTGCGCATGGCCTGGTTCTTCGAGCCGATTTCCGGCAGGTACAGGCGGCGACCGAACAGCGTTTCGACGAAGCCCTGCTCGGCGGCTTGGGCGCGGGTGCGCTCCATGTAAGCCAGGACACCAGGGTAGCGGGCGAAATAGCGGTCGATGTAAGCCTGGGCCTCCTTGCGCTCGACGCCGATCTGCTTGGCCAGGCCGAAGGCGCTCATACCGTAGATCAAGCCGAAGTTGATGGCCTTGGCGCTGCGGCGCTGGTCTGAAGTCACTTCCTCCAGCGGCACGCCGAACACTTCGGCGGCGGTGGCGCGGTGCACGTCGCGATCATGGCGGAAGGCATCGAGCAAACCTTCGTCCTTGGCCAGGTGCGCCATGATGCGCAGCTCGATCTGCGAATAGTCCGCCGCTAGCAGCTTGTAGCCCTTGGGTGCGACGAACGCCTGGCGAATGCGACGGCCCTCGGCGGTGCGGATCGGGATGTTCTGCAGATTCGGGTCACTGGAGGACAGCCGGCCGGTAGCCGCCACCGCCTGGTGGTAGCTGGTGTGGATGCGCCCGGTACGAGGGTTGATCTGCTCCGGCAGCTTGTCGGTATAGGTGCTCTTGAGCTTACTCAGCGAGCGGTACTGCATGATGACCTTGGGCAGTTCGTAGTCCTGCTCGGCCAGCTCGGCGAGAACGCTCTCGGCGGTGGACGGCTGGCCGGTAGCGGTCTTCGACAGAATCGGCAGGCCCAGCTTTTCATAGAGGATGGCACCCAGTTGCTTGGGCGAGCCTAGGTTGAACTCTTCGCCGGCAAGCTCGAACGCCTTGCGCTCCAGTTCGACCAGCTTCTCGCCCAGCTCGACGCTCTGCTTGCCGAGCAGGTTGGCGTCGACCAGCGCGCCATTGCGCTCGATGCGCGCCAGCACCGGCACCAACGGCATCTCGATCTCGGTCAGGACCTTCTCCAGCGACGGGATGGCCTGCAGCTTCGCCCACAGCGCGTGGTGCAGGCGCAGGGTCACGTCAGCATCCTCGGCGGCGTAGGGACCGGCCTGCTCGATGGCGATCTGGTCGAAGGTCAGTTGCTTGGCCCCCTTCCCGGCGATGTCCTCGAAACGGATGGTACTCTGGCCGAGGTACTTCAGCGCCAGGCTGTCCATGTCGTGACGGGTCGCGGTGGAGTCCAGCACGTAGGACTCCAGCATGGTATCGAAGGCGACTCCCTGGACAGCGATGGGCGTCGAGGCATTGGCCAGGACATTCATGTCGTACTTGGCGTGCTGGCCGACCTTGCGCTTCTTCGGGTCCTCCAGCAGCGGCTTGAGCGCCAGAAGCACGGCATCGCGGTCGAGTTGCGCGGGCACGCCCATGTAGTTGTGCGCCAGCGGCACGTAGGCGGCCTCACCTTCGGTTACCGCAAAGGAAACGCCAACCACCTGCGCCTGTTGCGGGTCGAGACTGGTGGTCTCGGTGTCGAAGGCGATCAGCTCGGCGGCCTCCAGCTTCTTCAGCCAGGCGTCGAACCCGGCCTGCTCCAGCACCGTGTCGTACTTCGCGGTGGCCTGGACCGAAGCGGCCTCGACATCGCCGCCGCCTTCATCCTTGGCCTCGCGCAGCAGATCATCCAGCCAGTTCTTGAACTCCAGCTCGCGGTACAGGCCGATCAGCGCCTCGCGCTGCGGCTCGCCCGGATGCAGGGAATCGAGGTCGACGTCCAGTTGCACGTCGGTCTTGATGGTCGCCAGCTCGTAGGAGAGGAAGGCCATCTGGCGGTGTTCTTCCAGCTTGGCCGGCAGCCCCTTGGCGCCGCGAATCGGCAGCTCCGGCACTTTGTCCAGGCTGGCGTACAGCACATCGAGACCGCCGCCTACGCCGACGAGCAGTCCCAGCGCGGTCTTCTCGCCAACTCCCGGCACGCCTGGAATGTTGTCCACCTTGTCGCCCATGAGAGCCAGGTAGTCGATGATCAGCTCAGGACCGACACCGAATTTCTCTTTCACGCCATCGGGATCGAGCACGCTACCGGTCATGGTGTTGACCAGCGTAATGTGCCCGTCGACCAGTTGCGCCATGTCCTTGTCACCGGTCGAGATCACCACCGGACGTCCCGCCGTGGCGCTGCGCCGGGCCAAGGTACCGATCACGTCGTCCGCCTCCACGCCCTCCACGCACAGCAACGGGAGGCCCAGCGCCCTTACGCTGGCGTGCAGCGGCTCGACCTGCACCCGCAGTTCGTCCGGCATCGACGGGCGATTGGCCTTGTACTCGGCGAACAGTTCATCGCGGAAGGTTGGCCCCTTGGCATCGAAGACCACTGCGAACGGGCTGTCCGGGTACTGCTTACGCAGGCTCTTGAGCATGTTCAGCACGCCCTTCACCGCGCCTGTGGGCATGCCGGTAGAGGTCGTCAGTGGCGGCAGGGCATGGAACGCGCGATACAGGTAGGACGAGCCGTCCACGAGGACGAGAGGTGCTTGGCTCATGAGTGGAATCAACCTTTTCAGAAGGGCTCGGGCTAAACTGTCCGTAGCCAAATCGACAAAGGGACAAGGTTATCATGCGTATGTTGAACCGCCTGTTGCTCGCTACTCTGCTGGGCCTTGGCGCGACCACCGCAGTAGCGGCGGACGATGCCCCAAGCGCCGAGCCGGACGTGACAATCCGCCAGGAAGGCGACAAGACCATCCAGGAATACCGCATCAATGGGTTCCTCTACGCCATCAAGGTCGTGCCCAAGCACGGCAAGCCGTACTTCCTGGTGCGCCAGGACGGCAGCGATGGCAACTTCATCCGCTCGGACCAGCCCGACAAGCTGATTCCGCAGTGGCAGATCTTCAGCTGGTAAACCCTCTTCCCCACGACGCTCCAGAGGATTGAGCATGTCGGTATTCACGCCTCTGGAGCGGCCTGTTCTCGAAGATTTCCTCGCCCCCTACGAGCTCGGCCGACTGCGCGACTTCCGCGGTATCGCCGAGGGATCGGAGAACAGCAACTTCTTCGTCAGCCTGGAAAAGGGCGAGTTCGTCCTCACCCTGGTCGAACGCGGCCCGGTGCAGGATCTGCCGTTCTTCATCGAGCTGCTCGACGTGCTGCACGACGCCCACCTGCCAGTGCCCTACGCGCTGCGCACCCGCGACGGCGAGGCCCTGCGCCAGCTCGAAGGCAAGCCCGCGCTGCTGCAACCGCGCCTGGCCGGCCGTCACGAACACACCCCGAACAACCACCACTGCAGCGAAGTGGGCGAGTTGCTTGCGCGCCTGCACCTGGCCACTCGCGAGCGCGTCATCGAGCGCCCCAGCGACCGGGGCCTGAGCTGGATGCTCAAGGAAGGCCAGGCATTCCAGTCGCATCTATCCGGCAACGCAGCGCGCTTGCTCGCCAATGCGCTGGAGGAGATCGCCCGCCTGCTGGCCGAACAACCGGCACTGCCGCGCGCCAACCTGCACGCCGACCTGTTCCGCGACAACGTACTGTTCGATGGCCCACACCTGACCGGGCTGATCGACTTCTATAACGCCTGTTCGGGCTGGATGCTCTACGACCTGGCGATCGCCGTGAACGACTGGTGTTCGAACCCGGACGGCACCCTCGACGGCCCCCACGCCCGCGCGCTGCTGGCGGCCTATGCCGCCAGGCGACCGTTCACCGCGCTGGAGGCCGAGCTATGGCCGGAGATGCTCCGCGTGGCCTGCGTGCGGTTCTGGCTGTCCCGCCTGATCGCCGCCGAGGCATTCGCCGGCCAGGACGTGCTGATCCACGATCCCGCGGAGTTCGAGCGCAGACTGGCGCAGAGGCAGAAGGTGGAAATTCGGTTGCCGCTTGCGTTGTGATCGGCACAGCTCAGGGCCGATCCTGCAGGATCGAGCTGCCCCCTCGGGAGAGCAGTCCGGCGCGACACCTCTGCCCAGGTTCAACCCAGGCCCGGCCATCCCTGGCCAGTCGTTCACCGGGCGGCCGCAAGAACTGCGGCTCACCCGCACTTGGAGTGCCCGCAGTTGAGGCACGTCGCACAGCCGTCCATCTGCACCACGGCCAGCGTGTTGCACTTGCCGCACAACTGCGCGCCGCTGGGGAAACCCTCGCCCGGCTCGGCCTTGTTGGTGCCCTGGGCGGCTTCGTAGGCGGCGCGTTTCTCCGCGAGGTAGAGGCGCTGCTCTTCGTCGAGCTGCGGACCTTCCATCAGGCCGATGGCGACCAGGTGGCGCTCTACCACCAAGCCGATCTCGGCGACGATGGACGGCATGTAGATGCCGCCGCGCTTGAGATAGCCGCCGCGCGGGTCGAACACCGCCTTCATCTCCTCCACCAGGAAGGTGCAGTCACCACCCTTGCGGAACACGGCGGACATGATGCGGGTGAGCGCGACGATCCACTGGAAATGATCCATGTTCTTCGAGTTGATGAAGATCTCGAAGGGACGACGCTGCTCATAGGGCGTATCCGGGTTGAGCACCACGTCGTTGATGGTCACGTACAGCGCGTGCTCGAACAACGGCGACTTGATCTTGTAGGTCGCGCCGACCAACATCTCCGGCCGTTGCAGGGTTTCGTCCATCTTTACCACGGCGGCTGCGGCCGCGGCTTCGGCACGGGCCTTCTCCTCGGCCACGTCGACGACCTGGAAGCCCTTGATCTTCTGATTGATCCTGACACTCATCGCAGTTCTCCAAGAGTCAGTACTTGCCGTAATAGCCTTCTTTCAAGGCATCGAAGAGGTTGGCGGCGGTATGCACCTCGCCGTCGTACTCCACCTCCTCGTTGCCCTTGAGCTCCACCACGCTGCCGTCCTCCAGTTCGAAGCGATAGACGGTCTTCTCCAGGTCCGCCTCCTTCACCAGCACGCCCTGGAAGGCCGCCGGGTTGAAACGGAAGGTGGTACAGCCCTTCAGGCCCTGACGCCAGGCGTAGAGGTAGATGTCCTTGAACTGCTCGAATGGGTAGTCGGTGGGAACGTTGGCGGTCTTGGAGATCGACGAATCGATCCACTTCTGCGCCGCGGCCTGAATATCCACGTGCTGTTGCGGCGTCACGTCGTCGGCGGTGATGAAGTAGGCCGGCAGGCGGTGCTGCTCTTCCTCGGCATCCGGCACGGCATGCTTGTCCACGTGGGCGCGGTAGGCCAGCAGCTCATAGCTATAGACCGAAATCTTTTCCTTGGTCTTGCGCCCGGCGCGGATCAGGTTGCGCGAGTAGTGGTGCGCGAAGCTCGGCTCGATGCCGTTGGAAGCATTGTTGGCCAGGCTCAGGCTGATGGTTCCGGTGGGCGCGATGGAGCTATGGTGGGTAAAGCGGGCGCCCTGCTCGGCCAGTTCTTCAACCAGTTGCGGCGCGTACTCGGCGACTCGCTGCATGTAGCGCGAGTACTTGGCGTGGAGCACGCGACCGGCGACCCGGTCGCCAACTTTGTAGCCGTCATCCACCATTTCCGGCCGCTTGCGAAGCATCTCGGCGGTGACTTCATAGTCCTGCGCCAACGCCGGAGCCGGGCCTTTCTCGCGGGAAAGCTCCAGCGCGACTTCCCAGCCGACCAGCGCCATTTCCCGTGCGACCTCTTCGGTAAATACGCAGGCTTCCGGGCTGCCATAGCGCAGCTTGAGCAGCGTCAGCGCCGACCCCAGGCCAAGGAAGCCCATGCCGTGGCGGCGCTTGCCAAGTATTTCCGCACGCTGTTGCTCCAGCGGCAGCCCGTTGATTTCCACTACGTTGTCGAGCATGCGGGTGAAGATGCGCACGACCTCGCGGAAACGCTCCCAGTCGAAGCACGCGTTCTCGCCGAAGGGATCGGTGACGAAGCAGGTCAGGTTCACCGAGCCGAGCAGACACGAGCCGTAGGGCGGCAGCGGCTGCTCGCCGCACGGGTTGGTCGCACGGATGGCCTCGCACCACCAGTTGTTGTTCAGCTCGTTGACTCGGTCGATGAGAATGAAGCCCGGCTCGGCGTAGTCGTAGGTGGAGACCATGATCATGTCCCACAGATGCCGCGCCTTGACCCGGCCATAGACCTTGCAGGCAACCCGGCCATCCGTGCCGATCAGGTACTCGTCGTGGATCGGCCAGTCGCGCCAGACAACCTGCTCCGGGTCCTTGAGGTCGACCTCGTCGCGCTCCTTCTGATGGATCGGGAAGACCAACGGCCATTCGTCGTCGCCCTCCACCGCGGCCATGAAACCGTCGGTAATCAGCAGGCTGAGATTGAACTGGCGCAGGCGGCCGTCCTCCCGCTTGGCGCGGATGAACTCGCGTACATCCGGATGGCTGACATCGAACGTACCCATCTGTGCGCCGCGCCGGCCCCCGGCCGAACTGACGGTGAAGCACATCTTGTCGTAGATATCCATGAACGACAGCGGCCCGCTGGTGTGTGCGCCAGCGCCGGAAACGTAAGCGCCACGCGGACGCAGCGTACTGAACTCGTAACCTATGCCACAGCCGGCCTTGAGCGTAAGCCCCGCCTCGTGGACCTTCTGCAGGATGTCATCCATCGAGTCGCGGATGATGCCGGAGACGGTGCAGTTGATGGTTGAAGTCGCCGGCTTGTGCCCCTGGGCGCCAGCGTTGGAAATGATCCTCCCCGCCGGGATGGCGCCATTGCGCAAGGCCCACAGGAAGCGCTCGTACCACGTCTCGCGCAGGGCCTTGTTCGCCTCGACATCCGCCAGGGCGCGGGCAACCCGCTGCCAGGTCTCGTCGACGCTGCCGTCAATGGGTTTACCGCTCTTGTGCTTGAGGCGGTACTTGCTGTCCCAGATGTCCTGCGAGGCGGGTTGCAGGGCGAGGACTCCTTGGTCGGCGCCACGGGGGCGCGCATCGGTCTTGGCCATCCGGGGAATAACCTCCTGTTGGTTGGGTGGCAGGCGCAATGGAACGCGAGTAGACCCAATATGTAGACCCCAAAAACTGACTGACATCAATATGTAGTATCGTCAGTTCCCCAACCACTCAACATAGACGGTTGGACGGCGTGTGCGGCGACAGGTCCGGAATTCCAGACGACCGGAAGGTTTGGCGGCGATTTTCGGACGGGGGAAGTGCGACGATCAGGCGCGGGGACGGCGCATGGCGCAGAGGGGGAATTGCGGGGGAGAACGCTCCCCGTATTCGAGGAGCGCTTCGCAGGATGGCGCGCCGACCTGGCTTCAGAGTTTCTCCAGGCAGCTCGCGAACTCGCCGGCCAGATTGCCCAGCAGGTTCTCGTAGCCCTGGGCGTCGACCTTGACGCTCACACCCAGGTCATCCAGTTCGGCCAGGCGCACCGGCAGGCCCTGGCTGAGGGTATCGGCCAGGCGCGGGCGGATCGGCGGCTCGCTGAAAATGCAGGAAGGGCCGGCCTTCTGCAGTTGCGCGCGCATGCCGGCGACATGGCGCGCGCCAGGCTGGACATCTGCGGACACGGCGAAGACACCCGTATGGCGCAGGCCGTAGGCTTCCTCGAAATAGTCGAAAGCCTCGTGGAAGACAAAGAACGGCTTGCCCTTGAGCGGCGCGATGCGTTGTTTCAGGCGCGCATCGAGGGTTTCCATGCGCTCGTCGAAGGCCTTCAGGTTGGCCTGGTAGCGGCTGGCGTTGGCCGGATCGGCGATGGCCAGGTCCTCGGCCATGCGCGCGGCGATCACCTGGGCGTTGGCCGGCAGCAGCCAGAGGTGCGCGTCGATCATGCCCGGACGGTGATCATGGTCATGGCCCATCTCATCATGGCCAGGGTCGTCATCGTGGCCCGGATGGTTCGATTCGCTGAAGTCGGCGAACTTGCGCAGGTGCATGCCGGCCTGATCCTGCAACGCAACGCTCGGGCCCTTGCGGCTTTCCAGCACCTTGGGCAGGAAACTCTCCAGGTCCGGGCCGACCCAGTAGAACAACTGCGCGTCGCGCACACGGCGGATGTCGGACGGACGCAGCGAGTAGCTGTGCGGCGAGGCACCCGGCGGCAACAGCACGTCCGGCGTACCTTCACCATCCTGAATAGCGGCAGCGATCAATTGCAGCGGCTTGATGCTGGTCAGCACGCTGACCTCGGCGCGAACGGAAAGGCTCAGCAGCAGCGAGCAGCAGGCGAGCAGCAGGGCGGCGGGACGGAAGGACACGGCGGCACTCACACAGGCGGGGGATGAAAGGGTAATATAATAACGTCTCTGAACCCGAGCGTCGCCGCGCATGTACAAGATCGCCCCCAAGACTCCCCTCGCCTGCCGTCCGCACGACCACGCAAGCTGCGTGGCCAGCGCCCTGGCCGACGCCGACGCGCTGTGCGCGCGCCAGGGGGTGCGCCTGACCGAGCTGCGCCGGCGCGTGCTGGAGCTGGTCTGGGCGAGCCACAAGCCGCTGGGCGCCTACGACATCCTCGCCGTGCTCAGCGAGGAAGACGGCCGCAAGGCCGCGCCGCCCACGGTCTACCGTGCCCTCGACTTCCTCCTGGAAAACGGCCTGGTGCACCGCATCGCATCGCTCAACGCCTTCATCGGCTGCGCCCACCCGGAACACGCCCACGAGGGCCAGTTCCTGATCTGCCGTGCCTGCCACACCGCCATCGAGCTGGAGCAGCCCTCCATCAGCGAGGCGATCGTCTCCGGCGCCAGGAGCGTCGGCTTCTCCGTGGAAACCCAGACCGTCGAAGTGGTCGGTCTCTGCGGCGCCTGCGCCCCCGGCCAGCGGGGGGCCTGATGAGCGACGCTCTGATCCGCCTGCAAGGCGTCGGCGTCAGCTATGGCGGCCAGGCGGTGTTGCAGAATGTCGACCTGACCATCGCCCCCGGCGAGATCGTCACCCTGATCGGCCCCAACGGCGCCGGCAAGACGACCCTGGTGCGCAGCGTGCTCGGCCTGCTCAAGCCCGATACCGGCAGCGTCTGGCGCCAGCCGAAGCTGACCATCGGCTACATGCCGCAGAAGCTCCACGTCGACCCGACCCTGCCGCTCACCGTGCTGCGCTTCCTGCGTCTGGTGCCCGGCGTACAGCGTACCCATGCGCTCGACGCGCTGACGGAAGTCGGCGCGGCCCACGTCCTCGACAAGCCGCTGCAAAGCGTATCCGGTGGCGAATTGCAGCGCGTGCTGCTGGCCCGTGCCCTGCTGCGCAAACCCGAACTGCTGGTGCTCGACGAACCGGTGCAAGGCGTCGATGTCGCCGGCCAGGCCGAGCTCTACCGCCTCATCGGCCGTCTGCGCGACCGCCTGGGCTGCGGTGTGCTGATGGTCTCCCATGACCTGCACCTGGTTATGAGCGCCACCGACAAGGTGGTCTGCCTGAATCGCCACGTCTGCTGTTCCGGGCATCCCGAACAGGTCAGCGGCGACCCGGCGTTCGTCGAACTGTTCGGCCAGGACGCCCGCAGCCTCGCGGTCTATCACCACCACCATGACCACTCCCACGACCTGCACGGCGAGGTGGTGAAGCCTGCCTTCCCCGCCGGCACGCGCTTCACTCCGGTCCACCAGCACGGCCCCGACTGCAATCATGGCTGACTTCCTGCTCAACGCTCTCCTCGCCGGGCTGGCCCTGGCGGTGGTCGCCGGGCCCCTGGGTTCGTTCGTCGTCTGGCGGCGCATGGCCTACTTCGGCGACACCCTTTCCCACGCCGCGTTGCTGGGCGTCGCCCTCGGCTTCCTGCTCGACGTGAGCCCTACCCTGGCGGTAACCGTCGGCTGCGTGCTGCTAGCCGTCCTGCTGGTAACGCTGCAGCAGCGCCAGCCGCTGGCCGCCGACACGCTGCTGGGTATCCTCGCCCACAGCACGCTGTCGCTGGGTCTGGTCACCCTGAGCTTCATGAAGGAAGTGCGCGTCGACCTGATGGCCTACCTGTTCGGCGACCTGCTCGCGGTAAGCCAGACCGACCTGTTGTGGATCGTCGCCGGCAGCGCTCTGGTGCTGGGGCTGATCTGCTGGCTGTGGCGACCGCTGCTGGCGATTACCGTGCACGAGGAACTGGCGCGTGTCGAAGGCCTGCCGGTCACCGCCATCCGGCTGGCGCTGATGTTGCTGATCGCCATCGTCATCGCCGTGGCGATGAAGATTGTCGGCGTGCTGCTGATCACCTCGCTGCTGATCATTCCCGCCGCCGCGGCCCAAAGGCACGCCCGCAGCCCTGAACAAATGGCCTTCGGCGCGAGTCTGATCGGGCTGGTGGCGGTGTGCGCCGGGTTGTCGCTGTCCTGGTTCAAGGACACCCCTGCCGGCCCCTCCATCGTGGTCAGCGCAGCCGGGCTGTTCCTGCTGAGTTTTGTCCTGCCGCGCCGGACGGTGTAGAATTTGGCGATTTTTTGATCAAAAGAGACCCTGACGCATGAAGTCGTTCGTCATCCGCCTGTTCTCGCTGATGGCCCTGGCGCTGGCTCTGGCCGCCTGCCAGAGCACCGCGAGCAACCCGGCCAGCAGCAGTGGCTTCGAAACCGAACTGGCCGCCGGCCGTCTGGAATCCGCTCAGCTTGCCCTCGGCTCCGAGCAGGAAACTACCACTCAGCTCGCCGAGCGCCGCAAGCGCCTGGCCGATGCCTACCTCGAGCGCAGCCGCGACGCGCTGGCCAAGGGCGACGTCAACGGCGCGACCACCGCCCTGACCCGCGCCCGCTCATTGATGCCCCGCGCCCCCGGTGTCGCCGCCGATGTGAGCGGCCTGCAGAAACCCGCCGCTCCGATGGCCCCGGCTGCCCAGCCGAACTGCACGCCTTGAACCCACGGACGCCTCGCCCGGGGCGTCCGTTATTCCCTTTTGTCCCGTGCTTAGCTGAACAAAGATTAATCAGCCATAAAAAAGCAGGTTAAAATGCGCGGTTTTGGCTGACCGCCTACGCTCGTTGCCTACGCCTGTTCATCCGACGGCCCTGGCGGCGAGCGGCGCCTTCCCGTACCCACAAGGTTCGCTACGTGATCGAATTCCACGACGTCCACAAGACCTATCGCGTCGCAGGACGCGATATCCCGGCCCTGCAGCCGACCCGCCTGACCATCGAGGGCGGCCAGGTCTTCGGCCTGATCGGCCATTCCGGCGCCGGCAAGAGTACCCTGCTGCGCCTGATCAACCGCCTGGAAGAACCCAGCGGCGGGCGCATCGTCATCGACGGCGAAGATATCACCGCCCTGGATGCCGACGGCCTGCGCCGTTTCCGCCAGCGTGTCGGGATGATCTTCCAGCACTTCAACCTGCTCGCCTCCAAGACCGTCGCCGACAACATCGCCATGCCGATGAAGCTTGCCGGCACGTACAGCGCCGCCGAAATCAACGCGCGGGTGGGCGAACTGCTCGCGCGGGTCGGCCTTCAGGACCATGCCCGCAAATATCCGGCGCAACTCTCCGGCGGCCAGAAGCAGCGCGTCGGCATCGCCCGCGCCCTCGCCTGCCGCCCCAAGATCCTGCTCTGCGACGAAGCCACCAGCGCTCTCGACCCGCAGACCACCGGCCAGGTCCTGCAACTGCTGGCCGAGATCAACCGCGAGCTGAAGCTGACCATCGTGCTGATCACCCACGAGATGGACGTGATCCGCCGCGTTTGCGACCAGGTGGCAGTAATGGACGCCGGCCGCATCGTCGAACAGGGAGAAGTCGCCGACGTATTCCTCCATCCGCAGCACGAAACCACCCGCCGTTTCGTCTTCGAAGCCGAGCGCGTGGACGAGGACGAACAACACGACGATTTCGCCCACGTGCCGGGCCGCATCCTGCGCCTGACCTTCCGCGGCGAGGCAACCTACGCGCCGCTGCTGGGCACCGTCGCGCGCCAGACCGGCGTGGACTACAGCATCCTTGCGGGGCGCATCGACCGCATCAAGGACCAGCCCTACGGCCAACTCACCCTGTCCCTGGTGGGCGGTGACATCGAAGCCGCACTGGCGCAGCTCAACGCCGCCGAAGTCCACGTGGAGGTGCTGCGCGCATGAATGCCTTCCTTGAAACCCTGGGCTTTGTGAACATCGACTGGTCCGAGATACTCCAGGCCAGCATCGACACCTTCTGGATGCTCGGCGGCTCGCTGCTGTTCACCATCATCCTGGGCCTGCCGCTAGGCGTTCTGCTGTTCCTCACCGGCCCCAAGCAGATGTTCGAGAACCGCGCGGTCTATGCCATGTTGTCCTTCGTGGTGAACGTGCTGCGTTCGCTGCCGTTCATCATCCTGCTGATCGTGATGATTCCCTTCACCGTGCTGATCACCGGCACCTCCCTGGGCGTCGCCGGTGCGATTCCGCCGCTGGTGGTGGGCGCCACGCCGTTCTTCGCGCGCCTGGTGGAAACTGCCCTGCGCGAAGTGGACAAAGGCATCATCGAGGCAACCCAGGCAATGGGGGCCAGCACCCGCCAGATCATCTGGAACGCCCTGCTGCCAGAAGCCCGCCCAGGCATCATCGCCGCCATCACCGTCACCGCCATCACCCTGGTGTCCTACACCGCGATGGCCGGCGTGGTCGGCGCCGGCGGCCTCGGCGACCTGGCCATCCGCTTCGGCTACCAGCGCTTCCAGACCGACGTGATGGTGGTCACCGTGGTGATGCTGCTGGTGCTCGTACAGATTCTGCAGACCGTCGGCGACAAGCTGGTGGTCCACTACTCCCGCAAGTAACCATACGGCCCGCCGGACGCGGGCCTTCTCAGGAGCCAACAATGAAAAAACTGCTCGCCGCTTTCGCCGCCGCCGCAGCCTTCTCCGCCCCGCTGGCCCAGGCCGCCGACAGCCTGACCGTCGCCGCCACCCCGGTGCCGCACGCCGAAATCCTCAACTTCGTCAAACCGATGCTGGCGAAGGAAGGCGTGGAGCTCAAGGTCAAGGAATTCACCGACTACGTGCAGCCCAACACCCAGGTCGCCGAGAAGCGCCTGGACGCCAACTTCTTCCAGCACCAGCCGTACCTGGATGAGTTCAACAAGTCCAAGGGCACCAGCCTGGTCGCCGTGACTGGGGTGCACATCGAGCCGCTGGGCGTCTACTCCACCAAGATCAAGAAGCTCGACGAACTGCCGGCCGGCGCCACCGTGGTCATCCCCAACGACGCCACCAATGGCGGCCGCGCCCTGCTGCTGCTGGACAAGGCCGGGGTGATCAAGCTCAAGGACAACAAGTCCATCACCGCCACTCCGAAAGACATCGCCGAGAACCCGAAGAACATCAAGGTGCGTGAGCTGGAAGCAGCCACCCTGCCGCGCGTGCTGACCCAGGTCGACCTCGCCCTGATCAACACCAACTACGCCCTGGAAGCCAAGCTGAACCCGACCAAGGACGCGCTGGCCATCGAAGGCTCCGATTCGCCCTACGTGAACATCCTGGTCGCCCGTCCGGACAACAAGGACAGCGCCGCCATGCAGAAGCTGGCCGCAGCCCTGCATAGCCCCGAGGTGAAGCAGTTCATCCTCGAGAAGTACAAGGGCGCCGTCGTTCCGGCCTTCTGATCGCCGCAACAAGCGCACCCTCGAAAAGCCCGGTCGAATGACCGGGCTTTTTTGTTTCCGCATCGGCGCAAATGGCGCGATCCAGAGCCTTCCGCTCGATAAATCGCCAACCTTCGCCGCATATTTTCCATGCCGCAAAGGCATCGGCATTTCCGGCTTTTCCGCCATCCCGCAGCCGGCGCGGCTTTCAAGGGAAAAGGCCAGTCATATAGTTCTTCAGGTTATTTCAATAACAAAAATAATTACTTCAAGAACTAAGCACTCCTGCCAATCATGCAGGTCCGCGCAGCACTACTGCGGACTTCATCGTCACGCAAGGAGATCGTCCCCATGTCCCATCCCCAGCATGCCCTGGCACCGGAATCGTTCCTGCGCCACGTGCCCGGTGGCGACCTGGTCGATCTCGGCCGGCCGCTGCGCCAAGCACTGGAGCTTGGCCGCCACGTGCCGGCCAAGACGCGCACACTGGGTCGCCGCGAAGCCGTCCTGCTCGGCCTGTTCGCCCTGACCCTGCATGGAGCGGTGATCTACTGGCTGAGCCAGCAACCCACGCCGCAGCTGCCGGAAGTCCCGCCGCAGGTTCCGCCGATGACCATCGAATTCACCGCGCCGACTCCGCCGGCGGTAGAGCCACCGCCGCCCGAGCCGATCCCCGAACCGGTGGTACAGGAGCCGCCACCCCCGGTGGTGGATGAGAACGCGGTGAAACCGCCGCCGCCCAAACCGATTCCCAAGCCCAAGCCGAAACCGGTGGCCAAACCCGTGCCCAAACCGGTCGAGCAGCCGGCGCCGCCAAAGGCCGAGACTCCGCCGCCGCAACCGGCTCCGTCCGCCCCGACAGCACCGGCTCCGGCACCGCTGACACCGCCTTCGGCCAACGCCGGCTACCTGCACAACCCGGCGCCGGAATACCCACCGCTGGCGCTGCGCCGCGGCTGGGAAGGCACCGTGCTGCTGCGCGTCCACGTACTGGCCAGTGGCAGCCCGAGCGAGATCCAGGTGCAGAAGACCAGTGGCCGCGAGGCCCTCGACGAGGCTGCGATCCGCGCGGTGAAGCGTTGGCGCTTCGTGCCGGCCAAACGCGGTGATGTCGCCCAGGACGGCTGGGTCAGCGTACCCATCGACTTCAAATTGAACTGATACCCGCGAGCGATCGCACAGGAGAAATGCCATGAGTCTGCCTCTCAACCCCCTGGAATCCGTCGAAGGCGCCGTGATCTGGCTGCTGGTCGGCTTCTCCGTCGTCACCTGGGCGCTGGCGCTGGTGAAAGGCGTCCAGTTCACTCGCCAGAAAGCTCAGGACAAGCGCTTCCAGAAGCAGTTCTGGAGCGCCACCAGCCTCGAATCGGCCGGCGACCAGGCCGCCGGCAAACCCGGTGCCGGCGCCCGCGTGGCCCAGGCCGGTTTCGCCGCCATCCAGGTGCAGGACAACGGCCAGCCGGACCTCGCCCAGTCGATCAACCACCAGGACCGCCTGGAGCGCGCACTGCGCCAGCAGATCCAGCGCGAACGCCGCTCTCTGGAATCTGGCCTGGCAGTGCTCGCCTCGATCGGCTCCACCTCGCCCTTCATCGGCCTGTTCGGCACGGTGTGGGGCATCATGGAAGCGCTCAAGGGCATCAGCGCGGCCGGCTCGGCAAGCCTGGAAACCGTGGCCGGCCCCATTGGCAGCGCGCTGATCGCAACCGGCGTAGGCATCGCCGTCGCCGTGCCTGCGGTGCTGGTCTACAACTACTTCCTCCGCCGCCTCAAGCTCACCGCCGCCGACCTTGACGACTTCGCCCACGACTTCTACAGCCTGGCGCAGAAGAGCGCGTTCCGCGTCGTCACACTGCCCACCGCGACGCGCAAGGGTGCTGCCGGCGCCAGCGTGAAGGAGGCGAGCTGACATGGCCTTCTCTACCCAGGACAGCGACGAGGTTCTCTCCGAAATCAACGTCACCCCGCTGGTGGACGTGATGCTGGTGTTGCTGGTGGTGTTCATCGTCACCGCGCCGCTGTTGACCAACGCCATCCCGATCAACCTGCCCAAGACCGAAGCGGTCGCCCCGCCGGAGCAGAAAGACCCACTGGTGGTGAGCATCGACGGCGCCGGCAAGTGGTTCATCAACAAGGACGAAATCCAGCCGGAACTGCTGCAGGGGAACCTGGAGGCCGCCAAGGCCAGGGATGCCGAGCTGCGCGTGCAGTTGCAGGCCGACGAAGGGGTGAACTACGGGCAGGTCGCCAAGGCGATGGCCTCCATCGAGAAGGCGGGGATCACCAAACTGGCAGTCATCACGGCACGTTGAGATTTCTGTAAAACGCCTGAAACAGAGCGGGCGTAGAACAGATGCTCCACAACGTACCAAAGCTTCAAGGCCGCTTACCCAATACTCAGGCAGGGGTGAGCGGCCTTTTTTTATCCGATGTTTCCGCCACGGTTCGATGAGTTCCGGAGGCGCTCGTTCAGCCGTTCGTCGTCATCCCCCTTCCGCCGATAATTCCCGGCCCATCAGGCCCTTCCGCGCCCGCAGCTCTTACTCTAAGTTGATGACAGCCTGGAGACCTGAGGGGTACCGCATGACATCGTCTCCCGCCTCGGATGGCCCGTTCTATCCACCGACACTGGGGGTGCCGGACCGCTTCACACCCGAACAACTGCGCGCCTCGCTCGACATCACCATGAGCGAACACGGCGCCGGGCCGGTGTGGCTGTTCGCCTATGGATCGCTGATCTGGCGGCCGGAGTTTCCGGTGGCCGAGGCTCGCCGTGCGCGGGTGCACGGCTACCACCGCGGGCTCTACCTGTGGTCGCTGACCCACCGCGGGACGCCGGAAATGCCCGGCCTGGTGCTGGGGCTGGATCGCGGCGGCTCCTGCTCGGGCTTCGCCTTCCGCCTGCCGGACGACAACCTGGACGCCAATCTCTACGCACTCTGGGAGCGCGAGATGCCCTATGCGTCGTATCGCCCGGAATGGCTGAGTTGCCGCCTCGACGACGGCAGCCGCGTGCGCGCCCTGGGCTTCGTCCTCGAACGCCACCTGCCCAGCTACGCCGGCGCGCTGCCCGACAACATCGTGCAACGCGTGCTGGACAGCGCCCAGGGCCACTTCGGCACCACCCGCGATTACGTCGAGCAAACCGCCAGGGCTCTGCGCGAATGCGCCATGCCTGACCTCAATCTGGAAGGCATCCTGGCCCGCTGTTGCCCGCTGCGCCGGGTGCAGGAGTGAATGACTTATCGCCGTTCGTTAGATGAAAATACTGCATAAGCAAAGAATTTCTTATTCCTTAACGAATATTAAAACACTCCCTAGAATGCCTTCTCATGACGATTCGAGAGGGCCGCCCCATGCGCAACGAACGCACCCGCTACCTGATCGTGCCGGGCTGGCACGGCTCCGAGGACGACCACTGGCAAAGCCATTGGCAGCGTGCGCTGCCGAACGCCGCGCGGGTCGAACAAAGCGACTGGATCGCCCCGCAGCGCGCCGACTGGATCGCCGAGCTCGAGCGTGCAATCCGCCGCGACTCCGGCCGCGTAGTGCTCATCGCCCACAGCCTCGGCTGCGTGACCGTCGCCGCCTGGGCGGCACAGGCCGATCGACGCACGCTGGCCCAGGTCGCCGGCGCACTGCTGGTGGCGCCGGCCGACGTCGAACGGGAAACCTGTCACGAGGCCCTGCGCAACTTCGCCCCCATCGCGCGCCAGACGCTGCCCTTCCCCTCTGTGCTGGTCGGCTCCGACAACGACCAGGCCTGCGCTCCGCAGCGCGCCCTGGCACTTGGCCGCTGCTGGGGCGCAGAAACGGTGATCCTGCCTTCGGCCGGGCACATCAATGTGAAATCCGGACACGGCGCGTGGGATTCCGGCTACCGCCACCTGTTCCGCCTGCAGTACCTGATCGACCTGCAATCGCGCCGGCGCGCCTGAAGGCAAGGCGCGGTTACAACCGCGCCCATCCCAATGCGCCGCGGATTCGGCTAGGGTGATGCAAAGCCCCGCCGGAGACCGCCATGCCCCCGTTGCACGACCTGTCCGCCGTCGAACTGCTGGCCCTGTACCGCTCGCACCAGCTCTCCCCGGTCGAATACTTCGATCACCTGATCGCCCATATCGAACGCTGGGAGCCCCACCTCGGCGCGCTCTACGCGCACGACCCGCAGCGCGCCCGCGAGCAGGCGCGGCGTTCGGAGGCACGCTGGGTACGCTGTGCGCCCTGCGGGGAGCTTGACGGGGTGCCGGTGACGATCAAGGAACTGATCGCCACCTGCGGCGACCCGATCCCCCAGGGCAGCGCTGCCACGCTCCTGCAGCCGGCTGCGGCCGATGCGCCACCCGCGGCGCGCATGTCGGAAGCCGGCGCGATCCTGCTGGGCAAGACCACCGTACCGGACTTCGGCATGCTCTCCTCCGGCCTTTCAAGCTTCCATGCGCTGGCGCGCAACCCCTGGGACCTGCGCATGAACCCGGGCGGCTCCAGCGCCGGAGCGGCCTGCGCCGCGGCGGCAGGCTACGGCCCGCTGCACATCGGCACCGACATCGGCGGTTCGGTGCGCCTTCCCGCCGGCTGGTGCGCGCTGGTCGGCTTCAAACCGAGCCTCGGGCGGATTCCCGTCGACCCTTACTACACCGGCCGCTGCGCCGGCCCCATGACGCGGACACTGGACGACGCGGCGCTGATGATGCGCCACCTCTCCCGGCCGGACTGGCGGGACGCCACCGGCCTGCCGCCAGCGGAACTGGATTGGCAAATCCTGCCCGCCGACGTGCGCGGCCTGCGCATCGGCCTTCAACTGGACCCAGGCTGCGGCCTGCAACCCGAGGCGGAAGTCCGCGCCGCCATCGAAGCCGCCACGCGGCGATTTGCCGATGCGGGCGCGGAGATCATCGAAGTGCGGCCGATCCTCGACCGTCAACTACTGGATGGCCTGGACAAATTCTGGCGCGCAAGACTCTGGGCCGAACTGGAAAACCTCCCCGCCGAACGCCAGGCCAAGGTGCTGCCGTATATCTTCCAGTGGGCCGAAGGCGGTGCCTCGGTGAGCGGCGCGGATGCCGTGCGCGGCTTCAACCGCACCTTCGAAATGCGGCGGCGCGCAGCCGAGCAGTTCCAGGAGATCGACTTTCTCCTCTCACCAACCAACCAGGTCGCCTCGTTCCCGGCCGAATGGGCCTCGCCGACCAACGATCCGGCATTGCCATTCGAGCACATCGGCTTCACCGTGCCGTGGAACATGTCCGAGCAGCCGGCGCTTTCGATCAACTGCGGTTTCACCGCCAGCGGCATGCCCATAGGCTTGCAGATAGTCGGCCCGCGCTTCGCCGATGTCGACGTACTGAGTCTGGGCAAGGCCTTCGAACTCTGGCGCGGCCCGCTCGCGCACTGGCCGCAGCCACCGCGGGCCGACTAAGCTCAGTCCATACGCCGACCACAAGGAACCGATCGCGCGCCCATGCAGTACTCCGCCTACATCGCCCATTTCCTGGTACTGATCCAGTTGCTCGGCATCGTCGCCGCGGTACACGCCGTACTCACCGTACGCACGGCGCAAGGCGCCATCGCCTGGGCGACCTCTCTGGTATTCATGCCGCTGCTGACCCTGGTGCCCTATCTGGTTTTCGGCCGCAGCCGCTTCGATGCCTACATCGAAGCGCGCCGCCAGGCCAACCACGAGATGCACGAGGCCGCCGCCGAACTGGACTGGCGCCCTTGGGTGGAGGAAGCCCTGGCGGCCCGCCAGTACGACGGTTACAAGGCACTCAAGGCAATGGTCGGGCTGGCGCGCATGCCGACTCTGGCGAACAACCACGTGCGACTGCTGGTAAACGGCAAGGCTTCGTTCGATGCCATGTTCGAAGCCATCGCCCAGGCACGCAAGGTCATCCTCGTGCAGTTCTTCATCATCCGCGACGACGCTCTGGGCCAGCGCCTGGCGCAACTGCTGCTGGAGCGCGCAGCCAACGGCGTGGACGTATTCCTGCTCTATGACGGCATCGGTAGCCACGCCCTGCCTGGCCGCTACGTCGAGCACCTGCGCCAGGGCGGCGTGCAGGTGTACCCGTTCAGCACCGGCAGCGGGATGATCAATCGCTTTCAGGTGAACTTCCGCAACCACCGCAAGATTGTGGTCGTCGACGGCGTGCGCGGTTTCGTCGGCGGGCACAACGTCGGCGTCGAATACCTCGGCGAGAAGCCGCCGCTCTCGCCCTGGCGTGACACCCATCTCGAACTGCGCGGCCCGGCGGTGGCCTGCCTGCAGGAATGCTTCGCCGAAGACTGGTACTGGGCCAGCCACACCCTGCCGACACTGATCCTGCCCAAGGCCTACGAGGAAGCCGGCATGCTCTGCCAGGTGGTGCCCAGCGGCCCGGCGGATCCACAGGAAACCTGCTCGCTGTTCTTCGTCGAGGCGATCAACGCGGCAGTGGAGCGCCTCTGGATCACCACGCCCTACTTCGTGCCCGACGAAGCGGTGAGCGCCGCGCTGCGCCTGGCGGTACTGCGGGGCGTGGACGTGCGCATCCTGCTGCCGTCGCGGCCGGACCACAAGACGGTGTATGCCGCCTCCAGCCTCTACGCGCTGGAAGCGGTGCGCGCGGGCATCCGGATCTTCCGCTACCAGCCGGGTTTCCTGCACCAGAAGGTAGTGCTGATCGACCACGATACCGCCGCTGTGGGCAGCGCGAACCTGGACAACCGATCGTTCCGCCTCAACTTCGAAATCATGGTGGTGACCGTCGACGATGACTTCGCCAAGGAAGTGGAAAAGATGCTGATGACGGACTTCGAACAGTCGGTGGAGATGAGCCTGGATGATCGCCGTCGTCTGCACCGCCTGCAGCAACTGGGCATGCGGGTGGCGCGGCTGGTCTCGCCGATTCTCTGAGAGCCCATCCACCTGGCGGCGAGGCGTGCACCGCGCCGCTTGACCCGCCACAAAGGAAAACGCCCGGCTCATGGCGAGCCGGGCGTTTCCCTTTCTAGCGCGAGTTCATCAGGCTGGCGCGGAGGTGCGGATCAGGTGATCGAAGGCGGAAAGCGACGCCTTGGCGCCTTCGCCGACCGCGATCACGATCTGCTTGTACGGAACGGTGGTCACATCACCGGCGGCGAAGACGCCCGGCAGCGAGGTTTCGCCACGAGCGTCGACGATGATCTCGCCACGCGGTGTCAGCTCGACGGAGCCCTTGAGCCATTCGCTGTTGGGCAGCAGGCCGATCTGCACGAAGATGCCCTCCAGGTCGATGGACTTGAACTCTTCCGAGTTGCGGTCCTTGTAGACCAGGCCGGTGACCTTCTGGCCATCGCCCTTCACCTCGCTGGTCAGCGCGCTGGTGATCACTTCCACGTTCGGCAGGCTGAACAGCTTGCGTTGCAGCACGGCGTCGGCGCGCAACTTGCTGTCGAACTCCAGCAGGGTCACGTGGCTGACGATACCGGCGAGGTCGATGGCTGCTTCGACGCCGGAGTTGCCGCCGCCGATCACCGCCACGCGCTTGCCCTTGAACAGCGGACCATCGCAGTGCGGGCAGAAGCACACACCCTTGGCCTTGTATTCCTTCTCGCCCGGCACGCCCATTTCACGCCAGCGGGCACCGGTGGCCAGGATCACGGACTTTGCCTTCAGGCTGCCGCCACCTTCGAACTGCACTTCGTGCAAGCCGCCGGCGGTCTTCGCCGGGATCAGCGCACTGGCGCGCTGCAGGTTCATGATGTCCACGTCGTAGTGCCTGACGTGCTCTTCGAGCTGGCGAGCCAGCTTCGGACCCTCGGTCTCGGTCACCGAGATGAAGTTCTCGATGGCCATCGTATCCAGCACCTGGCCGCCGAAACGCTCGGCCGCAACGCCAGTACGGATGCCCTTGCGAGCGGCATAGATCGCCGCCGCGGCGCCAGCGGGGCCGCCGCCCACGACCAGCACGTCGAACTCTTCCTTCGCCGACAGCTTCTCGGCTTCGCGAGCGGCAGCGCCGGTGTCGATCTTGGCGAGGATTTCCTCCACGCCCATGCGGCCCTGGCCGAACACTTCGCCGTTGAGGTAGATGCTCGGGACAGCCATCACCTGGCGGCGCTCGACTTCTTCCTGGAACAGGGCGCCATCAATGGCGACGTGGCGGATGTTCGGGTTGAGCACAGCCATCAGGTTCAGCGCCTGGACCACATCCGGGCAATTCTGGCACGACAGCGAGAAGTAGGTTTCGAACTCGAACGAACCCTGGATGCCCTTGATCTGCTCGATCACTTGCGCGTCGAGCTTGGACGGATGGCCGCCAACCTGCAGCAGTGCCAGAACCAGAGAGGTGAATTCGTGGCCCATGGGGATGCCGGCGAAAGCCAGGCCGATGTTCGCCCCCGGGCGGTTCAGCGAGAAGGACGGCTTGCGGGCGTCGTTGCCATCTTCACGCAGAGTGATCTTGTCGGTCAGGCCGATGATTTCGTGCAGCAGCTCGCTCAGCTCGCGGGATTTGTCGCTGTCGTCAAGGGACGCGACGATCTCGAACGGCTGCTGGACCTTTTCCAGGTAGGCCTTCAACTGGGTTTTAAGAGTGGCGTCCAACATGATTCAAATCCTCGGAATTTGAGCAAAAGAGTTCCCCGGCAGGCTTTTCAGCCCGCCCTACGCACGCTTTTGGCTTTGGTAGGGAGGATGCCGGTAGGCATCCTCGGGGTACTGCGTAAACGGATCGGGAAGCGCCGGCGGCGGTGCCGGGGAGTTGCGCAGCAATTGCTGCCGCGCAACAGCTTCCCAGCCGTTCTTAGATCTTGCCGACCAGGTCCAGGGAAGGAGCCAGGGTCTTCTCGCCTTCTTTCCACTTGGCCGGGCAGACTTCGCCCGGGTGAGCGGCGGTGTACTGGGCAGCTTTCAGCTTGCGCAGGGTTTCGCCGACGTCACGAGCGATCTCGTTGGAGTGGATTTCGACAGTCTTGATGACGCCTTCCGGGTTGATCACGAAGGTGCCGCGCAGGGCCAGGCCTTCTTCCGGGATGTGCACGCCGAAGGCGTTGGTCAGTTGGTGGGTCGGATCGCCGATCAGCGGGAACTGGGCCTTGCCAACAGCCGGGGAGGTTTCGTGCCACACCTTGTGGGAGAAGTGGGTATCGGTGGTCACGATGTAGACCTCGGTACCGGCCTTCTGGAACTCGGCGTAGTTGTTGGCGGCGTCTTCGATCTCGGTCGGGCAGTTGAAGGTGAAGGCTGCCGGCATGAAGATCAGAACCGACCAGTGGCCCTTGAGGGACTCTTCGGTGACTTCGATGAACTTGCCATTGTGGAAAGCGTTGACCTTGAACGGTTGAACTTGGGTGTTGATCAGGTTCATTAGGCAATTCCTCGTAGAGAGTTGTCGTTTAATCGAGTGGTCGATCGGTTGAAATTCGACAGGGGCAAGATTATCGCCTGATGACAAAAAAGGCCCATTGATTTAGGGCATCACGTAAATTGAGAATTCCTATGGAGAGATATATAAAAGGAAGAAGTTTTCTATCGAGACACACGCCTCGTTTCCGCAGCCGCTACGCCACCTCCCAGCCCCGGCTTTCCTGGCCAACTGGTCAACCTTCCCCATGAGCCTATGCTTGCCTTGAAGCCCCGCCGGTTCGCGACCGGCCGGGACCATCCCTCACGAGCTCGTGGAACGCATTCCCCGGTGCGCCCGGCAGGGCCGCCCGCGCGTGACGAGGAGGTATTGCATGATCCAGTTCCTGCTCGACGACGAGCTGATTCAGGTCGACGGCCTGGCTGCGGAAACCAGCCTGCTCGACTACCTGCGCAGCCACCTCGGGCTTACCGGTACCAAGGAGGGCTGCGCCTCCGGCGATTGCGGCGCCTGCACCGTAGTGCTCGGCGGGGCCGACGGCGATGCGCTGCGCTACCGCGCGGTGAATGCCTGCCTCATGCCGCTCGGCGCGGTGCATGGGTATCAGGTACTGACCGTCGAACACCTGGCCGATGGCGGCGTGCCGCACCCGGTGCAGCAGGCGATGGTGGCCTGCCACGGCTCGCAGTGCGGCTTCTGCACGCCTGGGATCGTAATGTCGCTGTTCGCCTGGCGGCACTCGCCACAACCGCACGACCGGAACTCGGCGCTGACCGCGCTTTCCGGCAACCTGTGCCGTTGCACCGGCTACCGGCCGATCCTCGATGCCGCCACGCAGATCGCCGGCCAGCCCTGCCACGACCGCTTCGCGCGCGAGGCTACCCGCACCCTGGCGCGCCTGCGCGCGCTGCCCGGTAGCGGAGCACTGCACGACGCCCAGACGAGCGCCTGGCTGCCGACCACCCTGGCGGAGCTGGACGAACTGCTGCGGCAACATCCCCAGGCACGGCTGATCGCCGGCGGCACTGACCTGGCGCTGGAAGCGACGCAGAACCTGAAAACCTTCCCGGCGCTGATCCACCTCGATCACATTGGCGAACTCCAGCGCCTGGAACGCCAGGACGGCCACCTGCTGATCGGCGCCGCCCGCCCCTACGCCGACTGCCTCGACGCCCTCGAAGAATTCCCCGGCGTGGCCGACCTGCTGGAGCGCCTCGGCTCGCTGCAAATCCGCCAACGCGGCACGCTCGGCGGCAACATCGCCAATGCCTCGCCCATCGGCGACATGCCGCCGGTACTGCTGGCGCTGGATGCAACGCTGCGCCTGCGCCGCGCCGGGGAGGTGCGCGAAGTGCCCGCCGACGGCTTCTTCACCGGCTACCGCCAGACCATCCTGCAACCGGGCGAGTACATCGAAGCGGTGCGCATTCCCCGCCTGCGCGCCAACCAGCGCTTTCGTGTGGACAAGGTCTCCAAGCGTCGCGACGACGACATCTCCGCCGTGTGCATGGCCCTGCGTCTGGACCTCGACGAGGCTGGCATCGTCACCGCGGCACGCCTGGCCTGTGGCGGTATGGCAGCGACACCGAAGCGTGGTGCGCGCAGCGAAGCGGCACTGCGCGGCAGACGTTTCGACGCGGCGGCCGTCGCCGCGGCACAGGCCGCGATAGCGGAGGATTTCCAGCCCATCGACGACCTGCGCGCCAGCGCCGCCTATCGCCTGAAGGTGGCGCAGAACCTCTTGCAGCGCGCATTACTGCAATGGACCGAAAGCCTTGCGGAGGTGCGCCATGCGTAGCCTGCCACCGCTGGCCGGCAACGGCGTGACGGCCGCCGTCCACAGCGCGGGACAGGCCCGCGAACACGACAGCGCGGCGCTGCACGTCTGTGGCGCGGCACGCTACGTGGACGATCTCAAGGAGCCGCGCGACCTTCTGCACGCCGCCGTCGGCCTGACCGCCATCGCCTGCGGCGCCGTACGCTCCCTCGACCTCGACGCCGTGCGCGCCGCCTCCGGCGTGGTGGCGGTGCTGACCCTGGACGACGTGCTCGGCCACACCGACATAGGCCCGGTGTTCCCCGGCGACCCGCTGCTGGCCGGCGACCGCGTGAAGTACCACGGCCAGGCACTGTTCGCCGTGGCCGCCGAAACCCAGTTGCAGGCACGCCGTGCCGCGCGCCTGGCGAAGGTCGAATACGTCGAGGAAAAGCCGCTGCTCGATCCGCTTGCGGCCAAGGCCGCGGAGCGCTTCGTGCGTCCGCCGCACCACATGCGCCGCGGCGACGCGCAGGCCGCGCTGGAGCATGCGCCCCACGTGCTGGAGGCTCGCCAGTTCGTCGGCGGGCAGGAGCATTTCTACCTCGAAGGCCAGGTCTCCTTGGCGCTGCCGGGCGACGACGGCGGCATGCTGGTGCACACATCCAGCCAGCACCCCAGCGAAGTGCAGAAACTGGTGGCTGAAGTGCTGGCAATTCCGCTGGCCAAGGTCACCGTGGAAGTGCGGCGCATGGGCGGCGGCTTCGGCGGCAAGGAGACCCAGGCCGCACCATTCGCCTGCCTCGCCGCGCTACTGGCGCACAAGACCGGCCGCGCAGTGAAACTGCGCCTGCCGCGCGCCGACGACATGCGCCTGACCGGCAAGCGCCACCCCTTCCACAACCGCTACCGCATCGGCTTCGACGAGTCAGGCCGGCTGCTCGCCGCGCAATTGGAAGTAGTGGGCGACTGCGGCCACTCGCCGGACCTCTCCGACGCCATCGTCGACCGCGCGATGTTCCATGCCGACAACGCCTACTTCATCCCCGATGTCGCCATCTCCGGCTACCGCAGCTTCACCAACAGCGTCTCGCACACCGCCTTCCGCGGCTTCGGCGGGCCGCAGGGGATGATGATCATCGAGCGCGCGATGGACGACATCGCCCGCGCAGTGGGCAAGGACCCGCTGGAAGTGCGCAAGCTGAACCTCTACGGCGGTGCCGGGCGCGACCTGACGCCCTACCACCAGAAGGTCGAGCACAACCTGCTGGGTGAACTGATCGAAAGGCTCGAACGCAGCAGCGACTACCAGGTCCGGCGCACGGCCATCCGCGCCTTCAACCAAGCCAGCCCGGTACTGAAGAGGGGCCTGGCGCTGACGCCCGTGAAGTTCGGCATCTCCTTCACTGCCCAGCACCTGAACCAGGCCGGCGCTCTGATCCATCTCTACACCGACGGCAGCATCCAGTTGAACCACGGTGGCACCGAAATGGGCCAGGGCCTGCACACCAAGGTGGCGCAGATCGTCGCCGAAGAGTTCCAGGTGCCGCTGTCCCAGGTGAGCATCACCGCCACGCGCACCGACAAGGTGCCCAACACCTCGCCCACCGCCGCCTCCAGCGGTACCGACCTGAATGGCATGGCGGCCCGCGACGCGGCGCGCACGCTGAAGAAGCGCCTGGCGGAGTTCCTCGCCGAACGCGATGGCGTGAAGCTTGCGGAAGTGCGTTTCGAACGCGGCAGCGTGACGGTGGGCGAGCGTCGCCTGGGCTTCGCCGAAGCCATCCAGGCCGCCTATTTCGCGCGTATCCAGCTCTCTGCCACCGGCTTCTACCGCACACCGAAAATCTTCTACGACCGCGACAAAGGCGAGGGCCGCCCATTCTTCTACTTCGCCTATGGCGCGGCCGTGTCCGAGGTCGAAGTGGATACCCTCACCGGCGAGTACCGCGTGCGCCGGGCGGACATCCTCCACGACGTTGGCCGCAGCGTTAATCCCGCCATCGATATCGGCCAGATCGAGGGCGGCTTCGTCCAGGGCATGGGCTGGCTGACCACCGAGGAGCTGCGCTGGGACGACCACGGCAGGCTGCTCACCGTCGGCCCCGCGACCTACAAGATTCCCGCGGTCAGCGACATGCCCGACGACCTGCGCGTGGCGCTGTTCGACCGCCCCAACGAGGAGGACAGCGTGTACCTCTCCAAAGCCGTGGGCGAACCGCCGTTCATGCTGGCCATCTCGGTGTGGTCGGCGCTGCGCGACGCCATCGCCAGCCTGGCGGACTACCGCCTGAGCCCAGGCCTCGATACCCCAGCGACGCCTGAGCGGGTGTTCTGGGCCTGCGAAGCGGTACGCCAGGAGAAACAGCCATGAACCAGCCCTGGATGGATGCCATCGCCGGCCTGCGCGACAGCGCCGAGCCCTACGTGCTGGTCACCGTGATCGGCGTGCACGGTTCCACCCCGCGCGAGTCCGGCTGCAAGATGCTGGTCACCGCCGATGCCAGCCTGGACACTATCGGCGGCGGCCACCTGGAATACGCCGCCATCGAACACGCACGGCAACTGCTGCTCGCGGGCAAGGACTGCCAGGCACTGGAGTACTTTCCGCTCGGGCCGCGCCTGGGCCAGTGCTGCGGCGGACGTGCCAGCCTACTGTTCGAGTGCTTCGCCGCGCGCGGTCCGCAGGTGCTGCTGTTCGGTGCGGGGCACGTGGGGCGTGCCCTGGTGCCGTTGCTGGCGGGGCTGCCAGTGCGTCTGGAGTGGGTCGACAGCCGCGCGGCGCAATTCCCCACCCAGGTGCCCGCCGGCGTGCGGACCCGCTTGCTCGACGAGCCGGAAGACGTGGTGAACGAGGCGCGACCGGGCAGCTACTTCCTCATCATGACCCACAACCATCCGCTGGATTACGCCATCGCCGAAGCCGTGCTCAAACGCGGCGACGCCGGCTTCCTCGGCATGATCGGCTCGCGTACCAAGGCCCAGCGCTTTCGCATGCGCCTGGAGCAGCGCGGCTACACGGCACAGGACATCGCCCGGATGCACTGCCCCATCGGCCTGGCCGAGGTTCCCGGCAAGCGCCCTCTGGAAGTGGCCATCTCCATCGCCGCCCAGGTCATCGCCCGCTACCACCAGGACGCACCGGCCCGGCAGAGCCGCGAAGGTGTCGACTGGGCGGCCCTGTGCAGCGAATCGGCGAAAAGCTGACCATTCAGACAACAGTTTTCCCTACCACGGCCGATAACCTCCCAGCCCCGTCTCGTTGCCCGCGCCCCGTCGCGAGCGATTCGCCGTGCGTTCGGAGGAAAACAAGAAAATGCGCCTGCGAAGTATCCAGACCCAACTCATCCTCAGCATGGGTGCCGCCCTGCTGATCAGCCTGCTCATCGTCCTCGGCCTCTACGCCGTGCTGGTCAACCGCCTGAGCGAGCGCTACCTGCTCCAGCAGGCGTTGCCCGCCAGCATCCAGGCCATCGCCAACGACTTCGAGCGCCGCCTCACCGGCCCGATCACCGCCGCTTCGGGCATTGCCGAGAACACGTTGGTGCAGGACTGGCTGGCCGCCGGGGAAAATCCTGCGCAACTGGAGGAGTTCACCCGCTACCTGGCGGGCATCCGCTCCTCGCAGAAAGCCTTCGCGGCCCTGATCGCATCCAACGCCAGCGGCGCGTACTACAGCGACAAGGGCAAGGAGCGTGTGCTCAGCCGCAGCGACCCGAAGGACAACTGGTACTTCCAGTTCATCGACAGCGGCGAGCCGCGCATGTGGAACATCGACGTCGACGGCAGCACCGGCGAGCTGGCGCTGTTCATCGACCAGCGCGTGGAGCGCAACGGCAGGTTGCTGGGCATCGCCGGGCTGGGCCTGGAGATGCGCGAGCTGTCGACGCTGATCCGCGACTTCCGGTTCGGCAAGTCCGGGCGTGTCTACCTGGTGAAGAACGACGGCCAGGTGCAGATCCATCCAGACCCGGCCCACGTCAAGGACCGAACCCTGGCCGACCTGGTCGGCGTCCAGGCAGCAGGCGAGTTGCTGGGCAAGCATGAATTCCACAGCGCCCGCTTCCAGCGTGACGGCGAGAACCTCCTCGCTGCCAGCCTGCCGCTGCACGACCTGGGCTGGACACTGGTGAGCGAAGTTCCGGAAGCGGAAATCTACGCCGATGCCCGCGACGCACTGGCCGTCTCCGGCGTCGCCGGCGCGGGGGTGGCGCTGCTCTGCCTGGCCCTGGTGGTACTGATGGCACGCAGTCTGGTCAAACCGATCCGCCAGGTAACGGGCGCACTGCTGGAGATCGGTGGCGGGGGTGGCGACCTGACCCGGCGCCTGGACGACAGCCGCACCGACGAACTGGGAGACCTGTCGCGCGGCTTCAACCGCTTCCTCGAAGGCCAGCGCGCACTGATCGGCGCGGTGCTCGCCACCAGCCAGCAACTGCTGCGCACGGTGAGCGAAGTGGCGCAGGTGGTGGAGAACACCGCCGAGCGCGCCGGTCGCCAGCAGGAGATGACCGACATGGTCGCCACCGCGGTGAACGAAATGGGCAGCACCGTGCAGGAAATCGCGCGCAACGCCGAGCAGGCCGCCAGCGCGTCGCAACAGGCGCGGGACGAGGCCGGCGAGGCGCGGCGGGTGGTCGAGGGCTCATTGCAGGTCGGCCAGCGCATGTCCGGCGAGATCGGCGACGCCGCCGGCGCGGTCAGCGAGCTGGCCGAGCAGGTGGCGAGCATCGACCAGGTGCTGGCGGTGATCCGCGGCATATCCGAGCAGACCAACCTGCTCGCCCTGAACGCCGCCATCGAGGCGGCGCGCGCCGGCGAGCTGGGCCGCGGCTTCGCGGTGGTGGCGGATGAAGTGCGTACTCTGGCCAGCCGTACCCAGGGCTCCACCGATGAGATCCTCGCGATCATCCAGCGCCTCAAGGACGGTGCCGACGCGGCGGTGCGTTCAATGCACTCCGGCCAGCAAACCACCGGCCAGAGCCTGGCCGCCAGCGAGCAGGCTGGCGTCTCGCTGGGCGCAATCGCCGACCAGGTGGAACGCATCAGCGACATCAACCACCAGGTCGCCACGGCCACCGAGGAACAGTCGGCGGTGACCGAGGAGATCAACCGCAACGTGCAAGGCATCTCCGATCTCGCCCATGCCACCACCCGTGAGGTGCAGCACGGCCGCGAACAGTGCCGCGAACTGCGCGGCCTGGCCGACGACCTGGCGCGGCAGATGGCGCAGTTCCGTCTCTGAGTTTCGGACGCCGGCCATGCGCCGGCGTCTTTTCCCCAAAGTTACCCACAGATTTTCCGCGGCGAGCAGCCACCATAGCTGCATATCGATGGCCGATCACCGCCCAGGGGATCACCTGGACGCTTAAAGTAGCCCACAACTTGCCCACAGTTTGTCCAGAGTTTTTCCTCCGGCGCTGCGCCAAACCGTCAGAAGTCGCTGAAAACACTCAAAACCAGGCATTCCGCGGCCCCCATAAGTCCGATGAATAACTCGCCAGGTTGTCAGGATTTCACTTTCGGCGGAAAAGCCGTTGATTAACCAACAGCTTTTCCACAGCTTGTTCATATTTCGCTCAACAACTTTTCGAGCGAATGCTCAGAAAACGCTCAATTCCCCCCAGGATACGGAGCACGCGGGCGAGCGCTGTCGAGCCACAGGTTATCCACAGGCGGTTCCACGAAAACAGGGGAGAGAATCAGGCGTCGAGCGGCTGCGCCTGGATGCGCCCACGGCTGAGGTCGCCGAGCAGCCGCTGCAGGCTCTCGACCTGGCTGGTCGGCAAGTTCAGCGTCAGGCGCACGCCTTCGGCGCCAAAGGCTTCGTCCTCGATATCGGCGCCCAGCGCCAGCACCCGTGCCTTGAACAGCGCGTGCTCGGCGAAGCCGCAAGCGAAGGCCAGCCGGCTGCTGGGCACCAGTTCGATGCGCGGCGCATCCTGCAGGCACTTCGCCGCACAGCCGCCATAGGCGCGCGCCAGGCCACCGGTACCGAGCTTGATGCCGCCAAACCAGCGGCTGACCATCACCACTACGCGGTCCATGTCCTGCCCTTCGATGGCCACCAGCATCGGCCGGCCCGCGGTGCCGCCGGGCTCGCCGTCGTCGCTGAAGCGGTACTGGTTGCCGAGCTTCCACGCCCAGCAGTTGTGCCCGGCGCTGGCATCGCGGTGCGTGGCAAGAAACGCCTGTGCCTCCGCCTCGCTGGCGATGGGTGCGGCAACGCAGTGGAAGCGGCTCTTGCGGATGTCTTCCTGATACACAACCGGTGCGGCGAGGGTAAAACTCATGCCGTGGCCGGCGGCGTCAGCCCGCAACCCTTGAGGATGATGCGGATGAGGTTGTCGGTGGCATCGCTGAAGTCCTGCCTGGACATCCGCTTGCGGCCGGTGACGAAGCCGATCTGGGTGGCGAAATCGGCGTAGTGCTGGGTGCTGCTCCAGATCAGGAAGATCAGGTTCACCGGATCGACCGGGTCCATCCGGCCGGCGTCGATCCAGCCCTGGAACACGGCGGCACGGCCGCTGAACCAGGTGCGGTAGTCCTGACTGAAGTGCTGGGAGAGGCATTCGCCGCCGCTGATGATCTCCATCGCGAAGACGCGCGATGCCTGCGGGTAGCGCCGGGAAAATTCCATCTTGGCGCGGATGTAGCCTGCCAGTGCAATGGCCGGGTCGTCATTCACGGTGAGGTGGTTGAAGGTGCCATCCCACAATTCGAGGATGTTGCTCAGCACCGCCACGTACAGCCCCAGCTTGTTGCTGAAGTAGTAGTGCAGGTTGGCCTTGGGCAGGCCGACGCGCTGGGCGATGGTGTTCATGCTGGTGCCCTTGAAGCCGTGGCGAGCGAACTCTTCCTCGGCGGCGGAGAGGATGGCTTCCTCGTTCTTCTGGCGAATGCGGCCGGCGGGTTTCTCACCGTTCTGGGCGGTATGGGCGGGTACCTGGAGAGTCATGCGGCGTGTCCATGCGTCGGCGGGGGGCGCAGCATGGATAACCCAGCCGGGGCGGGCGATTCAAGCCGTTGCAGGAGAAAAACTGCAGGCGGGGGTGATGCGGGGGAACGCAAGTCCCGCCTTGCGGCGGGACCTGCGAGCCGTCAGAAGTGGTACTTGACCAGTGCGCTGACGGTGTTCTGGTCGGTGCGGAAGTACTGGGAATCCTTGATGCCGTACTTGTCGGACCAGTAGTCGTATTCCACACCCACGTACAGGTGCTTGGCTTCGTAACCCATTGCCTTGCCCAGGTCGTACTTGATCTGCGGGTTGAAGTGCAGGTTGGCGTGGTAATCGCTCTGGCCGCGCTCGCTGGAGCTGGCGTCCTTGTTGTTGACGACCCAGTCCATGAAGCCGTCGAACAGGATGTCGGAGTTGCCTACCGGGATGGTCACGGCCCAGGCCGGCGTGATCTGCCAGGCGCCGGACGGAACGCGGTTGCCGTCGGGCTTGCGGTAGTAGAAGTTCAACTGGAAGTAGTCGAAGCCCGGCAGCGCCAGGTCGAAGCCCGGACCGACCAGATAGGCCTCGGTATCGCCTTCGCCGAACTCGTAGGTGGTAGCCAGCAGCACGTCCTTGACCGGACCGAAGGACAGGTCGGCACCGGTGATCTTGCCGAACGACAGACGCGGGCTGAACTCGCCGTAGTAGGTGTTCTTGCCGTTCTGGCTGTCTTCCTTGCCGTTGTAGTTGATCTGGTCGACGAAGAACCAGATGTCACCCCAGGTCCACGCACTCGCGCTCTCGAAGGTGAAGGTCTGCTGGATCGGCGGATTGACGCGGAAGTTCTTGCCCCACAGGTAGGTCAGGCTTTCGTTGTGCCAGATCAGCGGGCCGTCGTTGACGGCCGGCGCGGGGCTCAGGTCTTCACCGCCAGCCAGGGCCTGGCCAGCCGAGAGCAGCCCGCCGGCGAGCAGCAGGGATGCGAGAGTGCGAGTCATGCGTTGCTCCTAATCAGTGCAGTCGTGTTGCGTTTTTAATTGTCAGCGGAACCTGTCCGGTCGGTCAGGCACGGCGAGGAAATAGCAAGATTGGCGCCAATCCTGACCGGGCGTTCCGTTTTTATGCCGGATCGCTATGCAATCCGTACTTTTTGCGTGGCTCAAACGCGCACGGCGGAAATTCGCAGGTAGGCTCTGGACCGGCGATTTCCTGACCCGCAGGACAACTTCGCCTGCATTCAGGGCAATGCCACATCGTCCGGCTCGAAACCGGGCGACTTGCGCCAGCTCAATTGGATACATGAAAAAGTTGTGTTGAAACGAATCAATACAATTTATGTATACAAGATCGCTGTGGGAAATCTACACAACTCCCCACGCGGCATTTCACGCGTTTTTCCGGGCGCGAATGATGCCAGAGGCGGGCCTGCGCCACACCTGCAGACTGCATCCAGCCGCCGGGCGGTCCTTACCAGACGGCGATGTGCCCGTCGGTTCGCGGCTCGGTGCCGCCGCACAGGACGCCGCTTACCGGGTCGCGCAGGACGATCTGGCCACGGCCATAGCTGGTGAGGTCATGGGCCACCTCCACATGGTGCCCATGCCGCGCCAGCACCGCCGCCAGGCTGCGCGGCGCACCGTGCTCGATGCCGACGCGCTTGTCACCCAGCCACTGCCAGCGCGGCGCATCCAGCGCGGCCTGCGGGTTGAGGCCGAAATCCACCAGGTTCATCACCACCTGCACATGGCCCTGCGGCTGCATGTAGGCGCCCATCACGCCGAACGGCCCGAGCGGCACGCCATTCCGGCTGAGGAAGCCGGGAATGATGGTGTGGAAGGTCTTCTTGCCCGGACGCAGGCAATTGACGTGCTGGGTATCCAGGCTGAATTCGGCGCCCCGGTTCTGCAGCGCGATGCCCGTGCCGGGCACCACCACGCCGGAGCCGAAGCCGTGGTAATTGCTCTGGATGAACGAGACCATGTTGCCCTCGCCGTCGGCGGTGGCGAGGTAGACGGTACCGCCCGCCCTGGGCTTGCCCGGGTGCGGTTCCAGTGCCCGTGCGCCGATCAGTGCGCGGCGGCTGGCGGCGTAGTCGTCGCTGAGCAGATCGGCGACGCTGACGCGCATGCAGTCTGGCTGGGCGATGTAGGCGCGGCCATCGGCGTAGGCAAGCTTCATCGCTTCCAGTTGCCGATGCCAGGTTTCCGGGCTGTCGCGTTCGCCGAAGTCGAAGCCCTTGAGAATGTTCAGCGCCATCAACGCCACCAGCCCCTGGCCGCTGGGCGGGATTTCCCAGACGTCATAGCCACGGTAGTTCAGCGAAATCGGCTCGACCCACTGCGGCTGGTAGGCGGCGAGATCATCGGCGCGCAGGTAGCCCCCGCTGCGTTCGGAATGCGCCGCGATGGTCCGCGCCAGCTCACCCCGGTAGAAGCTTTCGCAGCGGCTTTCGGCAAGCGCCTGCAGCGTCTCGGCCTGGGCCGGATTGGCGAATATCTCACCGGCGAAGGGCGCACGGCCGTCGAGCAGGAATTCGTCGAACCAGGCCGCAAGCTCCGGGTGCTGCGCCTGCACCGCGCGGAACTTGTCCAGGCCGCTCTGCCACAACCCGGCAATCACCGGAGAAACCGGGAAGCCATCGCTCGCCAGCTCGATGGCCGGCGCCAGCAGTTCGGCGAACGGCAGGCGGCCGAAACGCCGCGACAGCTCCGCCCAGGCAGCCGGACAGCCCGGCACGGTTACCGGCGTCCAGCCGTACAGCGGCATCGTCGTATGTCCGGCGCCGCGTACCGCGTCGACGCTCAGGGCTTGCGGCGCATGACCGCTGGCGTCCAGGCCGTAGAGTCGATCCTTGACCCAGACCAGGGCGAAGGCGTCGCCGCCGATGCCACAACCGGTCGGCTCCACCACTGTCAGCGCCGCCGCCGTAGCGATGGCGGCGTCGATGGCATTGCCGCCTCGGCGCAGGATATCCAGACCGACCTGCGCCGCCAGCGGTTGCGAGGTGGCGACCATCCCACGGCGGGCGAACGTCAGCGAGCGCTGCGACGGGTAAGGGTAGTCCTGGGCGGAAAAGCAGAGCATCGGCATCCTCCTGAATACGACTTGAGGCGGCAGGGTAGCCCTGCCAGACTCTTCCAGCTAGCGATACGCTGCCATGTTATAGCGATGAACGGACAAGCCCCCGAATTGCAACGCCTCATTCCGGTGCTGGAGCGCCTGCCCCGCCCCGTGTACGCCCGTGCCGAGCGTTTGCGCGCCGGCTCCTGGACCGGCCGCCACCATCACGCCTGGGTGCAGTTGTCCTACGCCATCAGCGGTGTGCTCGGCGTACATACCGCCGAAGGCAGCTTCTTCGCCCCGCCACAACGGGCGATCTGGATCCCCGCCTACCTCGAACACGAAGTAGTCACCTCGATGCAGGCAGAGATGCGCAGCCTGTACATCCGCGACGACGCCTGCTCCTGGGCGGCGGATCGCTGCCGGGTGCTGGAAGTGACACCGCTGGCCCGCGAGCTGATCAAGAGCTTCTGCGAGCTGCCGGTGGACTACCCCCAGGGCGACAGTCCCGAGTCGCGCCTGGTGGAAGTGCTGCTGGACCAGCTGCGCACCCTGCCGGAGGTCGCCTTCTCCCTGCCGATGCCCCAGGAAGCACGCCTGCTGCAGCTATGCCAGGCCCTGATCGACCAGCCCACCGACTCCCAGACCCTGGGCGACTGGGCGCAACGCATCGGTACATCGGAAAAGACCCTGTCGCGCCTGTTCCAGCGCGAGACCGGCATGACCTTCCGCCTCTGGCGCCAGCGCCAGCGCCTGCTGGCGTCCCTCGGCTCGCTGGAGTCCGGCGACAGTGTCACCTCTGCCGCGCTGGACTGCGGCTATGACTCCACCTCGGCATACATCGCGGCCTTCAAGGGCCTGTTCGGCTTCACGCCCGGCGACCTGTTCCGCCAGCGGTAAGCGGCATCCGCCACTGCCAGTCGATGGGTATCGCTTCGCTCCACCCATCCCGCGAACCTGCCAACGCGGGCACTCTGGTGGATCGGGTTTGCGCCGATGTCGCCTCGCGGCAACGCATCCCGAAGTCACTGCCAACCGTAGTCGCCGGCACGGTCCGCTCGTGCGGATAAACGCCGGCGCCAGATAGGCGGATTTCCGCTCAGCACCCGCGCCAATCGGCGCCCCTTCGCCTGCCAAGACACCCTGCAGAATCGCCGAAACCCCTCTGCCATGCGGCTTTCACGCGTTGGCACGGTGCCTGCTATCGCCCTCCCCACTGCGCCGCCCTCGCGGTGCGCCGGTGTGCCGTTACGAGCAGTCCGCACGCCTGACGACAACAACGACAAAGAGGAATACACATGGATAGCGCAAGCGCCATCTCCGCTTCTGCCGCACCCCGTACGACATCCCAGCGCATCAAGTCGATCTTCAGCGGTTCCGTCGGCAATCTGGTCGAGTGGTACGACTGGTACGTCTACGCCGCCTTCTCGCTGTACTTCGCCAAGGCGTTCTTCCCCCAGGGCGACATGACCGCCCAACTGCTGAACACCGCCGCTATCTTCGCCGTGGGCTTCCTGATGCGCCCGATCGGCGGCTGGCTGATGGGCATCTACGCCGACCGCAAGGGCCGCAAGGCGGCGCTGCTGGCCTCGGTACTGCTGATGTGCTTCGGCTCGCTGATCATCGCCCTGACCCCGAGCTACGAAACCATCGGCGTCGGCGCGCCGATCCTGCTGGTGATCGCGCGCCTGCTGCAGGGCCTGTCGGTCGGCGGCGAGTACGGCACCTCGGCGACCTATCTGAGCGAGATGGCCAACAAGGAGAACCGCGGGTTCTTCTCCAGCTTCCAGTACGTGACCCTGATCTCCGGCCAGCTCATCGCGCTGGCTGTGCTGATCGTTCTGCAGCAGACCCTCACCACCGAGCAACTGGAAAGCTGGGGCTGGCGTGTGCCGTTCTTCATCGGCGCGCTGTGCGCGGTCGTTGCCATGTACCTGCGTCGCGGCATGGAAGAGACCGAGTCCTTCGCCAAGAAGAAAGAAGAGCCCAAGGAAAGCCTGCTGCGTACCCTGCTGCGCCACCCCAAGGAAGTGCTCACCGTGGTCGGCCTGACGATGGGCGGCACCCTGGCCTTCTACACCTACACCACGTACATGCAGAAATACCTGGTGAACACGGTGGGGATGAGCAAGAGCGACTCGACGATGATCTCGGCAGCCACGCTGTTCCTGTTCATGCTGCTGCAGCCAATCGTCGGTGCGCTGTCGGACAAGATCGGCCGTCGCCCGATCCTGATCGCCTTCGGCGTGCTGGGCACCGTCTTCACCTACCCAATCCTCAATACCCTGCACACCATCGATACCTGGTGGGGCGCGTTCTTCCTGATCATGGCCGCGCTGGTGATCGTCAGCGGCTACACCTCGATCAACGCCGTGGTGAAGGCCGAGCTGTTCCCCACCGAGATCCGCGCCCTGGGCGTGGGCCTGCCGTACGCACTGACCGTGTCCATCTTCGGCGGCACCGCCGAGTACGTGGCGCTGTGGTTCAAGAGCATCGGCATGGAGAGCGGCTTCTACTGGTACGTCACCGCGTGCATCGCCTGCTCGCTGCTGGTTTACGTGACCATGAAAGACACCCAGAAGCACTCGAAGATCACCACCGACTGATTGGGCAACTTGCCCGGGCCCCGGCGCACACTCCCGGGGCTTTTTATCCACAAGGCCCGGCGCAATGCCGGGCCTTGTCGTTTGCGCCCGGCGCGCGGGCAGCGTGGGTTATCCTTGCCCCACCCCTTCCTGTCGGAGCACCGCCATGAACACCCCGAAATCCGCACTGATCATCGGCGCCTCGCGCGGCCTTGGCCTTGGCCTGGTGCGCGAATTGCTGGAGCGTGGCTGGGAGGTCGCCGCCACCGTGCGCGATGCCGCCAACGCCGGAGAGCTGGCCACACTGCCAGTGCGCGTCGAATCGCTGGTGCTCGACGATGTGCACTCCCAGGATCGCCTGGCCGAAGCCCTCGCCGGCTCGCGCTTCGATCTCGTCTACATCAACGCCGGCATCTACGGCCCGGCGCACCAGTCGGCCATCGACGCCAGCCTCGCCGACGTCGGCCAACTGTTCATGGTCAACGCCGTGGCGCCGCTGCGCCTGGCCGAGCGCCTGCTGCCGCGCCTGGACGGCGAGCGCGGCGTCCTGGCGTTCATGACCTCCGAACTGGGCAGCGTGGCCGGCAACGAATCCGGCGGCATGGCGCTGTACCGCGCGAGCAAGGCGGCGCTGAACTCGCTGACCCGCAGCTTCGTCGCCGGGCTGGGCGAAACCGGCATCACCGTGCTCAATCTGCATCCGGGCTGGGTGCGCACCGACATGGGTGGCGAAGCCGCGCCGCTGGATGTTCCGACCAGCGTGAAGGGGCTCGTCGAGCAGGTCGAAGGCCACGCCGGCCGTGGCGGCCAGTTCTACCTGGACTACCAGGGAACGACGATCGACTGGTGACGATCCGCGCCGTGGGCGTTACCATGCGCCCACGTCTGACCGCAGGGTCAACGGACCTGGATCAGCAGACAGGGTAAACACTGAGCTGGCTTCCCATGACTCTCATGGAGCCGTCTCGGTACGAACGGCTCCGTCCGTTTGGAGAACTTACTCATGTCTTCCCCGCGTCTCTGGCTGCGCAACCCGCTGGCCATCTTCACCGCCAACGATCTCGATGCCCGTGGCGGTATCGTCGTGCAGGACGGCCGCATCGTCGAACTGGTCGCCGCCGGCCAGCAGCCCGGCACTCCCTGCGAACAGACCTTCGACGCCAGCCAGCATGTGCTGACGCCCGGCCTGATCAACACCCACCACCACTTCTACCAGACGCTCACCCGCGCCTGGGCGCCGGTGGTGAACCAGCCGCTGTTCCCCTGGCTGAAGACCCTCTACCCGGTATGGGCGCGCCTGACGCCCGAGCAACTCGGCGTGGCCACCAAGGTCGCCCTGGCCGAGCTGCTGCTCTCGGGCTGCACTACCGCCGCCGACCACCACTACCTGTTCCCCGATGGCCTGGAGCAGGCCATCGACGTACAGGCCGGCGTGGTCCAGGAACTGGGCATGCGCGCCATGCTCACCCGTGGCTCGATGAGCCTCGGCGAAGCCGACGGCGGCCTGCCGCCGCAGCAGACCGTGCAGAGCGCCGAGGCTATCCTCGACGACAGCCAGCGCCTGATCCGCGAGTATCACCAGCGCGGCGAAGGTGCCCAGGTGCAGATCGCCCTGGCGCCCTGCTCGCCGTTCTCGGTGACACCGGAAATCATGCGCGCCAGCGCCGAGCTGGCCGAGCGCGAAGACGTACGCCTGCACACCCACCTCGCCGAAACCCTGGATGAAGAAGACTTCTGCCTGCAACGCTTCGGCCAGCGCACCGTGGACTACCTGGACAGTGTCGGCTGGCTCGGTCCACGTACCTGGCTGGCCCACGGCATCCACTTCAACGATGAGGAAATCCGCCGTCTGGGCGAAGCCGGCACCGGCGTCTGCCACTGCCCCAGCTCGAACATGCGCCTGGCCTCGGGCATCTGCCCGACCGTGGCCCTGGAGGAAGCCGGCGCGCCAGTAGGCATCGGCGTGGACGGCTCGGCCTCCAACGACGCCTCCAACATGATTCTCGAAGCCCGCCAGGCCCTGTACATCCAGCGCCTGCGCTATGGCGCCGAGAAGATCACCCCGGAGCGCGCGCTGGGTTGGGCCACCAGGGGTTCGGCGAAGCTGATCGGTCGCAGCGACATTGGCGAGCTGGCGGTGGGCAAGCAGGCCGACCTCGCACTGTTCAAGCTGGACGAGCTGCGCTTCTCCGGCAGCCACGATCCGCTCTCCGCGCTGTTGCTGTGCGGTGCCGACAGGGCCGACCGGATCATGATCGGCGGCAGCTGGCGCGTCATCGGCGGCGAAGTCGAGGGCCTCGACCTCAAGCGCCTGATCGCCGACCACACCCAGGCTGCGCGCAAGCTGCTGGGCACTCTGTAAACCGCAACGGGTGAGGCGCGGCAGAACGGCTGGCGGATGGGGTCGCCAGCCGTTCCCCCGCGTCTCATTGCTCTCTCTGGACCTGTCCCGGCCTACTGCGCGTCGGCATGGCTGCGTTGAGAAAAGGCTCTTAGAACGGTCGGCTGCCACTCAGGCTGATGCGCTTGAGGCGCCGCCGTTCGCTGGCCGGGAACGCGTTGCGCGCATGCAGCGTGGCCTGGTTGTCCCACCAGACGATGTCGCCCACTTCCCACTTGTGCGTGTAGCTCAGCTCCGGCTGCTGCAGGTGCTCGCGCAGCCGCTCGACCAGCGCCGCGCCCTGCTGTGGATCGTACCCGGGGATTTCCACCTCGGTGTGCACAGAGAGGAACAGCACGCGCTTGCCGCTTTCCGGATGGGTGCGCACCAACGGGTGCTCGGTGCCCTGGATCGGCTCGATGTCCGGCGTGCGATAGCGCACGAAGCCACCGTTGTAGCCGCCGCTCTTCAGGCGGATGAAGGGGTTGTAGTTGATCAGCCGCAGGTCGTCGATCTGCGCCCGGGTGGCATCATCCAGCGAATCGTAGGCACGGGCCAGGTTGGTGAACAGCGTTTCTCCGCCGGTCCTCGGCACTTCCAGCGCATAGAGGAACGAACCGGACGACGGCACCGGCGTCCATTGGTGATCGACATGCGCCGGCAGGGCGAAGTTGCCCAGCTCACCATCGCCGGTATTGGCCACCTTGACGATGTCCGGCGCCTTGCCGTCGGCACCGGAAGACAGCACCGGAATGTCAGCCGGCGGCTGGAACACCGCGCCGAACAGAGTGGCGAAGCGCAGATACTGGGCGTCGTCGAGCTGCTGATTCCTGAAGATCAGGATGTGGTGTTCGCGATGGGCCTGCTTGATCGCCAGGATCTGCTCGGGAGTGAGCGGCTGGCTGGCGTCCAGGCCACGAACTTCGGCACCCAGCGGGGCGTCGAGAGGCACGATGGCGAAGGTTTCGGGAGTGGATTGCTTGAGAGCGGTGGACTGGGTCATGGGTATTTTCCTGTGAATAGGGGCCGTGCCCCCGCTCCAGCGCTGCCTGCGGATGGAGCGAGGGGGCTTGCTGGCATCAAGCCTTCCTGGTTGTCCGGCTGCGTTGCCCGTCCACGCCCACCGGCACCTCGCCGGCCAGCGTCACGCGGCGCACGATGCGCGGCTGGGTGCCGTAGTCGTCAACGGCGTAGTGCTGGGTCGCGCGGTTGTCCCAGATCGCTACGTCGCCCGCCTGCCAGCGCCAGCGCACGGTGTTCTCCAGGCGCGTGACGTGGCTCTGCAGCACGGCGAACAGATGCGCCGAGTCATGCTGCGAGAAACCCTTCAGGCGCTTGACGAAATGGCCCAGCAGCAGCGTCCGCTCGCCACTCACCGGGTGCACGCGCACCACCGGGTGCTCGGTTTCGTAGAGGGTCGAGGTGAAGATCTTGCGGTACTCCTCCAGGCGTGCGGGGTCGACGCTGGGACGTACACCGGCGTAGTCGTACTCGTTGCTGTGCACCGCCCAGAGCGAGTCGGCCAGCGCCTTGAGCTCGGCCGGCAGGTCGTCGTAGGCGGTCGCGGTGTTGGCCCAGACGGTGTCGCCACCAGCCTCGGGCGCCAGCACGCTGCGCAGGATCGAGGCCTTCGGATAGGCGTCCACGAAGGTCACGTCGGTGTGCCAGGAATTGGCGCGGCGGCCCTGGGCGCCGTCCAGCTCCAGCAGGTAGCTGGTGCCTTCCTGTACCGGCACCGTGGGGTGCGCCACCGGCTCGCCGAGCAGCTTGGCGAAGGCTTCCTGGCCCTGGTCGTCGAGCTGGCTCTGGCCACGGAAGAAGATGACCTTGTGCTTCACCAGCGCGGCCTGGATGGCCTCGACAGTGGCGGCCTCCAGATCGCCGGAGAGGGTAACGCCTCGAATCTCCGCGCCAATGCGGCCGGCGACCGGATGAATATCGAGTTCAACGCTGTGTTGCGCGATGGCTTGTGCTGCATTGCTCATGTCGATGTCCTCTTGCTGTCACGGGGGTACTGCAACGGACCGCGCCGCGAACGGCGCGGGAGTGGGATCAGAAGTCGTAACGGACCGAGGCGCCCAGCGTGCGCGGCTGCCCCACCGAAGCGGTGTAGGAGCCGTTGATGCTGGCGAAGGCGGCCAGGTAGTAGTCCTTGTCGAAGGCGTTCTTCAGCCAGATCGAGGCATCCAGTTGGCCGTCGCCGATGTCCTTGCGCAGGCCGGCGGAGAGGTTCACCAGACCGTAGCCGTCGATCTTCGAGAGGTCGGAGTTGTCCAGCGTGCCCTCGGCTTCGGAGCGGTACGCATAGCTGCCGGTCACGTACGGGCGAACGCCACCATCAAGGTTCCAGGCGTACTCGCCGTTGAAGTTGGCAATCCACTTCGACGCACCGACCACGCGCTCGCCGGTGAGGTCGCAACTGGCTGGCGCGCCGGGCTGGGTGGCAACCTCCGCCGGGCACGGAGCGTCCTTGAACGACAGGTAGGTCACGTCGTTGTAGGAGCCGTTGAAGTTCAGTGTCAGGCCGCGCAGCGGCAGTGCCGTGGCCTCCCACTCCAGGCCGCGCGAGCGCACGCTGCCGGCGTTGGAGAGCACCGACACCAGTTGGGTCGAGCCAGCCGGCTGGTACAGCGTGGTGGCCTGGTAGCCGTGGATGCCGGTCCAGAAGATGTTGGCGTTGAGCTGCAGGCGGTTGTCGAACAGGGTCGACTTGATCCCAAGCTCGGCGTCGTTGGCGCGCTCCGGCCCGACCAGCAGCGAATCCGCACCAGCGGTCGGTGCACTGGCCACGGCCAGGTTCACCCCGCCGGACTTCTCGCCGTGGGACAGCGAGGCGTAGCCGAGCAGATCGTTGTTGAACTGGTAGCTCAGGCTGAGCAGCGCCGACGGGGCGAAGCTGTACAGGCTGAGATCGCCGGAGTCGTAGGCGCCCAACTGATTGCGCCGCACAGCCGCCGCCGCGCCTGTCACCGGAGCGCCACCCACCGGGGAGAAGCGCTGCACCTTGGCGTCCTTCTCCTCGTAGGTGCCGCGCAGGCCGGCGGTGAAGTCCAGCTTGTCGGTGAGGTGCCAGGTGCCCTGGGCGAACAGCGCGAAACTGTCGGTCTCGATCTTGCCGTTGGCCTTGGTGTAGGTGTTGTTCAGCGCGTTGAGATTGCTGCCGAGCAGGTAGCGATCAGCCAATGGGCCATAGTCGGTGAAGGTCTTGTTGCCCAGGTTCTGGTTGAACGCATAGGCACCCAGCACGTAGTCGAAGGCTCCGCCGGTCGGCGAGGCCAGACGGATCTCCTGGGAGAACTGGCGGTCATGCACTTCCACGCCGGTGTTGTTGATCGCCGAAACGTTGAGCTGCTCATCGTTGGCCGGCGTGAAGTGCCAATAACGGTAGGCGCTGATCGAGGTCAGCTTGAAGCCGCCGTTGAGGTTCCAGTTGGCCTCCACCGAGCTGCCGCCCTGGTGCACGCTGACGCTCTGCCGGCTGTTGATGTTGACCTTGTGCCGGTCCGGGTCGCGGATGGGCGATGCGCCCACTGCCGCTGCGCGCTGCCAGAAACGGTCGGCGGCGCCGTACACCACCATGCTGCCGTTGCTGGAGTCTTCCTCGTTGTAGTCGTTGATCCAGCGCAGGTCGAAATCGTCGTTGGGCTTGAACAGCAACTGACCACGGATGCCCTGGCGCTCGCCGCCATTGAGGTAGTTGTCGTCGTGGATGTTCTTGATGTAGCCGTCGTCGCGGGTGCGGTAGGCCGACACCCGGCCCGCCACGGTGTCGGTCAGCGCGCCGGAAACGGTGCCCTTGCCCTGGAAGTAGCCTTCCTGGCCACCGGATACCTCGACGCTGCGCTCGGGAGTGAAGGTTGGCGCACGGGTGCTGATGTTCAGCACGCCGGCGGTGGTGTTCTTGCCGAATAGCGTGCCCTGCGGGCCACGCAGCAGTTCGAGCTGCTCGATGTCCAGCAGGTCGAACACCGCCATGCCGGGGCGGCCGAGGTAAACGTTGTCCAGATAGACCCCGGCGCTGCCTTCCAGGCCGTCACTGGCAGGGTTGTTGCCGATGCCGCGCACCGCGATGCTCGACTGGCGCGCGTGGATGAAGGCGACGTTGACGCTCGGCAGCACCTGCTGCAGATCCTGCACCTTGTAGATGCGCTGGCTTTCCAGCGTCTCGCCGCCGAGCACGGTGATCGGCGTCGGTACCTTCTGCGAGTCTTCCTCGCGGCGGCGGGCGGTGACCGTCACCTTGCCCAGCGTGGCATCGGCCTTCGCGGGCGAGGCACTGGTAGTGGCCGCCGTGGTGGCAGTGGCTTCCTCGTCGGTCTCGTCGGCGAGGGCCGGCAACGCGCCGCCCAGCGCCAGCAGCAGGACCACGGCGTAATCCGGCGCCCGCAGGCGGCGCGGGGTGGAGAAGGGGAAGTGCAGTCTCGAACTCATGGGTGATTCCTTGGCGACCGCGCAAAATCGCGGGCAAAAGGGGGCCGCACCGCGTGAATGCGGCGAACGGCAGCTCAGTGATTCGGGAAACGCCGCGTTAACGCGGCGGGGCGGTCAGCGACAATGCCGATGGCCGCAGGAACGGCACATTCGGCAAGGCGGGCGGCTCAAGGCATGCATCGGGCGGCTCCTGGTCTTGTGCATATTCTTATTTCTTAAAAGAATAGATTTAAGTTTTATTCTTCATTGACGGAATAAGAGCTTGCATTTAAAACCAGCGCATCTCCTGCGGCAAATGCCTTTGCCCACTATTTTCAATGCCGGAAAAGCATCATGGATCTGCGCCAACTGCGTTACTTCATCGCCCTCAACGAACACCGAAGTTTCGTCCGTGCCGCCGATGCGATGGGCATCACCCAGCCGGCTTTCAGCCGCAGCATCCAGGGCCTGGAACAGGAATTGGGCTGCCGCCTGGTGGACCGCGGCAGCAAGGATCTGCGGCCAACCCCCGAAGGCCAGGTCGTGCTGCAGCACGCGCTCAGCCTGGTGCAGGGAGCGACCAACCTCAGCCATGCCATCGCCCGGTTGAACAAGCTCGACTCCGGTGAGGTGCGCTTCGGCTGCGGTCCGGCGCCTGCACAGAAACTGGTGTCCGACGCGGTGGCCCACTTCGTCCGCTGCTATCCGGGCATCCATATCCAGTTCGGCGTGGACAACTGGGAACGCCTGGCACGCAACCTGAGCCGCGAGGAGATCGAATTCTTCGTGGCCGACATCCGCCATTTCGAAGCCGATCCGAACTTCCAGACCCGCCCGCTGAAACCGCGCAACGGTCTGTTCTTCTGCCGCGCCGGGCACCCGCTGCTGGCCAAGGACAGCCTCTCCACCAACGACATGTTCGCCTACCCCCTGGCGGCCACCCTGATTCCGCCCAGCGCGCGCAAGATGCTGGCCAACCTCAGCGGCAAGATCGACGTCACCGCCAATGTGCAGTGCGAGGACATGGCCTCGCTGGTACGCATCGTCAGCCAGACCGACGCCATCGGCATCGCCGTCGAGGAAGCACTGAACGAACCGATGGCCCGTGGCGAGCTGGTGCGCCTGCACTTCCGCAACCTGCCGCACAACGTCGACATTCTCCAGGCACGCTGCGGCATCGTCACCCGCACCGGCGACCGCCTCTCTGCGGCCGCGCGGGCGATGATCGAGCTTCTGCTGAAACTGGATAGCGAGACGAATGGCGCGGTGGCATGACAGCCACCACAGGAAAACCGCGCAGCCACTTTCATTGCGCCCCCCCGCTGGCTTTGCATGTCTGAACAACCTGACAGTGAAGAGCCAGAGTGGCACAATGCGATCACCTGCGGCGCAAGCCGTCAGGAGGAGAAGCCGTACTGACCTGGAAGTCGCCCCGCAACGCCATTCCTTCGTTTTTCGTCATCTCCTGACATCCGCCAAACCGTCATTTCCTCTCGACGCCGCTATCGGTGTCGCGGGTTAAGGAGAACCCATGCGCTCGACCTCTTCTCTGCTTATCGGCCTGCTGATGCTCGGCCTGGGCGGGTGTGTTTCGTTCCACCCCTCCGGCCCGATCGGCGCGCCTGCCGAAACGGCGCAAAGAACCTACCCGCACGCCGCCCAGATCAACGAGATAACGATCACCGACAAGGAAATCACCAACGACAACTGGCGCCGCACCGTCAGTACGAACCTGACCGAGCAGATCGGCCAGCATGTCGAGCGCGGCAAGTACTTCGAGCACCGCATCACCTTCCCGGCCAGGGTAGAGGGCGACGACGTCGTCCTGAAGTTCAACTTCTCCTCGCTCGACGGCAAACGCACACCACACCCCGGCTATTTCCCCGGCGCCCTCCTCACTCTGACGATGTGGATCTGGGTAAACGGCCCGATCTACGTAGACAAGTACGACCTGGCTGGAGACCTGCAGATCGAAGATGCCACGGGCAAGCCGCTCGCAAGCAGCCACAAGACGCTGAACCTGCGGCAGAACACGGGGCTCTGGGATAGCGATTACGCCAATGGCGCTTTGGGGAGCACACAACTCACCCAGTTGGTGGAGTCACTGCTCAAAGACGCCACCAGCCAACTGCCGCGCCAATGAGGGACGGGATGATGAAGAAGTACCGGATTGCCCTGCTCGCCTGCCTCTGCCTGCATCTGACAGGCTGCATTTCCTACTCGCATCAACAGCAAGCCGACGCCAAGGTCTGGCCTGTGCAGAGTGACCAGCCCCTGCACAGTGTCCGCATCAAGATCACCACCGATCACCAGTTCAACGGAAAGCCCACTCAGGGTGGCTTCAACGTGCCGCGTCTGGAAGATCTGCTGGTCAAGGAGTACCGGGCCAGCCAGGCGTTCAGCAAGATCGATCTCGGCCAGGGCGACGCGGACGTGTACGCAAAGGTGCAAGTCAGCAACCACGAGACCGGCAGCATGGCACTGGCGATCATCTCCGGCGCTACCCTCTTGGTGATTCCGGGAACCTTCGACAACGAGTGGATCATGGAAACACGCTTCTACGACGCCAATGGCAAGGAGCAAGGCCGTGTGGTCAAGCGGGAGCGCACGACGACCTGGATGCAATTGCTGCTGGTATTCGCCGTCCCCTTCAACGAGTCGGTCGATCCCGTCCTTGCCAAGCTGACTCGCAGCACGCTGGAAGAAGCGCAGCAGCGCAAGCTGCTGTAACCCGCGCCGGAGCTGTCCTCCGGCGCAGTGCGCATCACTGCAGCGCAGCCACTGGCTGCCCTGCCACCTGCTTGCCCGCCGCCTCCTGCAACTCGGGCTTCGCCCACTCGCTCGCCTTGAAGTCCCGGCGGATCAGCCCGTAGGTCTTCGCCGCCTGGATCGACTCGTCCAGCAGCGCGAGGAAGCCGTCGTCGAGCTTGGGCGACAACACCTCGGTCAGCCCCCGATCCTGGTACTCGCTCTTGAAGATCACCGCCGGGTAGCTCGCCTGCTTGGACACCAGGTCGATGTAGGCATCACGGTTGTCATCCGCGCTGGCCCATTGCACCGCCTGCAACTGCACCTTCAGCAGGCGCTGGGTGAGATCCGGGTGTGCGTCGACGAACTTGCCGTTGCCCACCAGCACCGCCTGCAAGGTGCCAGCGCCGCCGAGATCGCGGGTGCTCAGCGGGATGTCCGCCAGCCCCTTCTCGCGCAGCGCGAACAGCCCGGCCAGGCCCCAGGTCGCATCGATCTGTCTGGCCGCCAGGGCCGCCAGCGCGGCACCGAAATCGAGGTTGATCACCTTCAGATCCTTCTCCGAGAGCCCCTCGGCGGCCAGCGCGTTGTCGAACGACAACTGGCTCGCGGTGCCGCGGAAAAGACCTACGCGCTTGCCCTTGAGGTCCTGCAGTGACTGGATGCCGGAACCCGGCTGCACGCCGAGGTAATGGTTCACACCGCGAGCGGTTGCGGCCAGCAGGCGGCTGTCTAGGCCGCTGGACTTGCCGATGATCGCCGCGAGATCGCCGAGGTAGGCGAAGTCCACCTGGTCGTTGGCAAACGCTTCGTTGATCACCGGGCCGGCGCCCTTGAAGAAGGTCCACTTGACCTGGATGCCATCGGCAGCGAACTCCTTCTCCAGCAACTGGCGGGTGTAGAGCACGTCCACCACGCCGCCGCCGGAATGGTTCGGACCGGCGCTGACGTCCGGCACGGCGATGCGTATTTCCTGCACTGGCGCGGCCTGGACGAGAGGCGGGTAAGCGCCGAGCAGGCCGGCCAGCACCGGTGCGGCGAAGAGTGACAGTAACTGTTGGGTGAGGGCCTTCATGGCGCCTGCCTCCTGCGGTGGGTTGAACGCGAGGGGCACTAAAGGCAGCTCATGACAAGCAAATAAAATAATAAAAATTCATCTTTTAGTAACTTAAATGCCTAAGCCAGACAGCATCCGGCTTCGCGGGCAGATGCCTTGGAGGCATAAAAAATATTCGCCGAACGCATTGGCTGGCGAACCTGAGCTTCCCTTAAATGGCCTTTCTTAGCTCTAAAACACATCGATTGGATATTTCATATTCCAATGAAGAATATATATAAGCCATCCGGCCTTGCCCTCCACAATCCTCCACCGGCGTTCGCAAAGCCTCGCCTGACGTGGTTTTCAGCCTCTCGCGCGGCACCCTGGGCGGTACCGGTCGCAGTGGCGTTGCTTTGGTGGATCGCCAGCCATCGCCACTGGATGTCGGCACAGATCCTCCCCACGCCCGAACTGGTGTTGCAGGCAGCCCGCGAGCTACTCGGTGGCGAGCTGTGGAAGCAACTGGGTATCAGTCTGGTGCGCCTGGCCTGGGGCCTGCTCGCCGGCATCGCCAGCGGCCTCGCCCTCGGTGCCTGGCTCGGCTTCAGCCGCCGCGCCGAACGCCTGGTCCTGCCGACCTTCAGCGCCCTCGCGCAGGTCCCGACGCTGGCCTGGATTCCCCTGTTCATGCTGTTCTTCGGCATCGGCGAGCTGCTCAAGCTGGTGGTGCTGATCAAGGCGATCATCGTCCCGGTCACACTGCACACCCTGGTCGGCGTGCGCGATGCGCAACCGCGCCTGCGCGAAGCCGCCGCCGTGCTGCGCCTGCCCCGCCACCTGCTGGTGTGGCGGCTGATCCTGCCAGCGGCACTACCGTCCTTCCTCACTGGCGTACGCCTGGCCCTGGCGCAGGGCTGGACGTCACTGCTCGCCGTGGAGCTGCTGGCCTCCAGCGAAGGCATCGGTTACCTGATGGTGCAGGCACGCCAGCTCTTCATGCTCGACATCGTGTTCGTCTGCATCCTGGTCATCGGTCTGGTCGGCGCCATCATGGACCGTGGCATCCAGGCACTGGACCGGCATCTGCTGCACTGGCCGCAACAGGCCGCCGGCGAGTTCCGTCGCAGCACGCGCGGGCAGGGTCTTGAGCGCTTGCAACCGTGGCTGCTGCCGGCCGGCCTGCTGGCGCTCTGGCAGGCGGCTAGCCACTTCGAGTGGGTCGATCCAGCCATCCTCGCCAGCCCCCTCTCGGTCGTCCTCGCGCTATGGCACGGCGCACTCGACGGCAGCCTCCCCGGCGCGCTGCTGGCCAGCCTGCAACGCACACTCGCCGGCCTGCTGCTGGGCGGCGCGCTGGGCTTCCTGCTCGGCCTCGCGCTGGGCCTGCTGCGCCCGGCCGAACGCCTGCTAGGCCCGTCGTTCGCGGCGCTTCGCCAGGTGGCGATCTTCGCCTGGGTGCCACTGCTCACTGCCTGGTTCGGCCTGGGCGAAACGGCCAAGGTGGTATTCGTCGGCCTCGCCGCCTTCTTCCCGCTGCTGCTGGCAACCCAGCGCGGCATTGCCAGCCTGCCGCCGCAACTGGCGGAAGCGGCGCGCGCTCTGCGTCTGACACCGGCGCAGCGCCTGCGCCGCCTGGTGCTGCCGGGTGCCGCCCCTTCGGTATTCGCCGGCATTCGCCTGGCGCTGATCTACGCCTGGCTGGGCACCATCGGCGCCGAGTACTTCATGCCGTCCGACGGCGGCATCGGCAGCCTGATGATCGGCGCGCAGCAGTTGTTCCGCATGGACCAGGTCGGCGCCGGCATGCTGCTGGTCGGCCTGACCGGCGCACTGCTCGCCGCCCTTGGACACCGCATCGAAGCGCGCGCGACGCGCTGGAGACACGCATGAACGCATTCGCTTCCCCGGCACTGGTGAGCTTTCGCCAGGTCGCCAAGAGTTTCCCCGTGGATGGCCGCGAACTGCAGGCCATCGAACGCTTCGACCTGGAAATCGCCGACGGCGAGTTCATCGCCATCGTCGGCGCCAGCGGTTGCGGCAAGTCCACCCTGCTGCGCCTGCTGATCGGCCTGGACCGCGAGTTCCAGGGCGAAATCCGCATCGACGGCAAGGCCATCGACGGCATCGGCGGCGAGCGCGGCATCGTGTTCCAGGAACACCGCCTGTTCCCCTGGCTGACCGTGGAACAGAACATCGCCCTGGGCCTGGTCAATGAGCCGCTGAGCGCCACCGGCAAGGCCGGCAAGGTCGCCGACTACCTGCAACTGGTCGGCCTCAAGGGCTTCGAGCGCGCCTACCCGCACCAGCTTTCCGGCGGCATGGCGCAGCGCGTGGTGATCGCCCGCGGGCTGGTAGCGAGCCCACGCATCCTGCTGCTCGACGAACCCTTCGGCGCTCTCGACGCACTCACCCGCCAGCAATTACAGGAAGAGTTGCTGCGCATCCGCCAGCGCGAGCGCATCACCACCGTGCTGGTCACCCACGACGTGGAAGAAGCGCTGTTCCTCGCCGACCGCGTGGTGGTCATGGCACCACGCCCCGGGCGGATCAAGCGGGTCGTCGAAGTGCCGCTGGAGCACCCGCGCGAACGCGGCGGCTTCGACTTCCTCGGCCTGCGCGAAACGCTGCTGCACGAGCTGACCGGCGACGGCGACTACATCGCGCCGCAACCCAGGCGGGTGGAAGACCTGCCGTTCGAATTCATCGCCTGCTGACCGCGGGCGCCAACCCCACTCTCCCGATCCAGTGAGCCCGACCATGAGCAAACGTCCCAATTTCCTCGTCATCGTCGCCGACGATCTCGGCTTCTCCGACCTCGGCGCCTTCGGCGGCGAAATCTCCACGCCCAACCTCGACGCGCTGGCCACCGCGGGCCTGCGCCTGACCGACTTCCACACCGCGCCGACCTGCTCGCCGACCCGCTCGATGCTGCTCACCGGCACCGACCATCACATCGCCGGCATCGGCACGATGGCCGAAGCGCTTACCCCGGAGCTGGAGGGCAAGCCGGGTTACGAAGGCTACCTCAACGACCGCGTGGTCGCCCTGCCGGAACTGCTGCGCGAGGCCGGCTACCAGACCCTCATGGCCGGCAAGTGGCACCTGGGCCTGAAGATCGAGCAGGCGCCTCACGCGCGCGGCTTCGAGCGTTCCTTCTCGCTGCTGCCGGGCGCGGCCAACCACTACGGGTTCGAGCCGCCATACGACGAAACCACGCCGCGCATCCTCAAGGGGACGCCGGCGCTGTACGTCGAGGACGACCGGTTCATCGATGAGCTGCCGGCGGACTTCTATTCCTCCGACGCCTTCGGCGACAAGTTGATTCAGTACCTCAAGGAGCGCGACCAGAACCGCCCGTTCTTCGCCTACCTGCCGTTCTCCGCGCCGCACTGGCCGCTGCAGGCACCCAAGGACGTGGTCGACAAGTACAAGGGCCGCTACGACGCCGGCCCCGAGGCGCTGCGCCTGGAACGCCTGGAGCGGCTCAAGGCGCTGGGCCTGATCGACGCCGACGTACAGGCGCATCCGGTTCTGGCGATCAGCAAGGAGTGGGCACAACTCAGCGCCGAGGATAAAGCCAGATCGGCACGGGCCATGGAGGTCTATGCTGCGATGGTGGAGAGGCTGGACTGGAACGTCGGCCGCGTCGTCGACTATCTGCGCCAGCAAGGCGAACTGGATAACACCTTCATCCTGTTCATGTCCGACAACGGCGCCGAAGGAGCACTGCTTGAAGCCTTCCCGCGCTTCGGGCCGGACCTGCTTAGCTTCCTCGACCAGCACTACGACAACAGCCTGGAAAACATCGGCCGCGCCAATTCCTACATCTGGTACGGCCCGCGCTGGGCGCAGGCAGCCACCGCGCCGTCGCGGCTGTACAAGGCGTTCACCACCGAGGGAGGCATCCGCGTGCCGGCACTGGTGCGCTACCCGCAATTGCAGCGCCAGGGCGAGATAAGCCACGCATTCTCCACCGTGATGGACATTACCCCGACCATCCTCGACCTGGCCGGCGTGCGTCATCCCGGCAAGCAATGGCGCGGTCGCGCGGTGGCCGAGGTGCGCGGCAAATCCTGGCTGGGCTGGCTCTCGGGCGAAACCGAGCAGGCCCACGACGAGAAAACCGTCACCGGCTGGGAGCTCTTCGGCATGCGCGCCATCCGCCAGGGCGACTGGAAGGCGGTCTACCTGCCCGCGCCGGTCGGCCCGGCCACCTGGCAGCTCTATGACCTGGCCCGCGACCCCGGCGAGACCCGGGACCTGGCCAAGACCCATCCGGCCAGGCTGGAAGAGCTCATCGAACACTGGAAGCAATACGTCAACGAAACCGGTGTTCAGGACGCACCGTCGCCCTTCCTCCTGCGCTGAGTCTCCAAACAGCGCACAAGCCGCCTGGCGCGCTATGCAACAGGCGGCACGTTCTGCCACTCCCAAAGCGCGCTGCAAGCCACGCCAATCGGGGCTTTCCGGCGACCGTCGGTCGCCGCGAAACCAAGGCGACCAACGGTTAGCCCGGCAAAAACCCATCTAGATCAAGCACTCTGGAAGACGTCGAGAAAATAGCGTCAATTTGACATCATCCACCGGCACTCTAGCTTTAAGACGCTACGCCGAAGCACTGCTTAGGAACTGTTCCAGCAGCCGCAGCGGCCCCTGATCCGGCGCTCGGCAACGGAGTGCACCATGCGCGATACCCGATTCGACTCGTCTGCCGTTCAGACCTCCGGCCAGGGTTTGCCGAAGCGCCTGATCATCCAGTCGCTGCCCTGGGCCGTGGTCGCCGGACTGTGCTGGGCTGGCGTACCGTTCTGGCTGATGCTGCCGGTTGGCTGGCTTTCCAGCCTGGTGCTGAGCCCCCTGCTGGCCGGTCCCGCCCAGCCGCAGGCCGACCCGCAGCGGGTGAGCCTGGACAGCGGGCAATTGCCGGAATGGCGCCCATTGCAGGACGCCGTGGAAAACCACCTGACCAGCATGAACGGCCATACCCGGCAGATCGACGGCATCCTGCACCAGGCAATCCGCCAGCTCACCGACAGCTTCCACGGCCTGGCCGAACGCATCGACACCCAGCGCGGCCTGTCCCATTCGCTGATCGAGCGCTACGACGGGCGCGGCCACCTGGACGACGACATCGACTTCCAACGCTTCATCCACGCCACCCAGGAAACCCTCGGGCTGTTCGTCGAGGCGACCCTGGAAACCAGCCGCACCTCGCAGCAACTGGTGGAGCGCATGGATCGCGTCACCCACAAGATCGGCGAAATCCTGCAGTCGACCCAGGACATGGACGCCATCGCCAAGCAGACCAACCTGCTCGCCCTGAACGCCGCCATCGAGGCCGCGCGGGCCGGCGAAAGCGGTCGCGGTTTCGCCGTGGTGGCCGATGAGGTACGCGCGCTGTCCACCCGCTCCACCCACTTCTCGCAGGCCATTCGAGAGCATGTCGATGTGGTCTACCACGAGATCAGGGACGCCGAGGGCGCCATCGCCCAACTGGCCGACAAGGACATGTCCTTCGCCCTGGATTCGCGCAAGAAGATCCAGAGCATGCTCGACGACCTCGACGCCATGAACCAGCACACCCTCAAGGTGGTGCAGGAGCTGGACCGGATTTCCCTGGAAGTCGGCGACGGCGTCAACGCCGCGGTCACCGCGCTGCAATTCCAGGACATGAGCAGCCAGTTGCTGGGGCAGATCGGCAAGCACGGCGCGCGGCTGGGCGCGCTGGCTGTCGGCCTCGGCGCGCTGGACGGTCGCGACCCCGCGCAATGGGGCGAGCGCCTGCGCGAGGAAGTCACCGAACTCGGCCGACCGCTGAGCAACCCGGTAGCGCAGACCAGCCTCAGTGCGGGCGAAGTGGAACTCTTCTAGGAGGCGCTCGCGATCTCGCCTCGCAACGCCCTGCGGCCGATGCGCGGCAGATCGCGGAGAGGCTCTGAACGCACCCACACGACGGGTACGCAGGAGGCAGTGACATGTTGCAGTCGATCATCGAATACCTGGCGAATATCGCCCTCATCGGCTGACGCCGAGCGACCCGCCGTGGACAGCGGATACCCAATGCACTGGAGCAAGGAGACATCTCGCAATGGGAAAGCAGATTCTGATCGTCGATGACTCGGCTTCGATCCGGCAGATGCTGAGCTTCACGCTCAAGTCCGCAGGCTACGAGGTGGACGAGGCGGTGGATGGCAAGGACGGCCTGGGCAAGGCGCAGCGCAAGACCTACAACCTGGTATTCACTGACCAGAACATGCCGAACATGGACGGTCTTTCGCTGATCCGCAGCCTACGCGACATGGCCGGCTACCGCAGCGTACCGATCCTCATGCTGACCACCGAGTCCAGCGACGCCATGAAGATGCAGGGCAAGAGCGCCGGCGCCACCGGCTGGCTGGTCAAGCCGTTCGACCCGCCGAAACTGCTGGAAGTGACCCGCAAGGTCTTGCCATGAGCGGTCGGGCACCGCTCAGGCAAGGCGGAACTGCGCTCGAACGCGCAGTTTACGGAGCGTGGCGAATGAGTATTTCGAGCGCAGTTCCAACGCAGCATGGGCAAGCGCAGGCGGGGATCCTCTGATGGCGAATGGAATGGAGCAGTTCCTCCAGGTGTTCTTCGAGGAAACCGACGAGCACCTGGCCACCCTCGAACTCCTGCTGATCGGGCTGGACCTCGATCAGCCGGACCCCGAGACGCTCAATGGCATCTTCCGCGCGGCCCACTCGATCAAGGGCTCCAGCGGCATGTTCGGCTTCGACGACCTCACTGCGGTCACCCACGAGCTGGAAACCCTGCTCGACCGGATCCGCTGCGGCCAGACCGCCCTGCGCGCGGAGATGATCGAGGTGTTTCTCGAAGCCCGCGACATCCTGCAGCGCCTTCTCGACGCCCACCGCGAGCAGCGCCCGGATACCAGCGTGCCGGTGCAGGCCACGGTGGAGCGTCTGCGCGCCTGGCTGGCTGAGCCGGCGGCAAGCGCGCAGGACGACACCTTCGGTTTGTTCGACGAAGCGCCGGGCTCGCCCGAAGCGGTGGGCTCCGACAGCGACGACGCCTTCGGCTTCTTCGATGACGCGCCGGGTACGCCAGCCACCGCCGTCGCAGGCGAAGACTTCGGTTTCTTCGACCAGGCCCCCGGCGTACCCTCCGCCGGCAGCGAGGCAGCGGCTGCGCCCAGCGCTCCGGCCCCGGCGCCAGCCAAGGCCGCCGTGGCCGCGCGCAGCGAAAGCCGTGGCGAGGGCGAGTCCAGCTCGATTCGCGTCAGCGTCGAGAAGATCGACAGCCTGATTAACCTGGTAGGCGAGCTGGTGATCACCCAGGCCATGCTCAGCCAGCTCAGCGAAGACCTCGACCCGACGCACTACGAGCGCCTGCAACAGGCCCTGGCGCAGCTCGAACACAACACCCGCGACCTGCAGGAATCGGTGATGTCGATCCGCATGTTGCCGATCAGCTTCATCTTCAGCCGCTTCCCGCGCCTGGTGCACGACACCTCGGCGCGGCTGGGCAAGCAGGTCGAACTGATCCTGCAAGGAGAGCACACCGAACTGGACAAGAGCGTCATCGAGAAGCTCAGCGATCCGCTCACCCACATCGTGCGCAACAGTATCGACCACGGCATCGAGACACCCGCCGAACGCCTGGCCGCCGGCAAGCCGGCACAGGGCTCAGTGAAGCTCGCCGCCAGCCACCAGGGTGGCAGCGTGGTGGTGGAAATCTCCGATGACGGGCGCGGCCTGTCTCGCGAACGCATCCTCGCCAAGGCCCGCGAAAAGGGTCTGGCGGTGCACGATGGGATGAGCGACGGCGAGGTCTGGCAGCTGATCTTCATGCCCGGCTTCTCCACCGCCGAAACCGTCACCGAACTCTCCGGGCGCGGCGTCGGCATGGACGTGGTACGGCGCAATATCCAGGCAATGGGCGGGCGCATCGACATCGACTCCGCGCCCGGCATGGGCACTCGCATGTGCATCCGCCTGCCGCTGACCCTGGCCATCCTCGATGGCCTGATCGTCGCCGTGGAGAAGGTCAACTACGTGATTCCGCTGACCTACATCGTCGAGTCGCTGCAGGCCCGCGCCGACGACGTGCGCGGCATGGCCGGCGACGAAGCGGCGGTGATCCGCGTGCGCGGCGAGTACCTGCCGCTGTTCTCCCTGCACGAGCTGCTGCACATCGACGCGCAGCCGCTGCCGCCGGAGCGGGCCATCGTGGTGATCCTCGAGTCCGAGGGCAAGAGCTTCGCCCTGCAGGTGGACGAGCTGGTGGGCCAGCAGCAGGTGGTGATCAAGAGCCTTGAACAGAATTTCCGCCGGATCGACGGGATCGCCGGCGCCACCATCATGGGCGATGGCAGCGTCGCCCTGATCCTCGATGTCGACGCCCTGCCGCGCCTGGCGGCACAAGGAGAAACCAGCCATGAGCGTCACTGAAGCCAGCCTCGCGGCCAGTCCCGCGCAGGAGTACCTGACCTTCACCCTGGGTCGCGAGGAATACGCCATCGACATCCTGCGCGTGCAGGAAATCCGAGGCTACGACCAGGTCACCTCGATCGCCAACGCACCCGCCTTCATCAAAGGCGTGATCAACCTGCGCGGCGCAATCGTGCCCATCGTCGATCTGCGCATCAAATTCAACCTGGCCGACATCAGCTACGACCAGTTCACCGTGGTGATCATCCTCAACGTCGGCCGGCGCATCGTCGGCGCCGTGGTCGACTCGGTCTCCGACGTGATCGCCCTGGCCGGCGAGGAGATCAAACCACCGCCGGAGTTCGCCGCCAGCTTCGACACCGAATACCTGCTCGGCCTGGCCACCGCGGGCGAGCGCATGCTGATTCTGGTGGACATCGAAAAACTCATGACCAGCCGGGAAATGGCGCTGGTCGATGAAGCAGCAGCCTGATCGCGACACGACAAAAAGCATTCGCCGAGGATAACGACAATGGGTCTGTTCAACGCACACGCCGTGGCGCAGCAGCGCGCCGACCGCATCACCGCCCTACTCCACAGCCTGGTCGACGGCAACCTCGATGTCGCCATCGGCGAAGCCCCAGCGCCCGGCTACGAGCGCCTCTACGATGGCCTGCGCAGTGTGCAGCGCGCCCTGCGCGAGCAGCGCGCGGAGCTGGCGCAGAACGAAGCGCTGGAGGCGGGGCTCGCGGAGATGACCCGCCAGCACGAGCTGGGCTGGATCGACGAAGTGATCCCGGTCGACAAGCTCGCCGGCCGCCCGGCGCGCATCGCCAAAGGCATCAATGACCTGGTCGCCGCGCACATCGCGGTGAAAATGAAAGTGGTCGCCACCGTCACCGCCTACGGCAAGGGCGACTACTCGGTGGAAATGGACCGCCTGCCGGGCAAGAAAGCCATCATCACCGAGGCTATCGATGGCATGCGCGCCAGCCTCAAGGCCAACGCCGACGCAGCCGAATACAATGCACGGATCAAGAGTGCGCTGGACAACGTTTCGGCCAACGTGATGATCGCCAACAACGACCTCGACATCATCTACATGAACCGCACCGTCAGCGAGATGCTCAGCCGCGCCGAGGCAGACATCCGCAAGCAGTTGCCGAACTTCAACGCCAGCCGCCTGATGGGCGCCAACATCGACATGTTCCACAAGAACCCGGCGCACCAGCGCAACGTGCTGGCGCACCTCTCCGCGCCGCACAAGGCCGAGCTGAGCCTTGGCGGCCGCCGCTTCGCCCTGGACGTGGTGCCGGTGTTCAACGACGCCGGGGAGCGCCTGGGCTCGGCCGTGCAGTGGACCGACCGCACCGAGGAATACCGCGCCGAGCAGGAAGTCTCGCAACTGGTGGAAGCTGCGGCCGCCGGCGACTTCAGCAAGCGCATCGAGGCCGCCAACAAGGAGGGCTTCTTCCTCAAGCTGGCCACCGGCCTGAACAGCCTGGTGGATACCGCCGACAAGGGCCTGCGCGACGTCACCCGGATGCTGAGCGCGCTGTCCCAGGGCGACCTGACCCAGCGCATCGAGGCCGACTACCAGGGCACCTTCGGCGAGCTCAAGGACTACTCCAACGAAACCGCGCTGAGCCTGTCGCGCATGCTCGGGCAGATCCGCGAGGCGGCCGACACCATCCACACCGCCGCCAGCGAGATCGCCAGCGGCAACGCCGAGCTTTCCACCCGCACCGAGCAGCAGGCATCGAGCCTGGAGGAAACCGCCTCCAGCATGGAAGAACTCACCAGCACGGTGAAGCTCAACGCCGAGAACGCGCGCCAGGCCAACTCGCTGGCGGTGAATGCTTCGGAAGTCGCCACCGAAGGCGGCAGCGTGGTGCAAAAGGTGGTCGGAACGATGTCCGCCATCAACGAATCGGCACGCAAGATCGCTGACATTATCGGGGTGATCGACGGCATCGCCTTCCAGACCAACATCCTCGCCCTCAACGCCGCGGTGGAAGCCGCCCGCGCCGGTGAGCAGGGCCGAGGCTTCGCGGTGGTCGCAGGTGAGGTGCGCACCCTGGCGCAGCGCTCTGCCGCTGCCGCCAAGGAGATCAAGACGCTGATCAACGACTCGGTGGACAAGGTCGAGAACGGCAACACCCTGGTGGCCCAGGCCGGCCAGACCATGAGCGACATCGTGATAGCGATCAAGCGCGTCACCGACATCATGGCCGAGATCGCCGCGGCAAGCGCCGAGCAGAGCAGCGGCATCGAGGAAGTGAACGGCGCCGTGTCGCAGATGGACGAGATGACCCAGCAGAACGCCGCGCTGGTGGAAGAGGCGGCAGCCTCCGCCGAGGCCTTGCAGGAACAGGCCGGGCTGCTCAACCAGTCGGTCTCGGTGTTCAAGCTCGACACCTCGGCCACTGTGGTGCCCCTGGCCTCGGCCCGCCCGGCGCGGACCGAAGCCCCCGCCCACGCCTCCCGCGCCGCGCGGGGCCTGGCCAAGGCGGTGCGCGCCAAGGGCAAGGAAGAGGATTGGGAAGAGTTCTGATCGGGCGGGGCTAAGGGATTGCGGCGGCCGGAGCAATGGGAGGGCCGGCCGCCGCGCGCGGACCAGGGATGGTCACCGATGGACGCTCGATGCCGTTCCCTGCTTCATGCCCCAATCCATCGCGACGATCCCTGCGCCGGCCTGGCAGGACTGGTGCCTTCGCAGGACGGGTGGCGCTCCTCCCGCAGAGGCGGCGCGAAACCGTTCCGCAATGACTGGGGTTCTCACGCAATCCGTACACCTGCGAGACCAACCGATGCCGATCACGCTGCCGGCCCCCGGCCACGAATTCCTCTACACCCGCCGCGACTTCCTCAACGTCCGCGAGCGGCTGTATCGACACGCCGGCATCAGCCTCTCGGAGAACAAGCAACAGCTCGTCTACAGCCGGCTCTCACGGCGGCTGCGCAGCCTGCGCCTGGGCAGTTTCGCCGAGTACTTCGCCTACCTGGAGCAGCACGACGAAGAGTGGCAGCAGTTCGTCAACGCGCTGACCACCAACCTCACCGCATTCTTCCGCGAGCGGCACCATTTCGAACACCTGGCGCGCTTCGCCGGCGAGCGACTGCGCGACCATAGCCCGCTGCGCGTGTGGTCGTCCGCCTCCAGCACCGGCGAGGAGCCCTACTCCATCGCCATGACACTGGTGGACGCGCTGGGCAGCTTCAATCCACCGGTGCAGATCCTCGCCTCGGACATCGACACCGGCGTGCTCGGCTGCGCGCGCCAGGGCATCTACCCGCTGGAACGCCTGGAAGCCCTCAGCGCCGCGCAGAAACGGCGCTTCTTCCTGCGCGGCACCGGCGCCAACGCCGGCAAGGCGCGGGTGGTGGCAGAACTGCGGCAACTGGTGGAGTTTCGCCAGATCAACCTGCTCGATGCGAACTGGGGCATCGCCGGCGGGCTGGACGCGATCTTCTGCCGCAACGTGATGATCTACTTCGACAAACCCACCCAGACCCGCCTGCTCGAACGCATGATCGGCCTGCTGCGCCCCGGCGGGCTGCTGTTCGCCGGACACTCGGAGAACTTCGTCCACGCCAGCCAGCTGGTGCGCTCCATCGGCCGCACCACCTACCAGGCGGCGAGGTCCGGCTGACATGAGCGCCGCGCTGGACGCCTTCAACCGCTACCACGATCCGCGCTTCGACATGGACGCGGTGAAGCTGCTGCCCGGGGAATGCTTCGTCACCGCCGAAGAACTGGTGATCGTCACCGTGCTCGGCTCCTGCGTCTCGGTCTGCCTGCGCGACCGCGGCAGCGGGCTGGGCGGCATGAACCACTTCATGCTGCCCGGCGACACCGGCACCCGCAGCCTGCTGTCCAGCTCCGGGCGCTACGGCGTACACGCGATGGACCTGCTGATCAGCGAACTGGTGCGCCGCGGCGGCCAGCGCCGGAACTTCGAGGCCAAGGTCTTCGGCGGCGGCTCCGTACTGCAGAACCTCAGCGCCGACGTCGGCCAGCGCAACGTCGAATTCGTCCTCGACTACCTGCGCACGGAAGGCATACCGGTGCTTGCCCAGGACCTGCTCGACGTGCATCCGCGCAAAGTCTACTTCTTCCCCGGCAGCGGCCGGGTGCTGGTACGCAAGCTGCGGGTACTGGCCAACGATACCCTGCTGCAGCGCGAGCGGCAGTATCGCCAGCAACTGGTCCGCCACTCGCGCGGCGGGACCATCGATCTGTTCTGAAGGAGAGTGCCATGCCGGTCAGGGTTCTGGTGGTCGACGATTCGGCGCTGGTGCGCAGCCTGCTCAAGGACATCATCCAGGGCGACCCGGAACTGCACCTGGTGGGCTGCGCGCCCGACGCCTTCGTCGCCCGCGACCTGATCAAGCAGCACGCGCCGGACGTGATCACCCTCGACGTCGAGATGCCGCGCATGGACGGCCTGACCTTCCTCGACAAGCTGATGAAAGGCCGGCCGACGCCCGTACTGATGATCTCCTCGCTGACCGAGAAAGGCTCCGAAGCCACCCTGCGCGCCCTGGAGCTGGGCGCCATCGACTTCATCGCCAAGCCGCGCCTGGGCATCGCCGAAGGCATGCAGGCGTACACCGAGGAAATCCGCGCCAAGCTCAAGACCGCCGCCCGGGCCCGCCTGTTGCGCCCGCGCGGCGACGCCGCGCCAGCCCCCTGCAGCAACATCGTCCCGCTGCTGAGTACCGAGAAGATCATCGCCATCGGCGCCTCCACCGGCGGCACCGAAGCGATCAAGGAAGTGCTGCTGGGACTGCCGCCGAACTGCCCGGGAGCCGTCGTCACCCTGCACATGCCGCCCGGCTTCACCCGTTCCTACGCCGAGCGCCTGGACCGCCAGACCCGCCTGTTCGTGCGCGAAGCGCGCGACGGCGACCGTATCCTACCCGGGCACGTGCTCATCGCCCCCGGCGATTACCACCTCGAAGTGCAGCGCAGCGGTGCCAACTACATCGTCCGCCTGCAGCACGACGCGCCGGTCAACGGTCATCGACCGGCGGTGGACGTGATGTTCAATTCCCTCGCCCGCTGCGCCGGGCGCAACCTGCTGGCGGCGCTGCTCACCGGCATGGGCAAGGACGGCGCGCGCGGTTTGCAGGCCATCCGCCAGGCCGGCGGCCACACCATCGCCCAGGACGAAGCCAGTTGCGTGGTCTACGGAATGCCGCGCGAGGCGGTGGAGCTGGGAGCGGCCAGGGAAGTGCTGCCGCTCGACCGGATCGCCGCCGCCCTGCTGCAGCAGGCGCGGCAGAGCGGCAGCGGGAACCGCGTCTGACATCGCGCGGAAGCCGAAGCTCGCGCAGGCGAGAATCCCAGTACTGACTAGACTCTTGGGTCAGGAGTGTGACGCCAAAATACTGGCGCACCAACATCAAATTGGTTTGATTGTGCCCGTATACAAAATGCACAATTGCGCTTTCGCCAAAAGACCGGCACACGGCGGGCGACAAGGGGAAACGGGATAGCCATGGCGGCAAGATGGGGGTTGCGCGGTAAATCGGTGGTGGCATTGCTCATCGCCTGTCTCCTGGCGCTGGTACCGGCGATTCTGCTGGGCTGGAAGGCAATGGAGGACATCCGCACACACTTCGGCCTCGCGTTCGCGAGGAATTTCACACTGCTCAACCAGCAGAAGATCATCGCACCGGTGATCCGCGAGCTGGCGCTTTCGCGTCGGCTGGCCGAGTCCGTGGTGACACAGGACTGGATGCTCGCCGAGAACGATCCGGCCCGCCGCTCGCTGTTCTTCCGCGAAGCAGACGGCTACCGCGCCGACCAGCGCAACTACTCCTACTTCGTCGTGGTGGACGCCTCCCGCCATTACTATTTCAACGACTCCAGCTCCCCGCTCTCCAATTCCCCGCGCTATACCCTGAGCGAAAACGATCCGCAGGATCGCTGGTATTTCGACACCCTGGCCCGCGACGAGAACTACAACATCAACGTCAACTACGACGCCAAGCTCAAGGTCACCAAGGTCTGGTTCAACATGGTGGTGCGCGCCGGCAACGAAAAGGTCGGCCTGGCCGGCGGCGGCCTGGACCTCACCGAATTCCTCGACCAGTTCATCTCCCGCCGCGAAGCCGGCGTGACGCCGATGATCATCGACCCCGAAGGCGCCATCCAGGCGCACCCCGACACCAGCCTGATCGCCTATTCCTCCGGTGCCGGGGCCAAGGTCCAGCACCGCGTGTTCGACCTGCTCGGCAACGACCAGGACCGCACCGCCCTGCGCCAGACCATGCGCCAGGCCGAATCCAACCCCGGCGAGGTCGAAACGCTCTGGGCCACGCTGGACGGCAAGCAGCAACTGCTGGCGATGGCCTACATCCCGCAACTGCGCTGGCACGTGCTCAGCGCCATCGACCTGCACGCCGCGCAAGTGCTCGACAGCCGCTGGATATGGCCCCTGGCCGGCACCCTCGCCGGCCTCATGGCCCTGCTGCTGCTCGGCTTCGCCTACATCGTCGACCTGCTGGTACTGAGCCCTCTGCGCGGCCTCAAGCAATCGGCCAAGGCCATCGCCGCCGGCCAGTACGACAGCCCGCTGCCGCGCACCCGCCCCGACGAGATCGGCGAGCTTTCCTCCGCCTTCGCCAGCATGGCCGACCAGGTGCGCCGCCACACCGAGGAACTCGAAGACAAGGTGCGCCAGCGCACCCAGGCCCTGGAAACCGCCAACCGCGAAATGGCCGCCGCGCAGAAGAAGATCGGCGACTCCATCGACTACGCCAGCCTCATCCAGCGTGCCATCCTGCCCGACCGCCAGTTGCAGGCCTCCCTCGGCGAGCACCACTTCATCCTGTGGAAACCGCGCGACGTGGTCGGCGGCGACTTCTACATCTACCGCGAAGGCCCGCACGACAGCCTGATCGGCGTGGTCGACTGCGCCGGCCACGGCGTTCCCGGCGCGCTGATGACCATGCTCGCGCTGGCCGCCATCGACCACGCCATCGACAGCATCCAGAGCCACGACCCGGCGGCCATCCTGCACGAGACCGACCACGTCATGCGCGGCATGCTCGGCCAGGACCAGGTTGCCCAGTCGCTGGCCACCAACATGGACGCGGGCCTGGTGCGCGTGGACCACGGGCGCCGCCTGCTGCACTTCGCCGGCGCCAAGATTTCCCTGTTCGCCAGCGACGGCAACGACGTGCGCGAATACAAGGGTGCGCGCCGCGCCATCGGCGACAAGCGCCAGGGCAGCTATCAGGATGAAGAAATCCCGATGGAGGCCGGCTGGACCTACTACCTGTGCACCGACGGCTTCCTCGATCAGGCCGGCGGCGAGCACGGCTTCGGCTTCGGCAACAGCCGCTTCGCCGACATGCTGCGCAACCACGCACGCCGACCGCTGGCCGAGCAGGCGGACGTATTCGCCGCTACCCTCGCCCTGTATCAGGGCGAACTGCCGCAGCGCGACGACATCACCATCCTCTCCTTCCGATTCGACTAGGAGTATTCCATGGAATCGCTAGATCTGTTGGCCATGCGCGAGAGCTACACCCGACAACGCATACTGCTCTGCTTCAACGGCCCCATCTCGCGCAGCCTGATCGAGGAAATCGGCCATGCCCTGCGCAACTACATGCAGGCCGAACAGGCGCATCCCAGCGAGGCGATGGACGTCTTCGCCGTCTACATCGAAATGACCCAGAACATCCGCCACTACGCCTCCATGCGCGGCTACGGCGAGCAGGATGCCTCGGCCACCGTCGCCATCGCCCGCGACGACGAAGGCCACTACATCGTCTCCGCCGGCAACCTCGTCGAACTGGAAGATGGGCGCAGCCTGGTGCGCAGCATCGAAGACATCGCCGGGCTGGACAAAGCCCAGCTCAAGGCCGCCTACAAGGAGCAATTGCGCCGCCCGCGCGATGCAGAAGCCTCCAGCGGCGCAGGTCTCGGCCTGCTGGACATCGCCCGCAAATCCAGCGCACCGCTCAAGACCTCCCTCACCGTACAACCCGATGGCCGCGCCTTCTTCAGCCTGCGCGCCGTGATCTGACCCGCGAATTCAGGAACACCCAGCCATGAGCGAACTCCATATCACAGGTACCCAGTCCACCCCATCGATCCACGGCGACTGGCAGGCCGGCATCCTCGCAATGCAGGGCGACTCCTATCCGGAAAACTCCTATGAACTGTTCGGCCAGGTAATCGAATGGGTCGAGCGCTTCCTCGCCCAGGAACAACGCCCGCTCACCCTCGACCTGCGGCTGCTCTACCTCAATACCAGCTCGATCAAGGCGATGATGGACATCTTCGACCTGCTCGAAGAAGCCCATCGCAACGGCCGCGCCACCCATGTCGCCTGGCACTACGACCGGCGCAACGAGCGCGTCGCGGAACTGGCCGAAGAATTCCGCGAAGACTGTACCTTCCCGTTCGTCATCCAAGCCTACGACGAGTAAGAGCCATGACAAGCGAGCGCGAGCTGGACCTGCTGATCGAAGAGCTGCTGGCTGATCGGCAATACGACGGACATCCCCTGCGCGAGGCGTTGTACCTCAAGCACCAGCAGTCCCTCGACCAGCTCGCGCGCCTGGAGCGCATCGCGCGGATTTCCGACGGTTTCCAGTCGATGGCCCGAGCGCAGAACTCCACGCTGTCCGAGCGCTACCACAAGCAACTCCGGCAACTGGAAAAGGTTGCGCGCATCTCTGATCGCTACCAGGACATGATGCGCGACCTGAACCTCGCGCTGAAGGAAGCTTCCACCCACGACACGCTCACCGGCATCGCCAACCGCCGCCTGCTGATGGAGCGCCTGCGCGAAGAGAGCGAACGCGCCCAGCGCCGCAACGAGCCCTACGTGCTGGCCATGCTCGACGTCGACCGCTTCAAGCAGGTCAACGACACCTGGGGCCACGAAGTGGGCGACCGCGTGCTGGTGGAAATCGGCCGCGCGATGGAAGCCGCCCTGCGCCAGTACGACCTGTGCGGCCGCTGGGGCGGCGAGGAATTCCTTCTCATCCTCCCGCAAACCCGCCTGAGCGACGCAGCCGCCATCATCGAGCGCGTGCGCAGCGACATCCGCTGCCTCGCCGTGCGCATCGGCACCGAAGCCCTGTCGGTCACCGCGAGCTTTGGCGTGGCCGAGCACAAGCCCGGCGAAACCTACTCGCAAACACTCAGCCGCGCCGACGCAGCCCTGCTGGAAGCCAAGCGCAGCGGACGGGACAAGTGCGAATTCGCGGCGGTATGACCTCCGCCGCGCTACAGCACCTGCGCCGCACCCTCATCGAGCTGAGCCTCGACCGCGTCGCCGGCAACCCGTTCGACAACGCCCTGGAAGTATTCGGCCAGCCGCGCGAACGCCTGAACCTCGTAGTGCTCGGCACCAATGGCAACGGTACCGACATGACGCGCAGCAACGCCCAATGGCTGGACATGCGCGCCGAAACCCCCGGCTATTGCCATCTCAGCCACGGAGACTGGGGCCGCTCACGCCTGCAGCCCGAACTGCGGCGGCTGCCCGAGGTACTCAACCAGAGCCTCGGCGAAAGCCGCTTCGCCCTGCCGCGCACCATCTTCGGCAACGCATTGCTGCTGGCCTCCGAAGGTGTGGCCGACATCCCCCGGCAAGTCCAGCGGCACATCGCCGCCGGCGGCCCGCATCCGCACCTGAACAGCCTGCTCAACGCCTCCCTGCGCTTTCTCGAACACGGCACCCTCGCCCTTTGCCAGCCGGACGTACTGTTCGTCTACGGCAATGCCGAAGACCGCTCCGCCTGGGCCTACCTGCGCCGCCATTTCCCCCTCTGCAGCGAAGGCCCGCGAGTCGCCATTCGCGGCGCCCGCGCCTACAAATTCTGCCGCCTGCGCATCGGGCAGCGGAGCATTCCGGTCATCGGCTCGCCCCACCTGAGCTACGCCTACAACCGCCTCGACGCGCAGCGGATCGGCCAGGGCTTGCAGGCCCTGGGCGTTGGCTGAACAGTCTCGCGCACTGGCATCCGCCTGCCTTTCCCTCTATGGTCGGCACATCGCCGCAGAAGGAAGCAGCATGGCCAGCCGAACCCCCGCCCCACGCCAGCAGACGCACCTCGCAGTCCTGATCGACGCCGACAACGCCCCCGCAGCCATTGTCGAAGGGCTCTTCGAAGAAATCGCCAAGTACGGCATCGCCAGCGTCAAACGCATCTACGGCGACTGGACCAAACCGCAACTGGGCAAGTGGAAGCAGGTGCTGCTCGACCACTCGATCCAGCCCATGCAACAGTTCGCCTACACCAGCGGCAAGAACGCCACCGACAGCGCCCTGATCATCGACGCGATGGACCTGCTCTACACCCGCCGCTTCGACGGATTCTGCCTGGTCTCCAGCGACAGCGACTTCACCCGCCTGGCCGCCCGGCTGCGCGAAGAGGGCCTCACCGTCTACGGCTTCGGCGAAGAGAAAACCCCCAAGCCCTTCGTCTCCGCCTGCGACAAATTCATCTACACCGAAATCCTGCGCGCCAGCCCCGAGGCAGAACCGGCGCCCAGCAGCGAAAAATCCACAGCCGCCAATGTCGAAGAAGCTCCCAAGCCAGCCGCAAAACCAAAGCCGCAGAAAGTCCCGCTCGACTTCATCGCCAAGGTCCTCGACGACATCGCCGACGAAGACGACGACTGGGTCCACCTCGGCGCGCTCGGGCAGAACATCAGCAAACTGCGCCCGGCATTCGACCCGCGCCTGTACGGTTTCAAGAAACTCAGCGACCTGATCAAGGGGCACCCCAAGCGCTTCGAACTCCAGGCGCGCGGAGCCACCAACGGCGGCAGCAAGGACTTCTATGTACGCAATGCCGGCATTGCCCGCTGAACCAGGAGCCAGCAGCATGCCCCGCTTCCTCCTCGCCGCGCTCATCCTGCTGCTCGGTGCCGGCACCGCCCATGCCGGAACGATGCGTTGCGGCACCGGCCTGATCAACGAAGGCGACCCGATGGACGAGGTGCTCGCCAAGTGCGGGCAGCCGGCCAAGCGCGCCGTCACCCCGCCCACGCCAGCCCGCCGAGGCGCAGATGGCCGCTACATCCCCGGCGACCCGCAACTGGAAACCTGGATGTACGGCCCCGGCAACGGCGCCTATCGCTACCTGTATTTCCGCGACAACATCCTGCAACTGATCAAGACCACGCGCAGCGAAGAGCTCTGATGCGCCCCCTGCTACCAACGGCGCGCTACCCATCGCGCCGTCGGCTCCCTAGACTGGGCGCTTTCGCCAATCCGGAGGGCACATGCCAGCCACCTTCAACTTCACCCTCGGCGCCGACCCGCAGGCGCGCGATGTGGTCGCCCAGGGCCTGCTTACCTACAACCTCGAACAGATGGGCCGCAGCAACGTCTACGACAACTTCGAGCTGTACGCCCGCGACGCCGACGACGAAGTGGTCGGCGGCATGTTCGGGCACTCCGGCATGGGCTGGCTGTACATCGACTACCTGTGGCTGCAGAGCGGCCTGCGCGGCGAGGGCCTGGGCGCCGAACTGATCGCCCGCGCCGAAGACGAAGCACGCCGCCGCGGCTGCCTTGGCGTCTTCCTCTACACCTACAGCTTCCAGGCACCGGGGTTCTACGAGAAACAGGGCTTCGAAGTCATGGGCATACTGGAAGACTGCCCGCCGGGGCATCAGCGCATCTACCTGAAGAAGCGGTTGGGCTGACCGCCGCTGCCACCTGCCTCTGCGCCCGTAGAGCGAAACAGCGGGCGCAGCGCCAACCGCGCTCTTGCAGGATGAGGTGGAGTGCAGCGATCCCCATCTGCGGTGCGCCGGTGTGCGTGGAGGCAACGCAGAAGCACCCAGGCAGGTCCTCTCCTACAGGAAATCCAGAAACCTCCCCGCTTGCCGGCAACCCGGCGCATCCCTATCCTGCGGCGGTCACGGTCAATCCCGTGAACTGGGTTTGGCGACTCAGAGCTAGTAGGCGCGATAGCGCCAGCACGGTGCATACGAAAACAGCGTACGTTTTCGTAGGCCCCCGCACGATTGCAGAAAACTCTGCAACGCTTAATGGCGGATCGCGCGGGGAGACCTTCGGGTCTGCCGGTGCCTACTAGCCGGTTCGCCAACCCCGCGCGGTCTGCCACCCTTCGTTTGGCGACAACTGGTGGCAGCTCTTATCGACTAGTAGGAGTTCCACCATGCACGACGCATACACCCCAACCTTCTTCACCCGCTACAACCGCCCCCTGCGCGGCGTAATGATCGACAACCAACCCTCGTTCGCCGCCCACGACATCGCCCGCCTGCTTTCCTTCCGCTATCCCCACAGCATCCACCACCGCTTCTTCTCCCACGAAGTCCGAACCATCCGCCTCGCCTACAGCACCGGCAGCGAGGAAGAGGTCGTCATGCTCAGCGAAGCCGCGCTTTACAAGGCGCTGGTCCGCTTCGGCCACCCGGAACTGGAATCGCTGGATCGCTGGCTGACGCAGGACGTGGTCCCGACGTTACGCGACGAACACGCGCCGCAAACCAACGCGCCCACGCGAGTGATGCTGACGTGGGAAGCGAAGCGGCTGATGCTGCTGAACTGGCAGGGAGCGCTGTGGCTACGCTGGGAGGAAATGCCAAAGGTACTCGCGCCCGCGCATTGAAACTCATGGCGGCAGCATGGGTATCGCTGCGCTCCACCCATCCTGCGATGGAGATTTCGCCGGTACCGCCGGGGGGCAATTGGCATATTTGCAGGATGGATGGGGGGCGGTGAAACCTATCGCGCAAAGGCTTCAGCTACCCCGCCTCCCAGCGCCCGCGCCACCAATGAAAAAGGCCGGTCACTGGACCGGCCTTCTTCATTCACTCAATCGCCATCAGCCATTGCTGGGGAAGGCGAACTGTGCAGCTTCGTGCGATTTGCGCTGCGGCCAGCGCTGGGTGATGGCCTTGCGCTTGGTGTAGAAGCGCACGCCGTCCGGGCCGTAGGCGTGGAGGTCGCCGAACAGCGAACGCTTCCAGCCGCCGAAGCTGTGGTAGGCCACCGGCACCGGCAGCGGTACGTTGACGCCAACCATGCCGACTTCGATCTCGTCGCAGAACAGGCGGGCCGCTTCACCGTCGCGGGTGAAGATGCAGGTGCCATTGCCGTACTCGTGGTCGTTGATCAGCTGCATGGCTTCTTCCAGGCTGTTCACGCGCACGATGCACAGCACCGGGCCGAAGATTTCTTCCTGGTAGATGGTCATGTCCGGTGTGACCTTGTCGAACAGGGTGCCGCCGACGAAGAAGCCGTTCTCATGACCGGCGACCTTGTAGTTGCGGCCATCGACCAGCAACTGGGCGCCTTGCGCGACGCCGCTGTCGATGTAGCCGGTGACCTTGGCCTGGGCTGCGCCAGTGACCAGCGGGCCCATGTCCAGGCCACAGGAGGTGCCGGGGCCGATCTTCAGGGCCTTGATCTGCGGAACGATTTTCTCGACCAGCGCGTCGCCGATCTGGTCGCCCACACAAACGGCTACGGAGATGGCCATGCAGCGCTCGCCGCAGGAGCCGTAGGCCGCACCCATGAGGGCGCTGACGGCGTTGTCCAGGTCGCAGTCGGGCATCAGAACCGCGTGGTTCTTGGCGCCGCCCAGGGCCTGGACGCGCTTGCCGCGCTTGGTGCCTTCGCAATAGATGTATTCGGCGATCGGGGTCGAGCCGACGAAGCTCAGAGCCTTCACTTCCGGAGCCTCGATCAGCGCGTCCACGGCGGTCTTGTCGCCGTGCACCACGTTCAGCACGCCCTTGGGCAGGCCGGCTTCCTCGAAGAGTTCGGCGATCAGCAGGGTGGAGCTCGGGTCACGCTCGGACGGCTTGAGGATGAAGGTGTTGCCGCAGGCAATGGCCAGCGGGTACATCCACAGGGGCACCATGGCCGGGAAGTTGAACGGGGTGATGCCGGCGACCACGCCGATCGGCTGGAAGTCGCTCCAGGCGTCGATGTTCGGGCCGACGTTGCGGCTGTATTCGCCCTTGAGGATTTCCGGGGCGGCGGTGGCGTATTCCACGTTCTCGATACCGCGCTTGAGCTCACCGGCGGCGTCTTCGATGGTCTTGCCGTGCTCTTCGCTGATCAGCTGGACGATGCGCTGCTCGTTGGCTTCGAGCAGTTGCTTGAAGCGGAACAGCACCTGGGCACGCTTGGCCGGCGGGGTGTTGCGCCAGGCCGGGAAGGCGGCCTTGGCGGCGTCGATGGCCTGCTGGACGGTTTCGCGGCTGGCCAGCGGGACCTTGCGGATGGCTTCGCCGGTGGACGGGTTGAAGACGTCGGCGGTGCGGCCGGTGTCGGCGATCATTTCGCCGCCGATCAGGTGCTTGACGGTGCTCATGGGCTGTCTCTTCTCGCTGAAAGTGCGGGGTGGGGCTCGCGCAGAGCCTCTCTCCCTGGCCCTCTCCGTGAGGGGAAAGGGGATTGTTCGGTGTGAGGCGCGGGCCGGGAGGCACGCCGGCAGTCACTCTAAGGTGAGTTGTTCCGGCATGCCTTCCCGCGTGCACGCGCACTCAGTGGCTGTGCGGGTGGCCGTCGTGCTTGAGCTCGATCTCGATGAAGGCCACTTCGTGATCGCATGGGTTGATCACGTTGTGCTCGGTACCGATCTGACGGGTGTAGCTCTGGCCCAGGACCAGCGGCGCTCGGCGCTCGCCTTCTGGAGTTTCCAGCAGCAGTTCGCCGCCGGTGACCGGAACCACGACGTATTCCATGCCGTGGCGGTGCCAGCCGGTCTCGGCACCGGGGGCGAAGCGCCACTCGGTGACCAGAACCTTGTCGTTGTCGATCTGTACCGTCGGGACGGCCTTCGGACGCGCGCTCACTCAGGCCACCCCGTTCAGGGCATCGCCGACGGCGCTGAACAGGCGGTCCAGATCCTCGGGCTTGGCGTTGAAGGTCGGGCCGAACTGCAGGGTGTCGCCACCGAAGCGCACGTAGAAGCCTTGTTTCCACAGCTTCATGCTGGCCTCGAACGGACGCACGATGGCGTCGCCGTCGCGGGCGCCGATCTGGATCGCACCGGCCAGGCCGCAGTTGCGGATGTCGACGACGTTCTTGGCGCCCTTCAGGCCGTGCAGGGCCTTCTCGAAATGCGGAGCCAGTTCCAGCGACTGCTGGATGAGGTTTTCCTTCTCCAGCAGGTCCAGCGCGGCAATACCGGCTGCGCAGGCGACCGGGTGCGCGGAATAGGTATAGCCGTGGCCGAACTCCACTGCATATTCCGGCAGTTGCTGGCCCATGAAGGTGTCGTAGATTTCGCTGCTGGCGATTACCGCGCCCATCGGGACGGCGCCGTTGGTGACCTGCTTGGCGACGTTCATGATGTCCGGGGTCACGCCGAAGAACTCGGCACCGGTGGCCTTGCCCATGCGGCCGAAGGCGGTGATCACTTCGTCGAAGATCAGCAGGATATTGTGCTGGTCGCAGATTTCGCGCAGGCGCTGCAGGTAGCCCTTCGGCGGTACCAGTACGCCGGCGGAACCGGACATCGGCTCGACGATGACGGCGGCGATGTTGGAGGCGTCATGCAGCTCGATCAGCTTCAGCAGTTCGTTGGCCAGCTCGACGCCGCCGGTCTCGGCAGCGCCCTTGGTGAAGGCCAGGCCCGGCTGCAGGGTATGCGGCAGGTGGTCGACGTCCATCAGTTGGCCGAACATCTTGCGGTTGCCGCCAATGCCGCCCAGGGCGGTGCCGGCGACGTTCACGCCGTGGTAGCCACGGGCGCGGCCGATCAGCTTGGTCTTCTGCGCCTGGCCTTTGATGCGCCAGTAGGCACGGGCCATCTTGATGGCGGTGTCGGCGCACTCGGAACCCGAACCGGTGAAGAACACGTGGTTGAGGTTGCCCGGGGTCATGTTGGCGATCTTCTCGGCCAGCTTGAAGGACAGCGGGTGGCCGTACTGGAAGCCCGGGGAGTAGTCGAGGGTACCGATCTGCTTGGCGACAGCGTCGGCGATTTCCTTGCGCGAGTGACCGGCACCGCAGGTCCACAGGCCCGACAGACTGTCGTAGATCTTGCGGCCCTGGTCGTCTACCAGCCAGCTACCTTCGGCGGCAACGATGATGCGCGGATCCTTGTGGAAGTTGCGGTTGGCGCTGAAGGGCATCCAGTGGGCCTTCAGGTTGAGTTCGCTGGCCACCGACGGGGTGACGTTCACTTGCTGGTTCATGGAGCTTGTCCTCGAAGACAGTCTTGTTGGGCGCGCAGGCCACGTCGTGCCTGGTGCGATCAGCCTAGATTGGGCCTGACTTAACGTGAGTTAAAGCTTATTCTTCTCACGTTCAGTTTCGAATCGGTAAAACAAAAATGGCAAAACCCCGCGCTCCATCCCTGGGTCAGGTCAGCGACTTCGAGATCCGCCTGCTGCGCATCTTCAAAACCATAGTCGAGTGCGGCAGCTTCTCGGCGGCGGAAAGCACGCTGGGCATCAGCCGCTCGGCGATCAGCCTGCACATGGGCGACCTGGAAAAGCGCCTGGGTATGCGCCTGTGCCAGCGTGGCCGCGCGGGCTTCGCGCTGACCGACGAAGGGCGAGAGGTGTACCGCGCCACCGGTACCCTGCTGGCGGCGCTGGAAGGCTTTCGCGCCGAGGTGAACGAGCTGCACCAGCACCTGCGCGGGGAGCTGAACATCGGCATCATCAACAATCTGGTGACGCTGCCACAGATGCGCATCACCCACGCGCTGCGCGCGCTGAAGTCCACCGGGCCAGGCGTGCGGATCAATATCGGGATGACCACACCCAACGAGATCGAGCTCGGGGTTCTCGACGGACGGCTGCATGTGGGCGTGGTACCGCTGATCAGCCCGCTGTCGGGGCTGGAGTATTCGGCGCTGTACGAGGAGCGCTCGCTACTGTTCTGCAGCCGCGAGCACCCGCTGTTCGGGCGTGACGACGCGACCATCACAGTGGAGGAAATCCACACCTGCGACGCCGTGGCTCCGAGCTACCGCCTGCCCGCCGACGCCCAGGAACGCCACCAGGAACTGACCGGCAGCGCCGGCGCCTCGGACCGCGAAGGTCTGGCCTTCCTGATCCTCACCGGCAGCTACATCGGCTACCTGCCCGACCACTACGCCGCCGACTGGGTCGCCCAGGGCAGCATGCGCGCCCTGCGCCCGGAGCGCTTCTTCTACGACATCCCGTTGACGGTGGTGACCCGCAAGGGCCGCCGGCCGAACCTGGTGCTTGAGCGGTTCCTGGAGGCGGTGGCGGAGAGTTGCTGAGCCAACTGACTTCCAGGATGAATGCCATCCTACATGGCTGATCGGGTGGCCCTATAAAGAGCCGCGTGCACCGAACAAGCCACATTCTGCCTATCCAATTTGTCGCCCCAGCCACCAAAAATCCTATAGCCCCACCCTTGCAGCCCGCAGGCCGCGGGCTTGGCGTGGGCGCAGTTTTTCCCTAGCCAGCGACTACAAAAAACATAATTTCGCTAATCCCAGCCTCTGAACAGAATGCGGCCAACACCTCATCGCAAGCCGCAACAAGAACAAACGTGATCAGAGTCTGAGGAAGCAAGCCATGACCGACCTGAATCCAGGCGCCTTCGGCAAGAAGTCGCTTGATAACCTGGAAATCGACACGCTGGTCGTTGGCGCCGGACAAGCCGGCGTGGCCATGAGCGAGCACCTGACCGCCCTTGGCGTGCCGCATATCGTGCTGGAGAAGAACCGCATCGCCGAAGCCTGGCGCACCGGTCGCTGGGATTCGCTGGTGGCCAACGGCCCGGCCTGGCACGACCGCTTCCCGAACATGGAATTCCCGGTCGGCCCGGACGAGTTCCCGGCCAAGGATCAGGTGGCGGAATACTTCGTCGCCTATGCCAAGCAGTTCAATGCGCCGATCCGCACTGGCGTGGAAGTGAAGAAGGTCACGCGCAACGAAGGCCGCCCCGGCTTCACAGCGGAAACCTCCGAAGGCACCCTCCAGGCGCTGCGCATCGTCTCCGCCACCGGCCCGTTCCAGCGCCCGGTGATCCCGGCCATCGCGCCGAAGAGCGAGAGCGTGCAGCAGATTCACTCGGCCCACTACTACAACCCGCAGCAACTGCCCGAAGGTGCCGTGCTGGTGGTGGGCGCCGGTTCTTCCGGCGTGCAGATCGCCGACGAGCTCAATCGCGCCGGCAAGAAGGTCTTCCTGTCGGTGGGCGCCCATGATCGTCCGCCGCGCTCCTATCGCAATCGAGATTTCGTCTGGTGGCTGGGCGTGCTCGGCCTGTGGGACGCAGAAGAGGTGCAGCCGGGCCGCGAGCACGTGACCATTGCCGTGAGCGGTGCCCGTGGCGGCGAGACCATCGACTTCCGCCGCCTGGCCAACGAGGGCATCACCCTGGTCGGCCTGACCAGAATGTTCGCGGACGGCAAGGTGAGCTTCCAGGACGACCTGGTGGCGAACCTGAAGGCAGGCGACGACAACTACCTGAGCCTGCTGGACGCCGCCGATGCCTACATCGAGCGCAACGGCCTGGACCTGCCGGAAGAGCCGGAGGCCCGCAAGACCTACCCGGACGCCGAGTGCATCCGCAACCCGATCCTCGAACTGGACCTCTCAGAGGCCGGCATCACCTCGATCATCTGGGCCACCGGCTACGCCGTGGACTTCGCCTGGCTGCAGGTGGATGCCTTCGACGACAAGGGCAAGCCCAAGCACCAGCGCGGCGTATCCCGCGAGCCGGGCGTGTACTTCGTCGGCCTGCCGTGGCTGTCGCGCCGCGGGTCGTCGTTCATCTGGGGTGTCTGGCACGACGCCAAGCACGTGGCCGGCCACATCGCCACCCAGCGCAAATACGCCGAATACCAGGATGCTTCGCAGCGCGAAGCCTCCGTACAAAAAGCCGCTTCCTGGGAGTAAGAGATGCCTACCCACACTCGCATCCGCATGTTCAACACCAAGGACACCTACCCGAACCAGACCCTGGACAACGACCTCTGCCAGGCCGTGCGTGCCGGCAACACAGTGTACGTGCGCGGCCAGGTCGGCACTGATTTCGAGGGCAACCTGGTAGGGCTGGGCGACCCGCGCGCCCAGGCCGAGCAAGCGATGAAGAACGTCAAGCAACTGCTGGAAGAAGCCGGTAGCGATCTGTCGCACATCGTCAAGACCACCACCTACATCATCGACCCCCGCTACCGCGAGCCGGTGTATCAGGAGGTCGGCAAGTGGCTTAAGGGCGTGTTCCCGATCTCCACCGGCCTCGTCGTGTCGGCCCTCGGCCAGCCACAGTGGTTGATGGAAATCGACGTCATCGCGGTGATCCCGGACTGAAAGCCATTGCGCCAGGCCAGACTGCGTCGGGAGCGGATGGAAAGATGCCTATTTGCCATAGCAGACTTCCCGTCCGGCCCCTTGCCTGGCCGGCGCTCCTGACGCTTTCGCAGCATTGCGATGAGGCGGCGACGCAGGATTTCCCTGCCTCGCCGTTTTGTCGTTTACACAAGATTGATTAAGGAGCTCCCATGACCTTTTCCATCGTTGGACGCTGCGCCGAGACCGGCCAGCTAGGTATCGCCATCAGCTCCTCGAGCATTGCCGTGGGCGCCCGTTGCCCGTGGGTCCGTGCCGGTGTCGGCGCGGTGGCGACCCAGAACGTGACCCTGCCGGCCCTCGGCCCGCAGATTCTGGACAACCTCGAAGCCGGCCTCGACCCCGCCGCCGCACTGGACAAGGCATTGTCGAGCAACGGCTACAGCCAGTACCGCCAGGTAACGGTGATCGACCAGCACGGCAAGGTGGCGCTGTTCACCGGCAGCGAGGCGCTGGGCATCAACCACGCGGTGGCCGGCGAGAACTGCGTGGCGGCGGGCAACCTGCTGTCGTCTCCCGCGGTGATCGAGGCGATGGCCCGCGCCTTCGAGGGCGCCGACGGCTGCCTGGCCGATCGCCTGCTGGCAGCCATGCAGGCGGCGATGGCCGCCGGTGGCGAGGCCGGCCCGGTGCATTCGGCGGCGCTGAAGGTGGTCGGCGACCTGGTCTGGCCGATCATCGACCTGCGGGTGGACTGGGCGGACGAGGCACCGATCGATGAGCTGGAGAAGCTCTGGGTCGCCTACAAGCCGCAGATGCAGGATTACCTCACCCGCGCCCTCGACCCGACCAAGGCACCGAGCTACGGTGTGCCCGGCGACGAGTAGCGCCATGCCCGCAGGAGCGGACTCCGCCCTGGCGGTCGCTCCTGCACACGAGATTTGAAGCAGGACCCAGCCATGCCTACCAGCCGTGAAATCCTCGCCCAACTGATCGCCTTCGATACCGTCAGCCGCAACTCCAACCTGGCGCTGATCGAGTACATCCGCAGTTACCTCACCGAGCAGGGTGTCGACTGTGAGCTGTTCTTCGACGACGCCGGACGCAAGGCCAACCTCTACGCCACTCTCGGCCCGCGCGACCGCGGCGGGATCTGCCTGTCCGGGCACACCGACGTGGTGCCGGTGGACGGCCAGGCGTGGACGGTCCCGCCATTCGAACTGACCGAGCAGAATGGCCGCCTGTACGGCCGCGGCACCGCCGACATGAAGGGCTACATCGCCTGCGTGCTGGCGGCGGTCCCGGCGTTCCTCGCCCGGCCGCTGCGCCTGCCGGTGCACCTGGCGTTCTCCTATGACGAGGAAGTCGGCTGCCTGGGCGTGCGCTCGCTGATCGCTGCGCTGGAGCAGCGCGAGCACAAACCGCTGGTGTGCATCATCGGCGAGCCCACCGAACTCAAGCCGGTGCTCGGCCACAAGGGCAAGCTGGCCATGCGTTGCCAGGTGCACGGCGCGGCCTGTCACTCGGCCTATGCGCCGCAAGGCGTGAACGCCATCGAGTACGCGGCGAAGCTGATCGGACGGCTCGGCGAGATCGGTGCCGCCCTGGCAGCCCCGGAGCGCCACGACGCACGCTTCGATCCGCCGTACTCCACGGTGCAGACCGGCGTAATCAGCGGCGGCCGCGCACTGAACATCGTGCCCGCCGAGTGCCAGTTCGACTTCGAGGTCCGCGCGCTGCCCAGCGATGATCCGCAACAGGTCGCCGATGACCTGCGCGAATATGCCGAAGCCGAACTGCTGCCGAAGATGCGCGCGGTGAAGGCCGAAGCGGATATCCGCTTCACGGCGCTGTCCGCCTACCCTGCACTGGCCACCGATCCGCAGGCCGAGGCAGCCGGGCTGATTGCGCAGCTCACCGGCTCGCGGGAGTTTTCCACCGTCGCCTATGGCACCGAGGGCGGGCTGTTCGACCAGGCCGGCATCCCTACCGTGGTCTGCGGCCCCGGCAGCATGGAGCAGGGCCACAAGCCCGACGAATTCGTCAGCGTGGAACAACTGGCCAGATGCGACGCGATGCTGGCACGCCTGGCGGAGTGGCTGCGCGGGTAAGCATGGTGCCCCCGCGGTTCTGCGAAGACGGAAGCCCCCAGGGACAGTGCAGGCAGAACCCCGGCCTCACTGTCGCCCCCTCTCAGGCAAACGCCGCGCGCAGCTCCGCCATGCTCGCGAAGTAGTGCGCCGGACCTTCCGCCAGCAACTCTTCACGGCTGCCAAAACCATAACCGACACCGGCAGCCGACAACCCGTTGCGATGCGCGCCGATCAGGTCGTGCTTGCGATCGCCGATCATCAGGGTCTGCCCAGGGTCGAGCTTTTCGATGCCCAGCAGGTGTTCGATCAGTTCGACCTTGTTGGTGCGGGTGCCGTCCAGCTCGCTGCCGTAGATCACCTTGAAGTGCCGGGCGAAGTCGAAGTGACGGGCGATTTCGGCGGCGAAAACCGTCGGTTTGCTGGTGCAGATGTACAGCGTGCGGCCCTGGCCGGCGAGCAGTTGCAGCAGTTCGCCGACGCCGTCGAACACCTTGTTCTCGTACAGCCCGGTGTCCTTGAAGCGCACGCGGTAGTGGTTCACCGCTTCCCAGGCACGCGCCTCGTCGAAGTCGTAGGTGCTCATGAAGCACTGCAGCAACGGCGGGCCGATGAAGTGTTCGAGCTGGCGCAGGTCCGGCTCGTCGATACCGAGCTGGGCGAGGGCATACTGGATCGAACGGGTGATGCCTTCACGCGGGTCGGTGAGGGTGCCGTCGAGGTCGAAGAGGATGTTCTGGTAATGCATGGGGCGGACTCCGGCCACGAAAGTCGGGCGGCAAGGATACTGCGCACGGTCGCCCAGGCGAAGCGCCACGCGTCCTCAAGGCGTCGGGGCGGCGTAGCCCTGCCCCTGGCGCAGCACGCGGAAGCCGCCGCTGGCGTCGATTGGCGGGCCCTGGCTGGTACCGAAGGACTGCGTTTCGCTTTCTTCCTCCTCCGGTTGCGACAGGCGGCCCACCAGGCTGTCCTGGACCTGCCCGCCGAGGTGGTCCACACCAGCCATGACGCCTCCCTCGGGATCGCGCATCAGTGCCAGCCACTGCTCGTCGAAGGCAGCGTTGATTTCCTTGCGTAGCTGGCCTTCCACTTCCGGGCGGTCGTGGTCGTTGCTGGCGACGCTGAACAGGGTGAACGCCACCGAGATCACCGACCCGGCGACCTTGCCGGCGGCGCTGGCCACCACCCCGGCTACACTGCGGTTCTTCAGCTCGGAAACCAGCTTGGCGCTGGTGCGCCGGGCCACCGGCGAGACACCGTTGACCCGGGTTCCGGCCCCGGCCTTGCCCGCAGCCGAGCGGATTTCCTGCATCAGCGCGGCGAACGCGGGCAGCTTGCCGATGTCCTTGGCGGTGACCACTTCATAGAGCGAGGCGTTGCGGCTGGCCGGCGGGCCGAGGGCAATCGCCGGAATGCTCATCAGGCGCTCGTCGAACGCCTTTTGCGGCACACCGCGGCGCTGGGGGATTTCGCGCAGCGCCTGGGCCAGCAGTTCGACGTAATGCCGCGTGGCCTGCTCCATCACGGCATCGGGATCGACTTCCCGGGCCACCGGCAGCAGCACCTGCTTGCGGTACTGCTCCTGCAGGTAGACCGCCAGGCGGTCCACCGTGGGGTCGGGATCGCCGTGGGAACCGAGCTTGTACCAGGCGACCTTCATGCTCAGCCATTGCTGCGTCCAGTAGCTGGAAAACCAGGGGATGAACTGGCTGTCGGTGCGCTGATAGACCAGGTCCATCCAGCGCTGCATGGCATCTTCGGCGTAGGCGCGGGCCTGGGAGGTGGCAGCGAGCGAGGCGGCGCCGATGTCGGCGTCCACCTGCCGCCAGGTACTCTCGCTGACCGGCGCCACCGGCTCGGGCGCACGGTGGGAACAACCGGCCAGCGCCAGCAGGAACAACACGAGAAAGCCGCACCGCCGCCGCCGCGACGAGATGGCGCTGGTGAAACACCGACTATTCATGGCCGCTCGCCGGCTCGATGGCGATCGAACAACTGCCGCCCGCTCCTGACTCCGGCCGGGCACGCGCTGGCGTCCGGTCGACCTGGTTTCAGTATAGGGCCGTCACCCGGCGCCAACGGGCCGTCCGGCAGTTGCCAATGAGCGGCGCGCCGACAAAAGATGCTTAAATGCCGTCTCACTCAGCACTCGACAAGGATGGTCGATGAGCTCCCAGCCCCAGGCCGGCCAGCCTCCTGCGTCAACACAGGGCACCTCCCTCCTGCCCGGTGGCTGGCAACAAAACGGTGGAAATTGCTGTCAATCGAGCTGCTTCGATCCCCCGGAACTGAAGGGCGGGCTAGTCTGTGTGCATCGTCGAAAGGAATACGCCGTGACCGAAATCCCGTCCACGCCCCGGAGGGAGCGCCACTACCGTGCTTGACCGCTATGGCCTGCTGGAAGTGATGCGCGCCTCGCGCCTGACCCAGTTCCCGATCAGCCCCGTCCTGCGCGAAACCCACGGCCTCAAGGGTCGCCTGACGTTCTTCCTGTTGCTGGCCGGGGCGCTGGTCTTCACCTTCGTCAGCCTCGGCCATGACATCCGCGCCAGCGGCACGACACTGCAACCGGGCTGGCCGATGGCGATCCTGGTGGTCGCCCTGCTGGTGGCGCTGAGCTTCGAGTTCATCAACGGTTTCCACGACACGGCCAACGCCGTGGCGACGGTGATCTATACCAATGCCTTGCCGCCGCGCTTCGCGGTGGCGTGGTCCGGCGTGTGGAATTTCCTCGGCGTCCTGTTCTCCAGCGGCGCGGTGGCCTTCGCCATCGTCGCGCTGCTGCCGCTTGATCTGTTGCTGGAGGTAGACAGCAGCGCCGGCCTGGCGATGATCTTCGCCCTGCTGATCGCTTCGATCCTGTGGAACCTCGGCACCTGGTGGCTGGGACTGCCGGTGTCCTCGTCGCATACGCTGATCGGCTCCATCGTCGGCATCGGCCTGGCCCACGGGGCGATGGCCGGGCACCTGGGGCTTTCCGGCAGCGCCTGGTCGCAACTGCTGACAGTCGGTTACGCGTTGCTGCTGTCGCCGGTGGTGGGCTTTTTCAGTGCCTTCGTGCTGCTGCGGGCGATGAGCGCAAGCCTGCGCAACCGCACGCTGTTCCATGCCCCGGAGGGGCGGACTCCACCACCGTGGCGGATTCGCGGTTTGCTGATCGTTACCTGCACCGGGGTGTCTTTCGCCCACGGCTCGAACGACGGTCAGAAAGGCATCGGCCTGATCATGCTGATCCTGATCGCCACCGTCCCGCTCGCGTTCGCCGTGGATCGCGCCCATAGTCCCGAGCAGACCCGCCACCTGCTGGCCGTGCCCCAGGCCAGCCACGCGCAATTGCAACGCACCGGCAGCCTCGCCCCCGGCGCAAACCCGCAGCAGGTGCTGCTGGCCTATCAGCAGGACCAGCATGCCGGTCCCGACCTGCTGCCCTCGCTGGGCGCCGTCGTCGGTGATATCGCCACGCGCCTCGAACGGCACGGCGAAATGGCCAGGGTCCCCAGCGAGGAGGTACAGGAACTGCGCAACGACCTGTACCTGAGCGTGGAAACCATCCGCCTGCTCGACCGCAGTGAACAGAACATCGACCTGGAAACCTGGAGCAACCTGCAAGCCCTGCGTAGCGGCGGCGAGCAGACGATCCGCTTCATTCCGGTGTGGGTGAAAGTGGCCGTGGCGCTGGCACTGGGCCTGGGCACGCTGGTTGGCTGGCGACGCATCGTCACCACGGTGGGCGAAGGCATCGGCAAGGCGCCGCTGACCTATGCCCAGGGCGCCGCGGCGCAACTGGTGGCGATGCTCACCATCGGCGCGGCCGACGGCTTCGGCCTGCCGGTGTCCACCACCCACGTTCTGTCTTCGGGCGTCGCCGGCACGATGGCCGCCAACGGCAGCGGGCTGCAGTGGCCGACCATCCGCAATATGTTGCTGGCCTGGGTATTGACGCTGCCGGCGGCAATCGGCCTGGCGGCCGGGCTGTACTGGTTGTTCATGAAGGTGTTGTAGCCCGACCGCCGAGCAGTTGGCACTGGCTGTGGAAAACTCCGTGGATTACTGTATTTATATACAGTAATCGTTCAGAGCCTTCTCACATGACCAGTTCGCTTCCACCCCGCGGCCGGGGTACCGCCAGCAATCCGCACAACCGTTTTGCGCCGACAGCCTCGGTGCCTGTGGATAACGACTGGTTCGACGAGGTACCCAAGCCCCAGCTCACCGAAGTCCGCCAGGAGTTGGCAAAGTCGGTGATCTCGCGCAACCGTTCGCCGGACCTGCCCTTCGACCGCTCGATCAATCCCTATCGCGGTTGCGAGCATGTTATCGTCGAAACAAAAATGTATGGCCAGACTGTCTAGTGATGCTTGATATTGCTGGCTAAAGACCCAATCCAATTGGAGGTCAGATGCCACGCAAACCCTTCTCCAAGTCTGCCCTTGAGTCGAGTGAACGATCGCTCCTCCAGCGCAAGCTGCCAGAAAACACCCCCCAAGCAATCCAAAAAAGAAGCACTGCAAGGGGACAAGTCGATGTTTCAGCTCAAGGGTTGCTTGTCCGAAACAAGACTACTGGCACAAGGGAATACGTCCGTGACTTCACAGACCTTGTCACTGAGTATCCGCACCATAAATTAATTGTCCAGCAGTTACTTATAGGTGCGCAGCTCCATTCCGCAAAGAGATTGATCACATATCAATCCCATCAAGACATCTATTACTCAATTCAAGAGTTTGTGCTGTTTCTTAATAGCGCTGAGCCGATCAATAAATCAGTCAAAGGTGTTGCTGATGTCGATGGGCAGGTATGCGTGAATTTTAGGTCATTTCTAATTCGTTCGTATCCAGGTCGCACCGTAAATAGAAAAAGATACGGCGCATTAAAAAATATCTTCCTTTCGTTGAAGAATAAATATAAAGGGCAGAGCTGGGTCGGCAAAGGGTTTGAATGGCCGACTGGACCTGGGATGAACGAGCAAGTAACAGAAGGATACAGCAGGGAGATTCATAATAAGCTTGTGGAGGGATGCTTGATCGATATTAAGTTTATTATGAAGTGGATGGAGAGTTACAACGGTGTAGTGGAAGGCGGGAAGCCAATTCTGGCATACGATCTTTCATTAGAAAACTTGATGTTTGACCTGGTTGTAAAAGAGCAAACTAAAAGATCCAACGGGTCAATCAAGGCGACACACATTAAAGGGTTTGAGTGGGTTATACGCTCCACTGGAGATGTTAAAGAATACATACGGGCAAATGGAATAAGTATAGAGAAGTTTCTCGGCATTTACCGAGACCGCGCCCACGAACTGGCGGCTAAAGGGCGCTCTGTAGTTGGTACTGAGGTGAGTGAAAGGGGGATGGTGTATGGCTGTGATCGAGAAGAATCTGGGCGAATTGCAACTGCTAATGTAGGGAGGCTTTATCCTGATTGGCCTATGCAAGTGAGCTTCGAGGAAGCTGGACATCTGTTTTCCTCTGAGTGGAGTAAAAACACCGCTCACGGAACAAACAAGAAATATTCTACGCTGGAAAAAAGATTACGGTCGGCCTTGATGTATATGAGGGTTGGGCCAGAACACCTACCCTATGAAGTAGGACAAATGGCGTACTTCAGCAGAGTAGCTTTCACAATGGCAACTTTATTCCCATTCTTTCTCTTCGTGATGTTGCAGACGGGCTGGAATTTTGAGGTTGTTGTATCGATAAGCGATAACCTAGACGACCACATAGAAGAAGACCTTTTGGATGATGACTATGTGATTATTTATGGGTACAAGGGACGGTCCGACAAAAGCCAAATGCATAGATCAAACAAGCGAGATAAGTTTGGCGCGTATCAGATCTTGCGCTTTGTTGCCGCTGAAGTAACCAAGCATTTGTCGTCGCCTCATTATTTAAATGGTAAATTATTTCAGTGTGTCATTTCGAAGAATCTGTGGAATAAGTTTGGTCGCTTATGCACGCCGGTGACCACTACGAATTTTGGGCACGCATCAACGGAGTTTCTACATCGCCACCGCATAAAATTGGATACGGATACCAAATCCCCCAGAATTGAAACGAAACGTCTTCGAACTACTTACGAAACTCGACGGAGAGAACAGGGTTTAGATATAGACGAAGTTTCGGCAATGATGGGGCATTCGGATATCGATACCACAGTGAATCATTATGATAGTGACTGGGGGTCGGCAGAAATATTAAATGGGCGTCTAAGGAAGATTCAGAGAAAGCATGAAGAAGATTTTAGGCGTTACTCAGCAAATCTTCTTACAGATGTGTCTTTGGTTGAGCTGCGTGAAGCCACTCTACGCTGCGGTAGCAAAGAAGAACTACGGTCAGTTGTTGCACCATTAGTCGGTAGGCTGAATTCTTCTGAAGATTCGGTAATACAGTTGCTTTCTCCGGAAGGTCAGACATTCATTGCAAGTTGTCTAAATTCAAGACGACCAGATTGGCCAGGCGCTGAAAGTTTTCTTAGGACGGATACGCCTTGCAACTACTTCAATCGTTGCCCGTTATGCTCACAGTGTGTGATCTTCAAAGAAGCATTACCTTTTATTGCAAGAAGAATTTCCGACCTTGACGGTCTGAGGGAGCGGTTAAATCCCTTAGAATGGGAGAAAAGCTATCGCGCTGAGTATTTAGCGTGGAAGGGGGTTCTAGAGGGCTGGGGGGATCCGATTGAGGTTGCTGAGGCAATAGATAGATCGGAACATAACGGTTTTGCACTGCCATTGACAATGATAGGGCTCTCATGACAACTCCAACACGTGACCAAATAAAAGCCGTTTTAGAAGAAATAAGGAATGGACTGGGTTGTCACGAGGAAGAGTTAGAGCCTATCGCTACTGAAGAAGATGATGAGGTTCTGAGTGGCGACTCTTCACTTGGGATCATTTGCGATAGTGTAAATTTACTAAATCTTTCCAGAATTGATAAGAACGAGTGGAGTTATATTAGGGTAAGTCCTAGAAGCTCTTTCGGCGATCCGGTTTGGGATTTTGGGGATTACCCCTCCCCTTATGGATTTCCCATACGCATCAATTTTGATTATGTGAATATGTATGGCGTGAATGTTTGTGGAGTAGGACACGAACATTGGGTGAATATTGCTAGGGCGCTACTATTTTACCGTGTACCGCATTTCGGAATTCATGGTCGTATTAATGCTTATACATCTCTTGAGACAGATAAAACAAAAGTATTAAGACTTGTCGGGTTGTTTCATGCCGAAGGTCTATATTTAGGTTCGGAAAATTCACCAGGTTTTAGGACGGTGAATGATTTGGCCAAGTCGAGTGTGGAGCACTATATAGAGTCGCTGCCCACATCTGGGATCAAGTGGGAATTCTGTTACTTAATGTCCTTCTGGCAGGGCGTGTCATCGATGGGTATGCTTCCGTCAGAGTACTCACTATACGATTCATACGTAACTAAAGAGCTTGTCGCCAAATATAGAAGAGAATACGACGAGTCCTGTCGACCTTTCGAACCCATTCCGCTCGATGACTATGCAGAAATATTTAGATACTGTGTGGGGTTTGTTGAAAACTATAGCGATGACGTCCTTTGGCTGTATAAAAATTTTGCGCCAACCATAGTAGGTGCTTTTGAGAACCCCGAAAAGCTTGCCGCGATAAATTTTGGTGTGTCAACGGCGTCCGTTGAGGGAGTTAAAAGATTTAGGGATTATAAACCTAAGTTACTAGATAGCGGTATTCCCTGGTGGGGAATAGAAATCAAGGAAAGAACGCATGAGAATGATGAGGGGGAGTATATAAATCAAACTGCTGTGATTAGCGTTGTTGTCTCTCTGATCGATGCGTGTATCGTGCTTCTTCTGTGCCTTACTGGGATGCGCCGATCAGAGGTCATTGGACTTAAGGTGGATTGTCTTTCGTTTAAGTCTGAGGGTTATTGGCTTACTTATACTGTTTTCAAAACCTCTATTTCGTCACAGGGCGACATTAAAACAATACCTATCCCAAAAATTGCTGCTGACGCAATTGAAGTAATAATTGAAATAGGGCGTGATGCTCGTGCTTACGCTAATCACGACTATCTGTTTGTCAAGATACCAAAGTTTAGTTTTGGAAACACTCCGCAGTCCACTGTGGTAGAGCGAGCTTGCAATCGAGTGGCAAACAACCTGGGTATTGATTATAGAGTACACCCACATCGTTTTCGGAAGTCACTTGCACTTTATATAATTCATCAAGATTCGCGGAATCTTGAAATTATTAAACGCCTCTTTTCTCACCGCAGCTTAAAAATGACGTTAAGGTACATCCTTTCTTTACCTGGCGTGAACGATGAAGTCAAAGCTACGTTGATTGAAGAAAATACGGAAATTCTCGTCGAGGTTTTGCAAGGTGTAATTTCCGGTCAAATTGGGGGCATTGGAGGCAAAAGGTTGGCCAAGACTGCTAATTCTTCTCCAATACTCAGGGCTAAATTGCAAAACGCGGGAAAAGAGAGTTTAAGTCAGTATGTCGCCTCTTTGCTTGATGAAGGTGTGAAGCTTCTGCATAGAACGAATCTTGCAATCTGTATGCGAACGCCGGGTCTTACCAGCGAGTCACCTTGTGATGCTAAGAATGATAGCCCTGGGTCGAGGCTTCATCCAAACTTGTTTGCGTGTGACCCATATAATTGTAGATATGCTGCATTTGTCGAGGCCAATGTTCCATCATTAAAAAATGAGATAATTTTCCACGATAATATGATTAAGCATAGGTACTGTGGAGCGACTCAGAAGGAATATTCGCAGAGGCGTATCGCTGAAGCCTTTAAGCGACTTCACGAGGTTGTAGGGGATGAAGCACATATTTTCCTAAAGCAGGTAGCGCATGGCTAAGCAGGATCTCCTCAATCGGGTGTATGCGACTATTTCAGCGCTCCAAAGCGACGGCCGAAAAAAGTTATCAGTGATGGAAGTTTCTAAATTATCCGGTGTCGGTCGTGCAACAATCAATCAAAAGCATGATCCTGACTGGGTGAAGGTCAGAGAAGTCATAAAAGGAACAACTCATTCTGGGGTTTATGCAAAGGATTCAAGTGAGGATATCAAAAAGCCACTCAAAAATACTCAAGAAATACATCATCGACTGAAAGAGTTGGAGGAGCAGTTAGCCCTACTAAGGGAGCGCGCTAGCACCACATATAATCAGTTGATCGACAGGGTACAATATTACTTTGCGTTGGCTAGTGAAAAGCCTGCTAAGCAAGTTGAGAAGGCTAAGCTCCTTCAAGAGCTAACTCATCAGAAGAATCAGAACGCAATCCTACGTGCAGATCTCAAGGCGGCTCTTGCTGAATCATTAACTCCTGCGGTATCAGGAATTATCACTTCAAAGATTATTTTGGAAGTGCCTAATGCAGTCTCAGATTCTGAGGCCATTCTGAGTTTTTTGGAGAAACTGGATTCGTTATCTAGTCAGAATCGATCTTCACTTGTTACCGCAGTCTACATAATGTGTGGTCTTCCAATGTGCGGCAAGTCATCTTGGATTGATAATCACAAGCCACCTACTCCAGGTGTATCCTTATATGTCTGTGGAGCAAGTGATACAGTTTCAACTCGGAATTTGTTAGTTTCTAGGGTTAGGAAAGAATTTAGCGCGCCTGTGCACTGTGTTCGATTTAGTCTAGGCCTTGATGCCTGTATCTCTAGGGCCGAAAAACAGTTCAATGGTGCGGCTCTTGAATTGAATATTTCATCCATCAAAGTTGTGGCTGCGCGGTTCGAAGAAATACAATTCAGCGAAAATTTCGACTCAATCATCTTGGCTTGAAATCAGTGAATGGTCTAAAGCGTTTCCAATCGTTTGTTGAAGAGCGACGTCTCTTGGGAGACTGGGCTGATTTCGTTTCAGCAGATATGACTAGGCTTTCAAGAGTAAAGCTGGTTGAAGCGTGTGGGATTCAGCGAAGCATAATTTATCAAAACTCACAGGTAGTAACTCAGCTTCGTGATCTTGAGTCCGAATTAAGAGCGCATGGTGTTCTTTATGGGCGCAGTGCGGATACCAATTGTGCTCACCAAAATGGTTTAACTCATGATGAAGAATTAGAGCAGCGGTTAGGAGATTTGTCTGCTTCGCTTTGTAAGTTCAATGACTATTTAAATGAAGTTTCTAATTCGCTTGTGGTGTACCCCTTATCGAGGCCAAAATAGTTATGTGTATCCTTCATTTTGGAAACGGTTTGGCCAGCCACTCTGGCTATATGCGAGAGCGCGTAGGGATTTATTTTGATGATAATCATAACGTCCTTGAAGCACCGACCATGTGGGCGATGGCTGTCTCGAAGATACGTTCAAGGAGTGATGAAACGACAAGAAACTATGCGAATATCCTGAGAAGGTTTTTGCAGTGGTTGGACGATAGCCCAATCGAAGGGGCTGAAGTTGTATTTGGCGCGCAGAACTGGCAGTTGGTGGATGAGGATGTTTTTGATGCCTTCCTTGTTCACATAGCATCTCCAACGGATGCGCTTCCTTATGGCCCGTCTCACAAAACCATGTATCACATTGCGGCAAGGGTCTGGAGCTTCTATCAGTGGGCCGATAGGCAGGGCTATAAACACTATTTGGATATCAGTAGGACTGATATCCGATACATGCTGAAAGACCAGAAACTCCTGGCCCATATCGACCCAGGGGTTAAAGTTACTACCTTGGGATTTAATCTGCCCAGTGGTAGACCAGCAATGCATCAACGAGAAATGCAAAAATTTGTAAGGCAAACTGATTATGAAATAGCTCTCGGTGTGATGAATGATCCTGTTTATCAAATTATCGCAGCGATCATACGAATTACCGGGCTTAGACCGATTGATCTTTTTCAATTGCCTTACCGAGGGAAAAATGAAAATTATGGATTCATTCCTTATGATGAGGGTGAGTACCCAGAAGGGTTAGATAATGGAACTATCTATTATTATTTTAGGTCCAAGGGAAAATGGCGTTCCATAGACTTCCCAGGGAAGCTGTGGAGAGTTATTTGCGAGAATTATTTACCCTTAAGGCGGCAACGAGCGAAGCTATATGAGGCTAAGCATGGCATTCCACCAAGGAATAGTGATTTGTTTCTTTCCGCTCGTGGTGATGTTGTTACTCATGGAATGCTTGGTTATAACTTTAGCAAGGTGGTTTCTGCAGCGAAGAGCTCCGAGAGCGCTACTGAGTTTAAAGCCATGCGATTCAATGCACGAATGCTCAGGCACACCTGTGCGACATATTTTGTTTATGAGGCGTTGAAAGCCCAGAATAGACTTGGAAGGAGTTTTGTTTACGATGCAGCGCTCGACGAAGATCTCAGGAAAATGCTGGGCCACACTGATGTTAGAACTACACTTGAATACTATGTTCATCTAGTCAACCGATATGTGCACGACAATCTTCTGACTGATCTTCATCGCTCACGCGTTGATGCTGGTTTGTCCGCTATTTTAGACCGACATAATTACTCTGAGATTGTGGTATAGAACAGGCACTAGAGATGCTGCCTTCTTGGTGAACAGCTCTGGACACGTCGATATGGTCTGCCTTCAGCCTCTTGGGGCGGCATTGGCCTGAACCCGCAGTCCAAGCTTGCCGCAATTTCCCCAATAATTTTCCTACCTGATTCCTGCATTGGGAGGGTGTTCCGTGTGTTCTTCTGAGCGCAACGGCAGCTCGCGCGGTGAAATTATGAATTTTCACATAATTGCGCATAATTTTGTAATCTTGGCAGCAGCGGATTGATTCATCGTCCGGTTAGCAAATTCTCCATAGGTATTTGTTGGAAAGGCGGAAATATTTGCGTGACAGGTGGAAGCTGGAACTATCTTCCGTCCTGGCCAAGTGACAGTATGCTCAATGTCTTGAGCACCTGGTTACTATGCCGAGGTGTCCTTGTCTTCAGTAACTGGGCGGCCGCATGGAGGCACCATGACCACAGACCAGATCTCTGCTTCCTCTCTCACCGATAGCCCACCCTTGATCCCAGCGGGGCCTTCCCCCAAAGCAGCTGTAGCTATCGACACCCCGCCGCTCCGGCTCGCCTGCCTTGAGGTCTGTAATTTTCGACGCCTAGCCAAGACCCGACTTGAGCTCGACGAGGTCACTACCATTTTGGTAGGTGCCAACAACAGCGGCAAAACTTCCCTTCTCACAGTCCTCCGCAACTTCTTGAGCGAGTCACCCGGATTCCGCGCGTTCGACATTAGCCTTTCGCAGTGGGCGAAGTTGCGCGAGGTATGCCACCGCTGGGAGGCACTTGATGAGGATCCCACGACGGACTCCAAGGATGCCGAATCATGGGAAGCCGAGTATCAGGAACTCCAGGCGTGCATGCCCTTCATTGATCTTTGGTTCGACGCTAAGGAGGGGGCGTACAGCCATGTTGCGCCGTTCATCACCTCGCTGAAGTGGTCGGGTGGCGCAGTTGGTGTACGGGTACGGCTCGAACCTGTTGCAGACGCGAACGAACTTCGCAATCTGGCTTGGCGCTACCGTGAGGCGCGCGCCCCGGTCCGAGAGCTTCCGAAGGATGGCCATGCCTGGCCGATAGATCTGCTTGACTACTGGCTTAGACATTCTGCAGATCTGCGACGCATAGCAGCTTACCGTCTTGACCCCGTGAAGGGCCCCTTGGCCGATAAATCGCGCCGTGACTTGCAGGAGCTGCCACTTGGATCACAACCGATCGAGTTACAGCATCTGCGCAAGCTCATTCGTGTGGATTTTGTACCGGCTCAACGAGGACTCGGTGCCGAAGAGGACGAAATGCGGTCAGAGTCCGCAAGTTCTCGGCCCGGATTGTTCTCAAGCCAACTCATGAAGTTCGCTCGGCAACACTTGAACGTAGCCCCATCCGGTCACGGACATCGAGAAGACTTGGTCAAGGCCGTTGCTAATGCACAAGCAGACCTCGACAAATCTATCTACAAGGCGTTAAAGCCAGCGATGGAGGACGTGGAGATTCTGGGTTACCCAGGCCTACATGACCCTCACCAGTTCCATTTTCGTACAAGAATCCAGACCGCAGACCTTCTTGCTCACAGCACGGCCGTACAGTACCTCCTGGACAAAACTGCTGTTGATGAGTCCTTGCCTGAACACTCTATTGGCCTCGGCTATCAGAATCTGCAGTCTCTGAGCTTCATGCTCGTGTCGTTCCGCGCCGCACGCCTCAATCCGCCGCAGGGCAGTCCGGCGGCAGTTCACCTCGTGATGGTTGAAGAGCCTGAGGCCCATTTGCACGTTCAGGTTCAACGAAATTTTTCGAAGAACGCCCACGAGCTCATTCGTCCAAAGGAGCACGTGCATAGCTACCTCCGCAGTCAGCTGCTGATCAGCACGCACTCGAGCCATCTGGCTCATGGAGACAACTTCACGCGGCTACGGTACGTGAGGCGGGTGGCCAGCACGGGACTTGGCGCAAAACCCAGCACGCAGGTCGTTAACCTGGGCGATGCGTTCGGCGAAGACGCTCCAACCAGGACGTTCGCCGAACGCTACTTTCAGGTGCAACACACCGACCTGCTTTTCGCTGACGCCGCCATCTTCGTGGAAGGAACAGCAGAGAGAATGCTGGTGCCACTTTTCATCGAGCGGGATTTCCCCAAGCTTGCCAAGAAGTACGTTTCTTTCCTCGACATCGGCGGTAGCCACGCTCACCGCCTTAAACCCCTGGTGGAGCGATTGGGGATTCCGACGATCGTTATCACTGACTTGGATCCGGTTCTGCCAACCCGAACCGATAAGGGGCGCCTAGTCCGGGCAGCGGTGCACATCGCCGGCCAAGAAAAGTTAGAGTGTGGGAATGACACATTGACCTCATGGCATCCGATGCTGGCGGAGTTTCAAGCTTTTGGAAAGCCGACGCCTGCCCAGCTGGTGTGGACATCCGACACGGGCGCTCAAGTCCGCTTCGCGTGGCAGCTTCCGGTTGCGGCTGCCAGCGAGCAGTGGCCCAGCTCGTTTGAGGACTCTCTAGTTCTCTCCAACATCGATTGGTTCAAAGCGTTGGAAGAGGAGGTTGACCCCATCACCGCTGCCAAAGTAAAGCACCGCGGCACCTTGGCAAAGGTGATAGGTCTTGTGCTCGACTACCCAGACCACGCCGAGCTGCTCAAGGAACTCCATGCGATGCTCCGCGGGAGCTTCAGTAAAGGAGATTTCGCGGCAACCCTGTTCGAACGGCTAAATGCTGGCCAAGACCTGAAATGCCCCGCATACATCACAGACGCGCTCACCTGGCTGAGCGGGCAACTCAACGTCACTGCGGGAGAGACCCCTTGAGTACCGCTCTGCCATCGTTTGGAAACGATCGCGACGCTCATGTCGTCGAAGATATCTGCGGCTACATCACGACAACCCCGCCTCGGAGTTTCTTTCTCTTCGCTGGCGCAGGGTCCGGAAAGACTCGCACGCTAATTGAGGTTTTGCGTCGAGTCACTGGAGTGATAAAGCATGAAGCAGGGGCTCACTATGCAGAACGACTTAGGTCTCGTGGACAGTCGGTGCGTGTTATCACCTACACCAAAAACGCGACCGCCGTCGTCAACGGTCGTCTCGGCGAAAATTACCTGACCGAAGTATCGACCATCCATTCCTTTTGCTGGGAACTCATCCAGGGCTTTGATGATGACATCCGGGAAGCCTTGCTTGCGTTCAATGCCGAAGATCTTGTGGCTGCCAAGGCCCATGCGATGGGTAAGAAAAGGGGCGAGTCCGACACCGACCGGCGGAAGTATGCGGAGATCGAGGCAGAGGCGGAGGAATTACGGAAGACTGATGAATTTAGGTATAGCCCGGACAGAAACACCTTCGGTCCGGGGGCGCTATCGCACACTAACGTTCTGGACGTGACCGCATGGCTAATTGTTAAACGCCCAACGCTGCAGCGCATCCTAGAAGACCGTCACCCCCTCATCCTTATTGATGAATCCCAGGACACGATGAAGGGAGTACTTGATGCACTATTTGAACTCTCCAAAAACCGTCCGGATCGCATCACATTGGGGCTCCTCGGGGATCATCGGCAGCGAATCTACCCTGACGGTCACCACGACTTACCGTCACACGTGCCGGAAGACTGGGCGCGCCCTGCATTGCAGATGAATCATCGTAGCCAAAAGCGCATTGTTGAACTCATTAACAAGATTTGGGGCTCGGACATCCAGGGCCGTACTCAACCCAAGACGGGTGTCCCCCAGCACCCTAGGACAGAGAAAAACGGTGGAACCGTTCGAATCTTTGTCGGCGATGCTAAGACGGATTCCGCCGAGAAGATCCGGAGGGAAACGGAATGCGCGTTGGCCATGTCGGCCGAGACTGCCTTATCCGCCTGGCAAGAGCGTGGGCGTGGTTACAAAACCCTCGCCCTTGAACACAAACTTGCCGCCAAACGAGGCAATTTTTACGAGGCATACCGCTCGATTGAGCTGCTGGACAAGGATGCCGCGGTGCCCAAGAGCAATGGCGAGCGGACGGGGCCCACTATGGTGAGGCCGCTCCTCGGCCCAATGGTTGAACTTGCCGAATGTCTGCAGCCTAATGGTTCAGTGAACGAGTTCGCCGTCATGGATGTGTTGCGTAGGCACGGCGCACTTGCAAATGTCCCGGAATCTCGCGCCGAGCGTCAGGCCGCGCTGGACAAAGCTCACGCTGCAGTTATGAGGTTCGCAACCGCCGCCGCCAAGCCCGGAATAACCGTGCGAGAAGTCTTGGAACCAATCATCGAAGCCAGCCTCTTCGAAGCGGATAGTCGCCTAGTCGAGGCCTACGGTGATTCGTCGCCGCCTCCTCCAGAGCCAAAGACAAGGAGCAAGGAAGCGAAGGAGGACCGACGTAAGCGTGGCTGGCACGCCCTCTTCGGCACGCCCTGGCAAGAAATTGCTCGTTATCACGCCTATCTTGGGGGTGAAACCGAACTCGCGACGCATCAAGTCGTTAAAGGTTCTGAGTTCAAGCATGTCATGGTCATCATGGATGATGAGGAAGCTGGCGGCACGTGGTTCTCCTACGACAAGCTCTTCGGCGCTGAGGAATTGAGCCCGACTGATCTTGAGAACGTTGACGGGGGAAAAGAGACCACTATTGATCGGACCCTAAGGCTCCTTTATGTCACCTGCAGTCGAGCCGAGGAAAGCCTCGCTCTGGTTCTTTGGGCGAAGAACCCCGCTACAGCGCTCGACGCAATCAAACAGTCCGAATGGTTTACCGAGAACGAGCTTACCGCTTTGTAGTACCCAGGGTCAGCTTGGAGGCATTGAAGAACTGCTGCCCGGCGGCACGCAGCAACAGCCGCTCGCGCACCAGATCAGGCCGACCTTCCTGCGCGTAGGACTCACGGATCACCGCTTCCTTAGTCGGCTCTAGCACACACTCCAGCTGACTCTGCTCAGGTCTTCATCATCCACCGTCTTGTTTTCGGCCCAGTCGAATTTTCCTGTGTAAACACAACTGGTTTTCAGAACGCCCAAGGAACCAGGCTCGGCTGGAAAATCCGCCGCATTGACACTGGTGCCAGACTCGATTCGTTCAATAGCCCGCTTGAGTGGATGCACAGCCCAATGCTCCGGCACCTCACCCAGCCACTCAACCCCGGAATCCTTGTACGCCAGATACACGGGAAACGTCATGCCGACAGCCCCTCAATCATCTGTTTGATGCGGTCGGTGCAGGCTTTCAGGTCGCGGTCGATGTCTGCCAGCGGGCGCGGCGGTTGGAACACATAGAAATGCCGGTTAAACGGAATCTCAAAGCCGACCACGCCGACTTCGCCATCCTGCGCATCCGTCTTGCTTTCGTCGATCCAGGCATCCGGCACATGGGGTTTCACTTCACGCTCGAAGTAGTCGTAGACCGACTCACCCAGCGGCACGTTCTCGTTGTCGCGCAGGCCGGCACCGGCTTCCGGCTGGCCTTTGACCATGCAGATATCTGCTTCCGGGTCGCGCTCGCTTAAGCCGCTGAGGATGGCCTTCAGCTCGGGCGTGCTGGGCGATACGTCGTGGGCGCTGAGGGTCTTTTTCAGCAGTTTGCTGAACTGCTCGCGGTTGCGATGCAGCTGGCTTTCGTCCATCGCCTGCAGGGCTTCGATCAGGCGCTGGCGGGCCGGTGCCTCCATCTTCTCGATGGATTTTTCTTCCAGCACTTTCTCGATGCGCTCGGCGCTGGTCTGGAAGTTCAGCCGCAGCGGACGCTCGACGGTGATGCGCCGGTAGCCGAAGGTTTCGACGGGGAAGATCTTGCTCTGCGCGGTTTCCTCGAAGCGACCATACAGGCGCACCAGTTCGTCGATCTGCTCCTCGGTGATGTACTGGCGTTTGCTGCCCAACGACTTGCGCATCTTGGCAAAGTGCTGGCTGCCATCAATCAACTGCACCTTGCCCTGGCGCACGGCGGCCTTGTGGTTGCTCAGCACCCACACATAGGTGGCGATGCCGGTGTTGTAAAACATATCGGTGGGCAGGGCGATGATCGCCTCGACCAGATCGTTCTGCAGCAGATAGCGGCGAATCGACACCCAGGACTTCAACGTGATGATCGCCGCCAACAAGTACCAGACCGGCTTCGATCAGCCCAAGCTGTGCGCCATGTACGTGGACAAGAAGCTGCAGGGCGTGGACTGCGTGCAAACCCTGTCGCGCCTGAACCGCACTTTTGGCGACAGCAAGCCGACCTTCATCCTCGACTTCTTCAACGACGCCCAGGACATTCTCGACGCCTTCCTGCCGTACTACACCAAGGCCGAGCTGACCGATGTGACCGACCCGCAGCTCATCTATGACCTGCAGAAGAAGCTGGATGCCGAGGGCATCTACCACTGGGAAGAAGTGGCGGCGTTCGCGCTGGCCTTCTTCGACCCCAAGGCCGCCGCCAGCAAACTCAGTTACTACTGCGCGCCGGCCAAGGAACGCTTTGCCAAGCGCTACAAGCTGGCCCAGGAAGCACGCCAGCACGCGCTGGAATTCAAGCGTACCGCCGAGAAGAACGGCGACAGCGCCGGCCTGAAAAAGGCCGAGGCGGCAGTGAAGGAAGCCGGCGAGCAGATTGATCAGCTCGACCTGTTCAAGAAGAACCTGCAAAGCTTTGTGCGCCTGTACGAGTTCCTCTCGCAGATCATCCCCTACGAGGATCGCGAGCTGGAGCAGCTGTGCGTGTACGCCAAGCATCTATACCCCCTGCTGCGCGTGGATCGCCTCGATCAGGAAGACGTGGACGTGGGCGAACTGCAACTGACCCACTACCGCCTGACAAAGCGCGCCGAGCACCAGCTGCGCTTGAGCGAGGAAGGCGGCGAATACGGCCTCGATCCGGCCACAGGGCTGGGCAGCGGCAAACCCCATGACCCGGAGAAGAAGCGGCTATCGGAAATCATCGAGGCGCTCAACGATATCTTCGGTGCCGAGGTGAGCGACGAAGACCAGCTGCAGTTCCTCACCGGCATCGCCAATCGCATCAGCCGCCAGGAGGATGTAATGGCCCAGGTGAACAACCACTCGGTGGAGCAAGTGATGCACGGCCTGTTCCCCAAGCGGGTGCTGGACACCGTGCTGGACGCCATGACCGACCACGAGAAGCTATCGCTGGAAGTGCTGGATAACGAGACCAAGAGCCGGGCGTTTGCGTTGGTGATTTTGAAGATGCTGACGGCGGCGGGAGGCTTGGGGCAAAGTAACAGCGGTGGTGATTTCAGTCCTTCTTGAGGGGCGATGTCGATCAGGTGGGTTGCAGCTCTGACATCTGAGGTAGAAGACAGGTCGGGTCGCAGGCGAGTTCGGCTGCGATCCGATAGAGCTTCTCGACGGTGATGTTTACTTCACCACGCTCGATCCGCCCCATGTAGCTACGGTCGATACTGCAGGCCAGCGCCAGTGCATCCTGAGAAAGCCGGCAGGTCTTCCTCTGTGTTCGGATGCGTTCCCCTAACGCTTTCGCCAACTTCTCCATGACCGTCTCAATTCCACTTGAGGCGGCACTATCCTGCGTTTGCGGACGCACGGGCCACGGATTATAATCCGCATTTTTCGCGATGACTCTTCTGGTGCCTCAATGAAATCGGCCTCGTTTATCTTCGACAGGCGTCTGTATGAGCTGCTTCAGGAGGAAGGGCACACAAGGTTCACGACCGGTGAGCTGCGCGATGCCTATGCCAAGCGCCTGGAAGGCATAACTTTTCGCATCGGTGATGTGCGCCGCTACGTGTATGAGCAGATCCGCCGAATGGTTCGCAAGGGCTGGCTTGTACATGATGAAGAGCGCCGTGCGCGGGGACAGGTCTACCACCTGCAGCCCATCCCGGCGCATCTGCAGCTGGAGCTGATCGACAACGGGTTCGAGAACAGCCTCAAGACTGCTTTTGAGCCAGAGCAGGAGCCGTCAGTAATTGATACTGCGGCTGTACCGCTGAAACCTTCACCCGATGCAGATGAACACTTGGAAGCGCTCCACAAAGAGATCCGGTTGGACTTCCTGTCTTCGATGGGCGAGGCGGAGCGATACAAGCTGCTCCTGGATGATATGCCGCATCTCCGGGACAAGGTCGAAGGCGAGTATCTGGAAGCTAGAGACCGCAGCTCGCGCCTGCTGGGTCATCTCCGCGCCATCGAGAAGACACTCAAGACGCTTGCCGCCGCACGATGACTCTATCGCTGCGAGACTGGCAACTCAGCTGCATCAACACGGCGTTGGAGCACTTTACCGCCACGCCGCACTTCTTCTGCCAGGCAACGCCGGGGGCCGGCAAGACGCGCATGGCGGCAGAGCTGGCCAGCAGACTGCTTGAGCAGGACAGAATCGATCTGGTGCTCTGCTTCGCGCCATCCTGCCAGGTTGTCGAGGGCTTTCGCTCGACCTTTGCTACGGTGCTTGGCAGGCGTCTGGACGGTCAGATCGGCGCAGTGGGGGCGGCGTTCACCTACCAGGCCATGGAATACCGAGATGAGGGGTTCTGGCAGCTTCTTGATGACTACCGCGTATTCGTGGTCTTCGATGAAATCCATCACTGCGCTGGTCATGATCCAGTGCTAAGCAACGCTTGGGGGCAGCAGATACTGCACCGGATACAAGACCGCGCCGCCTTCACCTTGGCACTTTCCGGTACGCCCTGGCGTTCGGACGACAGGGCCATTGCCCTGGCGCGCTACTCGACACCCGAGGGACGCCTGATCTGCGACTACCGCTACGGCCTGAAAGAGGCCATTGCCGACGGCGTGTGCCGCTCCCCTCGTATTGTCCTGCTCGACAACCAGAAGGTAAAACTTACCGAGGAGCTAGACACTGAGAGCACTGTCAGGCTGTTTCCCAGCATCGCCAAACTATTGGGGGAATCCCCTGTCACCTACGAAGAGCTGCTGCGCCATGACGAGGTGATCGATCAACTGCTCGGTCTTGGGTGCGCTAAGCTGGATGAGCTTCGCCTGATCAAGCCTGATGCGGCTGGCTTGGTGGTTGCCACCGACATCGAGCACGCCCAGCAAGTTGCCCTGGCCCTGGAAGCCAGGGGTGAAGGTTGCCGCATCGTGACTAACAAAACCCCGGATGCGCAGCAGGTGATCAACGCGTTCAGGCACAGCGCCTGCCGTTGGATTATCGCCGTTGGAATGATTAGCGAAGGCACGGACATCCCCCGCCTCCAGGTGTGCTGCTACCTCAGCCGCATCCGCACCGAGCTGCATTACCGGCAAGTGCTGGGGCGAGTGCTTCGGCGCACAGGCGAGCCCGATGATCAGGCTTGGCTGTTCATGATGGCAGAGTCGACGTTGCAGCGCTTGGCAGAGCGAATTGCAGATGATCTGCCAGATGACCTGGCTGTGCTGAACGAGGTAGAGATGCCAGCCTCAACCTCAGGTTCAGTATCTGGCTGGATTGGGGCTGCCGGCAATATCGATAGCGTGGATGACAGTATTGGGAGTGGCATCGAGCAGGTTATTGGGGCAGGCGCAACATCCACCTTATCCTTGGGGGGCTCTGCCGCTGAGCCAAGCCATCAGGTCAGCTTTTCCAAGCACTACCGGCAACAGTTGCTAGCTTGCTTTTGATGCTTGTATGGAGGTCAAAATTCAAGCGTCGGCAGACGTGGTTGACTGAATCAGGAGATAACCGCATTGACCCTTCCCTGCGAAAGAACCCGCAGCGTCATCAAGACCGAAGAATTCCTGCGAGAGCTCTCTCGCGACACTGAACTGCCCCAGGATATCCGCAGCTATGCGAAAAGCCTGCTTAGGCACTATCCGTCGGCCGACCAAATCCTCTCGTTGGGGCGCCTTGAAGAGTGCCTGGTGAGCGATGCACCAGATGATGAATATCGACGGCGGGTGATCGCTTTCCATCAGCCGCTGTTCAGCTCGTCATTGGACTTCACGCGATAGAAATGAGAGCCGCAATGTCCAGCACTGATTTTGCTCTGCCGGTATCCACCCGCATTGCGCAACGGGTCAAGCGCTTACCCAAAGGGCAACCCTTCTGCATCTGCCGCTTTGCGGAGCTTGGAGCGCGTGGCGCCATATCCAAGGCAGTAGCTCGGCTGGTCAGCCAAGGCGAACTTGAACGGGTGCATCGAGGAATTTACATGCGCCCGAAATCCAGTCGATACGTTGCACGGGTTCGCCCAAATGTATGGGAAGTAGTGAGCTTGATCGCTAGGCAGAACCGCCATGTTCTACAGATTCATGGCGCTCATGCGGTCAGGTTGTTTGGACTGAGCACCCAGATGCCGCTCATTCCGATCTATTACACCAGCGGACCCAGCCGATCATTTTTTATGGGGAAGGCTGAGGTCCGGTTGGTACATGCGGCACCAATGGTCATGCAGCGTGCCGGGACCGAGGTAGGGACGGCTATCAGCGCACTATTTTATCTCGGTAAAGACGGCTCGACCCCGGAGTGCATTGCCGCGATCAAAAAAGCGCTCAGAGCTGAAGATCTAAATATATTGATGGCCTGCAAAATGCCGAAATGGATGCGTATAGCGTTGGAGCTGACATGACCTGTTGCCGCCGGTGCATTTTCCACCCACATGCCGGAATTTCATTGACCCAGTTTCGAGCACCAAACGAGTTGTAGAATTTCGCTTTCAGACTGCTGGGTTGGGTCAGAATAGCGTCGGCACCTGGGTCAAAAATGCATTGGCGGTAACATTTGATGTTTGCGGCAGTACTGCCTCCCGTTCCGGATTGGCACAGCAAAAGACTTGATTCGAATTCGGAGGAAACATGGGTATTTCGTATTACCTTGCATGTTTGGAGACCCGGCAATATGTCTGGGTTGGCAGGCTTGACCCACAGGGGGAGGTGCCGGTGGCGGATGTCGAAGGCTCCATCGCCATGTTCGCGCTGGTGAATCGGAACAAACCGTTGATCGTCGTGAGCGAAAGCCATCCGATCCTCGAAGAGGGAATGGAGTGGTCGCCGCCGGCAACGCAAGAAACGTGCAGCGGACAACCATGACGAACCAACGCCAACCGCATCTCCGGACACTCGTCGCGTTACGAGTCATGGCACAGGTCGTCGTTGGACAGCTTTAAGTGTTGGCGCTGATGGAAAATTGTCCCAGTCGGATTGCGGATTTCTGCATCAGCAGCTGTTGATAAGCATATCAGCGCAGCTGCTTTTGAATCCTCCTTTGGATAGCCCAGTTCAGTTGTCGAAGGCCTGCCATATCCACCGCTGGCATGGCACACCAGGCCATGCTTGAGCTGACGCAGCGGCGCTGACAAATTGGCAAAAAGCGCTTCGTTGCACAGTGCCCCGGTTATTCTCGACGGCTGCGAAAACGAGGACTGCCCGATGACAGAGCCCCATAAAGACACCATTTGCGATGTATGCGCTACCACTACGAGGGTGCCGGGATACGGCGAGCAGTTCGGGACGCTCCAGGCGCTCTGGGCCTATGGCGCAGGGCATGATGGCGAACGCTATCGAGTCAATCTATGCGAAAGTTGCTTTTTCGCGGCACTAGCGTTTTTGAAGCAGGAGCGCCGCACGCAGAATCTGTTCAGCGATGAGCAGCCTTGCGAGGAACGCCCATTCGGACTAGTCGCCCGTTATGACTACTTTGGCGATTCGTAGCCATATCGCAGAGATGAGGTTATTGGCTCGCCAGCATCAAACTCAGGCCATGTCATCAAGACTCCTCGCTACAATGGCGTCACCGGCAATCGTCTAGGGATCTAGCTTGACTGACACAAAGCTCACTGAAGTCGAGATGCGGCGTGCACTCGGTCTTGATCTCGCTCCATCAGAATCGAAGCGGCCAAGACCCAAACAGCACTCCACCTTCACGCTCGTTGAATTGAGCGTGCGCAAGAACGGTGGCTCGCCATTCCGCTTCGAGCACCGCTCTCGCTCCATCAGTACACTCACTGCCCAACTTGAGGCCGAGAAAGCGGCTCGGGAGAAAGGGTATGAGGTCTGGGTCGTGTTGGATATCAGGCAGGTTTCATCATAGAGCCGCAACCGCCTCCAGTCAGTCCAGCCTCGCTGATTGTTCTGGGGCAATGAACGTCTGAATCAACTAGAGCGAATCAGTTCGCACTCAGGCTGCTCTTGGAGGACACCTGTCTCTTCCAGGGTAGGCCGCCTCAAGCGCTTAGGTTACCCGCCATAACTGATCAAGCCGCGTCGTATAGCTCGGGCTCATCATCTCCCGGCGCATGCCCCAGTCCGGCTGCGCCGGCACCCCTGCCGGGCGCATGGTTCCCCGTCCCCAGCGCGCATTGATCGCATCCATCACGCCCATCAGCCGCTCGGCCGTCACTGGCGGTGTGGCGACGAACAGGTCGTCGGTGAACTCGCCACGCTGACGCAGATCGATCAACAGGATCTCCGCCTTGCTGAAGGCAAAGCCGGCCCGGTAGATCAGTTCCAGCCCCGCGCTGGCAGCCTTGGTTATCAGCCGGGTATCGTCGGTCGGATAGGGCAACTCGCAGATAATGCCCTTGGCGAATTTCGGCTCGTCCGGGTTGAACATGCCGGTGCGGATGCTGACCCGCACCTTCTTGCACAGGGAGTGCTGCGCACGCAGCTTTTCACAGGCCCGCGCCGCGTAGGTGGCCAGCGCTTCGCGGATCGGCGGCAGCTCATGCAGGCGTTTGCCGAACATCCGGCTGCAGCAGATCTCTTGCTTCGGCGCTGCTTGCTCCTCGAGCGCCAGGCAGGATGTGCCACGCAGCTCACGGGCGGTCTTCTCCACCACCACCGAGAACTTGCTGCGCAGTGTCCAGGCGTCGGCCTGGGCAAGATCCCAGGCCGTACGAATGTTCATCTCGGCCAGGTGGGCGGTCAGCTGCCGGCCGATGCCCCAGACCTCGCTGACCTCCATCACCTTCAGCAGCTTGTCGCGCTTGGCGGGCTGGCGGATGTCCACGACCCCACCGGTCTGCCGCTGCCATTGCTTCGCCGCACGATTGGCCAGCTTGGCCAGGGTCTTGGTCTGGGCAATGCCCACCCCCACCGGGATACCCGTGCAGCGCAGCACCCGGGCACGCATTTCCCGGCCTAGCCTCTCCAGACTGCCGGGCATACCGCTCAGGTCGGCAAACGCCTCATCAACGTAAAGGAAAGAAGAACAGCCATGGACATGACTTCAGCTCAGACATTCCGCTACTCAATCTCTGATGTCGGATGTCCATAGAAAGAACCTCTTTTCCAGGAAATTGGGGCTTGAAGTCCATACCTGCGCAATTGCACCCATTTGACCAGTCAATTGCATTGGTACTGACCACCGCGTGCATCCGACTTGGCCAGTGGGCAGCAGAGACGCAACAGGCAGAAACCGGCCAGAAGCAGTCAGTCAATCATGCGTTACAGTGATTTTTTGCAGCTCTTTATAGAGCCGTTAGCTGCTGCCACCAATAATCCATAGGCCTGCCAGTCGTCAGACAGTCTTATTCTCGATCAGACGATTGCCCCGTCGATGACCAGTAGCTCACCGGTGATGGAGCCAGAGTCCGGTCTTCGGATGCAGGACTCCTGGCTTTGCTCACTCAGCGCCGATCCCGGCCATCGGTTCAGTTTGGCCCCAGCCACCGCCCAGAGACCTGAACAGGTCAACCAGCGCAATCTGCCGTTCCGTGCTGATTTGAATTAGTGTGGTCTGGTTGCTAAAGGTGCTGCGCTGGGCGTCAAGATAACGCAGGTAGTCGTCCACGCCGCCCTCGTAACGCGCCTTAGCCAGGGCCATCGCAGCCTCGCTGGAACCGGCCAGAGCCTGGCGGGCAGCCTCCTCGCGGCGCAGGGTGTCGGTGGCGGCCAGGGCATCGGCCACTTCGCGGAAGGCGGTCTGGATGGTGCCTTCGTAGTCGGCCACCGCCGCGTCCTGGCGCACTTCGGCGAGGTCCAGGTTGGCGCGGTTGCGGCCACCGGCGAAGATCGGCAGCGACAGCGTCGGGGCAAAGCTCCAGGCCCGCGAGCCGCCATCGAACAATCCGGACAACTCGGCACTGGAGCTGCCCACCGAACCGGTCAGGCTGATCCGGGGAAAGAACGCGGCGCGAGCTGCACCGATATCGGCATTGCGCGCCTTGAGGCGGTGCTCGCTGGCGAGAATGTCCGGGCGCCGTTCGATCAGTTCCGAGCTGGTGCCGGGGGCGATGTCCTGCAGCACCATCAGGTCGTCGCGGGGCGTCGCGGGCAGCAGGCGAGCGGCATCTGGCGTGCCGAGCAACAGGACCAGGGCGTTGTCCGCCTGGCGTAACTGGCGTTCGGTGCTCTCGCGCTCGGCCCTAGCCTGTTCGGCAAGGCCGACCGCTTCCTGGTAATCCAGGGCGGTGGCGGCCCCCGCTGCACGGCGCTGGCTGACCAGCTCCAGCGAGGCCATGCGGCTGTCCAGGGTTTGTTCGACCAGGGCCATGCGGCGTAGCGCACCATCGCGGGTCAGGTAGGCCTGGATGACCTCGGCAACCAGGCTGATCTGCGTGGCACGGGTCGCCTCCTCGGTCGCCAGGTAGGTCTCCAGCGCGGCCTCGGAGAGGTTGCGCACGCGGCCGAACAGGTCGACTTCGTACTCCGCGAGGCCGAGGCCGACCTGATAGTTGCTGGTCACTTCCGAGCGCCCGGTCTGCGACAGATCGGCAGGCAGGCGCTGGCGGTTGCCGCTGGCATTGGCGTTGATCGAAGGCAGGCGATCAGCACGCTGGATGCGGTACTGGGCACGCGCAGCTTCGATATCCAGCAGCGCCTGGCGCAGGCTGCGGTTGTTGCTCAGCGCCGTATCCACCGCGCGGCGCAAGTCGGCATCGACGATGAAGGTCTGCCAGTCCAGCGCCTGGGCACGGGCGCCCTCCGCGTCGGCGGCTTGCCAGTGCGACGCGACCGGTGCCTGCGGGCGCTCGTAGGTCGGGGCCAGCGAACACCCCGCCAGGGCGGCGATGGCCAGGGGCAGCAGAGCGCGACGGAGCATGAAGTGAGAGGTCATCGCATTACTCCGCTTTATGCAGGGGATGGTTGTCGGTTTGCTGAGGTTTGGTGCGCAGCAGCGACAGCACCCAGACGAAGAAGATCGGCACGAAGATCACCCCGAGCATGGTCGCGCTGAGCATCCCGCCCAGCACCCCGGTGCCCAGTGCGCGCTGGCTCGCAGCGCCGGCGCCAGTGGCGATGGCCAGCGGCACCACGCCGAGCATGAACGCCATGGAGGTCATGATGATCGGGCGGAAACGCAGGCGCGCGGCTTCGACAGCGGCATCGCGCAGCGAGTAGCCGTCTTCCCACAGGTCCTTGGCGAACTCGACGATGAGAATGGCGTTCTTCGCCGCCAGGCCGATCACGGTGATCAGGCCGACCTTGAAGTACACGTCGTTGGGCAGGCCGATGGCAGTCACCGCCAGTACCGCGCCGAGTGCGCCGACCGGCACGATCAGCATCACCGTCAGCGGGATCGCCCAGCTCTCGTAGAGCGCCACCAGCAGCAGGAACACCACGGTGATGGCCAGCGCGAACAGCATCGTCGCCTGGCCGCTGGCGACCCGCTCCTGATACGAAAGCCCGGTCCACTCGTAGCCGATACCTTCGGGCAGCTCGGCAGCGATGCGCTCCAGTTCGAGCATCGCCTCGCCAGTGCTCACGCCGGGCGCGGCGTCACCGGCAATGCGGATCGACGGGTAACCGTTGTAACGCGCGACCTGCACCGGGCCTTCCTCCCAGCTCGTGGTGACGAAAGCACTCAGCGGTACCAGGCTGCCGCTGTCGTTGGGCACATGCAGGCGCAGGACGCTTTCCGGCGTCATGCGCTCGGCCTGTTCGGCCTGTACCACCACGCGCTGCTGGCGGCCGGCGTTGGCGAAGTCGTTGATCACCGACGAGCCGAACGCAGTGGACAGCGCGCTGCTGATCGCTTCGAAGCTGACACCCAGCGTGCGGGCCTGCTCACGGTCGATCACCAGGCGCAGCTGCGGCGCCTCGGCCAGACCTTCCATCATGGCGTAGAGGAACTTCGGATTGCCGTTGACCTTGCCCAGCACTTCATCGCGCGCTGCCAACAGGGCATCGCGGCCAAGGCCGGCGCGGTCCTGCAGGCGCAGGGCGAAACCACCCGAGTTGCCCAGGCCTTCGACCGGCGGTGGCGGCACCGCCATGATCGCGCCGTCATCGAGGTTGGCGAAGTGCTGGTTGACCGCAGCCGACTCGGCTTCCGGCGACTGCGAAGAATCTCGCTCGGACCAGTCCTTGAGCAGCGGGAAGGCAATGGCCGCGTTCTCACCCATGCCGGAGAAGCTGAAGCCGAGGACCAGAAAGGACGTCTGCACGGCCTCGCGGGCCATCAGAAACTCTTCCAGCTCCTCACCCGTGGCCGAGGTGCGCTCACGGGTAGCGCCTGGCGGCAACTGGATGTCGACGATCATGTAGCCCTGGTCTTCCACCGGCACGAAGGATTCCGGCAGGCGCAGGTAGAAGAAACCCATCAGCACCACCACGCCCAGGTAGATGAACATCACCCGCCCGGCGCGCGGCACCAGCTTGCCGTTGAGTTTGGTGTAGCGGCCGGTCAGGGCGGTGAACTTGCGGTTGAACCAGCCGAAGAAACCGGTCTTCTCGTGATGGCCCTCGGGGATCGGTTTGAGCAGCGTGGCACACAGCGCCGGGGTGAAGGTCAGCGCAAGAAAGCCCGAGAACAGGATCGACACCGCCAGCGACAGCGAGAACTGCTGGTAGATCACCCCCACCGAGCCGGCCATGAAGGCCAGCGGCAGGAACACCGCCGACAGCACCAGGGTGATACCGATGATCGCCCCGGACACCTGCCCCATCGCCTTGATGGTCGCCGGCACCGGCGCCAGGCCTTCCTCGGCCATGATCCGCTCGACGTTCTCCACCACCACGATGGCGTCGTCCACCAAGATGCCGATGGCCAGCACCATGCCGAACATGGTCATCATGTTCACCGAGAAGCCCAGCAGGTACATGAAGGTCAGGGTACCAAGCAGACACACCGGCACGACGATGGACGGGATCAGGGTGTAGCGCACGTTCTGCAGGAACAGGAACATCACCAGGAACACCAGCACCATGGCCTCGATGAGGGTCATGATGACCTTGTCGATGGCCACGTCGACGAAGCGCGAGGTGTCGTACGGCACGGAGAACTCGACGTTGTCCGGGAAGTTGGCCGACAGCTCGGTCAGACGCTGCTTGACCGCCTCGGCGGTCTGGATCGCGTTGGCACCGGGCGACAGCTGCACGGCGGCGGCAACGGCGGGCTTGCCGTCCTGGCGCGAGCCGAAGTTGTAGTCCTGGCTGCCGACCTCGATGCGTGCCACGTCGCCCAGGGTCAGGCGCGAGCCGTCCTGGTTGGCACGCAGCACGATGGCGGCGAATTCCTGCGGGTTGTCCAGGGTGCCCTTGACCGCCAGGGTCGCCGTCAGCTCCTGCTCGCTGGAACCCGGCGTGCTGCCGAAGGCACCGGCCGGCACCTGCACGTTCTGCGCGCGGATCGCGTTGTTCACGTCATCGATGGACAGGCCGTAGCCGACCAGCTTCTGCGGATCGATCCACACGCGCATGGCCGCCTCGGAGGCGAAGAACTGCAGCTTGCCGACGCCGTTCACGCGACGGATTTCGTTGTTGATGTTGCGCGCGGCGTAATCGGCCAGCGCCGTGACGTTGGCGTCCTTGTCGCCATCGGTGTAGCTCAGCGCATAGATCAGCAGGAAGCCGGCGGTGGCCTGCTCGGTCTGGATGCCGAGGGTCAGCACGGCCTGCGGCATACGTGCCTCGGCCTTCTTCAGACGGTTCTGCACGTCAACCTGGGCCAGTTCGGGGTCGGTCCCTGGCTGGAAGGTGACGGTGATCTCGGCGATGCCGTTGGCGTTGCTGGTGGACTCGAAGTACAGCAGGTTCTTGGCGCCGTTGAGTTCTTCCTCGATGACGCTGGTCACCGAGTCGGTGAGCACCTGCGCCGAAGCGCCGGGATAGGTGGCGGTCACGGTGATCTGCGGCGGCGCCACGTTGGGGTACTGCGCCACCGGCAGGAACGGGATGGCCAGCAGGCCACCCAGCGAGATGAACAGGGCGACTACCCAGGCGAAATTGGGGCGCCGGATGAAAAACAGGGACATGAGAGGTTCTCCGGCTTACTGCGCCTGGGACTGTGGAGCGGCTTCGGCGGCATCTTGCTCGCGGGGGATGACCTTGGCGCCCGGACGGATAGCCGCCAGCGAGCTGGTGATCACCTTGTCGCCGACCTGCAGGCCCTCGCTGATCTGCCAGCGCGAGCCCTGCATGGCACCGGTGGTGACCTGGCGCGCCTCGACGGTATCGCCCTGCCCCAGCAGCATCACGCTGGCCTGACCGTCAGCCGAACGCTGCACGGCACGTTGCGGCACCAGGATGGCGTTCTGGTTGAGCCCCTGCGGCGTGCGCACACGCACGTACATACCCGGCAGCAACACGCCCTCGGGGTTGTCGAACTGCCCTCGCAGGGCGATTTGCCCGGTGCTGCGATCCACCGAGATATCAGTGAACAGCAGCGTGCCCTTGCTCTCGATATCGGTACCATCGACGCGCAGCGACAACGGCTGGTCGCTAGCGCCGGCAACCTTGCCCTCGGCGATGGCCGCGCGCAGGCGCAGGGCGTCGGCAGCCGGCTGGGTGAAGTCGGCGTACACCGGATCAAGTTGCTGGATACGCGCTAGCAGAGTCGCCTCACCCTGGCCTACCAGCGCCCCTTCGGTGACCTGGGCTCGGCCGATGCGTCCGGCAATGGGTGCGCGAACCTCGGCATAGCCCAGGTCCAGGCGGGCGGTTTCGACATTGGCCTGGGCCGATCGCTTGTCGGCCTGGGCACTCTGCAGAGCGGCCTTGGCGTTGTCGAAATCCTGCTGGCTGACGGCGTTGATCTTCACCAGCGGCTCGTATCGGCGAACCATCGCCTGGGCCTGGAACAACTGCGCCTCGGCGCGGGCCAGTTCACCCTGCGCCCGCGACAGGGCCGCTTTGAACGGCGCAGGGTCGATCTGGAACAGCACGTCGCCGGCCTTCACGTCGGCCCCTTCCTCAAAGGTGCGCTTGAGCACGATCCCCGCCACCCGCGCGCGCACCTCGGCGACACGCACCGGCTCGATGCGTCCTGGTAGCTCGGCAACCACGGTGAAGGGCTCGGTCTGCACGCTGAGCACATCGACTTCACGCGCCGGCGCCTCCTCCCCTTGCTCTTCGGGCTTGTCGCAGCCAACCAGGGTCACGGCGACCAAACAGGAGATCACGGAAAAAGTGATCCACTCGCGAAATTTGTTCATATCTCACCCAAGCACGAAGCCAGTACGTAGTCGAAGCCGCGCATGATCCACACCAAAATCAAATGAGTCAATATTGACTCATTTGATTTTGGTGTGAACAAAGCTAGTATCCTCTTTGAGAAAAATGAGTGTTCTAGGCAAAATACCCGCATCTGCCTGCGATAGATAAAGAGTGACCGATGGATTTAACTGCTGCCGATGAGAAATTGCTGAAGGCCCTGGCGATCGCCATCGTTGACCACCCGCGAGCCACGTTCAAAGAAATAGCCCAGGCAGCGGGAGTCAGCAAGGCGACGCTAAACAGGTTTTGCGGCACCCGCGACAACCTGATCGAGATGCTTCTGGATCATGGTTCGGTGGTTATTTATCGGGTCATTGCCGATACCGATCTTGAGTCGGCGCCCTTGGACGCATTGCATCGCCTGATCGAAGGCCATTTGACTCACAGGGAGTTGTTGGTTTTCCTCTCATTTCAGTGGCGCCCGGACACGTTTGATTTAGATGCAGGCGGCTGCCGATGGCTGCCTTACTCAGAAACGCTGGACGAGTTCTTTCTACGCGGGCAAAAACTGGGCGTATTCCGTATCGATATCGGTGCCCCGGCGCTTACCGAAATCTTCTCCTCCTTGATCTTCGGCCTGGTAGACGCCGAGCGCCGCGGCCGTATCGCACGCGCAGGTATGGCGGCGTTGATCGAGCAATTCTTCCTGAACGGGGCTTGCAACTACCAAACTTAACGGAAAGCAACGCTCAGTTTTTTTCCAACGGGTTGGCGGTGTCCGTTTTTGGCCGATTCTGTTGAAAAAGTAGCGACCTTCCCATGCCGTTGGCAAAATTGCTCTGTCAGCGAGCGTGGGGGCGAACAGCATGATGGGACAGTTACCGGGAGGACAACAGCGCCTGTTCTACTCGTTCAATCTTGAAGATCACGTCCCGGCCCAACACCTCCTGCGCAGCATCGATCACTGCTTGGATCTCAGTGACCTGCGCGCCTACCTGGCCGATTTCTATAGCCCCATCGGACGCCCCTCGATTGACCCGGAATTGATGGTGCGCATGCTGGTCGTCGGCTACTGCTATGGCATTCGTTCCGAGCGGCAATTGTGCGAAGAGGTGCACCTGAACCTGGCCTATCGCTGGTTCTGCCGGCTGGGTCTGGAAGACGAAGTACCCAACCACTCAACCTTCTCGAAGAATCGCCATGGACGTTTTCGTGACAGCGATCTGTTCCGCTGGTTGTTCAATGAGGTGCTGCGGCGTTGCATGGCGGCCGGCCTGGTAAAGGGTGAAGGTTTCGCCGTCGACGCCAGCATCATCAAAGCGGATGCCAGCCGGCAACGTGGGGTGGCGGGAGATGAAGTCGATTGGCGCGATCCAGCCCTGAGCAGCCGTGCCGTGCGCGAGTACCTCGAAGCTCTTGATGAAGAGGCGCTGGCTGAAGCTCTCCCCAAGAAAATTTCGCTCACCGATCCTCAGTCCCGTTGGACAGCAGCGCCAGGTGGCCCCGCATTCTTTGCCTACTCCACGAACTACCTGATCGACACTGAGCACGGCGTGATCATGGATGTGGAGGCGACCCCGGCGCACCGTACCGCCGAAGTCGATTCGACCAGGACGATGGTCGAGCGTGTCGAAGCGCAGTTCGACCTCACACCGGAACGCCTCATTGGCGATACAGCCTATGGCACGGCTCCGATGCTGGCCTGGATGGTCGAAGAGAAGGATATCGAGCCGCATGTGCCCGTGTGGGACAAGACCGAGCGCAAGGACAACAGCCTCTCAAGTAACGACTTCCACTGGAATCAGGAAGCCAATGAATATCGATGCCCAGCCGGCAAACCACTACGCAGTGAATGGCGCGTTTTCACCCAGAAAAGATCGCGGGTGACCAAAGCCAACACCATCATCTACCGCTCCAGCCAAACCGACTGCGCTACCTGCTCGTTGAAAGCGAAGTGCTGCCCCAACACGCCGAATCGGAAGATCGTCCGTAGCATCCATGAGGCTGCCCGCGACGTGGCCCGACGCATCGCCAAGACACCGGAATACCTCGTTTCTCGTTGCGAACGGAAGAAGGTGGAGATGCTTTTCGCCCACCTCAAACGGATCATGAAACTCGACCGCTTGCGACTACGTGGCCTGACGGGTGCAACTGACGAATTCACCTTGGCTGCGATGGTGCAGAACCTGCGCCGCATGGCCAAGCTTTTGCCTCAAGGGCCACCACTCACGGGATAGGTACGCCTGCCGTGAGCAGAAACTCTCGAATTAACCCTCAAGCCTGAGCAAGGACGCTCAGTGAAGCGCCGAAAGGCAACTTGAAGTGGCTTGCAGCCACTTCGGCAGCAGGCACACCTGGCCGGCCGGCTGCCGCTGAACCTACTTTTTCAACAGAATCGGCCGATTCCGGCCTGCTACTACCTGGAACTTCCAGCCAAAAGTGGCATCGTGTGTCTCAAAAGCTGGGAAGATTCACTACCTGCAGCCATAAACCTATGACGTAGTGGCAGGTTCGGCTCTGGTCGAGGCTTGTTAAGGAGCCGACATCTGCTGTTAGCTGGGCAGCCAATGCCGATGAGCCCGTTGGCCCTAGGTCACGCCGCGGATGCGATTCATTTCTGTTAGACCCGGTATTTCTACCTCTCCCTGGTGATACCTTCACACATCGGTGTCTAGGGGTTGACTTAATGGATAAGGACAGGCTGCATCTATTGCTATGCGCGACCCAGCCACGCCTACTGGGACCTGTCGCCGGGGCTGGACTTCGAAACCCGCCTGATCGCCAAGACCAACGCAGCCGCCGTGCTGGAGCAGGAACTGAGCAAGCCCGGCTATGTCTGCGCACCGATCAACCTGGGCGCCAACACCGACCCCTACCAGCCGATCGAGCGCCAGCAGCGCCTGACCCGGCAGATTCTCGAAGTGCTGCTGCGCTTCCGCCACCCGGTGACCATCGTGACCAAGGGCTCGCTGATCCTGCGCGACCTAGATCTGCTGAGCGAAATGGCCCGGCACAACCTGGTGGGGGTGATGATCAGCCTCACCACCCTGGACGATGAGCTCAAGCGCATCCTCGAACCTCGCGCGGCGGCGCCATCGGCTCGCCTGCGCGCCATCCGGGTGATGCGCGAGCAGCATATTCCGGTAGGTGTGCTGTGCTCGCCGATGATCCCGATGATCAACGACCGCGAGCTGGAAACCTTGCTGGAAGCGGCGCACGAAGCGGGCGCGCAGAGCGCCAGCTATATGATGCTGCGCCTGCCGCGGGAAGTCGGGCCGCTGTTTGAGGAATGGCTGGCTGCCCACTATCCGCAAAGGGCCAACCATGTGATGAGCCTGATCCGCCAACTGCGCGGCGGGGAAATCCACGACAGCCGCTTCGGCCATCGTTTTCGCGGAGAAGGCCCGTTCGCCGACCTGCTGGCCAAGCGCTTCGAGGTCGCGATGCGCCGCCTGGGCCTGAACCGGCGCGGCAGCTTTGGCCTGGACTGCACGGCGTTCGCGCCGCCGCGCAGCCAGATGAGCCTGTTCTGAATTACTGCGCCGGCGCCACCAGGTCGGCCATCAGTTGGCTGAGTTCCGGCGGCGAGCTGAGCAGGCCGTCGATGACCTCCAGCACCTTCTTCTCGTCCTTGCTGATCTTGCTGCCGAAGCCGAAGAAGCCGCCGGAAGACTCCGCCACCGCCTTGCCGAAGGCCAGCAGGTCGGCCTTGAAGGCCGCGGCGTCGCCCTCGCTGGCGCGCTGCGCCAGCAGGCTGTTGATGCGGGCGAAGTACTGCACGCGGTTGAACTGGTCGGGCGTGATGAAACGCTGCAGGAAGTTCATCAGCACGTCGCGCCCCTGGGGCGTGTCCGGGCTCAGTTCGGCCATCACGCGCTGCATCAGCACGCTGGGGTACTTGCCGGATTCCTTGAACAGCTTGCCGAACGCCTCGGCTTCCTTCGCGTCGATCTTGCCGTCGGCGCTGGCGACCATGCAGAACACCGCCACCGGCGCCTCGCGCAGTTGCCGCCATTCGTCGCCGGGGAAACCGGCGAAACCGGTCATCCCGGTGATCTGGGCCTGCTGGCTGGCCTTCCATACAGCGCTGCCTTCGGCATGCTCGTCGCGGCCGGCGTAAAAGGCGTCGATCAGCGGCTGCAGTTCTTCCTGGGTAATGCCGGTCACGCCCGTAACCTTGGGCTTGAACACGGCAAAACCTTCCGCGCTGTGGGCGTGACGGTAGGGAATGGCCAGCTCCATGACGCGGCGCGGCTCGGCGTAGGAAATGATCCTGAGCAGCAGCGCGTCGACCTTGCCGACATCCTTGAGAGTCACGAAGCCATCCAGTATCAGGGCCGCACCCAGCGCCTGATGAGGGTTTTCCTCATACATCTGCTGCGCCGCCTGCATGGCTTCCTCGCCGGTATCGTGCGCCAGCCGGACCATGCGGATCTTGCCGTCTTCGCTCAGGTAGCCGTAGATGGGGATCAGCAGCTCGCCGTCGCAGACGCTGTACACCGCATGGGCAGCCGTGATTCCGGCCATCTTGTAGATGTCTTGCATGCTCACTTCCTTGTGCTTGGGTTGGGCCGGTATCGATGAGCCGCGCATGTCATCCTGACCAGGCGTGAGGGCCGACGATCCGATAGTTGGTTGGGCCGCTTCGGATGATGTCACATTGCCTAATATCTACACATTGCCGACTTCGCGCTAGCAGAATGCTGCCGGATCACCGCAGGCCGCTGCGCGAACAGGCTTCGATCCTCGGCCAAACATCCTGCAAAATCTCATCCCAGAGCAGTTTTTCGATTTTGCTTTACTCTTCGCCGCCTGCTGCCCGGGTGGAGATGACTACACGCTGCACCGGTTTTTTTTCCCGAGCCTGTGTCTTTTCTCCCCGGGGAGATCGTCGGCAAGCATGAGAAAATTCTTCGTCATTCTTCGAGGCTGATACATGAACGATAAAACTCACGGTGAAGATCAGACCCACGAAAGCGCGGACGAAGCGCTGCGTCGAATCGTCGACGGCTTCCAGCACTTCCGCCAGGAGGTCTTCCCGCAGCAGGAAGAGTTGTTCAAGAAGCTGGCCCACGCGCAGAACCCGCGTGCGATGTTCATCACCTGTGCCGATTCGCGCATCGTTCCCGAACTGATTACCCACAGTTCGCCAGGCGACCTGTTCGTGACCCGCAACGTCGGTAACGTGGTGCCGCCGTACGGCCAGATGAACGGCGGTGTCTCGACCGCCATCGAGTTCGCGGTCATGGCGCTGGGTGTGCAGCACATCATCGTCTGCGGCCACTCCGACTGCGGTGCGATGAAAGCCGTGCTGAACCCGCAGACCCTGGAAAGCATGCCGACCGTCAAGGCCTGGCTGCGCCATGCCGAGGTCGCCCGCACCGTGGTGGCGCAGACTTGCGGCTGCGCCACCCACGAGCACCTGGGCATCCTGACCGAGGAGAACGTGGTCGCCCAGCTCGACCACCTGAAGACCCACCCGTCCGTCGCCGCGCGCCTGGCCAGCGGCCAGTTGTTCATCCACGGCTGGGTCTATGACATCGAGACCAGCGAGATCAAGGCATACGACGCCGGCGAAGGCCGCTTCCGCCCGCTCGACGGCAAGGGCCCGATTCCGATGGCCACGCCGCGTCCGCGCTATTCGTCGAGCTGATCGGGCAACCGGGACCGGGGCGTGTGTGCTGGCCACGTCCCCGGCAACTCATACGCCACCGGCGCGCACTCTGGCGCCCTCGCGCCGCAATGGCGCAGGTCCGGCCGCTATGCTGAGTTGCCGACGGCTCCCGCCAGTTGATCAGCCCAGGCGCAATTCCACGCCGAACTGCTTCGACAGGCACGGCCACTGCTGCCACGCCATGATCACTTGCGGGTCGTTCAGGCGCGCGCGGTAGCTGACGGCGGATTCGGCGCTGAATGTGCTCTCGTCGAGCATGCCGTTGACGGCGTGATGCACCGCTTCGTCGAGCTGGTTGGCGAAGGGTTCGCCGATCAACTGATGCGCTACCAGGTTGGCCACCGTGGTATCCAGCGGGATCAGCGGCTGGCTGAAGTGGGCGATGTAGCGATCATTCACTTCCTCGACCAGGCGATGCGCAAGGTACGCCTCATCCAGCAGGGCATCCAGGCCGTCGTGCCCATCCAGCAGCGTCGGCGGGGTCAGGAAGAACTGCTCGGCCAGTTTGAGCACCGGCTTGATACGGTCTTCGATGCCGGCGGCGCGGGCCACTGAATTGGCAGCGTCGAGGAAGTCCGGCACCTGCTCGATATAGGCATGCACGAAGCGCGTCAGCGTTCCGCTGGCATCTTCCCCGGCCAGGCTGATGCTGGGGTGCAACCCTTCGAGCTGGGACTGGATCAACCGGGACAAGTGCCCGTGGCGGGATTCGAGGAGATGGGCGTTCTGGATCAGCTCACGCAGCGCAGCGGTGTTCATGACAACTCCAAGACTACGGGTTTTGGAAAGTGAAGAAAGACCTTAGCCGTCGTCCGGCAGCAGCTAAGACGCGATTGTCATAATCATGAAGTGTTTATGCCGACGAGGCATATCACACCGCCAGCATGGTACTCCAAAGCCGCGCCAGCCGCGGCTTTCAGATCACACTTCGGTATTGCAAAAGCGTTTTTTACTCTGCGTTGTTATGTCGCAACCCGTGTCTATACTCCGACTCGACACACGAAAAACCTGATGGACCCGGCCTGCCCTGCGTGCGCCGAGGCGATGACGGTCAAAGTAACGTTGTCTTGGCGGTCGCTCCCTTGGCCGTTGGCGAGTTCCGGCGTGCAGCCCTCTGGAATGGGGGTTAGCCGCAAGAGCACAAAGCCGGCGGGATAAAAACAAAGATAAGGGGAACCCGAATGCTGCGACATCCACGAGTCTGGATGGGCTTCCTTTTGCTCTTGGCTTTCAGCCAGGCAAACGCCGCCTGGACGGTCAACATGGCCCCCGGCGCGACGGAAGTGAGCCGTAACGTCTTCGACCTCCACATGACCATCTTCTGGATTTGCGTGGTCATCGGCATCATCGTGTTCGGCGCGATGTTCTGGTCGATGATCGTCCACCGCCGGTCCACCGGGCAGCAGCCCGCGCATTTCCACGAGAGCACCACGGTGGAAATCCTCTGGACGGTCATTCCTTTCCTGATCCTGGTAGTGATGGCCGTACCGGCCACCAAGACGCTGATCCACATGTACGACACCTCGGAGCCCGAGCTGGACGTGCAGATCACCGGCTACCAGTGGAAATGGCAGTACAAGTACCTGGGTCAGGACGTGGAGTTCTTCTCCAACCTCGCCACGCCACAGGACCAGATCCACAACAAGGCCGCCAAGGACGAGCACTACCTGCTCGAAGTGGACAACCCGCTGGTGCTGCCGGCCGGAGTCAAGGTGCGCTTCCTGGTCACTTCCAGCGATGTGATCCACTCCTGGTGGGTGCCGGCCTTCGCGGTCAAGCGCGACGCCATCCCCGGTTTCGTCAACGAAGCCTGGACCAGGGTTGACCAGCCCGGCGTCTACCGTGGCCAGTGCGCCGAGCTGTGCGGCAAGGATCACGGCTTCATGCCCATCGTGGTCGACGTGAAGTCCAAGCCCGACTTCGACAAGTGGCTGGCCGAGCGCAAGGAAGAGGCGGCCAAGCTCAAGGAGCTGACCAGCAAGGAATGGACGAAGGAAGAGCTGGTCGCGCGTGGCGACAAGGTCTACCACACCATCTGCGCCGCCTGTCACCAGCCCGAGGGCCAGGGCATGCCGCCGATGTTCCCGGCGCTCAAGGGCTCGAAGATCGTCACCGGGCCGAAGGAGCATCACCTGGAGACTGTATTCAACGGCGTCCAGGGCACGGCGATGGCGGCCTTCGGCAAGCAGCTCTCGGAGGTGGATCTCGCTGCGGTGATCACCTACGAGCGTAACGCCTGGGGCAACAACGACGGCGACATGGTGACCCCGCAAGAGGTCGTCGCCTTCAAGCAGAAACAACAATAAGGAGGCCGCGATGAGTGCTGTGATCGATCACCCCGACCATTCTCACGCCGGCGACCACCACCACGGCCCCGCCAAGGGCCTGATGCGCTGGGTTCTGACCACCAACCACAAGGATATCGGCACCCTCTACCTGTGGTTCAGCTTCTGCGCCTTCCTGCTCGGCGGCTCGTTCGCGATGGTGATCCGCGCCGAACTGTTCCAGCCCGGGCTGCAGATCGTCGACCCGGCGTTCTTCAATCAGATGACCACCATGCACGGGCTGGTGATGGTCTTCGGCGCGGTGATGCCGGCGTTCGTCGGCCTGGCCAACTGGATGGTGCCGCTGATGATCGGCGCCCCAGACATGGCCCTGCCGCGCATGAACAACTTCAGCTTCTGGCTGCTGCCGGCGGCGTTCGGGCTGCTGGTGAGCACCCTGTTCATGCCCGGCGGCGGCCCGAACTTCGGCTGGACCTTCTACGCGCCGCTCTCCACGACCTTCGCGCCGCACAGCGTGACGTTCTTCATCTTCGCCATCCACCTGATGGGCATGAGTTCGATCATGGGCGCGATCAACGTGATCGCCACCATCCTCAACCTGCGTGCCCCGGGCATGACACTGATGAAGATGCCGCTGTTCGTCTGGACCTGGCTGATCACCGCGTTCCTGCTGATCGCGGTGATGCCGGTGCTGGCGGGCTGCGTGACGATGATGCTGATGGACATCCACTTCGGCACCAGCTTCTTCAGCGCGGCCGGCGGCGGCGACCCGGTGCTGTTCCAGCATGTGTTCTGGTTCTTCGGCCACCCCGAGGTGTACATCATGATCCTGCCGGCGTTCGGCGCCGTCAGCTCGATCATCCCGGCCTTCAGCCGCAAACCGCTGTTCGGCTACACCTCGATGGTCTACGCCACCGCCTCGATCGCCTTCCTGTCCTTCGTGGTATGGGCGCACCACATGTTCGTGGTGGGCATCCCGCTGGTGGGCGAGCTGTTCTTCATGTACGCGACCATGCTGATCGCCGTGCCCACCGGGGTGAAGGTGTTCAACTGGGCGTCGACCATGTGGCAGGGCTCGCTGACCTTCGAGACGCCCATGCTGTTCGCCGTGGCCTTCGTCATCCTGTTCACCATCGGCGGATTCTCCGGCCTGATGCTGGCCATCGCCCCGGCGGACTTCCAGTACCAGGACACCTACTTCGTGGTGGCGCACTTCCACTACGTGCTGGTGCCCGGCGCGATCTTCGGCATCTTCGCCTCGGCCTATTACTGGCTGCCGAAATGGACCGGCCACATGTACGACGAGACTCTGGGCAAGCTGCACTTCTGGATGAGCTTCATCGGCATGAACCTGGCGTTCTTCCCGATGCACTTCGTGGGCCTCGCAGGCATGCCGCGGCGGATCCCGGACTACAACCTGCAGTTCGCCGACTTCAACATGGTCTCGTCCATCGGCGCTTTCATGTTCGGCACCACGCAACTGCTCTTCCTGTTCATCGTCATCAAGTGCATCCGCGGCGGCAAGCCGGCACCTGCGAAGCCGTGGGACGGCGCCGAAGGGCTGGAGTGGACCATTCCATCGCCAGCGCCGTACCACACCTTCAGCACACCGCCCGAGGTCAAGTGACCAGGCTCGCGCAGGAGCGGGCTCCCAGGTACGGAGCCCTCTGCTGCGAAAGGAGGACGACGAAATGAGCGACGGCAACATCGAAACACGCAGGCTGGTGACCCGGCTGGTGGTCGCCGTGGTCGCCATGTTCGCCTTCGGCTTTGCCCTGGTGCCGCTGTACGACGTGATGTGCAAGGCACTGGGCATCAACGGCAAGACTTCCGGCAGCGCCTACCAGGGCGACGGCCAGGTGGTCGACCAGTCGCGCCAGGTGAAGATTCAGTTCGTCGCCAACAACAACATCGACATGGTCTGGGAATTCCACCCAGAACAGGAAGAGCTGGTGGTGCATCCGGGCGCGGTGAACCAGATGCTGTTCGTCGCCCGCAACCCCACCGGCAAGCCGATGACCGCCCAGGCGATCCCGAGCATTGCGCCGTCGGTGGCTGCCACCTATTTCCACAAGACCGAATGCTTCTGCTTCACCCAGCAGGTGCTGCAGCCGGGCGAGCGCATCGAAATGCCGGTGCGTTTCATCGTCGACCGCGACCTGCCCAAGGATGTGCGTCACCTGACGCTTGCTTACACGCTGTTCGACATCACCGCCCGCAAGCCCCCCGTGGCCAGCAACGATCGCTGAAGGGAGAACAACAAAAATGGCAACCCACGAACCCTATTACGTCCCCGCGCAGAGCAAGTGGCCGATCATCGCCACCATCGGCATGCTGGTGACGATGTTCGGCGTCGGCACCTGGATGAACGACATGAGCGCCGGCAAGGAGCACTCCCACGGCCCGTGGATCTTCTTCGCCGGCGGGCTGATCCTCGCCTACATGCTGTTCGGCTGGTTCGGCAATGTCATCAAGGAAAGCCGCGGCGGGCTCTACAGCCCGCAGATGGACCGCTCGTTCCGCTGGGGCATGAGCTGGTTCATCTTCTCCGAGGTGATGTTCTTCGCGGCCTTCTTCGGCGCGCTGTTCTACGTGCGCCACTTCGTCAACCCGTGGCTGGGCGGCGAAGGCCATCACGGCATCTCGCACATGCTCTGGCCGCAGTTCGAAACCGGCTGGCCGCAGCTCAGCAACCCGGACAACAAACTTTTCCCGCCGCCAAGGGAAGTGATCGATCCGTGGAAGCTGCCGCTGATCAATACCCTGCTGCTGGTCACCTCCAGCTTCACCGTGACCTTTGCCCACCACGCGCTGAAGAAGAACCATCGCGGCCCGCTGAAGATGTGGCTGGCGGCGACCGTTGCGCTGGGCGCGTGCTTCCTGGTGCTGCAGGCCTACGAATACCACGAGGCCTACAGCGAGCTGGGCCTGACCCTGGGCTCGGGCATCTACGGCGCCACTTTCTTCATGCTCACCGGCTTCCACGGCGCCCACGTGACCATCGGCGCGATCATGCTGAGCATCATGCTGATCCGCATCATTCGCGGGCACTTCGACGCCGACAAACATTTCGGCTTCGAGGCTGCCAGTTGGTACTGGCACTTCGTCGATGTGGTGTGGATCGGCCTGTTCATCTTCGTTTACGTGCTGTGACGCAGGATGCCGCGGGCCGCCGGCCCGCGGCGCGATGAAACATCAGAAATGCCAGGGAGCGGGGCTGGTCAGTTGACCACTGAAGAAGCCCCAGGCGATGAGGGCGAGAGTCAGGGCGGCGAGAGCGACACGGACGGTCAGCGCATTGACCACCCGGGAACCATGCCCTTCGTCCTTGACCAGGAAGAACAGGCCGCTGAACAGACTGATGACGGTCGCCAGCAACAACAAGACGATCGCGGCTTTGAGCATTGCCGGGCTCCTGTCCGCAGGGGACTGGGTTAAGGGGGTAACTTGCAGTATAGCCAGCACGCCACCGAGCACCGTTCGCGCCACGCGGCTCGCACCTTCCGGCCCGGCCTTGCGCCGACGCTGGTGGTGCTCGCGCTGCTGCCGGTGCTGATCGCGCTGGGTTGCTGGCAGCTCTCCCGCGCCAGCGAAAAACGCACCCTGCTCGCCGCCGCCGAGGCCCAACGCCAGCTGGACCCGATTTCCGCCGCCGAACTCGCGCGCCTGCCGCCGCGCAGCTATGTGCGCGTGCGTCTGCAGGGCCGCCTCGACGCCGAGCACAGCGTGCTGCTGGACAACCGTACCCGCAACGGCCAGGCCGGTGTCGAGGTGCTGCAACCTTTCTTCGATCGCGTCGGCCACCAGTGGCTGCTGGTCAATCGCGGCTGGGTAGCCTGGCCGGACCGCCGCGTGCCGCCGCAGATCGAAACCCCCATCCACGACCTGCTGCTGGATGCCTGGACCTACGTTCCGCCGACCGCCGGGCCTACCGCGCCGGTCGCCGGCTGGCCGCGCCTGGTCACTCAGGTAGATGCCCCGTTCCTCTGGGATCAGCTCGGCCGCGAAGGCAGCCCGCTGGAAATCCGCCTGGAGCCGGGCGACGCCGCTTTCGACACCGACTGGCCGATAGTCGCCATGCCACCGGAGCGCCACATCGGCTACGCCGTGCAGTGGTTCGCCCTGGCCATCGCACTCTCCGGTCTTTACCTCTACCTCGGCATCCGTCGCGCACGGGAGACCCACGACCATGACCGCCATGACCCTGCCTGACCCCTCCTCCCGCCGCCGTGGGCGGGTACAACTGCTGCTCATCCTCGGCATGGTGCTGGGGCCGATGCTGCTCGCCACCGCCATGTACAAGCTGCAGTTCTGGGTGCCCGAAGGCCGCGTCTACCACGGCGACCTGATCGCCACCGGGCAGACTCCGGCCGACCTCGGCGTGCAGGACGAAAAGCCCGGCGAGCGCTGGCAACTGCTGGTCACCGCCCCGGACACCTGCGCCAGCGATTGCCAGCAACTGGTCTATCTGGCGCGGCAGATCAACATCGGCCTTGGCCGCGAGGCCAGCCGCGCCGAACATGTACTCGCCTTCGCCAAGCCGCTGCCGGCCGAATTCGCCGGCCTGCTCGACAAGGACTACCCGCGCCTGCAGCGCCTGGGCCTGGCGCCCACCCAGCACACCGGCGCCAAGCCGCAACTGTGGATCGTCGACCCGCACGGCAATCTGGTGCTGCGCTACGACGCCGACGCCAATGGCAAGTCGATCCTCAAGGACCTGCAGTTACTGCTGAAGCTTTCCAATATTGGCTGAGACGTAGCCGGTCGAGACGCAGCCGGTGAGGCATCGCCGGCTGAACCACCGCCAGCCCCCGCAGAATAAAAAGACAGGGAGCGACGCATGATCCAGGCAAGACGCAAACCCGCTTTCTACGTCGCCGTACTGGCGACGGCGCTGGCCTTCGTGGTGATCCTGCTGGGCGCCTACACCCGCCTGACCCACGCCGGACTCGGCTGCCCGGACTGGCCCGGCTGCTATGGCTTCGTCCACGTGCCGATCAGCGAGGCACAACTGGCCCATGCCGAAATGCACTTCCCCGACACCCCGGTGGAGGCTCAGAAAGGCTGGAACGAGATGATCCACCGCTACTTCGCCGGCAGCCTCGGCCTTCTGATCCTCGGCCTGGCCGTGCATGCCATCGTGCGCCGTGGCCGCGATGGCCAGCCGCTGCGGCTGCCGCTGGCGCTGCTCGCGGTAGTGATTGCCCAGGCCGCTTTCGGCATGTGGACGGTAACACTCAAGCTCTGGCCGCAAGTGGTCACCGCGCACTTGCTGGGCGGCTTCACTACGCTGTCGCTGCTGTTCCTGCTCAGCCTGCGCCTGTCCGGTGCCTTCGCCCCGCTGCAATTGCCGGCACGCCTGCGGGCGCTGGCCGCATTCGCCCTGTTGCTGGTGGTGGGGCAGATCGCCCTGGGCGGCTGGGTCAGCAGCAACTATGCGGCGGTAGCCTGCGTCGACCTGCCGATGTGCCACGGGCAATGGTGGCCGGACATGGACTTCGCCAACGGCTTCCACCTTACCCAGCACATCGGCCCGAACTACCTCGGCGGGCAGCTCGACAGCGATGCCCGCACGGCGATTCACATGACCCATCGCATGGGAGCGATCTGTGTGACGGCAGTGCTTCTGCTGCTGGCCTGGAACCTCCAGCGCCACGGTCTGATCGGCATCACCGCGCTGATGCTGCTGGGGTTGTCGCTGCAGGTCGGCCTTGGCATCAGCAACGTGCTGCTGCATCTGCCGCTACCGGTGGCCGTGGCCCACAACGGCGGCGGCGCGTTCCTGCTGCTGATGCTGGTCCTGGTGAACTACCGGGTACGCGCGCCCGCGACGCAACGCGTCGAGTTGCCCGCCAGCAGCCCGATCGTCCTGGAAGCCCTCGACCGGCCGGTGGCCTACCCCTCGCAAGGTTGAGCATGACGGCCGGCAATGCGCCGGCCCCAATTCACCCAGACAGCACGAAGACGGAGACATCGACATGGCCAGTGTCATCAGCACTACCAGCCAACCCGGCTGGCGCGACCTGCTCGAGCTGACCAAGCCCAAGGTCGTTCTGCTCATGCTGATCACCTCGCTGATCGGCATGCTGCTGGCGACCAAGGCCGGCGTTGCCTGGCAGGTACTGGTATTCGGCAACCTCGGCATCGGCCTGTGCGCGGGCGCAGCCGCGGCGGTGAACCACGTGGTGGATCGGCGCATCGACTCGATCATGGCGCGCACCCACAAGCGCCCCCTGGCCGAAGGACGCGTCTCGCCGCCAGTGGCGCTGGGCTTTGCGATGCTGCTGGCAGTCGCCGGAATGGCGGTGCTGCTGGTCTTCACCAACCCGCTTACCGCCTGGCTGACCCTCGCGTCGCTGCTCGGCTATGCGGCGCTCTACACAGGCTTCCTCAAGCGCGCCACGCCGCAGAACATCGTCATCGGAGGACTCGCCGGCGCTGCCCCGCCGCTGTTGGGCTGGGTCGCGGTGACCGGCCAGGTTTCCGCCGAGCCGCTGCTGCTGGTGCTGATCATCTTCGCCTGGACCCCGCCGCACTTCTGGGCGCTGTGCCTGCACCGCAAGGACGAATACGCCAAGGCCGACATCCCGATGCTGCCGGTCACCCACGGCGAGCACTACACCAAGCTGCACATCCTGCTCTACACCCTGGTGCTGTTCGCGGTCAGCCTGATGCCCTTCGCCATCCACATGAGCGGCATCGTCTACCTGCTCTGCGCCCTGCTCCTGGGCGCACGCTTCCTGGACTGGGCCTGGGCGCTCTACTGCGGCAGCCGACCCCATGCGGCGATCAGGACCTTCAAGTACTCTATCGCCTACCTGTTCCTGCTGTTCATCGCGCTGCTGGTGGACCACTACCTGCCGCTGCACCTGAACTACTGAGCCCGGATCGCCGGCCGACCCGCTCCCGCAAGGGCGGGTCAGTTCGCGAAACGTCGCTCGCTCCAGACGTCCCGACCCACGAGAGCCCCATGTCCCGAGTCAACAAGACCGTCTTCATCCTCGTCGCCATCGTCGCCCTGATCCTCGGCCTCACCGTGCACAAGGTGCTCACCCAGAAGCACCAGCTCGACCCGACCGCGCTGCTGGACGCCGGCATCGTGATCCTGCCGCAGACCCGCAGCGTTCCCGACCTGACCTTCACCGACCAGGACAGCCAGCCGTTCCAGACCGGCAGCCTGAAGGGCAAGTGGTCCTTGCTGTTCTTCGGCTACACCTTCTGCCCGGACGTCTGCCCCACCACCCTGGCGCAACTGCGCGAGCTACAGACCAAGCTGCCGCCGGAAATGGCGAAGAATCTGCAGGTGGTATTCGTCAGCGTCGACCCGCACCGCGATACCGCGCCGCGCATCAAGGAGTACCTCGGCTTCTTCAACGCCGGCTTCAAGGGCATCACCGGCGCCGAAGAGAACGTGCAGAAGCTCGCCAATGCCATGAGCATCCCCTACATCCCCGCCGATACCAGCAAGCCCAACTACACCGTCGACCACAGCGGCAACCTGGTCATCATCGGCCCGGACGGCACCCAGCACGGCTTCATCCGCGCGCCGCTGCGCAACGACAAGCTGGCTGCGCAATTACCCAGTGTGATCGGCACCACAAACTGACCCCCGCGACACTGCGTCTCACCCCCCAACGGCCACCCGCACACGGTGGCCGTTGTTTTTTCTGCGTCATTCGTCACTCAGTCAAGCAAGGCCAAACTTTCTGCTGAACCTCGCTCCCGAGCGCTGATGCTTTGTAACACGCGGCCTTGAAGCCTCTTGCGATTTTTCCTGACCCCGTAGTCAATGTAAAAAATCTGCTACAGGAAATCAGACATCAGTAATGACTCATACTCCATATTAGAAACATTAATTAACACCTATGCTTGAGCCTGTTGCAGGATTACCGGGCCTTTCGGTGGGTATGGGGAGCCTCTGATGGGTGGTCATTCACGGCGAGGATGACATTTCCATCCGGTCACAATAGGCAATTAGGCTAAAAGCCAGCGCCCAAGCGGTCTCGTCCGCAACCGGAAAACTATCGGTCCAAACATGACTTGTAGTTATCGCTTCGTACCACTCCAGAACTTCTTGATGCCCTCCAGGTTCGATTGCAAAATGCCGCGGCCACCGGGTCACCCGCCCGGCCACTAGAACAAGAAAAGACCGTTGCCAGTTCGATAACCCGGGTCGCCAACGTAGTAGCCCGGACAATCCCAGGATCACGCAGGAGATTTGCAAGTGCAGATCGGTGTACCCCTCGAGACCCAAGCCGGTGAGACGCGGGTCGCAGCAACGCCGGAGACGGTCAAGAAACTGATCGGGCAGGGCCATCAGGTCATCATCCAGAGCGGTGCCGGCGTCAGCGCCAGCCAGCCGGATGCAGCCTACGAAGCCGTTGGCGCGAAGATCGGCACTGCCGCCGATGCGTTCGGCGCGGAACTGGTCCTGAAAGTCGTCGCGCCCAGCGAAAGCGAACTGGCGCAGATGAAACCCGGTGCCGTGCTGATCGGCATGCTCAACCCCTTCAACAACGAGAACATCGCCCGCATGGCCGAACGCGGCATCACCGCCTTCGCCCTGGAAGCCGCGCCGCGTACTTCCCGCGCGCAAAGCCTGGACGTGCTCTCCTCCCAGGCCAACATCGCCGGCTACAAGGCCGTGATGCTCGCTGCCAACCACTATCCGCGCTTCATGCCCATGCTGATGACCGCCGCCGGCACCGTTAAGGCCGCCCGCGTGCTGATCCTCGGCGCCGGCGTTGCCGGCCTGCAGGCCATCGCAACGGCCAAGCGCCTGGGTGCGGTGATCGAGGCGTCGGACGTGCGCCCGGCAGTGAAGGAACAGATCGAGTCCCTCGGCGCCAAGTTCGTCGACGTGCCCTACGAGACCGACGAAGAGCGCGAGTGCGCCGAAGGCGTGGGCGGTTATGCCCGCCCGATGCCGGCCTCGTGGATGGAGCGCCAGGCAAAGGCCGTGCACGAGCGCGCCAAGCAGTCGGACATCGTCATCACCACCGCGCTGATCCCGGGCCGCAAGGCGCCGACCCTGCTGCATGAGGCGACCGTCGCCGAAATGAAGCCGGGCTCGGTGGTCATCGACCTTGCGGCATCGCAAGGCGGCAACTGCCCGCTGACCGAGGCCGACCAGGTGGTGGTCAAGCACGGCGTGACCATCGTCGGCCTGAGCAACCTGGCCGCGCTGGTACCGGCGGACGCCTCGGCGCTCTACGCACGCAACCTGCTCGACTTCCTCAAGCTCACCCTGACCGCCGAAGGCTTCACGGTGAACCTGGAAGACGACATCGTCGCCGCGTGCCTGATGTGCCGCGACGGCCAGATCGTGCGCAAGAACGGTTGACGACCTACGCCCTTCACGTAGCCGCCCTTCTTATATAAGAACGCGCCGGACCTCGGGTCCGGCCCTCAAGACCGGTGAGAAACTATGGAAGACATGCTGATCTCCCACGGCATCTACAACCTGATCATCTTCGTGCTGGCCATCTACGTTGGCTACCACGTGGTATGGAACGTAACCCCCGCCCTGCATACCCCACTGATGGCCGTGACCAACGCCATTTCGGCGATCGTGATCGTCGGCGCCATGCTGGCTGCCGCCCTGACCGTGACTCCGCTGGGCAAGGCAATGGGCACCCTGGCCGTGGCCCTGGCTGCGGTGAATGTGTTCGGTGGCTTCCTGGTCACCCGCCGCATGCTGGAAATGTTCAAGAAGAAAGCGCCGAAGGCGGAGAAGCACTGACATGAGCATGAACCTCGTCACCGTCCTCTACCTCGTCGCCTCGGTCTGCTTCATCCAGGCCCTGAAGGGCCTGTCGCACCCGACGACGTCACGCCGCGGCAACCTGTTCGGCATGGTCGGCATGGCCATCGCCGTGCTCACCACCGTTGCGCTGGTATTCAAGATCAGCACCGAGATCGCCACCACCGGCATCGTCTACGTCATCGTGGGCCTGCTGATCGGCGGCACCGCCGGCTCCATCATGGCCAAGCGCGTCGAGATGACCAAGATGCCGGAGCTGGTCGCCTTCATGCACAGCATGATCGGCCTGGCCGCTGTCTTCATCGCCATCGCCGCCGTGGTCGAGCCGCAGTCCCTGGGCATCGTGCAGAACCTGGGCGACACCATCCCCACCGGCAACCGCCTGGAGCTGTTCCTCGGCGCGGCCATCGGTGCCATCACCTTCTCCGGTTCGGTGATCGCCTTCGGCAAGCTGTCGGGCAAGTACAAGTTCCGCCTGTTCCAGGGCGCTCCGGTGCAGTTCGCCGGCCAGCATATGCTCAACCTGGTGCTGGGTCTGACCACCCTGGGCCTGGGCCTGCTGTTCATGTTCACCGGCAATCTGACCGCCTTCGTGGTGATGCTGGCCCTGGCCTTCATCCTCGGCGTGCTGATCATCATCCCGATCGGCGGTGCCGACATGCCGGTAGTGGTGTCGATGCTGAACTCCTACTCCGGCTGGGCCGCGGCAGGTATCGGCTTCTCGCTGAACAACTCGATGCTGATCATCGCCGGCTCGCTGGTAGGTTCCTCGGGCGCGATCCTCTCCTACATCATGTGCAAGGCGATGAACCGCTCGTTCTTCAACGTCATTCTCGGTGGCTTCGGTGCCGAAGCGGATGCCGGCGGTCCGGCTGGCGCCAAGGAAGCCCGCCCGGTGAAATCCGGCTCAGCCGACGACGCCTCGTTCCTGCTGACCAACGCCGACAGCGTGATCATCGTTCCAGGCTACGGCCTGGCGGTGGCCCGCGCCCAGCATGCGCTGATGGAGCTGGCGGAGAAGCTGACCCATCGCGGCGTCAACGTGAAGTTCGCCATCCATCCGGTCGCCGGCCGTATGCCGGGCCACATGAACGTCCTGCTGGCCGAGGCCGAGGTGCCTTACGAGCAGGTGTTCGAGATGGAAGACATCAACTCCGAGTTCGGCCAGACCGACGTGGTGCTGGTACTGGGCGCCAACGACGTGGTGAACCCGGCAGCGAAGAACGACCCGAAGTCGCCGATCGCCGGCATGCCGATCCTCGAGGCCTATAAAGCCAAGACCGTGATCGTCAACAAGCGCTCGATGGCCAGCGGCTACGCCGGCCTGGACAACGAACTGTTCTACCTGGACAAGACCATGATGGTCTTCGGCGACGCTAAGAAAGTCATCGAAGATATGGTCAAGGCCGTCGAATAACGGCGATCTCCGCTCTACAAGACACCGGCCTCGCGCCGGTGTCCTTGTTTTTGCCGGCGCAATAGCCTGTAGCCACGCAACGTGGTTAGATAACGCCGCCGGCTCCTCCGGGGGGAAGTGTCGGCCACGGACGACCGTAATGGCGCGTGCGCCGAACTACAACAAGAAAGCCAAAGAAGTCATGATGACAACTACCAGCATTTCGCAGCGGCAGTACACGCTGGGCAACGCCCTCGGCGTCTTCGCCGCCCTGGTCTATATCGCGTTCTACCTCCTGGGCTACTTCTTCATCGAGGAAGACAGCTACATCTATTTCCGGGTCGCCGAGAACATCGCCCACGGTTATGGCTACGTGTTCAACATTGGCGATATTCCGATCGAGTCGGGCAGCGGGCCGCTATGGCAGTTCCTGCTGGCGCTGGGTGTGCTGCTCGGCTGCAACGTGGTGGTGCTGGCGAAGTTCATGGGGCTGCTCTTCGGCCTGGCCACCCTGTATGTCTTCCATCGCACCGCCGGTCGGCTCGCCACGCCAGTCGTGGCGGGCTGGCTGACCCTCGCACTGGCGGCCAGCGTCCCCTTCATCTGGTGGACCGGCAGCGGCCTGGAAGTATCGCTCTATACCTTCCTGCTCAGCGTCTGCGTGGCGGTGGCCTGCGCGCCCGAGCCACAACGCGATGGCTGGCTGAGCGCGCTGCCGTTCGCCCTGCTGCTGTTCGCGCGCCCCGAAGCTTTCATCAGCGTCGGCGTGTTCGTCCTGTATATGCTCGCAAGCGGCCGGCGCGCCCTCGCGCTCCGCACGCTGCTGCTGGGCGCACTTAGCTACGGCGGCTATCTGGTGTTCCGCTATTTCTATTTCGATGAAGTGCAGATCAGCGCCTTCTACGCGAAGATCTCGGTCGACGGCGTGCTCTGGGACTACCTCTGGACGGCTCTGCGCCAGTACCGCCTGGTGTACCTGCTGGCGCTCGTACCGCCGGCCGCCCTGCTGTGGCGGCGCGACGCCGCCAATGGCCCCTTCGTCCTGCTGCTGCTCCTGAGCTGTGGTGGGCTCTACTTCGCCGCCGCCAACTACGACTTCAAGATCTACCATCGCTTCTTCGCCCACAGCCTGCCGGTGTTGTTGCTGCTGGTCGCCGTCGCGATAGCGCGCCTGCTGGCATTCGCGCCGAAGGCACTCAAGCCGGTTCTGCTCGGCTACCTCGCCGCGGCCTGCATCGCCGTGGCGTGGATGCCGCGCGTGCCGGGACTGTTCGAATACACCCGCAACCCGTTCTATGCCGTGCTGGACCTGCTACGCGAGCAGCCCGCCGCGACCCTGTCGGCGCTCGGCTCGAAACTGGCGGCTCCGCATACCACCACCACCCTTGACGACACGCTGCAAGCCCGCGTGCCCTACGTGATCAACGCGAACTACCAGGCGCTGGTCGGCCACTTCCTCCACGATAACTACCCGCAAGGTCTGACCATCGGCTACGACCAGATGGGGCAGACCCCGTACTTCGCCGGCGCGCAGCAACACTTCGTCGACTTCCTGGGCCTGGCGACGCGCCCGATCTCGCTGTACTACTTCAACCAGAACGCCCGCGACAGCAAGAGCAAGACCTTCTACAAGAAGCTGGTCGACCCGCTGCTGCAACACCAGCGGCCGGAAGACCGCGATATCGACCAGCAAGGCGCGCTCGCGTCGGTGGAGCAAGCCAACCCCGACGTCATCATCATTCACACCCTGGTTGCCAGCTCCGACAGGACGCTCACCTACCACGTGCGCAACAGCGACTGGTTCAAGCAGAACTACGTGCTGCGCTACAGCCTGGCCACCTGCCTGCTGGTCTACGAGCGCAAGGACCTGTCGTTCCCGCTCAAAGCAACGAACCTGCCGGCGGCCTTGCAGTTCCGCGAGATGCCGGGCAACGGCTGATCTGAGCCCCGCCAACCGCTCGCGCCGAGACTTCGCCGCGCAGCGCCCGAGCCGGTACGCGGCGGGCGCTGCGCTCCGACAGCACAGATGACAAGAACTTCCGCCATGTCCGCCCCTACGATATCCACCCGAGAAAACCTGACAGGCCGCGTGCTCGTACTGCTGGCGCTGCTGCTCTACTGCGTCCTCACGGCGCTCGCCTACTTCTATATCGAGGAAGACAGCTATATCTATTTCCGCGCCGCGGAAAACATCGCGCATGGCCACGGCTACGTCTTCAACATCGGCGATGTGCGGGTCGAGACTGGCAGCGGACCGCTCTGGCAGTACCTGCTGGCCCTGGGCATCTACCTCGGCGCCACGCCGGTCCTGATGGTCAAGCTGCTAGGCCTGGCCTGCGGCATGGGTACCGTGTACCTGGTGTACCTGGCCGGCCGCAACTTCGCCAGCCCGGCCTGGGGCGGAGCCGCAGCGCTGATGATCGCCGGCAGCACCCCATTCGTATGGTGGGCCAACAGCGGCCTGGAACTGGCGGGCTACACCCTGCTGCTATCGGGTTGCCTGCTGATCAGCTCACGCCCGGCCAAGGTCGGCTGGCTGCCTGCTCTGCCCTTCGCCCTGCTGCTGTTCGCCCGCCCGGAAGCCTTCCTTGTAGTACCGTTCTTCATCCTGTTCTTCGCCTTCACCCGGCAACGCGCGTTCGCCCTGCGCGTCTTCGCGCTCTGCACGGTGAGCTATTCGGCGTACCTGGCGTTCCGTTTCTTCTACTTCGGTGAAGTCCAGATCAGCGCGTTCTACGCCAAGATTACCGCGGAAGGCACCAACTGGCCCTACGTCTGGTTCGTCCTCCAGGAGCTGCGCATCCTCTACCCGATCGCTCTGGCGATCCCCGCTGTCCTGCTGCTACGGCGCATGCAGCAGCCCGCGCACTTCTCCCTGCTGGTGGCATTGTCGCTGATGGGAATCTTCTTCGCCGGCTCGAACTTCGACTTCAAACCCTACTTCCGCTTCTATGCGCTCGCCCTGCCCCAGTTCTACCTGCTGTTCGCCTGCGCGGGCCATGCGCTCACCCGGCTTTCCTGGCGTCCGGCCCGCATCGTTGTCGCGCTGTACGCGTTCTGCGCAGTGATCGCCGTGATCTGGATTCCGCGCATCGAGCTGTTCGCTGGCCGCAGCCCCAACGCCCTGCTGCTGATGGGCCGCCTCGTCGCGGAGGATCCGGCTGGCGCGCTGGCGTCCTATCGCTACAAGCTGCGCGACCCACAGAGCCATGTACCGCTCGACGACGCGCTGGCACAGCGCTCGCCGATGCTGGCGGCACAGAGCCTCGACGGCAACTACCAGGCCGCCATCGGCCACTTCCTGCGGGAGAACTACCCCGACGGCCTGCGCATCGTCTACGACCAGATGGGACAGACCGCCTACCTGGCCGGCATGCAGCAGCAGTTCGTCGACCTGCTCGGCCTCGCCTCGCCCCCGGTATCGCTGTACTACTTCAACCTCAACGCCGCCAACAACAGCGCCAAGCAGCTCTACAAGCACGTGGTCGACCCTCTGATCGGCCTGCGCTCCAACGCTGACCGCGACATCGGCCTGGAGGGCGCACTGCAGTATGTCTACGACAAGAGCCCGGACGTGGTGCTGATCCATGGCTTCGTCACGCGAAACCCGCTGACGCTCACCTACCACCTGTCCAACAGCCAGTGGCTGCGCGACAACTACGTGCCGCGCTATCGACTGGCGCACTGGGTCACTGTCTACGAGCGCAAGGATCGCCAATACCCGCTGAAGGCCGTCAGCTTCCCCCCGGTACTGGAGTTCGAATCTCTCCAGAATACCGTTCATCCACCCCTGGCCGCTGACTGAGCGGCCATTGCCTTCAGGCAATTCATACCCACATGAACTTTGGTAGTAAGGAGGCAACCGGCCGGGTGATTTTGCGACCTTGGTATAAGGGCGAAAAATCGCCGAACCCATAGACTGGCGGCCTCGCACTTCCTACTGCCCGAGGTTTTTCCATGTACCGTGATCGCGTGCGTATGTCCTCCCTGCTGGACAAGGTGATGACTGCCGACCAGGCCGCGGCCCTTATCAAGGACGGCATGACCGTCGGCATGAGCGGCTTCACCCGCGCCGGCGAAGCCAAGGCCGTACCCAAGGCCCTCGCCCAGCGCGCCAAGCAGGAACCGCTGCGCATCAGCCTGATGACCGGCGCGAGCCTCGGCAACGACCTCGACAAGCAGCTCACCGAAGCAGGCGTACTGGCCCGCCGCATGCCGTTTCAGGTCGACAGCACCCTGCGCAAGGCGATCAACGCCGGCGAAGTGATGTTCATCGACCAGCACCTCTCGGAAACCGTCGAGCAACTGCGCAACCACCAGCTCAAGCTGCCGGACATCGCCGTCATCGAGGCTGTCGCGATCACCGAAGAAGGGCACATCGTACCGACCACCTCCGTCGGCAACTCCGCCAGCTTCGCGATCTTCGCCAAGCAGGTGATCGTAGAGATCAACGTCGCGCACAACACCAACCTCGAAGGCCTGCACGACATCTATATCCCGACCTACCGTCCGACCCGCACGCCGATTCCGCTGACCAAGGTGGATGACCGCATCGGCAGCACCGCCATCCCGATCCCGGCGGAGAAGATCGTCGCCATCGTAGTCAACGACCAGCCGGACTCGCCCTCGACCGTACTGCCGCCGGACGATGAGACCCAGGGCATCGCCAACCACCTGATCGACTTCTTCAAGCGCGAAGTAGATGCAGGCCGCATGAGCAACAGCCTCGGCCCGCTGCAGGCCGGCATCGGCAGCATCGCCAATGCGGTGATGTGTGGCCTGATCGACTCGCCCTTCGAGAACCTGACCATGTACTCCGAAGTACTGCAGGACTCGACCTTCGACCTGATCGACGCCGGCAAGCTGCGCTTCGCCTCGGGCAGCTCAATCACCCTGTCGACGCGCCGCAATGCCGACGTGTTCGGCAATCTGGAGCGCTACAAGGACAAGCTGGTACTGCGCCCGCAGGAAATCTCCAACCATCCCGAAGTAGTGCGCCGCCTGGGCATCATCGGCATCAATACCGCACTGGAGTTCGACATCTACGGCAACGTCAACTCCACCCATGTTGGCGGTACCAAGATGATGAATGGCATCGGCGGGTCCGGCGACTTCGCGCGCAATGCGCACCTGGCGATTTTCGTCACCAAGTCCATTGCCAAGGGCGGCAACATCTCCAGTGTCGTGCCAATGGTCAGCCACGTTGACCACACCGAACACGATGTGGATATCCTCGTCACCGAAATCGGCCTCGCCGACCTCCGTGGCCTGGCTCCGCGCGAGCGCGCACGGGCAATCATCGACAACTGTGTGCATCCGTCCTATCGCGATGCCCTGAACAGTTACTTCGATGCAGCCTGCAAGCGCGGCGGCCACACCCCGCATATCCTGCGCGAAGCTCTGGAGTGGCATATCAACCTGGAAGAACGCGGCCACATGCTGGCAGCCAGCTGATTCCAGACGACTTGCGGGCCATTCAGCAATGAATGGCCCGCAAGGGTTTACAGCCGGAAAAAAACCACGTAAAAACACTACTGAACAGATTTTTATCCCGCTCCAACTGTTCAACTCTTCCTATCGCCGAGTTCATCGGCACCCTCGAAATGCCCCAGGCACCCGCCAATTGCGCACCACAATGGAGCGCAGCGATACAGTTCGCCCTCAAAAAGACCATTACAGTTCAAAATAACAATCGGCTGATCACGCGCAATACTGTGCAACTGTACCTGTCCGTCCTGACCAAATAGTCAGATCATATGCTCAATCAATTCAGCAACTGACTACTCGCCACAAGCGAGAAGGATGACCACCATGGAACGTACCCTCGGTTCCGCAGCTCTGAGCACTACCCGCACTACTTCCAGCGCCCATCGTGGCCTCGTCGGCACCGTTCGCCTGTGGCAGCGCCGGATCGAGAGCCGCCGCCAGCTGGCTCGCCTGGATTCCCGCCTGCTGGCCGATGCCGGCATCAGCGAAGCCCAGCGTTACGCCGAACTGAACAAGCCGTTCTGGCGCTGATAGACCGGTACAACCGAGCCACTCTCCAGGTTCGACATATCTGTACTGGTAGATTGCCTGAGGCCGCTCAATTGCAGCGGCCCGCGGCAATACCGACCCCCTTCCCTCTCCCACCGCTATACCGGCAGTTCCTGCTGCCTGCCAACACACCGGAACAGCCTCGTCGTTCCTGAGCGGAACAGTCGGCCTTGCCGCCGCGACTGTGCTTGCGCAATTTCACATCCCTGCGCCTGATGCCTGACTGCCCTTGGTGAGAGCCTGTACCGACCGCATCCCCGGTCGCACGGAGGCCCATCATGGAGCGCCTTGTCCCCCTGCCCCTGCTGTCGAACCCCCGCCCCTCGAAGCTTCGCTGCCTGCTGCAAACCCTGTGTGAATGGCGCCGCAACAGCCGCACCCGGAAACAATTGGCAGCACTGGATTGTCGTCAACTGGCCGACATCGGCCTCAGCCCCAGCGACCGCCTGCATGAAATCTCGAAACCGTTCTGGCGCTGAACGCTGGTGACGCCAATCAGTCTTGGCTAGTCTGACGTCAGGTAGAGTGGCCGCCCCGGCCACCTTGTTCGTCTTATCCGGAGCCACTCCATATGAAGAAAAGCCTTCGACTGATCGCCGCCGCCGCCCTGCTCGGCTGCGCCACGGGCGCGTTCGCCACCAGCTTCGTCTACACCACCGACCTGTCGGTGCGCGCCACTGGCGCAACGAGCGACGCCACGTCCAACATCAGCAACTCCTTCAAGGACGACAAGATCGTGCTCGAAGCCAAGGACGATGCCGCCACCTTCGTCGCCAGCCGTGGCGAAATCCGTGGTGCCCATCTGGAAGCCGCACTGCGCCACATCCGTACCAAGATGCCGGCCCTTGCCGCCAACGACCAGCAGCTGGCCCAGGCCATCCTGACCATCTGAGCCCCGCCTGCGCCGGGCGCTCCGCCCGGCGCGCCGCGCTGGCCCTCGCCCGCGCATTCCGTTAGCCTTGGCGGCCGTGCTTTTCCGATCATTTCCGCCAATGCGTTTCCTGTCCTTACTGCTGCCGATCCTGCTCTGCTCCATGCCTGCGCTGGCGTTCGACCAGACCACCCAGTTCCCGGCAGGGACCAGCTATGTCACCAGCAAACTGACCAGCACGCCGTTCGAGAACAAGCTGCTGCGCAGCGCCCGTGACGACGCGGCGGGGTTCATCGCCACCGGTGGCGAACTGCGCGGCGTACGCCTGGAAGCCGCGCTGCACTGGCTCCGCCAGCGCCATCCGGAACTTGCGGCAAATGATCGGGAACTGGCCGAAGCGATTCTTGCCCAATAAGTCGTGAGCAGCGTCTGCTGCCCTTTCGGAGACATCCATGCGCCTCAGCTCGATTTCCAAGAGCCCCCTGATCGTCGGTCTGCTGCTCGCCGCCTGCGCTTCCAGCGTCCAGGCCCAGTCGGTGATTCGCGTATTCAACATCACCACCAACGCCTTCGCCCGCAGCATCGACTTCACCTCGGACACCACCACCTCCATCCGCGACATGAAAGTGGTGCAGGAAGCGCGTGACGACGCCGCCAGCTTCGTCGGCAGCGACGGTGCGATCCGTGGCGCCCAGCTCGAAGCCGCATTCAAGGTTCTGCGCGAAGACGTACCGCAAGCGCGCGACGCCTCCGACCAGGCGCTGGCCGAAGCCATCCTCGCACTGTGAGGCTCCGGGCTGGCCGCTGGCTGGCGGCCCTCGCACTGATCGTCGCCGCCAGCAGCCACGCCGCTCTCCGCCTGGAGCTCAACGACGAAGGACTTTCCAGCGCACAGCGCCAAGCCAGCCAGCAGTTGCTGGACGAAGCGCTGCGCACCTTGCCGGACAGCTTCGTCGAGCGTCTCGACCGCCGCGTCGAGGTGCAATGGCGCGATGACCTGCCCAGCAACGGCATGGGCCGTGCCCTGCGGCCCGGCGCCATTGCCCTGAACACCCGCTATCTCGCCGCGCTCACCGATGGTAGCGCCGCCACGCAGCAGACTGGCCGCGCCCACGGCACTCTCCGCCGCGAACTACTGGCCACCCTGCTCCACGAACTCACCCATCTCTATGACCGCGCCCGCCTGTGGGACGCCGACGAAGCGCGCGTCATCCGTCGCTGCACGATGCGCGACAAGAGTCTGGGCCGTGTTGGCGCGCCCGACGAATGCCGTGGCCAGACCGGTCGCCGCTTCACCCTGTCGGATGATCCACGCCTGCTCGACCTCGCCGGCTGGCCCCAGTACGCGGGCCGCCACGGCGAGCGCGAGCAGCACAACCGATTCATCCTGCGCAGCCCGGACAGCTACGAGCTGAGCAACCCGCGCGAGTATGCCGCGGTCAACATGGAGTACTTCCTCCTCGACCCGAGCTATGCCTGCCGCCGCCCCTCGCTGTACCGCTACTACGCCTCGCGCTTTGGCGAGCGCACTCAACGCGAGCAGTGCGCAAGCAGCTACGCCTACCTCAACGCCGGCCGCGATTTCGGTCGCCAGCCACTGGGCTACCTCGACCCGGAGCGGGTCTACGAGGTGGACTACCTGATCGCCGAAGCCAACAACGACATCGCCAGCCGCTGGGGCCACACCATGCTACGCCTGGTCGTCTGCGCGCCGGGCCGTCCGCGCGGGCCGGATTGCCGGCTCGACCTCGACCAGCACCTGGTGCTGTCGTTCCGCGCCTTCGTCGGCGACCTTCAGCTTTCCAGTTGGGACGGCCTCACCGGTGTCTACCCCTCGCGCCTGTTTGTGCTGCCGCTGTCGCAAGTGATCGAGGAATACACCAAGGTCGAACTGCGCAGCCTTGCATCGATTCCGCTCAAGCTCAGCCGCGAAGAGGTCAACAGCCTGGTGGAGCGCTCCGCGCAGACCCACTGGAGCTACGACGGCAACTACTACTTCCTGTCCAACAACTGCGCTGTCGAGACGCTGAAGCTGCTACGCGGCGGCATCCCCCGGCAGAGCCTGCAGAACATGGACAGCATCACCCCCTACGGCGTACTCGGCCTGCTGGAAAACCAGCGGATCGCCGACGCGAGCGTATTGGAGAACCCGAAGGAAGCCCTGCGCCTGGGTTACCGCTTCGACTCCTTCCGCGACCGCTACCAGGCCATGTTCGACGTGCTGAAGAAGCGCCTGGACATCCGCCAGGAGAAGGTCGAGGACTGGCTCGCGCTGCCCGCCGTGGAGCGCCGCCCGTGGTTCGACAAGGCCGATCTGCGCGCGAGCGCCGCGCTGCTGTTGCTCGAACAGGCATCCCTACGCCGCCAGTTGCTGCTGGCCCAGGACGAACTCAAGCAGCTCTACCTGAGCAACCGCGACGACCTGGGCAACAACTCCAGGCTCGCCACCGCCGGCAAGACCCTGCAGCAGATCCTCGACGACAGCGGCTTCCTCAGCCGCCCGGCAGAGCTTCTGGATGGTGGCTACGGCCTGCCCCAGGCAAAGGAAACCGTCACCCTCGAACAGCAGACCCAGCAGCGGCAGAAGCATCTGCGCCAGCTCAGCGACAACCTCGACCGCGAAGTGCGCGCACTGCTGACGCCCGAGCGCCGCGACGAATTGGCGGCGCTGGAAGCCAACACCCGGCAGATCAGCGCGCACCTGCGGGAACTGCACAAGGCGGCGGGCGGGTTCGAGCTGCCCTGACGGGAGGCGGGCGCTCTCGCAGCGCCGGATAGCTCACCTGCTCCTGAGCCGCCAGCGCTGGGTGTCACCCTGGCGCCCTCACCCAGCGCTGGCGCTAGAGCTTCTCTTCCCATTCATCTTCCAACTGCTCATCCAGATGGATCCACGGCAGCCGGCTCTTCACCCAGATATGCCGGCCCGGCACGACCTCGGCGACGTCGTCCAGCGTTGCCGTGGTGATATCCAGGGTATCCGGCGCAAGGTCGGTGAACAGCGCCAACTGAGCCCCGCAATGAGCGCAGAAGTAGCGCACGCAGGAGGCTGATGAGCGGTACTCGGCGGGCTTGCCGATAGTCCAGCGGAAGCTCGTCAGCGGCACCGTGGCCCAGGTAGTGACGATGCCGCCAGTGGTACGCCGGCAGATCGAACAGTGGCAATGGGCGACGTCCGTGAGCGGTGCGTTGCACTCGTAACGCAGCTGGCCGCAGTGGCAACCGCCGCCGTGTACTCTGTCCATGCTTGCTCCTCTTATCCCTGACTGATCCGATGCCAACCCAACCGATGCTTTTCCGAACCGCGAAGGGTCACCTGTCGCTGAACATGGAAGACGATCCTGCCAATCAGTGGCCGTCGCTGCTGGAGCATCTCCACGCGCTGGGCGCCGCAACAGTCCAGCACGATCACATCGGCGGAACCTTCGACGTTACCATCGGACCGCATTTTCGCCTCGGCGATGTGCTGCTCAAGAGCGGCTGGGACAACTGGTCCGGTTACTACCTGATAGCGGACTGCGCACAAGGCGATGCCATCCTTCAGCAACTACATGCCTGGCTGCTCGCGCCCCGCTGAGCGTCAGTCGTATTCGGCGGCCTCATGGTCGCCCAGCAAGCGCCGTTGTCGTGGCGTGCAGGCAGCCACGATCTCGGGATTGAAGGCCCATTCCAGATAGGGCGAGAACTTCTGCGCGACCATGCGCCGGCCATAGTGCACCTGCAACAGGTAGCGCGTGCGCTGGCTGCGATTGCGGCTACCGGCGTGCCACAGGTCACTGCGAAACAGCAAGCAATCGCCAGCCTGGCAGAGCACGGGCTCGGCCTTCCGGCCCTGCCATTCGCGCTCGTCAGGTGCCGGCGCGCGACCGGCGCGATGACTACCGGGAATCACCCACGTCGGACACAGCGCCTCATCGATATCGTCGAGATAGATCTGCGCGGTGCAGATGAACATCGGCAGCTCGAACCCCGGCGCCGGCAACGCAACAGGCAGATAGTCCTGGTGCATCTCCGCGCCGATGAAGCCGGGGTGGCAGCGCCAGGCCGTCTGGCCGATCACATGGCAGTCCGTACCCAGCGCTGCCTCCGCCAGCTCGATCAAGCCTGGCGGATCGAGATACGGCAGCCAGCGCGGCGAACGGTTGAACACGCACTTGTAATGATCCACCAGGCCCTCGTAGTCCCAGTGGAGCGGCCGCAGGCCGTCGATCAACCCGCGCACCTCGGCCACCTGCGCGGCATCCAGCAACCCGCGCAGCAGGACGAAGCCGTCCTCGTGCAGCGCCTGCAGACGGCTCACGGGGCCAGCTCTCCGCTCCCCAGCTCGGCCTGGGCGCGCGCCAGCGCATCGAGGAACGCTCCCAGCACCTCTCCCGGCTCCGCGCCCTGGCGCGTCACGCAATGGAATTCGGAGACATAGGCCAACTGCGCCGGACGGATCGCCCGCAGGCGCCCTTCGGCAACCCATTCGCCGGCGTAGTGGGTCGGCAGATAGCCGATGAAGGTGCCGCTGAACACCAGGTTGGCGATGGCCTCCATGCTGTACGCATTGGTGGAACGGCTGAATACCAGGCCGTGGGGGCGCCGGCTCTCAGCCATGTAGCCACGCCCGACATACTCGGCGGCGCAGATCTGCTCCAGCGACGGCTCGTCCTGCGCACGCTCGAAGAACGGATGCTCACGGGCGCAATAGAGGTTCTGTTCCTCGCGGAACAGCAGTTGGTAGCAGAGCCCGGACAAGCGATGGTGGAAGGCGCCGATGGCCAGTTGCAGGCGCTCCTCCAGCACGGCGTTCTCCAGCTCATCCGGGCGCTGGGTATGCAGGTTCAGACGCACTCGCGGATGAGCCTCGCGGAACAGCCGGATCGCCAGCGGCAACGGCCAGCATTGCTGGCCGAGCACGCCATCCACGCAGCCCAGGTGCAACACCTCGCGGTCGCGGCCACCCAGGCCCGTCACCTGCTCGCGGAAGCGCTCGATATCAACGAACAATCCCTGCGCTGCCTCATACAACTGCTGCCCTTCCTCGGTGAGCTGGAAGCCACTGCTGCCACGCCGACACAGCGAATAGCCCAGGCGCACTTCGAGGTCGCGCACCAACACGCTCAGCCGCGACAGACTGGTGTTCAGGCGAACCTGGGCGGCCGTGAAGCCGCCCGCTTCGACGATGGTGCAGAAGGTGCGCAGCAGGCGCAGGTCGATATCGGAAAGATTGCCCAGCATGGGGGTTCTCGCAACGGCGGGCGCAGGCCCTTCGTTATAGCGCCGACGATGCCGCCCCGTGAACCCCCGGGGCCGTCAGCGGCGCGATGCGATCGAGTCGGCCAGCACGCAGAGCAGCTCGAACATCATGGTGGCGCCCACCAGCGCGGTCGCCCCACCCTGGTCGAACGGCGGCGACACCTCCACGACATCGGCGCCGATCAGGTTCAGCCCCTGCAGGCCCCGAATCATGTGCTGCGCCTGCAAGGTGGTCATCCCACCGATTTCCGGCGTACCGGTACCGGGCGCGAATGCCGGGTCGAGCACGTCCACATCGAAGGTCACGTAGGTCGGCTCCTGTCCCACCACCCGATGTACCTCCGCGAGCGTGGCCTCCACGCCCAGGTCGGCGAACTCCTCCATGTGGATCACACGGATGCCACAGTCCTTGGCGAAGGCTTCGTCTTCGGCCGAGTAGATCGAGCCCCGAATGCCGATCTGCACGGTGCGCTTCGGGTCCAGCAGCCCCTCCTCGATAGCGCGGCGGAACGGCGTCCCGTGGGTGTAGGGGTTGTCGCCGAAGTAGCGGTCATTGGTGTCGGAGTGGGCATCGAAATGCACCATGCCGACCGGCCGCTCCGCGGCCAGCGCGCGAAAGATCGGCAGGGTCACCAGGTGGTCGCCGCCGACCGACAGCGGGATAGTCCCGGCGGCGTGAATGCGGCGGTAGAAGCCTTCGATGCGCTTGAGCGAATCGAGCAGATCGATGGGATTCACCGGCGCATCGCCAATATCGCCGACACGCACCAGATCGTAGGGTGCGATGCGGCTGACATGGTGCACCTTGCGCATCAGGCTCGACTGGTTGCGCACCTCGCGCGGGCCGTGGCGAGCGCCGGCGCGGTTGGTGGTGCCGCCGTCCCACGGCACGCCGAGCAGCGCGATGTCCACCTGGGCCGGATCCTCGAAGATCGGCAGGCGCATGAAGCTGGGAATGCCGGCGAAGCGGGGAATCTCGGCGGCGTCCATGGGTTGCGGGAAGTCATGGGGCATGGGTTGTCTCCTGATGGGTGAGAGGGGTCAGTCGACCTGCGCCTGCAGGCTGGCGGCCGGCGCGCCGGCGAGGCTGACCACCACGAAGGTGAGCAGGCTGGCGAGAAGGCCGTAGGCGATGGGGGTGTTGGCGAGAACGCCGTCGATGATCATGAACAGGACCACCACCAGGCTGCCGACGACGATGCTGGCGATGGCCCCGCGAGCCGAAGCGCGGCGCCACAGCAGCGCGCCGAGAATCGGCACCAGCAGGCCACCGACCAGCAGGTTATAGGCAATGCTCAGGGCGCCGATGACATCGTTCACCAGGCACGCCAGGGCCAGCATCACCACGCCCATCAATAGCGTGAACAGACGGCTTTCGCGCAGGCCGTTGGGTGCGCCGGGGCGCAGGAAGCGCGAATAGATGTCCTCCTGGAACACCGTGGCGGCAGCCAGCAGGCAGCCCGAGGCGGTGGACATGATGGCCGACAGCGCCGCCGCGACCACCAGGCCGCGCAAACCGGGCTGGAGCACCTGGCGGGTGACTTCGGCATAGGCGTTTTCCGGCACTGCCAGGTTGGGCAGCAGCACATGGGCGGCGGCGCCGATCAGCGCACAGGCCAGGCCATAGAGCATGCAGTAGACGCCCGCGCCGAGGCCGGCATAGCGCACCACCTTCTCGCTGCGCGCGGTGAACACACGCTGCCAGATGTCCTGGCCGATCAGTGCGCCGAAGAAATACAGCAGGAAGTAGGTGAGGATGGTATCCAGACCGATGTGGCCGAGATCGAAGAAGCCCGCCGGCAACACTTCCTGCATGCGCGACAGACCGCCCGCCTCGTGGATCGACAACGGCAGCAGCACGGCAAAGATGCCGAGGGTCTTGATGACAAACTGGATGATGTCGGTGAGGGTCAGCGACCACATGCCGCCGATCACCGAGTAGACGATGACGATGCCGCCCCCGCAGAGGATCGCCGGGATACGCGGGATCTCGAAGACCACCTCGGTCACCGAGCCGATGGCGATGGTAGCGGTGACCGCCACCATCAGGTCGTAAGCGACCATCACCACGCCGCCAATCAACCGCGAGGACGCCTGGTAGCGTTGCTCGAGGATCTGCGTGACGGTGTAGACCTTCAGCCGCGCGATCTGCCGCGAGAACACCAGGCTGAGCACGATGATGCCCAGGCCCAGCATGAACACCAGCCACAGGCCGGACAGCCCGTAGAGATAGCCGAGCTTCACCGTGCCGATGGTGGAGGCGCCGCCCAGAACCACAGCGGCCATGGTGCCCAGGTAGAGACCCGGGCCGAGACGGCGCCCTGCCACGAGGAAGTCGTTCTGGTTGCGCGCCTTGCGCATTCCGTACCAGCCCAGGGCAAGCATGCCCAAGGCGTAGACCAGCATGATCAGGTAGTCGAGCAGCATCGCGGGAGGCTCCTGTTGTTGTTGTGTGGGATTCAGGCCGTCGCCTCGCAAGCCTGCTGCACCGACCCCTCCGGGCAAATCCCCAAAGCCGGAAGCCAACTTTCGCTGCCGCGAAAGTGACGGCGCAGCCCGCACCACACGCTGAGCGCTCTAAAGCAACTCCTCCCGCAAAAACCCTCCCCCGCCAAGTGCTTGATTCGTATACGTATGTTATCGTTGTAAACACTGTATACAGCGTAAACGGAGCTGTACGAAAATTGACCACCGTTGTTTCCTTCCGCGCGGATGACGCCCTTGTCGAAGCGCTGGACCAGTTGGCCCGTGCCACCCATCGCGACCGCCCGTATCACCTGCGCCAGGCCCTGGCGCAGTACCTGGAGCGGCAGAGCTGGCACGTGGCGACGATCGATGAAGGCGTGGCGGATGCCGATGCCGGCCACCTGCTGGAGCACACCGTCATCGAAGCGAAATGGGGGCTGGCATGAGCCTGCAGTGGACGCACAAGGCGGCTGCCGACCTGGACGCCATCTACGACCACTACGTAGTGCTTATCGGCCCGGAGAAAGCGCTGCGAGCCATCCAGGACATCGTCGAGCAGGTGCGCCCGCTGATGAACCTGGAGCAAAGCAGCAGCGGCGCGCCCAGCGAGGTGCCAGGTGTGCGCGAACTATCTATCGAGCGCTGGCCGTACCAGGCCGCATTCCGGGTCAAGGGGCGTTCTGTACAGATTTTGCGCATCGACCGTGTGGATAACTCGGGGTAAAAGTGGTCACACGGTTACAAGATATTTCAAAGTATTGACTTTTCGATTCGGTCAAATATTGATCAAAAAATCAATCAATGATTACTGGGTCGTTACTAATCCACACCTATAAATAGGCGATCTTTATGTGACCGGAACTTAAAACGCGGTCAAAAACTATCGGCGACGCCTGGCTTGTTCCAGGCAATAAAAAACCCGGCCTTGGCCGGGTTTTTCGTTTTGGCGCTTTGCGTCCTGCGTTTTCAGGCGGCTTGCCAGTTCACCGGCAGTTGGCCTTCTTTCCAGGCGAAACGGTCGAGGTGGCTGACCACCACGTTCTGCAGGCGCTCCAGGCCCTCCACATCGGCGGCTTCGGCGTCCAGCAACAGCGCATCGGCCGTGGCATCGAGGCGGCAGGTGCCGAAATCGAAGCGCAGTACGCCGCGGCTATCGGTCTGCTCGACGGGAAGCTTGTGGGCGAAGTGGTTGCACAGCCGCTTGAGATAGCGAGCGGCATCGGGTGTAGCGACGGTTGCACGGCTTAACGGCATCGTTCTCTTCTCCTTTTTCGAGTCTTGCCATCCTAGGCGGCGGAAAACCAGGGAAAAAGCCGCTATTTTGGCTTTCACTCTTAAGCGGAGCTTCACAATGGACAACCTCAAGGGAATGGCGGTATTCGCCACGGTGGTCGCCCGCGGGTCGATGGCCGCCGCCGCCGAAAGCCTGGGAATGACGCCATCGGCTGTCAGCCAGCAGATCCGCAAGCTCGAAGCCCACGCGCAAGTCACGCTGCTGCACCGCACCACCCGCAAGCTCACGCTCACCGAAGCGGGCGAGGCCTTCTACCGGAGCTGCGCACAGATGCTGGCCATCGCCGAAGAAGCCGAGCAGCGCCTGGGCGAATGGCGCGAAGCGCCCGTGGGCGAACTGCGCCTGGCCGCACCGGTGGGCTTTTCCGGCAAGCTGATCACCGAAGCGCTGCGCCCTCTGCTGGAAAATCACCGGCAACTGCGTCTGCAACTGTTCTTCCATGACGAGCAGATCGACCTGATCGGGCAGCGCATCGACCTCGCCATCCGCGTCGGCAGCCTGTCCGATTCCAGCCTGGTGGCGCGCCATCTCGCCGAGTGGAACAACGTCATCTGCGCAGCTCCGGCCTACCTGCGGCGCATTCCGCCAATCGAACATCCGCAACAATTGCAAGGCGTCGACTGGCTCGCACTGAACACCGTGGCGCACCACGGATACCTGAACTTCAGCGGGCCGGACGGGGAGGGCTGCAAGCTGCGCCTGGAGCCGCGCGTGGCGGCCAACAGCATGATCGCCCTGCGCCAGTTCACTCTTGATGGTCTGGGCATTTCCGCGCAGCCCGAACCGGAGGTTCGCGAGGCGCTGGAGGAGGGCCGTCTGCTGCGCCTACTGCCGCAATGGACGTTGCCGCCGTTCGGCATCTACGCCGTCACGCCCCGCCGCGATGCGCAGCCGGCCAAGGTCAAGGTCGCCATCGAGGCGCTGCGCCGGCACCTCGGTGGCTCCGCGCTGCTGCGCTTCCAGGCGCCGGTCTGAACGGCGCGCTAACATGACGCCCCCATCGACAGGAGCACCCATCATGAGCCGGACCTGGACCTGCAAGCACCACAGCGAACTGAGCACGGAGGAGCTGTACGCGATTCTCAGCCTGCGCACCGAGGTCTTCGTGGTCGAGCAGAAGTGCCCCTATCAGGAAGTCGATGGCCTCGACCTCATAGGCGACACCTGCCACCTGATGGTTGAAGAGGGCGGACAACTGCTCGGCTACCTGCGCCTGCTCGACCCGCTTCAGCACGACGGTGAGGTGGTGATTGGCCGCGTGGTGATCGCGCCGAACGGGCGCGGCCAGGGCCTGGGCCATGAACTGATGGAACACGCCCTCGCCGACATCGCCCGGCGCTGGCCGGGCCTGCCGATCTACCTCTCGGCGCAGGCGCATCTGCAGGGCTACTACGGTCGCTACGGTTTCGCGCCGGTCACTGAGGTCTACCTGGAAGATGACATCCCGCACATCGGCATGCGCCGCAGCGCCTGAATCAGCCGGGCAGGGCGTCGCGCCAGGCGCCCGGGCTGGTGCCGTACCAGCGGCTGAAGGCGCGGGAGAAACTCTGCAGATCGCCGTAGCCGAGCTGGTCGGTGATCTGCGCCAAGCCCAGCCGCGCATCCTCCAGCAAGTCCACCGCCAGGTAGCGACGCTGCTCGTCGAGCAGTTCGCTGTAGCGCCAGCCGTGGCTGAGCAACCGCCGCGCGGCCGTGCGCTCAGTCAGGTGGCGGCCTTCGCAAAACGACTGGAAGCTCGCCCCGCCAGGCAGCTCCCGCGCGATGTAGTCAGCCGCGTCATCCAGCAAAGTGCGCTGGGTCTGCGCCCGCGCCTGGTCGAGCAAGCCGACCAGGGTGCCTTCCAGCATCGCGTTGTGCGGCGCCAGCACACGCCCGAACAGCGCGGCGTCCAGGTGCAGCACCAGGTCCGGCGCGCCCCATCGCAGTGGCGCGCGCAGCGCCTGCACATAGCGCTCGTCGTTGACTGGCGCGGCACCGGGCAGGTCGATGCTCAGCAACGGGTCCTGGGTGATCCCGCTGGCCAGCAGCTTGCGCCGCAGCAGGCTGCAGATGCCCACCACCGTGTACTCGCGGCTCTGGCGGCCGGAACGCAGCGCGCCGCGCTCGCGCAGCGACAGCATCACCCTGCCGTCGCGGCGGTGCAGCTCGACGCACAGCGAGCCGTTGAAGTAGGGAAAGTACTCGGCGAAATGCGCGCAGGCCGACTCCAGCGTCGGCGCCACATCGAACAGGTAGGTCAGCCCATTGGTGAGGCTGGACGCGAAGTGCCGCGCGGCCTGCAAGCCGATCGCCGGGTCACCGCTGGCCTCTTCCGCCAACGCCCAGAAGCGCCGCGAGAGGAACAGTGGAACCCGCACCAGCGGCGTGCGCAGCTCCAGCAGGCTGCGCCGGAAACACGCTTCCAGGGCCTGGGCGCCGACGCCTCGGGACAACAGTTCCTCGATGGCCGGCAGCAGGGTCGGCGCGTAGAAGGCGTTGGGCAATTCGACGTGGGATGCGCTCATGGGACTCGGCGGACGGCACAGTGGCGTCAGACCTTACCCATCGCAACCTGCGTCCACAAGCCGGCCTGGCTCAGGCGCCGTAATGGCGACCGAGGAAGTCCAGCAGCAGTGCGTTGACCCGCGCCGGCTGCTGGTTCTGAATCCAGTGCCCGCAGTTCTCCAGCGTGTGCTGTTCCAGATGCGGCACATGTTCGGGCATCCGCTGCAAGGTGTAGGACTCGAAGCGGCCAACCGGATCGCGGTCGCCGATCAGGAACAGCGTCGGCTGCTCGACCTTGCGCCCCGCCAGCGGCTCGGTGCGCTGCCAGGTGCGCTCGAAGTTGCGGTACCAGTTCAACGCACCGCGCAGGCCGCGTCCGGCGAAGGTGCGCACATACCACTGGAAGTCCTCGGCACTGCACCAGGCTGGGTGCTCCGGTGGCGGCGGGGAGTGCGCGAACAGCGGTGTGTCCGGCGTCTGGTCCGGCGCCAGGCGCACATTGTCGCCCAGGAAGTGCCGCAGGCTCAGAGCGATGTCCGCATCCAGCTCCGCCTCCGCGACGCCAGGCTGCTGGAAGTAGAGGATGTAGAAGAATCGCCCGGCGAACACCTCGCGCATGATTTCCACCGCCGGTCGCTTCGGCCTTCCGGCGAAAGGCACCGACAGCGTCACCAGAGCCTCGATCCGCTCAGGCTCCAGCAGCGCCAGGTGCCAGGCCACCGGGGCCCCCCAGTCGTGGCCGACCATCGCCACGCGCTCATGGCCCAGCACGTCCATCGCCGCCTGGATGTCCGCGCACAAGGTCAGCACATCGTAGGCGTCCACCGCCTCGGGCGCGCTGCTCTGGCCGTAGCCACGCATCTCCGGGGCGAACACGCGATAACCGGCAGCCGCCAGCGCGCGCATCTGGTGCTGCCAGGAATGCCAGCACTCGGGAAAGCCATGCAGCAGCCAGACCGGTCGACCATCCAGCGGGCCGCAACTGTAGAGGCTGAGCTGGATGCCGTTGACCGCCAGCATCCGGTGTTCGAACTCGTTCATCGCACGCCCTCCCGGTGAGCACTTCACTATGCCAAGCGCGCGGCGCAAGCCGAACCGCATTCACCAAGCGAATGCCGCGACCTCGTTCGTCGCCGCAGGCCGCACCTGATCTTTTTTTGTCCTGTGGGGATGACCGACAGGGGGAGGGCGGCCACTAGCATCCCGCCTCCGTTTCAACGCGCCGCGTGGACTGCACCGTGCTCGACCTTCGCCAGCTCGACCTCAACCTGCTGATGGCCTTCGATGCCATCTACCACCAGCGCAGCATCACCCGCGCGGCCGAAGTCATGGGCCTGACCCAGCCCGCGATGAGCAACGCGCTGCGCCGCCTGCGCCTGCTCTGCGACGATCCGCTGTTCATCAAGACCCACCTCGGCGTGGCGCCCACGCTCGTCGCGCACCGCCTTTCCGGGTCCATCCGCGAGGCCCTGGACAGCCTGCGCGAAGCGCTCCGCCATACGCCAGCGGCCCACGCTGCGCCGGCCCAGCGCAGCCTGCGCATCAGTTGCCCTGACGCCTTCCAGCCGCTGCTGCTGGAAACCCTGCTGGAAAACCCGGATTTCGACTGGCAGCCACGTTTCTACCAGAGCCGCCGTCGCGAGGCGCTGCAGGAACTGGCCACCGGCAAGCTCGACCTGCTGATCGACCTTGACCAGCCGCTCTCCCAGCAGAACGGCCTGCGCAAGCTGCCGCTGCTCAGCGACCAGTACGTGTTCGCCTACGGCGCCGCGCTCACGCAGCCGCCGCGCACGCGGGAGGAGTACCTGCGAACACCGCAGATCCAGGTGTCGCAGCGGCGCGATGGCCTCGCTCCGGTGGACCTCGAACTCGGCCTGCGCGGGCAGCGCCGCAACATTGCCGTCAGCGTGCAGAGCGCGCTGGCAGCACGGGTCATCGCCGACCGCCAGCCCCTCGGCCTGACACTGCCCGGCCGCGTCGCCCAGGTGCTGGGATTGCAGCACTGCCCATTGCCGCTGGAGCAACCGCTACGCCTGGAACTGTGCCTCTACGTGGAGAGCCGCTACCGCTTCGAACAGGCCGTGGAGCGCGCGATCCGCCAGGTCCAGCAGACGTTCGCCGGCCTGGTGCGCACCACCCGGCGCAGCGCCGGAGCGTAGTGCGCAGGCTAGGGCAACAGCTCGCGCGGCAGGCGCCGGTCGGCCGCGAAGATCGCATCGACCATCGCCTGTGCCGCGGGCGAAAGCCCGTAACCGGCGCGGCTGACGATGCCGTAGTGCAGGCGCAATTCAGGGCGATCCTGAGGGATGTCGGAAATCTGCAGCAACGCCACCTCGTCACGCTGCACCGGGTCGTGCAGCGCCTCCACAGCGGCCAGGCCGACCGCATCGGAGCGGGCGACGATGTGCAGGATCGCGGCGAACTGCGCGCACTCGACGTTCATGTGGAAATCACGCTCGCCAATCACCTCCGCCAGCACCTTGCGCAGCGGCGGCGGAATGCGCGTGCCAACGCGCGGATAGTCGAGCAGCGTGGCCAGGGGCAGCGGCCCGAGCTGCGCCAGCGGGTGGCCCGGGCGGCAGAAGAAGCGCCCCGGGCGCAGGTCCATCCAGCGCACCTGGTAATCGGGATCGCCGGCGAAATTGCGCGCATCGCCAATGAAGAATTCCACCTGTTCCTCCCGGAGCAACTGAGCCATCTGTTCCCAGTCGCCCATCAGGAAGCCGACGTCAATGGCCGGGTGCGCGCGAATGAAATCGGCCATCGCCTCGGGCACCAGCAACTGGGCGGGGTAGGGGCCGCAGCCGAAGCGCAGCTCACCGGCATTCAGGCCGTTGTACTGCGCCAGCTCGTTGCGCAGCGAGTGGGTGCCGGCGAGCAGACGGCGCGCGTGCTGGAGCACCAGCTCACCCTGGCCGGTGAGGCGGAATTCGCGGCTCTGGCGGTCCACCAGCGCGCAGTCCAGGTCGCGCTCCAGGGCCTGGATACTGCGACTCAGCGCCGACTGGCTGAGGCCAACGGCATCCGCGGCGCGCTGGAAGTTCTGGAAGTCGGCAAGGGCCATCAGGTGCTTGAGCTGTCTGAGCTCCATTATGCGTCTCGCGCATCAACTTATTGAGGCAAATGAATTTGATGGATAGCAGAGCGAGCTGATGTAGTAAACCGTTCCCTGAGTCGGTCTGCCGTCATGTCGCACCTGATGTTCACATCCAGCGCCTTTGCCAGCACCATCCTGCTGCACGCCCGCCAACTCGGCCTGGGCGCGACCGAATTGCGTCGCCGCGCCGGCATTGGCGAGGCGCTGCTGGCGGATCATCGTGGGCGCGTGCCGGTCGAGCAGGTGGAGCGCCTGTGGAACGAATGCGAACGGGCCAGCGGCAACCCGCACTTCGGCTGCGAGATGGTCAACGGCATGGCGACACATTGCCTGCAGGGCCTGAACATCCTGCTGGACTCCGCTCCGACCCTGGGCGACAGCCTCGCGGCGTTCTGCCAACACCTGCCCAGCGTCACCAACTGCGTCGAGGCACGCCTGGAGGACGATGGCCACCACGCTCGGCTGACGCTGCAACTGGTGTGGCCGGAGCTGCACCACTTCGGCCCCGATGCCGCCGTGCTGACCCTGGCGCGCAACATCGCCCGGCGCCTCGGCCTGCCGCCCGCCGCGCTGTTCGTCGAGGCCGGCATCGCGCCGCGCCAGCATTGCGGCGACCTGCTGCAGCAGTGGAGCGTGGCCTGGCGGCGCAGCGAAACGCCCTATCTGCTCCTGCCATCGGCGGCCCTGCAACGCCCGCTGTACGGCGCCAACGAGTTCCTCTACCAGAGCCTGCGCCACCAGTGGGGCAGCGCGGAGGCAGGAGTGGAGGGCGACGGCCTGAGCCTGGCGCGCATCTGGTTGCGCTCCTCCGACCAGCCAATCGAGCGCATTGCCGAACGTATCGGTTACCGCCAGGCCGGCAACTTCATCCGCGCCTTCCGCAAGCGCTTTGGCATCACGCCCAAGCAGTTCCGCCTGGGCCACTCCTGAGCCGCCGTTGCGGCGGATGATCGGTTTTTGTCGTTCCCGGCTTGCGAGGTTGAAGCGGACGCCCGTCATGGTTGGCCCGCTGCACAACCCATCCGGAGCCAATAATGACAAGAATCCATCCGGCCACTGTCCCCGCTCTGCCAGCGGGGCGTCGCCAATCGCGCATCGCCGCACCTCTCCTGCTGTCCCTCGCAACCGGTCTGGCCGGCCAGGCGCAGGGCACCACCTTCGACCTCAACGACGACTGGAGCCTGTCGACCAAGACCACCCTCAGCCTGGGTGCGAGCTGGGCCGCCCAGGACCCGGACCGCCACATGATGACCCACGCCAACGCGGTCCAGGCCCAGCACATCACCAATGCAGACGGCACCAGCGTGAGCGCCGACGACAACCGCCTGAACTTCAAGAAGGGCGACCCCATCTCGCAGATGTACAAGGGTCTCACCGACTTCAGCCTGGACGGCCAGGGGCAGGGCGCCTTCATCCGCTTCAAGTACTGGTACGACCACGCCTACGAGACTGGCGACGGCCGCTTCAAGGACTTCGATGACTCCGGCTGGCCGACGCTGTCGCGCTTCCACGGCTTCGACACGCTCGATGCCTACGTGTGGAAGGACTTCGATGTGAACGAGCATCCGCTCAACCTGAAGGTCGGCAAGCAGGTGCTGTCCTGGGGCGAGGCGATCCTGATCCAGAACGGCATCAACGTGATCAACCCGCTGGACTACAGCGCCTTCAACAAACCCGGCGTGGACATCAAGGAAGGCCAACTGCCGGTCGAGATGTTCTCGTTCAACCTCGGCCTGACCGACAAGGTGAACCTGGAGGGCTTCTACCAGTACAACTGGCGGCCCAGCGTGCTCGACGGCTGCGGCACCTTCTTCGCCACCAGCGACGCCATCCAGCCTGGCTGCGGGCCGCTGTACCTGAGCCAGGTACAGACCGACACGCAGATGCAGGCCAGCGGCCTGTATGCCTCCCACGGCGACGACCAGGACCCGTCCGACCAGGGCCAGTGGGGCCTGGCGCTGCGCACCCTGATCAGTTCGCTGAACGATGCCGAGGCGGCCTTCTACTACGTGAACTACCACGCGCGCCTGCCCTATCTCCAGCTCACCGCCCGTGACGTCAGCAAACCCGGCAGCTTCCCCATCGGCCGTGTACAGGGGCCGGTGTATGCCGCGGCCTTCCCGGAGAACATCCACCTCTACGGCATGAGCATCAACGGTGCGCTGCCCGGCTGGGGGACCGCGCTGGCGGCGGAACTGAGCTTCCGGCCGAACATGCCGGTGGCGCTGAACGGCCCGGACATGAACGTGGCAATGATCACCGGCCCTTCGGGCAGCTCTTCGATCACCGACGTTCCCGCCAACGCCTCCACCACCGGCAAGACGCTGGACGGCTGGGAGCGCAAGCAGGTCTGGCAGATGACCACCTCGGCCACGCAGATCATCGACAACGTGCTCGGCGCGACCCGCCTGACCCTGCTCGGCGAAGCCGGCGTGGTGCACATCAGCGACATCGGCGACGAACGCCTGGGCCGCAACGCCGCCTTCGGCCGCAGCGCGCCACTCAACGGCAGTAAGTGCAACACCGCGGCCAGCGGTGTGACCAACCGCTACTGCACCGACGACGGTTTCTCCACGCCCTGGTCCTGGGGCTACCGCCTGCGTGCGGGGCTGGAGTACAGCGATGTGCTGCCGGGCGTGAACATGCTGCCCAGCGTGAACTTCCGCCATGACGTGGAGGGCTACTCCTACGACCCGGGCGGCCCGTTCCAGGAAGGCCAGAAAGCCGTCGGCCTGTCCCTCGCGTTCAGCTACCTGAACGATTACAGCCTGGAGTTTGGCTACAACAACTTCTTCGGCAGCAACAAGTACAGCACGCTCGACGACCGCGACTTCTACAGCGTCAGCGCCAAGGTCGACTTCTGAGGAACCGCCCCATGCAACTTGCAAAAATCTCCGCCCTGGCACTGGCCCTGGGCCTGGCGTTCAGCGCCCATGCCAACACTCCCGCCGACCTCGGCGCCAGCCTGACGCCGGTGGGCGCCGAGAAAGCCGGCAACGCCGACGGCAGCATCCCCGCCTGGGATGGCGGCCTCAAGCCGGACGCCGGCCAGGTCGACGCCAAGGGTGGCTACGCCAACCCCTACGCCGCCGAAAAGCCGCTGTTCACCATCACCCCGGCCAATGCCGCCCAGTACGGCCAGTGGCTCAGCCCCGGCGAGCAGGCCATGCTCAAGCGTTACCCGAACTCCTACAAGATCAGCGTCTACCCCAGCCATCGCAGCGCGCGCCTGCCCGAGGAAATCAGCGCCGAGACCATTCGCAACGCCAGCAACACCAGGCTCGCCGATGGCGGCAGCGGTGTGCTCAATTACCACCGTGGCGTGCCGTTCCCGCTGCCCAAAGAGGGCGTCGAGGCGATCTGGAACCACGTCACCCGCTACCGCGGCGGCAGCATCGAACGCACCTTCAGCTCGGCCAACGTCAAGGAGAACGGCGTCTACAGCCTGGTCCGCTCGCAGACCGACATGAACTACGCCGAGACCCTCGACGACCTGCCCCAGGGTGCCAACCTGCTGTACATGTTCAAGACCCGCGTACTGGAGCCGGCGCGCCTCTCCGGCGAAGCGGTGCTGACCCACGAACCGATCGACCAGGTGGCCGAGCCGCGCGCGGCCTGGCAGTACATCCCCGGCCAACGCCGCGTGCGCCGCGCACCGCTGATCGCCTACGACAACAGCGCGCGCTACAGCGACGGCATGATCACCGCCGACAGCCTGGACGGTTTCAACGGCGCGCCGGACCGCTACGACTGGAAACTGGTCGGCAAGCAGGAACTGTTCGTCCCCTACAACAGCTTCCGCCTCTACGACCGCTCGGTGAAGTACGCCGACATCCTCAAGACCGGCCACATCAACCCGGACCTCGCGCGCTTCGAGAAGCACCGCGTGTGGGTCGTCGAAGCCACCCTCAAGCCCGGTGCGCGGCACATCTACAGCAAGCGCCGCTACTACCTCGACGAGGACAGCTGGAACATCCTGCTCGGCGAGCTGTACGACAGCCGTGGCGAGCTGTGGCGCAACTACCAGTCCCACGCCATGCCGTACTACGACAAGCAGTTCACCTTCGAAGCGCTGGCGGCGGCCTATGACCTCATCAGCGGGCGCTACTTCGTCAACGGCCTGATGAACGAGGAAAACAGCGGCCTGAAAACCGGCCAGCACGCCAAACTGAGCGACTACACGCCGTCCGATCTGCGCCGCTGGGCCAAGTAAGCCCTGTGCTCCTTTCCCCGGGCTGGGGGGGCCGGGGCCTTCACGCCATCCCTGGTAGCGGGGATGGCGTTTTTGTTTGCTCAAGGGAAACGACGAGCCCCTTGCTATCGACAAGCAAAAAACGCCATCGTATTCTGCACAGCGAAATAACATTCCGTTAATAGAACAAAATCAAGACGGAGCACGAGATGTCAGAAGCGGTACAGCTCGAACGCCGGGGCGAGATTGCCCTGGTAACGGTCGACAACCCACCGGTGAACGCCCTCGGACATGCCGTCCGCGCCGGGTTGCTCGCCGCCTTCAGGCAGGCCGAGGCCGATCCACAGGTGCGCGCGGTGGTGCTGGTCTGCGCCGGGCGCACCTTCATGGCCGGCGCCGATATCCGCGAGTTCGGCAAGCCGCCCCAGGCGCCGTCCCTGCCCGAAGTGGTCGACGTGATCGAAAGCGCCAGCAAGCCCAGCGTCGCGGTGATCCACGGCACCGCCCTGGGCGGTGGCCTGGAAGTCGCGCTGGCCTGCCACTACCGCATCGCCCGGCGCGACGCCCAGGTCGGCCTGCCGGAAGTGAAGCTTGGCCTGCTGCCGGGCGCTGGCGGCACGCAGCGCCTGCCGCGCCTGGCCGGCGTGGAAAAGGCCCTCGACATGATCGTCTCCGGCGCGCCGATCCGCGCAGGTGAAGCCCTCGATAGCGCCATTGTCGACGAACTGTTCGACGGCGACCTGGTCGAGGCCGGCCTTGCCTTCGCCCAGCGCCTGCTCGACAGGCAACTCGGCCCGCGCCGTACCGGCGAGCGCAACGAGCGGGTGCGAGAGGACGGCCTCGCCGAGCTGATCGCCCACAAGCGCGGCGAGGCGCAGAAACGCCTGCCCGGCCAGTTCTCCCCGCAGCGCTGCATCGACGCCGTGGAAGCAGCCATCCAGCTCCCGCTGCGCGAGGGCCTGGCCCGCGAGCGCGCGCTGTTCCAGCAATGCCTCGACTCGCCGCAACGCGCAGCGATGATCCACGCCTTCTTCGCCGAACGCGAAGCGGCGCGGGTCGAAGGGCTGGCCGCCGATGTGCAGCCAAGGGAAATCCGCAGCGCCGCCGTCATCGGTGGCGGCACGATGGGCGTCGGCATCGTCCTGTGCTTCGCCAACGCCGGTATCCCGGTGACGCTGCTGGAGGTGAACGAAGATGCCCTGCAACGCGGCCTCGACCGTGCCCGCAGCCTGTACGCCGCCAGCGTGGCGCGTGGCAGCCTGAGCGCCGGGGAGCTGGAGCGGCGCATGGGCCTGATCGCCGGCGTGCTCGACTACGCCGCACTGAACGACGCCGACGTGGTGGTCGAGGCCGTGTTCGAAAGCCTGGACGTGAAGCGCCAGGTCTTCGAACAACTGGATGCCGTGTGCAAGCCCGGCGCGATCCTCGCCAGCAACACCTCTTCACTGGACCTCGACGCCATCGCCGCCTTCACCGGGCGGCCACAGGACGTGGTCGGCCTGCACTTCTTCAGCCCGGCCAACGTCATGCGCCTGCTGGAAGTGGTGCGCGGCAAGGCCACCGCCAACGATGTGCTGGCCACCGCCATGCAACTGGGCAAGCGCCTGAAGAAAGTCGCAGTGGTGGTTGGCGTGTGCGATGGCTTCGTCGGCAACCGCATGATCTTCCAGTACGGCCGCCAGGCCGAATTCCTGCTGGAGGAGGGCGCCACGCCCGCGCAGGTGGACCGGGCGCTGCGCAGCTTCGGCATGGCGATGGGGCCGCTGGCGGTGCGCGACCTGTCCGGCCTGGACATCAGCCATGCGATCCGTACGCGCCAGCGGCAGACCCTCAAGCCCGGCCAGACCCTGCCAACCGTGCTCGATCACCTGATCGCCGCCGGCATGCTCGGGCAGAAGAGCGGCACCGGCTTCTACCACTACGCCGAAGACGGCCGCGCCCCGCAGGACAACCCGGCGCTGCCGGCCATGCTGGAACAGGCCGCCGCCGAACGCGGCATCGTGCGCGCGCCGGTGAGCGACGAGGAAATCGTCGAACGCTGCGTGTTCGCGCTGATCAACGAGGCCGCCAGCATCCTCGAAGAAGGCATCGCCCAGCGCGCCAGCGACATCGATGTGATCTTCCTCAACGGCTACGGCTTCCCGGCCTGGCGAGGCGGCCCGCTGTTCCATGCAGACAGCCTCGGCCTGCCGCACGTACTGGGCCGTATCCGTGAATTCCACCAGCGCCTGGGAGCCTGGTGGCAACCCGCTCCGCTGCTCGAACGCCTGGTGGCCGAAGGCCGCCGCTTCGCCGACCTCTGAGGACCCGCCGATGGACATCCACTTCACCCCCGACGAACTGGCGTTCCGCGACGACGTGCGCGCCTTCCTGGGTAGCAAGCTGCCCAAGGACATCGCCACCAAGGTGCGCCTGGGCAAGCACTTGAGCAAACAGGACCACCAACGCTGGCAACGCGTACTCGCCGAACAGGGCTGGTACGCCACGCACTGGCCGGAGGAGTTCGGCGGCACCGGCTGGAACGCGGTGCAGAAGCACATCTTCGAGGAGGAATGCGCAGCTTTCGGCGCGCCGCGCACCATCCCCTTCGGCGTCAACATGGTCGCCCCGGTGATCATCAAGTTCGGCACACCCCGGCAGCAGGCGCACTACCTGCCGCGCATCCTCGACGGCACCGACTGGTGGTGCCAGGGCTACTCCGAGCCGGGCGCCGGCTCCGACCTCGCCTCGCTGAAGACCCGCGCGGTGCGCGATGGCGACCACTACGTGGTAAACGGCCAGAAGACCTGGACCACCCTCGGCCAGCACGCCGACTGGATCTTCTGCCTGGTTCGCACCGACCCCGAGGCGCAGCAGCAGCGCGGCATCAGCTTCCTGCTGATCGACATGAAGAGCCCCGGCATCACCGTGCGGCCAATCATCACCCTCGACGGCGAGCACGAGGTCAACGAAGTCTTCTTCGACAACGTGCGCGTGCCGGTGGAAAACCTGGTGGGCCGCGAAAATGAAGGCTGGACCTGCGCCAAGTACCTGCTGACCTACGAGCGCACGGGGCTGGCCGGCATCGGCGCCTCCAAGGCGGTGCTCGCGCACCTGAAACAGGTCGCGAGCCGCGAGCTGTGCGACGGCAAGCCGATGCTCGACGACCCACTGTTCCGCACCCAGGTGGCGGAGGTGGAAATGCAGTTGATGGCCATCGAGATGAGCACGCTGCGCATCCTCGCCGCCGCCCGCGAAGGCGGTGTGCCGGGGGCTGAAAGTTCGATCCTCAAGGTCAAGGGCACGGAAATCCGCCAGGCGATCAGCCATCTGCTGCGCAAGGTGCTCGGCCCCTATGCGCTGCCCTTCATCGAGGAAGAGTTCGAGCTGGGCGGTGAGGCGCTGCACGCAGACTACGCGGCGGCGCCGGCCAGCCAGTACTTCAACCTGCGCAAGCTGTCGATCTTCGGCGGCTCCAACGAAATCCAGAAGAACATCGTTTCGAAGATGATTCTCGAGCTGTGAGGCCCCGATCATGGACTTCAAACTGAGCGAAGAGCAGCAGATGCTGCAGGACACCGCGGCCCGCCTGGTACGCGATGAATACCCCTTCGACAAGCGCGAGGGCTTGAGCAAGGGCGAGCTGGGCTACAGCGGCGACTTCTGGCGCCAGCTCGGCGAGCTGGGGCTGACCGCCGTGTCGCTGCCCGAAGCCCACGGCGGCTTCGGCGGTGGGGTGGAAAGCATGCTGGTGCTCACCGAGCTGGGCCGCGGCCTGTGCCTGGAGCCGTACCTGCAATCGGTGGTACACGGCGGCGGACTGATCGCCCAGTTGGGCAGCGAGGCGCAGAAGGCCCATTGGCTGCCGCGCATCGCCAGCGCCGAGGCGCAACTGGCGGTGGCGCTGGAAGAACCGCAGAGCCATTACCAGTTGCATGATGTACAGACCCGGGCAGAGCAGGCCGGCGACGGCTGGAAGCTCAGCGGCCGCAAGGCCGTGGTGATCGGTGGCCAGAGTGCCACGGCGATCCTGGTATCGGCGCGCGTATCGGGCAATGCGCGGGACGAGGCGGGCATCGGCCTGTTCCTGATCGACCCACGGCAGGCCGGCGTCACCCGCCGCGAGTACCCGACAGTGGACGGCCAGCGGGCCTGCGAACTGTTCCTCGACGACGCTGCTGGAGAGGCCATCGGCGCACCGGGCGAGGCACTGCCGGCGCTGCGTTACCAACAGGGCCGCGCCATCGCCGGCCAGTGCGCCGAAGCCCTCGGCAGCCTGCAGGAAGCCTGCGCGCTGACCCTCGACTACCTGAAGACGCGCAAGCAGTTCGGCATCCCGATCGGCAAGTTCCAGGTGCTGCAGCACCGCATGGTGGACATGCGCAGCGAGCTTGAACAGGCCACCAGCATGGCGATCCTCGCCGCCTGCGTCGCCGACCAGCCCGACAGCGCCGAACGCAGCCGCACCCTGGCCGCCGCCAAGTTCATCGTCACCCGCGCGGCGCGCTACGTGGCCGAACAGGCCATCCAGTTGCACGGCGGCATCGGCATGACCTGGGAATACGTGCTGGCGCACCACGCCAAGCGGCTGGTGATGCTCAGTCACCAACTGGGTGACGACGATCATCACCTGAAGGTCTACGCAGGCCTCATGGAAGTCGCCTGAGACGTAACGCTGTATCCATTGGAGGAGCGAGCCTGCCCGCGACTGGAATTTCGGTGGCTTAGTCGCTGGGCAGTTCGCGAGCAAGCTCCGCTCCCTCCAGCGCTCGGGGAAGATCAGGCCCCGAGGCTCTCGATATCCCGCGCCAGCATCTCCAACTCATGGGCCAGCGAGCCACACAGAGTCTCCTCGCTGAGCTGGAACGACGGCGCCCCGCAAGTCAGCGCCATCAGCCCGCCATCGGCCAGGCGCAGCGGCACGCCGGCGGCGCGCACGTTGCGGTCCCAGTCGCCCAGCGACAGGCAGAAACCATGCTGGCGATACTCCTCGAAGGACGCCTCCAGCGACTCGCGCATCGCACTCCAATCACCCTCATGACGCGCCTGAAGCGCCGACAGCAGGTGCTCGCGCTCCTGCTCCGGCGTGGCCGCCAGATAGGCGCGGCCGGCGGCGGTGGTCGCCAGCGGCAGACGCACGCCGGCGTCCATGCGCAGGGAAGTGGCCTCCGGCGGACGGCAGTTCTCGACGTAGATCATCGATAGCCAGTCGCGGCAAGTCAGGCCGACCGTGGTGTTGGTGCGGCGGGCGAAGGCCTCCATGTACGGCTTGGCCAACTGGCGCACGCGCAGGTTGGAGACATAGGCGTAACCCAGCGCCAGCACGCCGGAGTCGAGCTGGTACTTCTCGTGCTGCTGCGAGTAGCAGAGATAGCCGAGCTTGGTGAGGGTGTAGGTCATGCGCGACACAGTCGGCTTGGGCAGCCCGGTGATCCGTGCGATTTCCTGATTGCCGAGCACCACCGAGCCGTGGGTGAAGGCGCGCAGCACGTCCAGCCCGCGGGCAAGCGCCTCGACGAACTTGCGGTCCTTGGGATTGCTGGTGTCTTCGACGTCGTCGCTCATGGGGCCTCGGCGGATGTTCCTGTTGGCGGGCGCCGTGTGCGGCGCGGGCGAACGATAGCAGATCAGCGATGACTGCCGCAGCGGTCCGCCGGCGACCGTTGCGTGGGGGTAGCCTATCGCATACCATCAATTTCGACATAACGTTTCGCACAGCAGAACAACAATTCGAAGAACGGAGAAGTCGATGCCCGCCTACCAGTCCGGATACGTGGCCCGCGAGATCGCCCGGCACGCTTACCAGAACCTCCACGACCTGCTGAGCGAAGCCTCTCGCCAGTTTCCCGAACGGCACGCCTTCTCCTGCGGCGACAGTCACCTGAGCTTCGCCGAGCTGGACCGCCTGGCCGATGCCTTCGCCCGCTACCTGCGTCACCACGCCGGCCTGCAACCGGGCGACCGCCTGGCGCTGATGCTGCCCAACTCCCTGCAGTACCCCATCGCCACCTTCGGCGCGCTCAAGGCCGGCGTGGTGCTGGTGAACACCAACCCGCAGTACACCGCCGGCGAGCTTCGCCACCAACTCGCCGATTCCGGTGCGACCGCGATCCTGCTGCTCGACCGCCTGCTGCCGCTGCTACGCGCGGTGCAGGCCGATACTCGCGTCACACAGGTCCTGCTCACCAGCATCGATGACCTGGAAAACCCTCAGTACGACAGCGAGAGCGCCGGCTGCACGCGCTTCCAGCAAGCCCTGCGCCTGGGCATGCAGGCACCGGCGGTGGAAACGGTGGCGGGACTGGAGCGCCTGGCGCTGCTGCAATACACCGGCGGCACCACAGGCATATCCAAGGGCGCGATGCTCAGCCACTTCAGCCTGATCGCCAACGTCATTCAGACCCTCGAACTGTTCCTGCGCCCGGGCCTGCTGGAGCCGGCCACCGATGTGCGCATCTCGCCGCTGCCGCTCTACCACATCATGGCCTTCTCCACGAACTGCCTGTCTTCCGTGGGTATGGGCCTGCACACGGTATTCATCCGCGATGGCCGCAACCTCGACGAGATCATCGGCGCGATGCGCCGCTATCCCTTCACCCTGATGAGCGGAATCAACACCCTGTTCGTCGGCCTGATGAACCACCCGGACTTCCCCTCCATCGACTTCAGCCACCTCAAGTGGGTGACCTCCGGCGGCGCGCCGCTCAACCGCGAAGTTGGCCGTCGCTGGGAAGCCCTCACCGGCGCCCCGGTACGCGAAGGTTTCGGCCTGACCGAAGCCTCGCCGGTTGTATCCACCGGCACCCTGCAAAGCCCCTATCGCGAGGGCTATGTCGGCCAGGCGCTGGTGGACACCGAGCTGCGCATCGTGGACGAGGAAGGCAACGACGCCGCTCCCGACCAGCCCGGCGAGCTATGGCTGCGCGGCCCGCAAGTGATGCAGGGCTACTGGCAGCGCCCGGAGGAAAGCGCCCAGGTGCTGAGCGAGGACGGCTGGCTGAAGACCGGCGACATCGCCGAGCTGGACGCAAACGGCATGCTGAAGATCGTCGACCGCAAGAAGGACATGATCCTGGTGTCGGGCTTCAACGTGTTCCCCAACGAGGTGGAGGACGCCGTGATGCGCCATCCGGGCATTCGCGAGTGCATCGCCATCGGCGTACCGGACGAGCGCAAGGGCGAGGCGGTGAAGCTGTTCGTCAGCCTCAGGGACACCGCTCTGGACCCGGCGGCGATCATCGCCCACTGCCGCGAACATCTCACCGGCTACAAGGTACCGAGCTTCATCGAGGTGCTCGACGAACTGCCCAAGACCAGTGTTGGCAAGCTGCTGCGCCGCCAGTTGCGCGACCTGGAAATCGCCCGGAGGACCACGGTGTGAGCACAGCGTCTATGGTTGAAGCAGGTTCGCACGACGAGACCCGCAGCATGACCGAGTCCTTCACCCGCATCGGCGTGATCGGCGCCGGCGCAATGGGCCGCGGCATCGCCCAGTTGTTCGCCAGCGCCGGGCTGCCGGTGCGCCTGTACGACAGCAGCGCGCAGGCGGTGCAACAGGCGCTGGCCTTCAATCGCGAGCTGCTGGAGCGTTCGGTGGCCAAGGGCAAGCTCAGCCCGGATGCGCTCGCCGCAACGCTGCAGCGGCTACAACCGGCGCACAGCCTCGACGAGCTGGCCGACTGCGACCTGCTGATCGAAGCGATCATCGAGGACCTCGGCGCCAAGCAGACGCTGCTGGCAGAGCTGGAAGCGCGGGTCGCGCCCGGAGCGGTGCTGGCGAGCAATACCTCGTCGCTGTCGGTGACGCGCATCGCCGCGCGCTGCCAGCATCCCGAACGGGTCGCCGGCTTCCACTTCTTCAACCCGGTGCCGCTGATGCGCATCGTCGAAGTGGTCCGCGGCCAGCGTACCGACGACAGCGTCATCCAGCGCCTGTGCCGGCTCGCCGAGCACGCCGGGCACTTCCCGGCGGTGTCGCCCGACAGCCCCGGTTTCATCGTCAACCACGCCGGCCGCGCCTACAGCACCGAAGCGCTGCGCATCCTCGGCGAAGGCATCGCCACGCCAGCGCAGATCGACCGCATCCTGCGCGACGGCGTGGGCTTTCGCATGGGGCCGTTCGAGCTGCTCGACCTGACCGGGCTGGATGTCTCCCACGCGGTGATGGAATCGCTCTACCAGCAGTTCTACCAGGACCCACGCTACACCCCGTCGCCGCTGGCCGCGCAACGAGTTGCCGGTGGGCTGCTCGGGCGCAAGACCGGCGAGGGTTTCTACCGCTACCGCGACGGCCAGCCACTGCGCGAGCCGGAGCCACCGGCGGAAATCGTCGCTCTGGATCGCCCATTCTGGATCGATAGCCAGGACCCGGAGCTGCGCCACCGCATCGCCGCGATTCTCACCCAGGCCGGCGTGGTGCTGGAGACCGGCGAGGCACCGTCGGCCCGCGCCATCTGCCTGGTCACCCCGCTGGGCATGGACGCCAGCACCTGCATCGACGCCCTCGGCCTGCCGGCGGAACGCAGCCTGGCGCTGGATACCTTCACCGAACTGGACCGCCGCCGCGTGCTGATGCGCCAGCCAGCGCTCGACCCGCGGCTTGAAGCCCAGGCCCGGCATGCGCTGGGCAGCGACGGCGTACCGGTGGAAGTGATCAACGACTCCCCCGGCTTCATCAGCCAGCGGGTAATCGCCGGGATCGTCAATCTGGGCTGCGAGATCGTCCAGCGCGGCATCGCAAGCCCGGCGACGCTGGATCGCGCAGTGCAACTCGCGCTGGGCTACCCGTTCGGCCCGCTGGCATTCGGCGAACACTACGGTGCCGCGCGCATCCTCACCATCCTCCAGGGCCTGCAAGCCTGCTACGGCGAAGCACGCTACCGGCCCAGCCCCTGGTTGCGCCGCCGCGTACAACTGGACTTGCCGCTGCACAGCCCCGACGCGTCGGAGTGAATCTCCGCCTGGCCTGATTGTTTTCTGTCCGTTGGCGCTAACCGCCGGCGCCGTGCCTTGGCGCACTCTGGCCTGACGTCCGCTGTCGGCGGTCGCGTGACTGCCGCGCGACGGCGCCGGCCGGTTACCTTCCAACAAGAACAATGAGGAAAACCGTCATGCGCCAATGGCTGCCCGCACTCGCGCTGATCCCCCTGCTCGCCGGCCAAACCTGGGCCGCGCCGTCTCCGCAACAGGCACGCGACCTTGCCGAGCAGGCGTATCTGTTCGCCTACGCCACCGCCGAACATGGCAAGACCCTGCAGGCCATCGCCGCCAAGCTGCCGGTGAACTACCTGTACAGCCGCACCGCGCTGCTCGGCCCGGAAGACCGCACCGTAGTCTCGCCGAACAACGACACGCTGTACTCCTACGCATTGCTGGACCTGCGCGAGAACCCGGTGATTCTCGACGTTCCGGCCGTGCCGCAGCGCTACTACAGCTTCCAGCTGATCGACATGCGCACCGATAACCTCGACTACATCGGCACCCGCGCCACCGGCCGCGAAGCCGGCAGCTTCCTGATCGCCGGCCCCGACTGGGACGGCAAGAAACCCGAGGGCTTCGACGGCAAGGTGATCCGTTCGCCCAGCCGCATTCTCTTCCTGCTCGGTCGTACCGCCGTCGACGGCGAGGCCGACGTGGCCGCCGCCAAGGCTGTGATGGACGGCTACAAGCTGCACAGCACCAAGCCGACCCTGCTGCCGCACAAGATGGACGTGCCGCCATACCAGCCGACCAAGCAGGGCCCGGCGCAGAACGTCTTCGTCGACTTCAACGCCCTCTCCGCCTGGCACGCCTGGAGCCCGCAGGAACAGGAGCGTCTGGCGCAGTTCGCACAGATCGGCGTGGGCACCGGCAAGCCGTTCGACGCCGCGCAACTGCCGGCGGACATCGCCCAGGCCGTGGCCCAGGGCGCCGAAGACGGCCGCAACAAGGTGCTCGCGGCCACCGAAGGTTTCTCAAAGTCGGGCAACGGCTGGCAGAAGTTCCCGGCCAACATTGGCCACTACGGCAGCGACGACCTGACCCGCTCGGCAGTGGCCTGGAAATACCTGTACGCCAACGACGCGGTGGAAGCGATGTACCCAGTCACCCACGTCGACGCTGGCGGCCAGGCGCTGGAGGGCGACCGTGCCTATCGCCTGCATTTCGCCCCCGGCCAGTTGCCGCCGGTAGATGCCTTCTGGTCAGTGACCCTGTATGACGGCAAGACCCAGATGCTTTCGGCCAACCCGCTGGGCCGCTACACCCTCAACAGCGGCACCGGCCTGAAACCCGACGCCGATGGCGGCCTGACCCTGACCATCCAGCATGCCCGGCCGGCCAGCACCGACAACTGGCTGCCGGCGCCGCAAGGGCCGTTCAATCTCATCCTGCGCATGTACCTGCCGCAGGAACGCGCGCTCAAGGGCGACTACCAGCCGCCGGCCGTGCAGCCGATCGCCAGCAAGGAGTAAGGCATGAACCCGAGCCTGTCCCGCCGCCGCTTCCTCGGCGCCAGCGGCATGATCGGTGCCGGCCTGTGCTGCGCACCGGGCTGGCTGCTGGCCGCGCCCACCGCACTGGAGGCCGACCCTGCCGTGTTCCAGGACATCGTTCGCCAGGCGTGGGTCTACGCCTATCCGATGCTGATGCACTACCAGACGATGCAGAAACAGGCGCTCGACGCCGCCTCGCCGGAGTACATCGGCGGCTTCGGTGTGTTCCGCCACTACAGCGAACTGTTCACGCCGAAGAACCGCGACGTGGTGACGCCCAACAACGACACGCCGTACTCCTGGGCCTGGCTCGACCTGCGCGCCGAGCCGTGGGTGCTCAGCGTGCCGGCGGTAGCCGACGACCGTTACTACGTGCACCAGCTCGTGGACCAGTACACCTTCAACTTCGGCTATGTGGGCGTGCTCAGCACTGGCCGCGAGGCGGGCGATTACCTGATCGTCGGCCCCGGCTGGAAGGGCGAGACGCCGCCGGGCATCCGCAAGGTGCTGCGCAGCGAGACGGAGATCGCCATGATCCTGGGCCGCACCGGCCTGCGCGACGCCAACGACCTGCCCGCCGTGCGCGAGTTGCAGGCGCAGTACAAGCTGCGCGCACTGCACGAATTCACCGGCGCCGCCGCGCCCGCTCCCGCGCCGGCGGTGGCCTGGCTACCGTGGGCGGTGCCGCGTGACCTCGGCCCCGGCTTCATTCCACACCTGAACCAGATCCTCGCCTTCTGCCCGACCGATCCGAGCGAAGTGGAGCTGCGCAAACGCTTCGCCAGCGTCGGTATCGGTGCCGGCCTGCCGTTCGATCCCTCCGCGCTCAGCCCCGCCCAGCGCCAGGCGCTCGGCGCCGGCATCCAGCAGGGCGTGGCCGAACTGAAGGCGAAGGGCGCGACGCTGCGCTCCTCCGTCGGCCTGTTCGGCACCCGCGCAGCGATGCACAACGACTACCTGAGCCGGGCCGCGGCGGCAGCCAGCGGCATCTATGGCAACAGCGTGGAGGAGGCCATCTATCTGGGCAGCCGCAACGACAGCGCACAGCAGCCGCTGCAAGGCGGCCAGCGCTACCGGTTGCGCTTCGCGCCGGGCGAACTGCCGCCGGCCAGGGAGTTCTGGTCGATCACCCTCTACGACCTGCCGGATCGCCAGTTGGTGGACAACCCCATCCAGCGCTACTGCCTGAGCAGCCGCGACCCGCTGGTGCGCGACGCCGACGGCGGGGTGACGCTGTACATCCAGGCACAGTCGCCCGGCAAGGAGCATGAGGCGAACTGGCTACCGTCGACGCAGCAGGGGCCGTTCAACGTCATCCTGCGCGTATACGGGCCGCAGCCGGCGATGCTTTCGGGGCAATGGAAGATGCCGGGAGTCGAGCGGGTCTGATCGCGGCTGACAGCGCGCCACCGTTCATGGTGGCGCGCCCGTCAGAACGCCACGCGCTGCCCGGCGGCGAGTGACTCCAGCGCTGCGGTGCGCTGCGCCTGGGGCAGCGCCCCAAGCTTCTCCACCCGCGCATAGAACGCCGGCCAGTTGCCGCCGACCTGGGCAAACAGCACGGTAAAGGCCGGTACCCACTGATCGTACAGGCCGAACGGCAGCAACTTGGCGTTGTTCAACGGGCCGTTGACCCAGGCATCGAACGGCGCCTTGCCACCCCAGTCGCGGTCGCGCATCTGCGCATACTCACGGCGCAGCCGCTCGAACTCCGCCGCCTTGCCGGCGCGCTTTTCAGCCTCGCTGCGCGGGCTGGCGTAGAGCGCGTGGAGGCGCTCGCGAGTATCCAGTACGAGCTGGGTGAAGCGCTTGCGCTGCTCGGCCAGCAGCGGCGCCTCGTCCGGCAGATGGCGAGCTTCGCGCCAGCGGCGCCCACCCTCGGCCTCGACGAACGAGGCGAAGGACTCGTTGAAGGCGGTATCGCCCGGCAGGTAGAACTTCTGGTGCGCCAACTCGTGGAAGATGGTTTCCGCCAGGCGCTGGTCGCCCCAGCGCAGCATGCTGCTGAGGATCGGATCATCGAACCAGCCGAGGGTCGAGTACGCCTCGACGCCACCGATGTAGACGTCCAGCCCCTGTGCCTTCAGGCGCTTCGCCTCGGCCTGCGCGCCCGGCTCGCCGTAGTAGCCGCGATAGGCCACGCAGCCGGCGATGGGGAAGCAGTGGGTGAGCGGCTGCAGCGACAGCTCCGGCGTGGCGAAGACGTTCCACACCACGTTGGCCCGATGGATGTCGGCGTAGAGGCGGTAGCTGCGATTATCCGGCAGGCCCAGCTCGGCGCTGGCGAACGCACGGGCCTCCTGGGAAAGCTCCAGGCGCTGGCGTAGCGCGGGATCGCGGGAAGGGTCGCCGACCACTTCGGCCACCGGCTCGCGGGCCGCCAGCAGGCGCATTTGGCCATCGGCCAACTGGCCGTAGTAGCCCAGGCTGGAACAACCGCTCAGCGCCAGGATCGCCAGGCAGGGAACCCAGCGGCACAGGCGGCGGTCGAGTGTCGGGATAAGAAGGCGGAAGGGCATGCGCGGAACATAGCACAGCGCCTGGTCCGCACGCTGACACGCCGTTACTGACCAGGAGCTTCCCCGATGCGCGCCCTCCTCACTGCCACCAGCCTGCTCGCCCTGAGCGGCTGCGCCCTGCTGATGCCGCAGCCCGACCCCAACCGTGCCTGGATCGATCTGGACACCAACAGCCAGAGCGATCTAGCGGCCATGAAGGTCGACGATAAGGACTGGCCCAGTTCCCACTACTTCGAGGTCGATCCGGGGCAACACGAACTGCGCGTGCGCTTCCAGTTCCAGGTCGAGCCGGTGGACATCGGCCCGGTGGACGAAGCGCTCTGGCGCGACTGCGAGATGACCGTGAAGTACAAGGACTTCACCGCCGGCCAGCGCTACCGCCTGGAGACCGGCAGCATCGGCTTCCGCCCCTGGGCCAAGCTGTACGACGGGCAATCCAACGAAGTCGCCCGCGGCCGCGAGCGAGGTTGTGACCGCGCCTGAGACCACCGCGAGCGCCCGGGGTTATGCTGTAGAGAAAGGTCCTTCGTCACGGTGAACCCTCATGCGCTCGCGCCTTCTGCTCGCGCTCGCCCTGCTGGGCGGCTGCGCCAGCCCGCTGCCCTCCCACGACCCGCAGATGGCCTGGGTCGACCTCTACACCACCCCCGGCAAGACGCTGATGGCCGAGCGCCTGGACGGCAAGCCGGTCAGCGATGGCCGCTTCTACCAGGTGACGCCAGGCAAGCATGAACTGGTGGTGCGCTTCCAGTACGAGATTCCCAGCGGCGGCGGCATGGGCGCCATGAGCGATCCGTCGGAGCTGACCTGCCGGGTCAAGGTGGTCTACGACCAGTTCGCCGCCGGCGAGCGCTACCGGCTGGAGCTTCGCCCGCAACTGCGCAGCGCGCTGGCGCTGCTGACGGACGCCAACGGTACGCTGGTGGCGAAGACGGATTTCCAGGGGCCGGTGAGGTGTGGGCCGTTCTAGTTGAAACCCAGCCAATGCGGCTGAAGGTTTCGCAGGAGCCCCGCCTTGGCTGGTTCGTAGGATGGGTGGAGCGCAGCGATACCCATCGAGCGTCGCGCGGACGCGCAGGAGTTGGCGCGTATCACGACTTACGCGTGGGCTGCCGGCGTGCCTGATACTTCAGCGCCGCTCCAGTGCGGGTACGTGGTTTCTTGTTTCGCCCCCGGAGCCAGAGCAAGCGCAGAGCATCAGCCTGCGGGCCGACGCCCCTGCTCTGTGCCGAGATTGCGAACGCGCAGAAACTCAGCTGTCGTTCTTCTGATAGATGATCCTGCGCTTACCGCCGTCGCAGGTGCCGACCACCATGTTCGGATCCTTCACCTCGGACTTGTCCACGATCTCCAGGGTGTAGGAGGTCACTCCGGCGGCCTGGATCTTGGTCTCGATCTCGGCCTTGAGCTCCTCGCACGGTTTCACCGCCGCCCAGCTCGCGCCGCTCGCCAGCAGCGTCGCCAGGCCCATCGCCACGGCCCACTTCATCGTCGTCATTACAATCCCTCGTCAACGCCCCACGCGGGGCACCCTATCCTAACGGTGGACCGCAACCGCCGGACAGAGTGCCGCGCAGGCTCATTCGAGGGTGGCGTCGAGGGTGATGCGTGCGTTGAGCACACGCGAGACCGGGCAGCCGGCCTTGGCCTTGTCGGCGATGGCCTGGAAGGTGGCGGCGTCCGCGCCCGGCACAGCCGCCCGCAGGGTCAGGTGCACGGCGGTGATGGCGAAGCCGTCGGCGAGTTTTTCCAGGCTCACGTCGGCGTGGGTATCGATGCGTTCGGCGGTGAATCCCGCCTCGCCGAGCATCATCGACAGCGCCATCGAGAAGCAGCCGGCGTGGGCCGCGCCCAACAGCTCTTCCGGGTTGGTGCCCGGCGCGCCCTCGAAGCGCGTGTTGAAGCCGTAGGGCTGGTCCTTGAGTGCGCCGCTTTCGGTAGAGAGCCGACCCTTGCCGTCCTTCAGGCCGCCTTGCCAGTGCGCCGATGCGGATTTCTTCATGTCGCGTCCTCCTGTGGATTGTCGTCACAGTTTCGAGGCCGGACCTCCATCGTGGTTCAGCTTTTTGGCGGACAGCGCCATGAAAAGGCCGGAGTCCTCGCGGGCTCCGGCCTTGTCGCGCAGCCACGAGGGCTCACTTCGAATAGACGATTTCCTTGGTGCCGCCGTCGCAGGTGCCGACGACCTGCTTGCCGCCGGCACTGCCCTTGTCGACGACTTCCAGGTTGAAGGAGGCGACACCCTTGGCCTTGATCTTCGCCTCGATCTCCGATTTCAGCTCTTCGCACGGCTTGCCGGCGGCAAATGCGTTGCTCGCCAGGGCGAAGACCCCCACAGCCAACAGAAACTTCTTCATCGGTAACGCTCCCTCGTCGTTCACAGGAAAGGCCCAACCGGGCCGAAAAGCCGGGCGAACCCGGCGCACCACCTCAGGCGCGCCATGAGCATGGCAGGCACGCATGACAAAATCCCAGGGCCGCCGGTGCTTCGCAGCGGCGGCAGCGAAACGTCGGCCACATCTAGCTATTGGCGATCCGGAAGCCGACCTTGAGGGTCACCTGATAGTGGCCGACCGCGCCGTTCTCGATATGCCCGCGAGTTTCCATCACCTCGAACCACTCCAGAAAATCGATGCTCTTGGCCGCTTCGGCCAAGGCATTGTTGATCGCGTCCTCGATGCTGGTGCGCGAAGAGCCGACCAGCTCGATCTTCTTGTAGGTGTGGTGGTTGGACATGGCGGGTCTCCTCCGTTCGCCGCGCCGCACAGGCAGAGTGCCAGCGCCTTCAATGGACAGTAGTAGAGGGGTGGACCCAGGGCAAACGGCGCGAGTTCAGACTTTCAGCCGCAAACCGCAAGCTCGCCGCGCAGCCACTGCGCCAGCAGCACAGCGCGGTGGTCCGGCAAGCGTGCCGGCACCCACAGCGCCAGCCGGGCGCGGGTTTCGACGAACCCCCAGGGCGCGGCGAGCCGGCCGGCGGCGAGGTCGTCGGCGACCAGTTGCTGCGGCGCGATGGCCACGCCCAGGCCCGCGACCGCCGCCTCCAGCAGGTAGTAGAGGTGTTCGAAGCCTTGGCCGAGCTTCAACGCGCCAGCTTCCAGGCGATTGTTCGCCGCCCACGCCGGCCATGCCTGCGGGCGCGAGGTGGTATGCAGCAATGGCTCGCCGAGCAGCACGGAGGCCGGCGCCGCGCAGAGTTCGGCGAAGCGCGCGTAGCGGGGGCTGAGCACCGGACCGATGCGCTCGACCGCCAGCTCGTGTACCTGCATATCCGCCGGCCACGGCGGCTCGGCGAAGCACAGGGTGGCGTCGAGGCCGGCGCGGCGTGGGTCGATTTCGCCCTCGCTGGCCGAGAGTTGCAGGCGCAGGTCGGGCAGGTCGCGGTTCAGCCGGTCCAGTCGCGGGATGAACCAGCGCGCCAGCAGGCTGCCGGGGCAGCCGAGAACGAAGGGCGCGTCGCCACCCGCCTGACGGCGCAGCTCGGCGCAGACGTTGCGCAAGCGGTCGAGGGAGTCGCTGGCGACCTCGCTCAGCCGCTGGCCGGCATCGGTGAGTTTTACGCCGCGTCCATCCTTGACGAACAGCGTGACGCCCAGTTCCTCCTCGAGCAGGCGGATCTGCCGGCTCACCGCGCCGTGGGTGACGCTCAGCTCTTCCGCCGCCTGGCTCACGCCGCGCAGGCGCGCCGCTGCCTCGAAGGCGCGCAGGGCATTCAGCGGTGGGAGGTCTCGGCTCATGGCAATCAATATGTGAGTTTTCCTGACAGGTATCGGCGATCTTATCGCTTTTCCCGCCCGGCACACAGCCGTATCCTGAGCACCCATTGCAGGAGCGGATCCTATCCGCGAAAGCGCCCCCGGGGGCGCTGCCACGCCACGACCTCACAGGAGCCTTCCCATGTCCACACTGCGCACCGGTCCCGACGCCAAGGGCCTGTTCGGCAGCTTCGGCGGCCAGTACGTCGCCGAGACCCTGATGCCGCTGATCCACGATCTGGCCCGCGAGTACGAGAAGGCCAAGGACGATCCGCAGTTCCAGGAAGAGCTCGCCTACTTCCAGCGCGACTACGTCGGCCGCCCCAGCCCGCTGTACTTCGCCGAGCGCCTGACCGAGCACTGCGGCGGCGCGAAGATCTACTTGAAGCGCGAAGAGCTGAACCACACCGGCGCGCACAAGATCAACAACTGCATCGGCCAGATCCTGCTGGCCAGGCGCATGGGCAAGAAGCGCATCATCGCCGAGACCGGCGCCGGCATGCACGGCGTGGCCACCGCCACCGTCGCCGCGCGCTTCGGCCTGCAGTGCGTGATCTACATGGGCACCACCGACATCGATCGCCAGCAGGCCAACGTGTTCCGCATGAAGCTCCTCGGCGCCGAGGTGATCCCGGTCACCGCCGGCACCGGTACGCTGAAGGATGCGATGAACGAAGCGCTGCGCGACTGGGTAACCAATGTCGACAGCACCTTCTACCTGATCGGCACCGTGGCCGGCCCGCACCCGTACCCGGCGATGGTCCGCGACTTCCAGGCGGTCATCGGCAAGGAAACCCGCGAGCAGTTGGCCGAGAAGGAAGGGCGCCTGCCCGATTCGCTGGTCGCCTGCATCGGCGGCGGTTCCAATGCGATGGGCCTGTTCCATCCGTTCCTGGATGACAAGAGTGTTGCGATCGTCGGCGTCGAAGCCGCCGGCCACGGCATCGAGACCGGCAAGCACGCGGCCAGCCTGAACGGCGGCGTGCCGGGCGTGCTGCACGGCAACCGTACCTTCCTGCTGCAGGACGAGGACGGCCAGATCATCGACGCGCACTCCATTTCCGCCGGCCTGGACTACCCCGGCATCGGCCCGGAACACGCCTGGCTGCACGATATCGGCCGCGTCGAGTACACCTCGATCACCGATCACGAGGCGCTGGAAGCCTTCCATACCTGCTGCCGCCTGGAAGGCATCATCCCCGCGCTGGAGTCTTCCCATGCGCTGGCGGAAGTCTTCAAGCGCGCACCGAACCTGCCCAAGGACCACATCATGGTGGTGAACCTGTCCGGTCGTGGCGACAAGGACATGCAGACCGTCATGCACCACATGCAACAGGAGCCGCAAGCATGAGCCGCCTGCAGACCCGCTTCGCCGAACTCAAGGAGCAGAACCGCGCCGCCCTGGTGACCTTCATCACCGCTGGCGATCCGGGCTACTCCACCTCGCTGGACATCCTCAAGGGCTTGCCGGAAGCTGGCGCCGACGTGATCGAACTGGGCATGCCGTTCACCGATCCGATGGCCGACGGCCCGGCGATCCAGCTCGCCAACATCCGCGCCCTGGGCAACGGCCAGAATCTGGCCAAGACCCTGAAGATGGTCCGCGAATTCCGCGCGGGCAACGACACTACGCCGCTGGTGCTGATGGGCTACTTCAACCCGATCCACTACTACGGCGTAGACAAGTTCATCGCCGATGCGAAAGACGCCGGCGTCGACGGCCTGATCGTCGTGGACCTGCCGCCGGAGCACAACGAGGATCTGTGCCACCCGGCACAGGCGGCCGGCCTGGACTTCATCCGCCTGACCACCCCGACTACCGACGACAACCGCCTGCCGACCGTGCTGAACGGCAGTTCGGGCTTCGTCTACTACGTTTCGGTGGCCGGCGTGACCGGAGCGGGCGCCGCGACCCTGGACCACGTCGAGCAAGCCGTGGCGCGCCTGCGCCGGCATACCGGCCTACCGGTGGCCATCGGCTTCGGCATCCGCACCCCGGAGCACGCAGCGAGCATCGCCCGCCTGGCCGACGGTGTAGTGGTGGGCTCGGCGCTGGTGGACAAGATCGCCAACGCGGAAAGCTCCGCCGACGCGGTGAAGGGCGTGCTCGGCCTGTGCCGGCAGCTCGCCGAAGGTGTACGAAGCGCCCGCTGAGCCTGCGGGGCGGCGCCCGCAGGCCGCTCCAGCAAAGCGATAGGTACGAAAAAGCCCGGCATTCGCCGGGCTTTTTCCGTTTCAGGCCGGGATTATTCCAGCTCTTCTTCCTGCGGATCGTCCGACTGCGCTGCGTCCGAATCCTGTTCCTCGTCCACCGCCGCCGCGCCACCCAGTCCCATGCCCTGCACGGTGCCCATGACGAAGGCGACGAACTCCTGCTCGGTCATGTCCTGGCCGTTGAACTTCACCTTGTCATTGGCGTAGTGCAGGGAACTGGTCAGGCTGTTGCCGTCCAGTACCGCCCACTTCGACTCCAGGGCCATGCCGCTGAACAGGTCGGTCATGGCGTCGGACTGCTGCTTGAGCGCCACCGGGTCGACGCTGCCGCCCGCGCCTTCGCCGAGGCTGGCCTGCAGCGCGACGATGTCGCCGATCACGGCCTTGTCCACCTTCGCGTTGGCCTGCAGGGAGGCCAGGATGCTGCGGGCGATCTCTTCGGGGGTCTGCGCGCTCTGGTCGGGCTTGCGCAGATCCACGGCGAAGGAAACCTTGGCCATGCCGTGAGCGGTCTGCAGCGACAGCTCGTCCAGCGCCAGCTTCGGCGAGCTGTCGAGCAGGCGCAGGAACTGGCCCTTGAGCAGCTCTTCCTGCTCCGGGGTCAGTTCGGCGGCTTCGGTACCCTGGTTCAGCAGCATCTTGTTGTAGGTTTCCTTGAGCGAGGAAAGCGTGGCCTCGTCGAGGTTGCGCATGCTGGTGTCGAGCTTCACGCCACCGATTTCCTGGCCTTGCACCATGACCTTGCCGACACGGTAGGACAGGGTCTGGTCCAGGCCCTTGGCGCCCTGGCTGAGGACTTCTTCGCCGACGGTATCGCGCAGTTCGACGTCCGGGTTGCCTTCGGATTTCACCAGCAGGCGCTTGAGGCTGACAGAGCTCGAACCAAGGGCGAAGCCGTTGGCGTTCTCCTTCTTGTCGCCCTGCATGCCCAGGTCACGCAACTCCACGTGCGTCATCTGTTCGCCCTGGCGGAAGGCCATGTCGACTTCCGGCAGGAGGCCATTGGCACGGACATTCTTCTTGTCGCCGGAAACGCTGAAATCGACCTTGGCCGGCGAGATGCGCAGGCTCTCGCCGTCCTTGGCGAACTGCAGGGCAGCGCTTTCGAGGAGGCCGTCCTGCGACTGGTCGTAGTGGATGGCCAGTTGGCCGCTGAGCGGCGCCTTGCCGCCGGCGGCCTCGAACAGCGGGGCGGTAAGCTCGTTCTTCTCCAGTGCGAAATGGCTCTGCGCCAGGACCGGAACCAGCTTGCCGGAGGCCAGGCGCGAGGCCGGGAACGGTCCATGTTCGAGACGGTCGCTGAACACCAGGGTGCTCGGATCCTTGCCGTCGGTGCCGGCGATGATCACCTGGTAGCGCGCGTTGCTGGAAAGCACCCCGCGCTCGACGCCAAGCAGCGAAACGGTGATGCCCAGTTCAGGCGCCTCGGTCTTGAAGAGGGTGTTGGCGTCATCGATGCCGCGGGAGATTTCCTGCTCGACGCGGGAACCGGTGTACCAGGCGCCGGCGACGGCGGCGCCGACAACGGCCAGAGGAATGGCGATGGCCAGGGCGGTCTTTTTCATGTTGCTTCCTTTGCTGGGCGGCCGTACGGGGGGACGTCCTGTCGACCGTTCATGGGGTTGGCGGCGGCATGCTAGCAGGCGAAATGCCAGCGCTCCAGCGCGACCGGACGGTTCGTGACGCCAGCCACGCCACGAGGGTTTGCCCCTGTGATCCAGGCTGGCAGGATAGAGTTTCCTTCACTCGCGGAAGTCGCCGCCATGCTGCACAGCGTCCATCACATCGCCCTGATCTGTTCGGACTACCCGCGCTCGAAGCGTTTTTATACCCAGGTGCTGGGGCTGCGCGTGATCGCCGAGACCTACCGCGAAGCGCGCGACTCCTGGAAGCTGGACCTGGCGCTGGGCGAGGCATGCCTGGAGCTGTTTTCCTTTCCCGGCGCGCCGCCCCGGCCTTCCTATCCCGAGGCGCAGGGGCTGCGCCACCTGGCGTTCGCCGTGGACGACCTGGACGCCGCAGTAGTGCGCCTGCAAGGCTACGGCGTGGCCTGCGAGCCGATCCGCCTCGATGAGCTGACCGGCAAGCGCTTCACGTTCTTCGCCGACCCGGACGATCTGCCGCTGGAGCTTTACGAGCGCTGAGGTCCTTGCCGGCACCTTTGCAGCATGGGTATCGCCGCGCTCCACCCATCCGGCGGGAGAATTACGCAGAAACCGCCTCATTGCCCAGCGCGCCGCGCAGGCTGGCGAGATCGCGCAGGGGTGGGGCGCCGAACAGGCGGCTGTATTCACGGCTGAACTGCGAGGGGCTCTCGTAGCCGACACGGTGCCCGGCCACCGCCACTTCCAGCCCTTCCGACAGCATCAAGCGCCGCGCTTCCTGCAGGCGCAACTGTTTCTGGTATTGCAGCGGGCTCAGGGCGGTCACTTCCTTGAAGCGGTGGTGGAGGGTCGAGACGCTGAGGTTCACTTCGCGGGCCAGGTCCTCGATGCGCAGCGACTTGTCGAAGTTGCGGTTCAGCCACTCGATGGCGCGGGTGACGCGATGGGTCTGGCTGTCGGTCATCGCCAGGTCGTGCAGCAGGTGGCCCTGGGGCCCGCGCAGCAGGCGATAGAGAATCTCCCGAACGAACAGCGGCGCCAGCATTGGGATGTCACGCGGCGTATCCAGCAGGCGCATCAGGCGCAGCAGCGCGTCGAGCACGGTACAGTCCAGCCGCTGCAGGTAGATGCCGCGGCTGGCCGGACGCGGCGCGCTGCCGGCCAGGCCGGCCTCGGCGATCAGCCGGGTCAGCTCGCCGGGGTCGATGTCCAGGCGGATGGACAGGTAGGGCTTGTCCGGCGAGGCCTCGATCACCTGGCCGGAGACAGGCAGCGTCACCGACACCACCAGCAGGTTGAGTTCGTCGTAGCGATAGACCTCGCTGCCCAGGCGGACTTCCTTGCAGCCCTGGGCGATCACGCACAGGGCCGGGCGGTAGAGCGTCGGCATGCGGCCTTCGCTGGGGCTGTCGTTGCGCGCTACCAGCAGCGAATCGATGGCGGTTTCGAAGACCCCCTCGCCCTGGCAGTGACGCTGGATGATGTCGGCCAGCTCCTGGCGGCCTGCGGCAATGGGATCAAAGGCGGGAACGGGCTGGGACATGCACAGGACCTCCAGTGGCGGCGCTCGAAGCTTACGCCCACGGCGCAGCGACAAGTGTGACAGTAAGGCGGCCGCTGGAGGATCAGGCAAGCAATCGGCAGGAATGGACAAGCCATTTGCGCGTCGGGCCGCGCACCGTGGCGGTACGAGGTCGGGAAACGGCCTGTTTCAAACGCCGGCGAGTACCGCGCAGAATCAGGCAAGAAGTCGGCAGCATCCGGATAACGCCGCGCCCTGGCTGGGCCGTACGCTTCCTGTCAGTCGTCCGAGGAGCCACTTCGGACTTCTTCCTGTAGAGCGGAGGACAGGATATGCACTGGCAACCCATCGAGCATGAATTGCAGATATACCCCCGGCTGGGGCACGAGGCGGCACTGGGCGCGCTGATCGACAACCTGGTCGACGGCGCCCGCCGCGCGCCGGGATGCCTGCGCTGCCAGTTGGTGGCCCGGGACTCCGGCCAGCCGTGGCTACTGCAGGGCAGTTGGAAGAACGAGGAGGCGCTGCTGGATTACTTCGCCACACCCTCGTCGCAACTGCTCGGCGAAGTGCTGTTATGCCACTGCCGAAGCCTCAGCGGCGGCATTGTGAAAGCCCTTGATCAGGCCACCGGAAAGGTGGCCTGAGTTTTTTCAAGTTGGAAGTTTCAGACCCTCAGTATTCCAGGCTCCAGCCCAGGGTGAAGGTTCGCCCGCGGCCCTGGTAGTCGTACAGGTAGGCCGGGCCGTAGGTGGGCGAGTAGAACAGCGCCGCACGTTGCCCCCAGACGGTGCTGTATTCCTTGTCCAGCAGGTTCTGGATACCGGCGCTGAAGGTGCCGAACTCGGTCTTGCGCTCCCCCATCAGGTCAAAGGTGGTGTACCCGTCGATCTCATGGTCGGCATCATCCTTGAGGGTGAAGGCGTGCTGCCCCTGCAGGCGCGCGCTGGTGGTGCCGTCGCTCCAGCCGACGAACGCGGTGGACTTGGACAGCGAGGCATAGCGCGCATCGCGCTTGATCCAGTCGCCATCGGCATCCTCTTCCTCGGAGCGCACCACATGCAGCGTGGTGCCGCCCTGCCAGCCGCTCTCGAAGTAGCGCGTCACAGCACCTTCGAAGCCGAAGTCGCGGCTCTTCTGGTCCTCGACGTCGATGGTGAGGGTCGCCTGGTCGGTTGTGATGATCTTGTCCGACCAGATGTAATAGACCGCCGCCTGGGTCTGCCACTGTACGTCGCTGTAGCGCCAGCCGGCCTCGATCTGGCGGCTCTTGATGCCGGCCAGCGGGTTATCGTCCACCGACAGGCCCGGCTTGCCGTAGTACTTGGCCGGGTCGGGCAGGTCGAAACCTTCGCTGTAGTTGCTCCAGACCTGATGGCCGTTCTTGAAGTCGTAGATGGCGCCCAGGTTGAACAGGTTGACCTGGTAGTCGTTGCTGCCGCCGGGCACGCCTTTGAAATCGTCCACGTCGACATCCATCTTCTGGTGGCGCGCACCGCCGGAGAAGGTCAGGTTGTCGGTGGCCTTCCAGTCCAGTTGGCCGTACACCGACAGGCCGTCGACGATGTAGCTCGGGTAGCGCGGCGCGCTGCTGGCGGTTTCCAGGTCCAGGCCACCGCTTTGCGACGATACCTGCTGGTCGAAGACCTTCTGCTCGGCGTTGAAGCGCTCGTGGTCGAAGTCCACGCCATAGGTGAACTTGAGCGAATCCCACTGCTTGCTGAACAGGCCCTTCACGCCGCTGACCTCGAAGTTCTGCTGCGAGGCGGCGAAGTACACACCCTTGGAGCCGGTCGGCTTGCCGGTGTTGTAGTACGGGAAGGGGTAGAAGTTGTCGTCTTCCTTGCGGTAGTACGCCTGCAGGTAGAAGTCCTGCTCCAGCAGGTTGCTATGGTGGTAATTGGCATTGAGCAGCACGCGGCGGGTGCGCGGTTCGAGGTCGGTGTCCATGCCGCTGCGGATTTCCGCATCCTCGAGGTTGGACGGCGCCTTGTACTTCAGGTTGGGAAAGTAGATGCCGGTGCTGCCGTCGTTGCCAGAGTCGTAGTACTGCGCCAGCAGGTCGAGGCTCTGCTCGTCGGTGAATTGCGCGGTGAGGTTACCCATCACGTCGACGGTGCGGTTGTACTGCAGGTCGGTCTGGGTATTGTCGATGAAGATCTGGTTGCCGGCGCCGTCGTAGAAGGCTTCGTTCTTCTCCGCCGTCACGCCCAGGCGGCCCACTACGCGGTCGTTGCCGCCGCTGACAGACTGCGCGGCACGGGTGGACAGGTCGTCGCTGTTGTTGAAGCCGCTGCTGGCGCCCAGTTGTGTCTCGAAGCGCGCGTCGCCCGGCGCGCCCTTCCTGGTGATGATGTTGATGATCCCGCCGGTTGCGCCGCCGCCGTAGATGGCGCTGGCGCCGGAAAGCACCTCGATGCGCTCGACGTTGAACGGCGAGATGCTGTCGAACTGGCGCGACAGTCCGCGCGAGCTGTTCTGACTGACTCCATCGATCATTACCAGTACGTTGCGCCCGCGCATGTTCTGGCCGTAGTTGGTACGCCCCTCCGGAGCCAGGTCGAGGCCGGGAACCAGCTTGCCCACGGCTTCCTTGAGGCTGACGCCGGTATCGAGCTGTTCGCGTAGCTGAGTCTGGTCCACCACCCAGACGGTGCCGGGAATCGAGCTGATATCCGTCGGCGTGCGCGCCGCCACGCTGATCTGCATCGGTGCGAGGCTGATGGCAGCGGAATCATCAGTCTTCTCGCGTTGCAGCAGCACGGTACGGTCGTCGGTGAAGCGCCAGCTCATGCCACTGCCCGCGAGCAGCCTGTCCAGCGCCTGCTCCGGGGTGTAGCGGCCGTCCAACCCTTCGCTGCGCAGGCCCTGGATGTCCTCGGAATTGAATAGCAGGTGCAGCCCGGCCTGGTCGGCGAACTGGGTCAGCGCACTGTCCAGGCTGCGCGGAACGATATGCAGCTCGACGGCAGGGCGCTCGGCGGCCAGGGCGAGGGGAGCGGTGGCACCGAGCAACGAAGCGAGCAGCATGGCACGGTGCAGAGGGGAAGGACGGTAAGACATGGTGGATATCCGTTCTTGTGTGGCAGGGGCGCGTATTGAGAATTCTTCGCGTTCCTGCCTACGACGAAACGGCCATGCAAACCTTGCAGTAGCAAATGCAAAAAATTTTCATCTTCTTGTGTGGGAGGCCGGCAATCGGCTTTGCCGGTACGGCCGCCCAGTCGCAAAAAGCCGTCAGGCCCTCGGCGCGGGACGGATCAGCACCAGCCAGGGCAGGCGCGTGACCGTTACCGGCTGCAGCCGCTCCAGCGTCTTGAGCAGCGCTCCCGGATCGTCGAGATCGAACACGCCACTGACCTTGTGCTGGCGCAGCTCTGCATCGGTCAGCAGGATGCGCCCCGGCAGATAGCGCTCCAGTTCGTCGAGCACTTCGCCCAGAGGGCGCTGGTTGAAGATCAGCTTGCCGCGCTGCCAGGCACTGGCGCTGGAAAGGTCCAGCGGCTGCACCGGCTCGGGCGCAGCGCGCTCGCCGTAGCTCAATCGTTCTCCGGCGGACAAGCGCACCGGCGCGCCGCCGGCGCTATTCACCTGAACCACCCCCTCGGTCACATCCACCCGCACCTGCGGCCCACGGCTGTCCACGTCGAAGCGTGTCCCCACTGCGCGCACTTCGCCGCCCCGGGCCTGGACGATGAAAGGCCGCGCCGGGTCCTTGGCTACTTCGAACAGCGCCTCGCCGCTGTGCAGGCGCAGGGCTCGCGAGTCTGCGCCGAAATCCACCGACAGGGCACTGTGACTGTTGAGCCAGACGCGGCTGCCGTCCGCCAGCTCGATCATGCGTCGCTCGCCGGTACGCGTGGTGTAGTCGGCATACAGCCCGGCGAGCGGCTCGGGCAGGGCGATGCTCACCGCCACAGTGGCCACGCAAGCGGCTACGGCCAGCATCGCCAGGCGGCGAGGGCGGCGCGCGCGCTGTCGGTGGTTTCTGGCGCTACGGGTTTCCGACAGCGCGCCCCACAGGGCCTCAGCCTCGCGGGCCGCGCGCTCGTGAGCAGGGCTTTGCGCCCGCCAGCGCAGGAACTCCATGCGCTCGCCGGCACCAGCGCTACCGGAATGCAGGCGCACCAGGTAGTCGATGGCCTGGTCGGAAAGGGCGGCGTGGTCAGGCTTCATGGCACATCCGCCTGGCGTTCGGCCCAGTCGCGGCAATGGCGCATGGCCTGGACGATGTACTTACCCACCATGCTCTCGGAAACCCCCAGGCGCCGGGCGATCTGCGCGTGGGTCAGGCCGTCGAGGCGATTCATCAGCAGCGCCTGGCGGACGTTGGCCGGCAACTGGTCGAGCGCCGCGTCGAGATGCTCCAGCGCCTCATGGGCAAGCAGGCGGTGCTCCAGCCCGGAGGTGGGATCGCTGAGGTCGTTGGCGGCGGCTTCGTCGACATGCAGCTCGGCCAATCGACCTTCGCGGCGCAGGTTGTCGATGGCCAGGTTGCCGGCCACGCGGAACAGGTAGGCGCGCGGGTCCTGTACGTCGGCATCGGCGGGCTGGTCGGCCAGGCGCAGCCAGGTGTCCTGGGCGACATCGGCGGCTCGCTGGTTATCGCCCAGCCTGCGCGCGAGGAAGCGCATCAGGTCCGCATAATGCGCCTGGAAGCTCTGCAGCAAGGAAGAAGAGGCGAAACGCCGCATGATGGCCGAAATACCCCGAAAGACCGGCCCATGTCTGTCAGACCGATGCGAAGGGGAACAAGCATACACGGAATCGAGAATTATTATCGAATGCAAAAGATTTCAGCCCATGAACTGCGAAAGGTCCAGTGGCCGCATCTCCCCCATCCAGATGCCGTGGTCGCGGTGGTCGCGCAGGTCATCGCCAGTGTCCGGGTGGACGAACACCACCAGCCCGTCGCGGTGCAACGCCAGCCAGGGGACGACCGCCGCGAAACTGTCGTTGTCGAAGGCTAGCTGGCAGCTCCAGTCCGGATGCGGCCCGACCGGACGCTCGTGGACACGCCCCATCTTGACCCCGAAACGACGCACCGCTTCCTCGCACAGGGCCCTTGCCCGGCCGATGCTGGCGGCGTCGAAATAGACGTGGGCGTGATAGCCGCGAATGGTGGTCTCGCTCATCGTTTCAGCTCCATGCGTATCCCGCCGGGAGATACCACGCCCACCGGCGACCTGCCGCGAAGTTCGAAATAGTCGTGCAGTATCAGCCCCTTAGCTGCTGCCGCAGCGCTTCCAGCACCGGCGTGGAGTCGGGACGCACGCCACGCCACAGCAGGAAGGCTTCGGCGGCCTGCTCCACAAGCATTCCCAGGCCGTCGATGCAGCGCGCCGCGCCGTGCTCGGCGGCCCATCGGTTGAAGGCCGTGGTGTCCTTGCCGTACATCATGTCGTAGCAGACAGTGTGCCCCGGGCGGATCAGAGCAGGGTCGATGGGCGGCAGCTCCCCCGCCAGGGAGGCGGAAGTGCCGTTGACGATGAGGTCGAAAGGTTCGTCGCGCAGATCGAACCCGCCGCCACGCACCGGGCCAAGGTCCTTGAACTCCTCCGCCAGTTGCCCGGCCTTCGACGCCGTGCGGTTGGCGATGACGACGCAGGCCGGCTGCTGGGCGAGGAAGGGTTCGAGGATGCCGCGTACCGCGCCGCCGGCACCCAGCACCAGAATGCGCGCACCGTGCAGGGTGACGCCGTGATTCACCGTCAGGTCGCGGGTCAGCCCCGCGCCGTCGGTGTTGTCACCCAGCAATCGGCCATCGGCGAGCTTCTTCAGGGTATTCACCGCGCCGGCCCGGCGGGCGCGTTCGGTCAGTTCGGCGGCCAGTCGATAAGCCTCTTCCTTGAACGGCACGGTGACGTTGCCGCCCAGGCCCTGCGCGAAGAACTCGCGGGCGTTGGCGCTGAAATCGTCCAGCGGCGCCAGCCGCGCGTCATAGCTGAGCACCTGGCCGGTCTGCTCGGCGAACAGGCGATGGATCAGCGGCGACTTGCTGTGGCCGATGGGGTTGCCGAAGACGCAGTAGCGGTCCATTGGGAATCCTGCAGCGAGAAGTATGGAAGGCGCAGAGATTGCCGGTTTCGCCCCACGGTGCCAAGCCTGCGAACGGCCTTGGCACCGCCTGCCAATCAGCGCCCGGCGGCAATCAGGCTTGCGCCAGCCAGTCGCGGTCCTTCAGGAAATACTCGGTCAGACGTGCTTCTTCGCTGCCCGGCTCGGGTTTCCAGTCATAGCCCCAGCGCACCTGCGGCGGCAACGACATGAGGATCGACTCGGTGCGCCCGCCCGATTGCAGGCCGAACAGTGTGCCGCGGTCGTAGACCAGGTTGAATTCGACGTAGCGGCCCCGGCGGAATGCCTGGAACTCGCGCTGCTGTTCGGTGTACGGGGTGTTCTTGCGCCGCTTCACGATAGGCAGGTAGGCGTCGATGTAGGCGTTGCCGATGGCGCGCAGGAAGGCAAAGCTGGTGTCGAAGTCCCACTGGTTCAGGTCGTCGAAGAACAGGCCGCCGATGCCGCGCGGCTCGTTACGGTGCTTGAGATGGAAGTAGCGGTCGCACCATTCCTTGTAGCGCGGGTAGACGTCCGCGCCGAACGGCGCGCAGGCGTCGCGGGCGACCTGGTGCCAGAGCACGCAATCTTCCTCGTGGGCGTAGTAGGGCGTCAGGTCGAAGCCACCGCCGAACCACCAGACCGCTTCCTCGCCTTCTTTTTCGGCGATGAAGAAACGTACGTTGGCGTGGGAGGTGGGTACGTGGGGGTTGGTCGGGTGGATCACCAGCGACACGCCCAGTGCCTGGAAACCGCGCCCGGCGAGCTCCGGACGGTGCGCGCTGGCGGACGGCGGCAGGCCGGCGCCGAAGACGTGGGAGAAGTTCACACCTCCCTTCTCGATCAGCGCGCCATCGCCGATCACCCGCGTACGTCCGCCACCGCCGGCCGGGCGCTCCCAGGCGTCCTCGATGAAGCGGGCGCTGCCGTCCTCGGCTTCGAGTGCGGCGCAGATGCGGTCTTGCAGGTCGAGCAGGTAGGCCTTCACGGCCTCGATGCGATCGGTCACGAGAATCACCTTGGAGCGGAAAGCCGCGCGTGGCGCGGGCTGGAGCGGGAATGGGGCGCAAGCATACCACCCTCGCCAGGAAAGCTGGCCTTGACGACCATCAACCGTCCGGCTTGGATGAATGTCTTTTCCCAGAGAGGCGTCGCCCCTTTCGGCGTATTCAGGAGATCGATATGGCCAAGCGTGTTCAGTTCGCCAAGACCGGCGGCCCGGAAGTTCTCGAGCTCGTCGACTACACCCCCGCCGAACCCGGCGCCAGCGAGGTGCGGGTGCGCAACCGCGCCATCGGCCTGAATTTCATCGACACCTACTACCGCAGCGGCCTGTATCCCGCGCCGTCGATGCCTTCCGGCGTCGGCACCGAGGGCGCCGGCGAGGTGGAAGCGGTGGGCAGCGCGGTGACCAACGTGAAGGTCGGCGATCGCGTCGGCTATGCCACCGGACCACTGGGCGCCTACAGCGAACTGCACGTGCTGCCTGCGGCAAACGTGGTGAAACTGCCGGATGCGATCACCTTCGAACAGGCCGCCGCCGTCATGCTCAAAGGGCTGACGGTGCAATACCTGTTGCGCCAGACCTACAACGTGCAGCCCGGCCAGACCATCCTCTGGCACGCCGCCGCCGGCGGCGTCGGGCTGATCGCGTGCCAGTGGGCCAAGGCCCTGGGCGCGCACCTGATCGGCACCGTCAGTTCCGGTGCCAAGGCTGAACTGGCGAAGTCGCACGGCGCCTGGGCGACCATCGACTACAGCCATGAGAACGTGGTGGAGCGCGTACTGGCGCTGACCGATGGGAAGAAGTGCCCGGTGGTCTACGACTCGGTCGGCAAGGACACCTGGCTCACCTCGCTGGACTGCACCGCCCAGCGCGGCCTGGTGGTGAGCTTCGGCAATGCCTCCGGCCCGGTGGACGGCGTGAACCTTGGCATTCTCTCGCAGAAGGGATCGCTCTACGTCACCCGCCCGACACTCTTCGGCTACGCCAACACGCCGGAACGCCTGCAGGCGATGGCGGACGACCTGTTCGGCATGATAACCAGCGGCAAGGTGAAGGTGGAGATCAACCAGCGCTTCGCCCTGGCCGATGCCGCCAAGGCCCAGACCGAGCTGGCAGCGCGGCGCACCACCGGCTCGACCATCCTGCTGCCGTAAGCGCCGACGCGCAGGGCAAGGTGCGGCTTACGAAGGCCGCACTACCTCACCTGTGCGCAGGTCTCGGATCAGGCTCGGATTGCGCCGTCCACCCAGCGCACCACCGAGCACGCCGTCCAGTTCTTCATGGAAGTACTGCTCGATGCGCAGACGGGTGCGCGCGGCAGGGCGGCCAGCGGGGTTGGCCGAGGTGGAAATCAAGGGGCCGGTGAGGCGGCACAGCTCGCAAACCACCGGGTGGTCTGTCACTCGCAGCGCGACCGTATCGTGCTGGCCGGTAACCCACTCTGGCAGCCGTCCCTGGTGCGGTACCAGCCAGGTATTGGGCCCCGGCCAACTCGCCGCGAGCTTTTCCTGCCAGGCTTCCGGCAGGTCGTCGAGAAGGAAGTCGAACCGGCTGACATCGTCGGCCACCAGGATCAGGCCCTTTTCCACCGGCCGCGCCTTGATCGCCAGCAGGCGGTAGACCGCATCGGCATTCCACGGGTCGCAGCCCAGGCCCCAGACGGCTTCGGTCGGATAAGCGATCACTCCGCCATCGCGCACGACCTTGGCCATGCGCTGGGTACGCCAGTTGCTGAACATCGGGAACTCCTCGAACACTCGAATGCGCGGCAGTTTACGTGCTCAGGGCGCACGATGCACCCAGACGCCGGCCTCGCAGGCCACCCATCCGTCCAGCTCCAGTTCGGTCAGGGCCGCAAGCACTTCCGGCAAGCTCATGGCGCTGTTGTGCGCCAGTTGCTCACTGCTCTGCGGTGCGGCGCGCAAGAGGTCGAGAAGCGGATGGGCGAACTGCCGTGGCGCTGGCGCCGCCTCCACTGGCCGGGCGGTCCAGCCGCGCAATCCTTCCAGAATGTGGTCGACGCTTTCCACCAGCATGGCACCCTGGCGAATGAGCTCATGACAGCCGCGTGCGCCGGGATGATGGATCGAGCCGGGAATCGCGTAGACCTCGCGCCCCTGTTCCGCGGCAAGTCGCGCGGTGATCAGCGAACCGCTGGACGGACTGGCCTCCACCACCAGCACTCCAACGGACAGGCCGCTGATGATGCGATTGCGCCGGGGAAAGTTCGCCGCCTGCGGCGGGCACTGCAGCGGAAACTCCGACACCAGCGCGCCACCCCCGTCGACGATGCGCCGCGCGAGTCCCAGATGGCGCTGCGGATAGACATGTTCCAGGCCGGTCCCGAGAACCGCGACGGTCTTGCCAGCCGCCTGCAGAGCACCTTCGTGTGCGGCGCCATCGATGCCCAGGGCGAGTCCGCTGGTTACCACGAACCCACCCCCAGCCAGGCTGCCGGCGAAGGCCCGCGCGGTATCCAGCCCCGGCTTGCTGGCGCGGCGGCTGCCGACCACGGCGAGCTGCGGAAGCTCCAACAGAGTGGCATCCCCAGCCACGAACAGCAGCGGCGGCGCGTCAGACAGTTCAGCGAGCAGGGCGGGGTAGCCGGGATCGTCCCAGGCGAGCAGAGCATGGCCGGGCGCTTCCAGCCAGCGCAGCGCGGCTGCAGCCTGGTCGCGGATGTGGGCGTCTCGTCGCTGCTCCGCAGAAGCCTGCGGTATTCCTAGCGCACGCCAGGCCGACGCGGGGGCGCTGAGCGCCGCCGAAGCGGAACCGAATGCCGCCAGCAGTCGCCGAAAGCGCTTCGGCCCGAGCTCGGGCAATGCGTGCAGGCGCAGGCGGGCTTCGCATTCGGAAGGGGAGAGGAAGGAATTGATCTGTCCGGGCATGGCGGCAATCCGTTGCGACGAAGGAGGGTGTCGCCGTGACTATGCCCAGCCACAAGCTATCGGCCCAGTCGGATGAGTCCGAATCGCGCCCACAAAAAACCCCGCCGAAGCGGGGTTTTCAGGAAGGGCGAAAGAATCAGGGATTCTGTACCCGGTCGCGGACTTCGAGCGAGCGGCTGGCGGTCAGCACCAGGCCATAGCTCAAGCGGTTGTATGTGCGGAAGACCATCAACAGACCCGAGCGCTCATCCGGGATCTTCACCATGTCGCCGGTGACGCGGTCGCGCACGGTTTCACCCAGCTTGTAGATCGCCAGGACGTTGCCTTCAGCCAGGCCGTCGCGGGAGCCCTTGTCGATGGTCACCACGTCGTACTTGCCGATCTGGGTCACACCACGCGGCACATCGATGATGGTGCCCTTGATCTCGCTGCTTGGCTCGCTGGGCATGAAGGTCGAGGTGATCGCACGCTCTTCGGTGGGGAAGAGGCGATCGCCCGGACGTACTTCCTGGGTAGTACGGGTCAGCATGAGGGTGGCGACATCACCTTCCTTCGCCGTCACGTTGGCGCCGCCGACGTCCATCGCGTCGATGCCGAGGACTTCGTTGGTATCCGGGTCGGTGTAGACCTTCGCCTGGCGGAAGATGCCGTAGCTGTTCTCTTCGGTCAGCGAATTGCCGCGGGCATAGGCGCGGTCGCCGGCGCCGCTGATCACGCTCTCGTTGTCGCCAGCCACCACATAGGGCGCGTCGGAGAAGACTTCGTCGCTATCCACGATGCGGTTGGAGAGCAGGAAGGCGTTGATCTTTTCCAGCGGGATCGTCGGGATCGCTTCGGAAATCGGCGAGCTGCGCACTCGCGGCGACAGCTTGATGGTCCCCCGCGATGCGCCGCGATTGAGCATCAGCCGCGGCTGGCCATCTATGTACACCAGGCTCAGTACGTCACCCGGATAGATCAGGTGCGGATTCTGAATCTGCGGATTCACGTGCCAGATTTCCGGCCACTTCCACGGCTTGCTGAGGAACTTGCCGGAGATGTCCCAGAGGGTGTCGCCCTTCACTACGGTATAGCTATCCGGATGGCCTTCCTTGAGCTGCACAGCAGCCTGAGCCACCCCGCCTGCGGCCAGCAGCAGCAAGGCGAGTAGTGTTTTCCTCATGCAGTGAATCCCTTTATTATGTGTACACATGAAACGCCTGAAAGCCGCCCCTACCGCGCTTTTCAGCCGTTTTTCGATACTGCTCAGCATATTAGCAGTCGATTTTGACTTTATTCCACAAGTGCATCACAAACGTATATGGCCATTCTGAACATTCTCGAATTTCCCGATCCTCGCCTGCGTACGATCGCCAAGCCGGTAGCGGAGGTCGATGACGGCATTCGCCAACTGATCGACGACATGTTCGAGACCATGTACGAGGCTCCAGGCATCGGCCTGGCCGCCACACAGGTCAACGTGCACAAGCAGATCATCGTGATGGATCTGTCCGAGGACAAGTCCGAGCCGCGGGTGTTCATCAACCCCGAACTGGAAGAGCTGACCGAAGAGAAGGGCCCGTACCAGGAAGGCTGCCTGTCGGTTCCCGGCTTCTATGAGAACGTGGACCGCCCGCTGCGTGTGCGCATCAAGGCGCTGGACCGCGACGGCAAGCCCTTCGAGGAAATCGCCGAAGACCTGCTCGCCGTGTGCATCCAGCACGAATGCGATCACCTCAACGGCAAGCTGTTCGTCGACTACCTGTCCAACCTCAAGCGTGACCGTATCCGCAAGAAGCTGGAAAAACAGCACCGGCAACAGGCGTGACCCCATTCCCCAAAGGCTTGCCCCGGCAAGCCTTTTTCTTTTAGTGAGCCAGAAATGAGCCAAGCATTGCGCATCGTCTTCGCCGGCACCCCGGAATTCGCCGCCGAACACCTCAAGGCCCTGCTGGGCGGCCCCCATGAACTGGTGGCCGTCTATACCCAGCCGGATCGACCGGCCGGCCGCGGCCAGAAGCTGATGCCCAGTCCGGTCAAGCAGCTCGCCGTCGAGCACGGTCTGCCTGTCCTGCAACCACCGACCCTGCGCAATCCCGACGCCCAGGCGGAGCTGGCGGCGCTCAAGCCCGACCTGATGGTAGTGGTCGCCTACGGGCTGATCCTGCCGCAGACGGTGCTGGATATCCCGCGCCTGGGCTGCATCAACAGCCATGCGTCGCTGTTGCCGCGCTGGCGTGGCGCAGCGCCGATCCAGCGTGCGGTGGAAGCCGGCGATGCCGAGAGCGGCGTCACCGTGATGCAAATGGAGGCGGGCCTGGATACCGGGCCGATGCTGCTCAAGGTGAGTACTCCGATCACCGCCGAGGATACCGGCGGCAGCCTGCATGATCGGCTGGCCGAACTCGGCCCGAAGGCCGTGGTCGAGGCCATCGCGGGCCTGGCCGCCGGCACGCTGAAGGGCGAAGTGCAGGACGACGCCCTGGCCACCTACGCGCACAAGCTGAACAAGGAAGAGGCGCGCATCGACTGGTCGCGCCCCGCCGATGAACTGGAACGCCGCATCCGCGCCTTCACGCCGTGGCCGGTATGCCACACCACCCTGGGCGATGCCGCGCTTAAGGTACTCGGCGCCAGGCTGGCGCAGGGCAAGGGCGAGCCTGGCCGGATTGTCGATGCCAGCCGCGATGGCCTGCTGGTCGCCTGCGGCGAAGGCGCGCTGCTGCTGACTCGCCTGCAACTGCCCGGTGGCAAGCCGCTGGCCTTCGCCGACCTGTTCAACAGCCGCCGCGAGCAATTCGCCGCCGGCCAGACACTCGGTCAGTCAGGGCTGGGCCAATGAGCACCAATCCCCGTCTCGCAGCAGCCCGTGCCCTGGCTGCCGTACTTGCCGGCCGTGCCTCGCTGGGCAGCTCGCTGCCGGCCCAACTGGAAGGCGTCGAGCCGCGCGACCGTGGCCTGGTCCAGGAGCTGGCCTTCGGCAGCGCCCGCTGGCAGCCGCGTCTTTCCACACTGGCCGCGCGCCTGCTGCAGAAGCCGTTCAAGGCGGGCGACCGCGATGTGGAAGCGTTGCTTCTGGTCGGCCTGTACCAGTTGCTCTACACCCGGATTCCTCCCCATGCGGCCATTGGCGAGACCGTCGGCTGCGCGGACAAGCTGAAAAAACCCTGGGCCAAGGGCCTGCTCAACGCCGTGCTGCGCCGCGCCCAGCGTGAAGGTGAAACGCTGCTGGCCGATGTCGACCGCGACCCCGCCGCCCGCCTGGCGCATCCGCGCTGGCTGCAGAAAGCGCTGAAGCAAGCCTGGCCCGAGCAGTTCGAATCGATCTGCACCGCCAACAACGCGCACCCGCCGATGACGCTGCGTGTAAACCGTCGACACGGCAGCCGCGATGCCTATCTGGAGGAGTTGCAACGCGTTGGCTTCGAGGCGTCAGCCTGCGCGTTCAGCCGCGATGGCATCCAGCTTGCGCAACCGTGCGACGTGCGCGAGCTGCCGGGCTTCGCCGAAGGCCGCGTCAGCGTGCAGGATGAGGCGGCACAGCTCGCGGCGGAGCTGCTGGAACTGGCACCGAATCAACGCGTGCTCGACGCCTGCTGTGCGCCGGGCGGCAAGACCTGCCACTTGATGGAAGCCGAGCCGAAGCTGGCCGGCGTGGTTGCGGTGGACCTGGAAGAAAGCCGCCTGGTACGCGTGCGGGAGAACCTCGAACGCCTGCGACTGGATGCCGAGCTGATCGCCGCTGACGCCCGCGACACCGCTGCCTGGTGGGACGGCAAGGCATTCCAGCGCATCCTGCTCGACGCACCGTGCTCGGCCACCGGAGTGATCCGCCGCCACCCCGACATCAAGCTCACCCGCACTGCCGACGACATCGAGGCGCTGGCGCAATTGCAAGGCGAACTGCTGGACGCCCTGTGGCCGACGCTGGAGGTTGGTGGAGTGCTGATCTACGCAACCTGCTCGGTGATGCCTCGGGAGAACAGCCAACAGATCGCCGCGTTCCTGGGTCGCACCCCCGGCGCGCGGGAGCTGGACCTGCCCGGTCCGTGGGGCATCAAGCAGCCGCATGGCCGCCAGTTGCTGCCACAGCAAGGCGGGCATGACGGCTTCTACTATGCCAAGCTGATCAAAATTTCCGCTCGCTGAGGCGAGCGCAACGCAGCCCGAAACGGAAAGCACGCCGCTCCATGAAGATCATCATCCTCGGTGCCGGCCAGGTCGGCGGCACTCTGGCCGAGCACCTCGCCAGCGAAGCCAACGACATCACCGTGGTCGACACCGACGGCGAACGCCTGCGCGATCTCAACGACCGCCTCGACATCCGCACCGTGCATGGCAAGGCATCGTTCCCCACCGTACTGCGCCAGGCCGGCGCCGACGATGCCGACATGCTGGTGGCGGTGACCAACAGCGATGAGGTGAACATGGTCGCCTGCCAGGTGGCCTACACGCTGTTCAACACACCGACGCGCATCGCCCGCGTGCGCGAAGCGGCCTACCTCACGCGTACCGGCCTGTTCGACAACGAGGCGATCCCGGTCGACGTGCTGATCAGCCCCGAGCAGGTGGTGACCAACTACATCAAGCGCCTGGTGGAATACCCCGGCTCGCTGCAGGTCATCGACTTCGCAGAGGGCAAGGCCCAGCTCGTGGGTATCCGCGCCTACTACGGCGGGCCGCTGGTAGGCCAGGAGCTGCGCCAGTTGCGCGAACACATGCCCAACGCCGACACCCGCGTCGCGGCCATCTACCGCCGCAACCGGCCGATCATTCCCCAGGGCGATACAGTCATCGAGGCGGACGACGAAGTATTCTTCATCGCCGCCAAGGCCCACATTCGCGCGGTGATGGGCGAGATGCGCCGGCTGGAGGACAGCTACAAGCGCATCATCATCGCCGGCGGCGGCAACATCGGCGAACGTCTGGCCGAGGCCATCGAGAGCCGCTACCAGGTGAAGATCATCGAGATGAACCCGGCGCGCTGCCGCCATCTTTCCGAGCACCTGGACAGCACCATCGTGCTCCAGGGCAGCGCGTCCGACCGTGATCTGCTGCTGGAGGAGAACATCGGCGATACCGACCTCTTCCTCGCCCTGACCAACGACGACGAGGCGAACATCATGTCCTCGCTGCTGGCCAAGCGACTCGGCGCGCGCAAGGTGATGACACTTATCAACAACCCTGCCTATGTCGACCTGGTGCAAAGCGGCGACATCGACATCGCCATCAGCCCACAGTTGGCCACCATCGGCACGTTGCTGACCCACGTGCGCCGGGGCGACATCGAGAGCGTTCACTCGCTGCGTCGCGGTGCCGCCGAAGCCATCGAAGTGGTCGCCCACGGCGACGCCAAGTCGAGCAAGGTGATCGGCCGCAAGATCAACGAGGTGCACCTGCCACCGGGCACCACCATCGGCGCAGTGATCCGCGATGATGACGTGCTGATCGCCCACGGCGAGACGGTGATCGAGTCCGGCGACCACGTGATCCTCTTCGTGGTCGACAAGCGCCGTATCCGCGACGTCGAACGCCTGTTCCAGGCGGGGCTGACCTTCTTCTGACGGGAGACGAACATGCTCGAAGGGCTGGAAAGGATGCTCGCCAAGGGAGTGGACAACGCGCTGCTGCGCTTTGGCCTGGGCAAGGGCTACCTGGACGCCGGCGACGCTGCCACGGCCGCCGTGCACCTGCGCCGCTGCGTGGAGCAGGACCCGAAGTACTCCGCCGCCTGGAAGCTCCTGGGCAAGGCCCTGCAGGCCCAGGACGACCTGGACGGCGCGCGCGCCGCATGGTCCGATGGCCTCGCCGCCGCGCAGGCGCATGGCGACAAGCAGGCCGAGAAGGAAATGACGGTTTTCCTGCGCAGGCTGGAAAAGACGAAGGGCGCCTAGGCGCCCTCGCTCAGACAGCGGCTGGCCGGCGTTGCAGGCCACGTGTGATGGCGCTGAGCAACATGCCGTAGAGTGGCACGAAGAGCATCAGCATGACCGCGAGCTTCACCCCGTAGTCGACCCAGGCTATTTCCACCCAGTGCTCGGCCATGAAGGCGTTGTCACTGTGCCAGAAGGCGATGGAGAAGAAGGTGAAGGTATCCAGCAGGTTGCCGAACAGGGTCGAGACTACTGGCGCGATCCACCACTGCCGCATGCGTCGCAGGCGGTCGAAGACCTGGATGTCGAGAATCTGCCCGAATACGTAGGCGAGGAAGCTCGCCAGGGATATCCGCGCAACGAATGTGTTGAACTCGCCCAGCGCGGCGAAACCGCGGAAGGCTCCTTCCTGGAAGATCACCGAGATCACGTAGGATGCCAGCAGGGCGGGGATCATCACCCGGGCGATGACTAGCCGCGCCGGGCGTTTGCCGAGCAGGCGGACGGTGAGATCAGTCGCCAGGAAGATGAATGGGAAGCTGAATGCGCCCCAGGTTGTGTGCCAGCCGAACAGCGTCATCGGCAACTGCACCAGGTAGTTGCTGGCAATGATGATCAGGATATGGAACGCGACCAGGCCGGCCAGAGCGCCGCGCCTTGCCGCCGGAATGTACGCCGACATGCTTTAGCCTTTTTCGTCGATGGGGTGAGGGAACCCATGCCCGGTCCGATACCGAGCGGCGCGCATTGTATACGATCCGGACTTGAAAGTCAGGTTTTGCTGGATGTTTTTTGTTCAACCAGAAAGAGCCGGAATCCGACTCCTTTCCTACTCCGGTGCCGTACTCAGGCGTTGCCGACGAAGCGGAAGCCGGCACCTTCGCCGTCGGTGCGCATCACTTCCATTTCCAGCACCGGGGCATCGATGGGCAGGTCCTGCACCTGCCCGGTGACCCGCGTTCCGGCGGGCAGGCCGGCGAGGCTCTCGTGACGTACGTAGACACCGCCATCGGACAGATCACGGGTATGGCCGAACACCTCGCCGAAGCTGGGGTGGCTGATCTTGATCCGGCACTTCATCGGCGTACGTGGGTATTGGCGTTGGTTGGCCATGAGTGGCATCCGTCCTGAATGTCAGGGCACTAATGGGCCCGAAAGCGGGGGCCCAGGTCAAGCCAGCAGTTGCAGCAACAACCAGAGATTGGCCGCGCTGATCACGCAGAACAGCGTCCAGGCCAGCATGCGGGTGCTTCTGCCGTTGGCGAATTCGCCCATCAGGCCACGGTCGCTGGTGAAGCGGATCAACGGCCACAGCGCGAACGGCAGTTGCAGGCTGAGTACCACCTGGCTGAGCACCAGCAGCTTGCCAACCGCCTTGTCGCCCAGCATCAGCACGCCGATCAGTGCCGGAACCAGGGCCAGAGCACGGGTGATCAACCGCCGCTGCCAGCAGGGAATTTTCACCTGCAGAAAGCCATCCATGATCACCTGCCCGGCGATGGTTCCGGTGAAGGTTGAGCTTTGCCCGGAAGCAAGCAGCGCAACGCCGAACAGTATTGCCGCAAGGCCCGTGCCCACCAGCGGTTCGAGCAGCCGATAGGCGTCCTGGATTTCGGTGACGCCGGTATGCCCGGTCTCGTGGAACGCCGCAGCAGCGAGGATCAGGATCGCCGCATTGACCATCAGCGCAAGGCTCAGCGAGACCACGGTGTCGATGCGCGTCAGGCGGATCGCCGCGGCCTTGCCGTTGCTGCCGCTGACCTGCCGCGTCTGCACGATGGATGAGTGCAGGTAGAGGTTATGCGGCATGACGGTGGCTCCGAGGATGCCGATGGCGAGGTACAGCGGCTCGCGCTGGCTGACCACGTCCCAACTCGGCAGGAAGCCGGCGGCCACGTCGGGCCAGTGTGGTTTGATGAGGATCAGCTCGACCAGGTAGCAGCCACTGATGGTGACGATCAGGCCCAGCATGATCGCCTCCAGGTGGCGAAACCGCTGGCCCTTCAGGCCGAGCACGATGATGGTGTCGAACGCCGTGAGAATGATTCCGGTCGTCAGGTTCACGCCCAGCAGCAGGTGGAAGGCCAGGGCGCAGCCGAGCACTTCGGCAAGATCGGTGGCGACGATCGACAGCTCCGCCAGCACCCATTGCACGCGTGCCGTACCGACGCCGTAGCGCGAGCGCGAAAGCTGCGCCAGGTCCTGGCCGGTGACGATCCCAAGGCGCATCGCCAGGCACTGAAGGGCCATGCCGGCGAGGCTGGAGAGCAGGACCACGAACAGCAACTGGTAGCCGAAACCGGACCCAGCCTCGATGGCCGTGGCCCAGTTGCCCGGGTCCATGTAGCCGATTGAGACCAGCAGGCCAGGGCCGGCGAATTGCAGGATGCGCCTCCACAACGGTGCGCCGGCCGCTACCTGGATGCTGCCTTTGACTTCCGACGGACAGAATGGCGCGGTGGCGGTGGTCGGCAGGCCCAGCATGGCGCGGCAACTCCTGGCGCGAGGTTGGAAAGGTCCAGCGTGATGCCCCTGCGCTCAGGAATCCAGGGGCGCCGGGTCTATCGGGTCGATTGAGCGCGCCGCGCTCAGTACCATTTCGCCTCGCCCTGCGGACGCTTCTTGAAGCGCTTCATGGTCCACATGTACTGGCTCGGATAGGCACGCACATAACGCGCCAGCTCACGGCTCAGGGCGGCGACCGAGACCTCCATGTCCTTGTCATACATGTCAGCCGGCGCGGCTTCGAGGATCACCTTGTAGCCGCTGCCATCGGGCAGGCGCACTGCATGGAAGAACACACCACGCGCCTTGCCGCGCGCGAGCAGAGAAGGCACGAACTTGCTGGTCAGCGCAGTGGTGCCCAGGTAGGGCACGAACAGGCCCGAGCCCAGGTCCGGCTCCGGGTCGCAGGGGATGCCCACGCAACCACCGTTCCGTACTTCCTTGATCACGCTCTTGATGCCCTCGGGCGTCGAGGGCGCAACGCGATTGCCCAGTTGCACGCGCTGCTTCTTCAGCAACTCGTCCACCGCCTTGAGTTTGGGCGGACGGTAGAAAATGACCGGCTTGGCGTAGGAGCAGTAGAAATGGTTGAGCACTTCCCAGTTGCCCAGGTGGCTGGTGATACCGACCAGGCCGTCGCCCGAGGCCAGGGCCTCCTCCAGCACTTCCATGCCTTCCACTTCGCGGATGTACTGCAGCGACTTCTGCGGCGACCACATCCAGGCGCAGGCACTCTCGGTGAGGGTACGGCCAATATCCATCAGGCTCTGGCGAACCAGTGTCTCCAGCTCCGCCGGGGACAGCTCGGGGAAGCAATGCGCCAGGTTAGTCCGCGCCACTTCGCGGGAGCGATTGGGCAACTTCCACATCAGCCAGCCGATGCCCGCGCCCAACGCCCCCACCGCGCGCCACGGCAGCATGGCGAACAAACGCAGGAAGCCCACTACCAGTGCGCCCTTGAATTTCTCCACGGAAAACTCCTTCAAGCAGATGGCGGCCATTGTAGCCGCTCGCGCCGGCAATTCGGGCATCACCGACGCCATCGCAGCTCCACACAATCTCCATCGCCCGCGCACGCTACGCCCACACCGCACGCGCAACCTGCGGCCACCCGATCCATTGGCCCGGAGGCCCGCGATGCGTACCCGAACCTTCCTTGCACGGCTGTGCAGCCTGCTGCTTGCGATGAGCGCCAGCCTGGCGGTGCTGGCGGCTGACGACACCAGCTCAAGCCCGTACTTCTTCGTGGAGAACGCCGATCCGGCTGTCGATGCGCTGCCGCTCAAGGCCACCCATGTGAGCGCCCGCGTGCTGGGCAACATCGCCGAAGTGACAGTGACCCAGGAATACCGAAACCAGGGCAAGACACCGCTGGAGGCGCGCTATGTCTTCCCCGCCTCGACCCGCGCCGCTGTCCACGGAATGACCGTGCGCTTGGGCGAACGGGTGATCCAGGCGCAGATCCGTGAAAAGCAGAAGGCCAAGGCTGAGTACGAACAGGCCAAGACCGACGGCAAGACCGCTGCGCTGCTGGAGCAGGAGCGCGAGAACGTGTTCCAGATGAACGTCGCCAACATCCTGCCCGGCGATGTGGTGCAGGTGGAGCTGCGCTATAGCGAGCTGCTGGTGCCCACCGATGGACGTTTCCAGTTCGTGTTCCCCACCGTGGTGGGCCCGCGATACAACGGCAGGGACGGCTCCAGCAGCAGCGGCAACCAGCCGTGGATTTCGACGCCGTACCTGCCGCAAGGTCGATCTTCGAGTACGCAGTTCAGCCTGCAAGTGGAGCTGCTGGCGCCGGTGCAGATCGACGAAATCTCTTCGCCCAGCCACCATGTGGACATCCAGCGAGAAGGCCAGCGCGCCGCTGTCCATCTGGCCGCCGACGAAACGACTGCCAATGATCGCGACTTCATCCTCGACTTCCGGCTGGGCGGCGATGCCGTGCAGAGCGGCCTGCTGCTGTCGCGCGGCGAGGGGGAGAACTTCTTCCTCGCCATGGTCGCGCCACCTCGCGCGCCGGACAGCAAGCGCATCGTGCCGCGCGACTATGTCTTCGTGGTCGACGTGTCCGGCTCCATGTCCGGCTTCCCGCTGGACACCACCAAGGTGCTGCTGCGCGACCTGATCGGGCGCCTACGCCCCAGCGATACCTTCAACCTGCTGCTGTTCTCCGGCGACAACCGCAAACTGGCCGAGCAGTCACTTGCAGCAACGCCGGAGAACATCCAGCGCGCGATCGAATTGCTGGACAGCCAGAGCGGCCGCGGTGGCACCGAACTACTGCCAGCCTTGCGCGAAGCGCTGGCAATGCCGACCGACCCGGAACGTTCGCGCAGCTTCGTGGTGGTCACCGACGGTTTCGTCACCATCGAGAGCAGTGCCTACAAGCTGGTACGCGAGAACCTGAGCCGCGCCAACCTGTTCGCATTCGGCATTGGCAGCTCGGTGAACCGCAGCCTGATCGAAGGCTTGGCGCGGGCAGGGCAGGGCGAACCCTTCGTCGTGACCGACGATGAGTCGGCAGGCAAAGCTGCGCAGCGCTTCCGCAGGATGATCGACAGCCCACTGCTCAACGGCATCCGTGCGAGCTTCGAAGGGCTGGATGTCTACGATGTGGAACCGCAGCAACTGCCTGACCTGTTCGCCAACCGGCCTCTGGTGCTGTTCGGCAAATGGAAGGGCGAGCCGCGCGGAGAGATGCGCCTGGATGCCCACGCCGCCGACGGCCAGTTCCAGGTACGGCTGCCGATCAGCACCGACAAGCTCACCGATAGTGGCGGCGCACTTGCCCACCTGTGGGCACGTCAGCGGCTCGCCAGCCTGATGGACCAGGAAGCGCTCGACGGTGGCTTCGAGTTCAGCTCGCAGATTCTCGACCTCGGCTTGAAGTACCAGTTGCTCACGCCCTACACATCATTCATCGCGGTCGACCAACAGGTGCGCAGCCCTGATCCGCAGGTGGGTACGACCGTCGATCAACCGCTGCCGCTCCCCAAGGGCGTGAGCAACGGTGCCATCGGCAGCAGCGTGCCAGGCACTCCGGAGCCGGGCGTCTGGGCCATGCTGCTGCTCGCCGGGCTGGGCGCCTGGCTGTGGCGAAGGAAGGCCGCATGATCCGCCAACTGCCCGGCTGGTGCTGGCTGCCGCTCGCGGCGCTGGCGGCGTGGCCGAACTGGCTGTGGGCGGCGCGGCGCCTGGGCGATGGCTCGGATGACCCGCTTGGGATCATCGCCCTTGCGATACTGGGGTTGCTGCTGTGGCGCGACCGAACCAGCCTGAGCGCTCAGCCGCGCTTGAACTGGCTGGCCAGCGCCACGATCCTGCTGATCGCTGGAGCGCTTTCTCAATCGATCCTGCCACCGCTGTTGCGCGGACTGATCTCGGTGTTGGCGTTGCTGATGATGGTTCTCAGCCTTCGCGCCCCCGGCCAGCCCTGGACCGCCTGGCTCGGGCTGGGCGTACTGTCGTTACCGATACTGTCATCCTTGCAGTTCTTTGCTGGCTATCCGCTGCGGGTGATCACGGCTGAGGCGAGCGCCTGGCTGCTGCGCCTGGGAAGCTGGCCAGTGGAGCGGCAGGGCAGCGCGCTTGTGGTGGATGGTCAGTGGGTGATGGTGGATGCGCCCTGCTCGGGCATCCAGATGGCCTGGGTCGGCTACTTCATTGCCTGTGCGCTGGCGGCCTGGCAGCGCCTGCCGGACCGCCTGCTTCTGCGCCGCCTGCCGCTGGTGGGCTTGCTGGTGCTGAGCGGCAATATCCTGCGCAATACGTTGCTGGTATGGGGCGAGTCCGGCGGAAGCGGATTTTCAGGCTGGGTTCACGAGGCGGTCGGCTTGCTGGTGTTCGCCGGCGTTTGCGCGATGATTTTCCGCATCATCGGACATCGCGCATTCGCGCTATCGGCACCTGTCGAACACGCGCGGTCCGCCCCTTCGAAAAGCACCGCCGGCGGTCTTCTCGGCGCGCTGGCACTGGCGACATTCTGGCCGCTATTGGTGCCGGCTTCCGCACTAGAGCCGAAGCAGGTTGCACACGAATGGCCGGTGCAGTTCGAAGGTCGACCATTGCGGCCCCTGGCACTCTCACCGGCAGAGCAGCGTTTCGCGGAGGACTTTCCCGGCCAACTCAGCCGCTTCACCGATGGCCGCCGCAACATCGTGCTGCGTCATGTGTTGCGACCTACGCGAAAGCTGCACCCGGCAGAAGACTGCTTCCGCGCACTGGGCTATCGCATCGACCAGACGCAACTACATCGGCGGGTTGGAGCGGCGGGCCTGCAACGCTGCTTCGTAGTGAGCCGCGATGACGAGCGATTGCAGGTATGCGATTACATCGAGGATGCTGCCGGCCAGTCCTTCTCCGATACCTCAGCCTGGTACTGGTCGGCGCTCTCCGGTCGCTCCGTCGGGCCGTGGCACGCCGTCACCCTGGCCAGCCCGCTGCCTTAAAGACGAGTCAGTTGGGCGTAACGGTCGCAATCGACGGTGTGGTCCATCACCATGCCGGTAGCCTGCATGAAGGCATAGCAGATGGTCGGCCCGACGAAGTTGAAACCGGCCTTGCGCAGCGCCTTGCTCATGGCTTCCGCCTCGGGCGTCACGGCCGGAACGTCCCCACGATCATTGAAGTGATTGATCCTGGGCTGGCCACCGACGAAGGACCAGAGGAAGTTCACCGGATCCTCCAGTTTCAACCAGGCCTGGGCGTTCTGCCGGGCAGCCTTGAGCTTGGCGAGGTTGCGGATGATGCCCGGGTCCTGCATGCGCGCTTCGATTTCCTCGTCGGTCATCCGCGCCAGGCGCTGTGGATCGAAGCCGAACAGAACCTCACGGTAGCGCTCGCGCTTCTTCAGCACGGTGATCCACGACAGCCCTGCCTGCGCGCCTTCGAGAATGATCATCTCGAACAGCGCGCGCGGATCCCGTTGCGGCACCCCCCACTCGTTGTCGTGGTACGCGATGTACAGCGGGTCGTCGTTACACCAGAAGCAGCGGGGCATGGCAGTCGGCCTGATACAAGGGAGGACTGAACTATAGACAGTTAACTGTATAAAAATACAGCTTACAGTGAGATTTTTTGCCACAACGACAAAGCATCGACCATCCCCCAGAAATCGCTGAGAAGCCCAAGCCGTAAGCGTCTTGGGGTATACTGCCGGGTTTTAGTCGCATACCCAGCACAGGTGAAATTCGTGAGCCAGACTACGCCCGCCGTGCCCACCTTCCAGGACCTGATCCTCGCCCTGCAGCAATACTGGGCCGACCAGGGCTGCGTGGTGCTGCAGCCCTATGACATGGAAGTTGGCGCCGGTACCTTCCACACCGCCACCTTCCTTCGCGCCATCGGGCCGGAGACCTGGAACGCCGCCTACGTGCAGCCCAGCCGCCGCCCGACCGACGGCCGCTACGGCGAGAACCCCAACCGCCTGCAGCACTACTACCAGTTCCAGGTGGTCTTGAAACCCAACCCGGAAAACTTCCAGGAGCTGTACCTCGGCTCGCTCAAGGCGATCGGCATCGACCCGCTGGTCCATGACATCCGTTTCGTCGAAGACAACTGGGAGTCGCCGACTCTCGGCGCCTGGGGCCTGGGATGGGAAATCTGGCTGAACGGCATGGAAGTCACTCAGTTCACCTACTTCCAGCAGGTTGGCGGCATCGAGTGCTACCCAGTCACCGGTGAGATCACCTATGGCCTGGAACGCCTGGCGATGTACATCCAGGGCGTCGACTCGGTGTACGATCTGGTGTGGGCGGACGGCCCGTTCGGCAAGGTCACCTACGGCGACGTGTTCCACCAGAACGAAGTGGAGCAGTCGACCTACAACTTCGAACACGCCAACGTCGAGAAGCTGTTCGAGCTGTTCGATTTCTACGAAAGCGAAGCCAACCGCCTGATCGAGCTGCAGCTGCCGCTGCCGACCTACGAGATGGTCCTCAAGGCCTCGCACACCTTCAACCTGCTGGACGCCCGTCGCGCCATCTCGGTGACCGAACGTCAGCGCTACATCCTGCGCGTGCGCACCCTGGCCCGCGCCGTGGCGCAGAGCTACCTGCAGGCCCGCGCCCGCCTCGGCTTCCCGATGGCCACCCCTGAACTGCGTGACGAAGTACTGGCCAAGCTGAAGGAGGCCGAATAATGAGCGCCAAGGATTTCCTCGTCGAACTGGGCACCGAAGAGCTTCCACCCAAGGCGCTGAAAAGCCTCGGTGAAGCCTTCCTGGCCGGCATCGAGAAAGGCCTGAAAGCCGCTGGCCTGACCTATGCCGCAGCACGCTTCTACGCCGCTCCGCGTCGCCTGGCCGTGCAGATCGATCAGCTCGCCGTGCAGCAGCCGGACCGTACCGTGAACCTCGACGGTCCGCCGCTGCAGGCTGCCTTCGACGCCAGCGGCAACCCGACACAGGCTGCCCTGGGCTTTGCCAAGAAATGCGGCGTGGACCTGGCGCAGATCGACAAGAGCGGTCCGAAGCTGAAGTTCAGCCAGACCATCACCGGCCAGCCAGCCGTGGGCCTGCTGCCGGGGATCGTCGAGTCCTCGCTGAACGAGCTCCCGATTCCCAAGCGCATGCGCTGGGCGGCCCGCCGTGAAGAGTTCGTGCGTCCGACCCAGTGGCTGGTGATGCTGTTCGGCAACGACGTCGTCGACTGCGAGATACTCACTCGCAAGGCCGGGCGCGAATCCCGCGGCCATCGCTTCCACAATCCGGACAACGTGCGCATTTCCGCCCCGGCCAACTACCTGGAAGACCTGCGCAGCGCCCATGTGCTGGCCGACTTCGCCGAGCGCCGCGAGATCATCTCCCGGCGCGTAGCGGAACTGGCTGCCGAACAGAAGGGCAGCGCCATCGTTCCGGCCGACCTGCTGGACGAAGTGACCGCGCTGGTCGAGTGGCCGGTGCCGCTGGTTTGCTCCTTCGAGGAGCGCTTCCTCGCCGTGCCGCAGGAAGCCCTGATCACCACAATGCAGGACAACCAGAAGTACTTCTGCCTGCTGGATGCCAACGGCAAGCTGCTGCCGCGCTTCATCACCGTGGCCAACGTCGAGAGCAAGGCGCCGGAACACATCGTCTCCGGCAACGAGAAGGTCGTGCGCCCGCGCCTGACCGACGCCGAGTTCTTCTTCAAGCAAGATCAGAAGCAGCCGCTTGAAGGCTTCAATGCACGCCTGAAGAACGTGGTGTTCCAGGCTCAGCTCGGCACCGTGTACGAGAAGGCCGAGCGCGTATCCAAGCTGGCCGCCTACATTGCCGAGCGCATCGGCGGTGATGCGGCCAACGCCGCCCGCGCCGGCATCCTCTCCAAATGCGACCTGGCCACCGAAATGGTCGGCGAGTTCCCCGAGATGCAGGGCATCGCTGGCTACTACTACGCCACCGCAGGTGGCGAGGCCAAGGATGTCGCTCTGGCGCTGAACGAGCAGTACATGCCGCGCGGTGCCGGTGCCGAACTGCCGAGCACCCTGACCGGTTCCGCGGTGGCCGTGGCCGACAAGCTCGACACCCTGGTCGGCATCTTCGGCATCGGTATGCTTCCCACCGGCAGCAAGGACCCGTATGCCCTCCGTCGTGCGGCTCTGGGCGTGTTGCGCATCCTCATCGAAAAGCAACTGGACCTGGATCTCGCCGACGCCATTGGCGTTGCCGTGGCCCAGTACGGCGACAAGGTGAAGGCGCAAGGCTTGTCCGAGCAGGTACAGGACTTCATCTTCGACCGTCTGCGTGCCCGCTACGAGGACGAAGGCGTGGACGTGGCCGTGTACCAGGCAGTACGCGCGCTCAAACCAACCGCTCCGCTGGACTTCGACCAGCGCGTACAAGCCGTGCAGGCTTTCCGTCAGTTGCCCGAAGCCGAAGCCCTGGCCGCCGCCAACAAGCGAGTGTCGAACATCCTGGCCAAGGCCGAAGGCGAGGTTCCCACCACAGTCAACGCCAGCCTGTTTGCCGAGGCGGCCGAGAAGGCCCTTGGCAGCGCCGTGGCGACCGCAGAAGGCGAAGTCGCTCCGCTGGCAGCAGCCCGCGACTATCGTGCCGCCCTGGCCCGCCTGGCGGCCCTGCGCGCGCCGGTCGATGCGTTCTTCGAGGAAGTACTGGTCAACGCGGATGACAGCGCCGTGAAGGCCAACCGCTATGCGCTGCTGGCCAAGCTGCGCGGGCTGTTCCTCGGCGTCGCCGACATCTCGCTGCTGGGTTGATACCTGCCTTAAGCCGGGAGTTCGCAACGGTTCGCCGTCACGGACTCCCGGCTTTTTCATTTCCGACTTCTCGAAGCGCGTGGCCTATCGAAGCATGAAGCTACTGATCCTCGACCGCGACGGTGTCATCAATCAGGACTCCGACGCCTACATCAAATCCCTTGACGAGTGGATTCCGATTCCCGGCGCGATCGCCGCGATTGCTCAACTGAGCAAAGCAGGATGGACCCTCGCTGTTGCCACCAACCAGTCCGGCATCTCCAGGGGATACTATGACCTGGCCACACTGGACAGCATGCACGCGAGACTGCGCGAACTGGTGGCGGAGCAGGGTGGTGAACTTGGCCTCATCGTTTTTTGTCCTCATGGGCCCGATGAGGGCTGCGACTGCCGCAAGCCGAAACCCGGTATGCTGCGACAGATTGCCCAGCACTATGGCGTCGACCTGCATGGTACCTGGTTCGTCGGTGACAGCCGGGGTGACCTGGACGCTGCGCTGGCCGTCGATTGTCAGCCAGTGTTGGTGAAGACCGGCAAAGGCGAGCGTACCCTGACCCAACAGTTGCCCGAAGGCACGCTGGTATTCGACGATCTGGCGGCAGTGGCTGCCCATCTACTTTCCTGAGGATTCATCACCCATGTCGACAGTGCAGGCCATCAGAACCGTCCTTTTCTACCTGCTGCTGTCGACCAGCGCCTTCGTGTGGGGCACCCTGAGTCTGTTCATCGCCCCCTTCCTGCCGTTCCGCCAGCGCTACCGTTTCGTCGCCCAGGCCTGGTGCAAGTTCGCCGTCTGGCTGGCGGCGGTGATGGTCGGCGTGCGCTACGAACTCAAAGGCGTGGAGAATATCCCGGACCATCCCTGCGTGATTCTTTCCAAGCACCAGAGCACCTGGGAGACCTTCTTCCTCACCGGCTACTTCGAACCGCTCGCTCAAGTGCTCAAGCGCGAGCTGCTGTTCGTTCCCTTCTTCGGCTGGGCGATGGCGCTGCTCAAACCCATCGCTATCAACCGGGACCAGCCCAAGGTGGCACTCAAGCAGATGGCCAAGCAGGGTGACGAACGCCTGAAGCAAGGCGCCTGGGTACTGATCTTCCCAGAGGGCACCCGCGTTCCCACCGGCCAGATCGGCAAGTTCTCCCGGGGCGGTGCGGCCCTGGCGGTCAACGCGAACCTGCCAGTGCTGCCGATTGCACACAATGCCGGACACTACTGGCCGAAGAACGGTTGGGCGAAGTACCCCGGCACCATCCAGGTGGTGATCGGTCCGGCGATGTACGCAGATGGAGAGGGCGCGCGCGCCATTACCGAGCTCAACCAGCGTGCCGAGAACTGGGTCATCCAGACCCTGCGCGAAATGGGTGAGCTTCCCCCCGAAGCGACCGCGCAAACCGTCGCGAAAGTATCGTAAACACCCCGCTACCGCAAACAAAGAAAGGGCCCCGAGGGGCCCTTTCTTTTTGCCGTGGCTACACCCGGTCTTACACGTCCAGGTTGGAGACCGCCAGGGCATTGCTTTCGATGAAGTCGCGCCGAGGCTCCACGGCATCGCCCATGAGGGTATTGAACAACTGGTCGGCAGCGATGGCATCCTCGATGGTTACTTTCAGCATACGACGCACGCTCGGGTCCATCGTGGTCTCCCACAACTGATCCGGGTTCATCTCGCCAAGGCCCTTGTATCGCTGAATGCTGTGGCGCTTGGTGCCTTCTGCCATCAGCCAGTCCAGCGCCTCCTTGAAGCTGGATACGTTCTTCTTGCGCTCGCCCTTCTGCACATACGCACCGTCTTCCATCAGGCTGTTCAGCTTGGCGCCCAGCTCGGTTACTGCACGGTAGTCGTTGCTGGCGAAGAAGTCGCGATTGAAGGTGACATAGCTGGAAAGGCCGTGGGCGACCATCTCGACCTCCGGCAGCCACAGGTGACGCTCGCGGTCTTCACGCAGGCTGACCTTGTAGACCAGACCGGACTTCTCGGCGGTTTTCAGGCGCGCCTGGTACTGATCCAGCCAGGACTGCATGGCAGCCTGGTCTCCCAGTGTCTCGACGTCGATGCGCGGCAGGTAGACGAAGTGCTCGGTCAGGTCCTGCGGGTACAGGCGGGACAGACGGGCGAGGGTGCGCATCACGCCACGGTACTCGTTGACCAGCTTCTCCAGAGACTCGCCGGACAGACCCGGGGCACTTTCGTTGACGTGGACGCTGGCGTCTTCCAGAGCAGACTGTGTCATGTACTCTTCCATCGCCACATCGTCCTTGATGTACTGCTCCTGCTTTCCCTTCTTCACCTTGTACAGCGGCGGCTGGGCGATGTAGATGTAGCCGCGCTCGACCAACTCTGGGAGCTGACGGAAGAAGAAGGTCAGCAGCAGTGTACGGATGTGCGAACCGTCGACGTCAGCATCGGTCATGATGATGATGTTGTGGTAGCGCAGCTTGTCGATGTTGTACTCCTCACGACCGATACCGCAGCCCAGTGCAGTGATCAGGGTGCCAACGTCCTGGGAGGAGAGCATCTTGTCAAAGCGAGCCTTCTCTACGTTGAGGATCTTGCCCTTGAGCGGCAGGATTGCCTGGGTCTTGCGGTTACGGCCCTGCTTGGCAGAACCGCCCGCAGAGTCACCCTCCACGATGTACAGTTCGGAGAGGGCGGGATCCTTCTCCTGGCAATCAGCGAGCTTGCCCGGCAGGCCGGCGATATCCAGCGCCCCCTTGCGGCGGGTCATCTCGCGAGCCTTGCGGGCCGCTTCACGAGCACGCGCGGCGTCGATCATCTTGCCGACAACGGCCTTGGCTTCGTTCGGGTTTTCCAGCAGGAAGTCGGCGAAGTACTTGCCCATTTCCTGTTCCACGGCGGTCTTAACTTCTGAAGAAACCAGCTTGTCTTTGGTCTGGGAGCTGAACTTCGGGTCCGGGACCTTCACCGAAATGATCGCAGTCAAACCTTCACGGGCGTCGTCGCCAGTGGTAGCAATCTTGAACTTCTTCGCCAAGCCTTCCTGCTCGATGTAGTTATTCAAGTGGCGGGTTAGAGCAGAACGAAAGCCCGCCAGGTGGGTACCGCCATCGCGCTGCGGAATATTGTTGGTGAAGCAGAGGATGTTCTCGTTGAAGCTGTCGTTCCACTGCAGGGCGACTTCCACGCCAACGCCATCTTCTTCGCGCTGGCAGTTGAAGTGGAAGACCTGGTTCACCGCAGTCTTATTGGTGTTCAGATACTCCACGAATGCCCGCAGGCCACCTTCGTACTTGAATAGCTCTTCCTTGCCGGCACGCTCATCACGCAGGACGATACCAACGCCGGAGTTCAGGAAGGACAACTCGCGGATCCGCTTGGCCAGGATGTCCCAACTGAAATGGATGTTATGGAAGGTTTCCGGAGACGGCTTGAAATGCACTTCGGTGCCGGAACCATCGGTATCGCCTACCGGGCGCAGCGGAAACTGCGGAACGCCATGATGGTAGACCTGCTCCCAGACCTTGCCTTCACGGCGGATGGTCAGGCGCAGTTCGTGGGAAAGGGCGTTAACTACAGACACACCCACTCCGTGCAGACCGCCAGAAACCTTGTAGCTGTTGTCGTCGAACTTACCACCAGCGTGCAGTACAGTCATGATGACCTCTGCAGCGGAGACCCCTTCTTCCTTGTGGATATCCACCGGAATGCCGCGGCCATTGTCGCGAACGGTGATGGATTCATCGGTGTGAATGGTGATGCTGATCTCGCTGCAGTATCCGGCCAACGCTTCGTCGATCGAGTTGTCCACCACTTCGAAGACCATGTGGTGCAGGCCAGTGCCGTCGTCGGTATCGCCGATGTACATGCCTGGACGCTTCCGTACCGCATCAAGCCCCTTCAGTACCTTGATACTGGAGGAGTCGTAGGTGTTCTCGCTCATTCTTCACTCCCGATGGTAGTGTCCTGAGAGACTCGTCCATGTTCCACGTGGAACATGGACACTGGCGTTTCCGTTCGCCAGCCGTCTTTCAATAGGTTCGGATCGACGCAGGTGATGAACACCTGGCAACCCAGATCTTCGAGAAGCCGGCACAATGAAAGCCGATGCTTCTCATCCAATTCCGAGGGCAGGTCGTCCACCAGGTAAACGCATTGGCCGCGCTTGGCCTGATTGATCAGATGCCCTTGGGCGATCCGCAACGCGCAGACCACCAATTTCTGTTGACCACGGGAAAGTATCTCCGCAGCATTGTGCCCCCCGAGACGGATTCTCAAATCCGCGCGCTGCGGGCCGGCCTGGGTATGCCCCATCTGCTGGTCACGCAGCAGGCTGGAGGAAAGAACTTCGCCCAGATCGCGCTCCTTATCCCATCCGCGGTAGTAGCTGAGGGTCAGGCCATCCAGCTGAATAAGCTCAGCCAGCGTCTTCTCGAACTGCGGCTTCAATGCCTGAATATATGACCGTCGATAGGCGTCGATTTCGTCGCTCGCCGTACACAATTCTCGATCCCAGGCAGCCTGCGAAGCACCGTCCAGTTTACCATGTCGGAGCCACGAGTTCCGCTGGCGGAGCGCCTTCTGAAGCCGCTGCCAGGCGACCATGAAGCGCTGTTCCACGTGGAACACTCCCCAGTCGAGGAACTGCCGGCGTATCTTCGGTGCTCCCTCGAGCAGGCGGAAGCTATCCGGATTGATCAGTTGCAGGGGCAGAGCCTCGGCAAGCTGCGCCGCGCCGCGCGCATTCTGTCCGTCGATACGAATCTGAAATTCGCCCTGACGATCTCTCGAAACACCCAAACTGCTGTCGAAACCGTTGCTAAGACGCACCTGGCCAAACACCGTGCAAGCGGGCTCGTCATACTGGATAACCGGCTGAAGGCGAAGGCTGCGGAAGGAGCGGGCAAGGCCCAATAGGTGAATGGCTTCGAGCAGGCTTGTTTTACCGCTGCCGTTTTCGCCGTAGAGAATATTGATGCGGGGGGAGGGGGAGAGGGTCACCGGGTGCAGGTTACGCACCGCGGTGACCGAAACGCGGGTAAGGGACATCGATACGCGTCAGAGGCGCATCGGCATGACGACGTACGCAGAGTCGTCATTGTCCGCTTCCTGCAGCAGTGCACTGCTGTTGGAGTCGGAAAGGATCATTCGAACCTGATCAGTTCCCATGACGCCAAGGACGTCCAGCAGATAGCTGACGTTGAAGCCGATTTCCAGGCTGCCGCCGTTGTAGTCAACCTGCACTTCTTCTTCTGCTTCTTCCTGTTCCGGGTTGTTCGCCTGGATCTTCAGCAAGCCATTGGAGAGTTGCAGGCGGATACCGCGGTACTTCTCATTGGACAGAATCGCGGTGCGGCTGAAGGCTTCACGCAGCACCTGACGATCACCAACAACCAGCTTGTCGCCACCCTTCGGCAGCACGCGCTCGTAGTCGGGGAACTTACCGTCGACAAGCTTGGAGGTGAAGGTGAACTCACCGGTAGTAGCGCGGATATGATGCTGGCCAAGAACGATGGCGACTTCACCATCCTGTTCAGTCAGCAGGCGGGCCAGTTCAAGGATACCCTTGCGCGGGACGATGACCTGATGACGATCCTGAGCTTCCGGCGCCGCACCGTTGAACGAACACATGGCCAGACGGTGACCGTCGGTCGCCACAGCCCGCAATACGCCACCACCAACCTCCAACAGCATACCGTTGAGGTAGTAGCGAACGTCCTGCTGCGCCATCGCGAAGCTGGTGCGATCGATCAAGCGACGCAGCTTGCTCTGTACCAGGCTGAAGGTCAGAGAACCGGGGCCTTCCTCGACAGTGGGGAAGTCATTCGCCGGCAGCGTGGACAAAGTAAAACGGCTGCGACCGGCCTTCACGAGCAATTTCTGCTCGTCGACACGAATGTCGATCAGAGCGTCGCTGGGCAGGCTTTTGCAGATGTCCATCAGCTTACGGGCCGGCACCGTGATCTCGCCCGGCTCGGCAGCGTCTTCCAGGGTAACGCGGCCGACCAGTTCGACCTCAAGATCGGTGCCGGTCAGCGACAATTGCTGACCTTCGACAACCAGCAGAACGTTGGAAAGAACCGGCAGCGTCTGGCGGCGCTCCACAACGCCAGCGACCAGTTGCAGGGGTTTCAACAGAGCTTCGCGTTGAATGGTGAAATGCATGGTCTAGTCCCTTGCCTCGTGGGGGCTGCGTCAGGTGGTCAGAGTACGCAGCAGGTTCTTGTAGTCCTCGCGGATATCCGCGTCGGATTCCTTGAGTTGAGCGATCTTACGACAGGCGTGCAGCACAGTGGTGTGATCCCGACCGCCGAAGGCGACGCCGATTTCCGGGAGGCTGTGGTTGGTCAGCTCCTTGGAAAGCGCCATAGCGACCTGACGCGGACGCGCCACCGAGCGCGAGCGGCGCTTGGACAGCAGGTCGGCGATCTTGATCTTGTAGTACTCGGCGACGGTGCGTTGAATATTGTCGATGCTGACCAGCTTGTCCTGCAGGGCCAACAGGTCCTTCAGCGACTCACGAATCAACTCGATGGTGATCGGCCGCCCCATGAAGTGTGAGTGGGCGATCACACGCTTGAGCGCACCCTCCAACTCGCGCACGTTGGAGCGGATCCGTTGGGCGATGAAGAACGCCGCATCGTGAGGCAGCTCTACCTTGGCCTGCTCGGCCTTCTTCATCAGGATCGCTACGCGGGTTTCCAGTTCCGGCGGCTCTACCGCAACAGTAAGACCCCAGCCAAAGCGCGATTTCAGGCGCTCTTCCAGACCTTCGATTTCCTTCGGGTAACGGTCGCTGGTCAGAATGACCTGCTGGCCGCCCTCTAGCAGGGCATTAAAGGTGTGGAAGAACTCTTCCTGGGAACGCTCCTTGCGTGCGAAGAACTGAATATCGTCGATCAGCAAGGCGTCCACTGAACGGTAAAAGCGCTTGAACTCGTTGATGGCATTGAGCTGTAACGCTTTCACCATGTCCGCAACGAAACGCTCCGAATGCAGGTATACGACCTTGGCATTGGGGTTCTTCTTCAGCAGATGGTTACCAACAGCGTGCATCAGGTGGGTTTTCCCCAAGCCTACCCCTCCATAAAGGAAGAGAGGGTTGTAGCCATGCTTGAGGTTGTCGGCTACCTGCCAGGCCGCTGCGCGGGCCAACTGGTTGGACTTGCCTTCTACGAAGTTTTCGAAGGTGAAGGTGCGGTTGAGATAGCTGGTGTGCTTGAGCGCACCTTCAACCTGCACATTGCGCTCGGTACGCACAGCGGCAGCGGGCATCGCCGCGGCAAGCGGATCGATGCCGGGGCTGGACTCGTCCAGGTCCGCCATTGGCTGCGTCACTACAGGAACCGGCTGAGGCTCCGGCAT